>NZ_JBVIYR010000001.1:0-244560 GCF_055592385.1 Streptomyces sp. NPDC041124
CCGTCGAACTGTTCGGCGGGGTGCGGTTCCCGGCCGTCGGCGAGCTGCCGTACCTGCTGACCCTCGGGGGCCACGGCTTCTACTGGTTCCGGCTCCGCAAGGACGCCGCGTAAATGCGGGGCGGGTCGGTTTTCACCGGCCCGCCCGGGGCACGCATCAGTAACACCCCGCCCACCGGCGGCGCCCCGTGCGGCGCGCCGAAAAGAGGGGAGAGGACGCGACGCCATGTCGGAAGCCGTCACACGCACCGTCACGACACCACCCGGCCTCCTTGCGTCACTGGATCCGCTGCTGAGGGAGTGGCTGCCGCGGCAGCGCTGGTTCGCGGGCAAAGGCAGGCCGGTCACCGGGTTCGCCCTGGTCGCGGCCACCGAGCTGCTGCCGCCCACCGCCAACCTGGGCCTGTACCACCTGCTGGTGCGCGCCCACCAGCCGCTCCAGCCGGGGCACACCGGGCAGGACCGGCCCGGCGACTGCTACCAGTTGCTGATAGGCGTGCGCGAGGCGCTGCCGCCCCGGCTCGCGCCCGCGCTGATCGGTCATGTGACGCGGGGCCCGCTGGCCGGACGGACGGTCTACGAGGCCCTGCACGACACCCGGCCCGCCGAACTGCTCCTGGAGGCCCTGCGCACCCAGGCCCGGATCGGCGGGCTTCGTTTCGAGCGCGACCCGCGCCAGGAGATCCGCTCCGGGCTGGTCCCGCGCCTGATGACGGCCGAGCAGTCGAATTCGTCGGTCGTCTACGGCGATACGTTCATCCTGAAACTGTTGCGCCGGATCGTGCCCGGGGTCAATCCCGACCTGGAGCTGCCGCTGGCGCTGGCCCGCGAGGGCTGTCCCCGGGTGCCCCCGCCGACGGCCTGGCTGGTCGCGGACCCCGACGAGCCGTCCGGCCGGCCGCCCGCGGCCCAACCGTACGTCCTGGGGGTGCTCCAGCCGTTCGTGCAGGGCGCGACGGACGGCTGGGAACTGGCGCTGCGGGAGCTGGCCAAGGGCGAGGACTTCATCGCCGAGGCGCGGGCGCTCGGCCGGGCCACCGCCGAGGTGCACACCGCGCTGGCCCGCGCGCTGCCCACGGTCACCCTGGGCCACGCCCAGATGCGCTCCCTGGTCGACGGCATGACCGAGCGGCTGGAGGCCGCCGTGCACGCGGTGCCCGCGCTGCGGCCGTACGCGGACGGGCTGCGCTCCGCGTACACGGCGCTGGACGACCTGGCCGCCGGGGGACGCGCCTGGACCGCGCAGCGGGTGCACGGCGACCTCCACCTCGGGCAGTGCCTGCGCTCCCCGGCCGGGGAGTGGTCGCTGATCGACTTCGAGGGCGAACCGGCCCGGCCGCTGGCGGAGCGGCGGATGCCGCAGCCGGCGGTGCGGGACGTCGCCGGCATGCTGCGGTCCTTCGACTACGCGGCCCGTTCGGCGGACCCGCCGCAGCCGGACTGGGCCACGCACTGCCGGGCGGCGTACTGCGCCGGGTACGCGGAGGCCGCGGGCCGTGATCCGCGCACCGAGCCGGTGCTGCTGCGCGCGTACGAGACCGACAAGGCGGTCTACGAGGCGGTCTACGAGGCCCGGCACCGCCCCGACTGGCTCCCCGTGCCGCTGGCCGCCGCGCACCGGCTGGCGTCGCCCGACCGGATCTGACCCCACTCCGACCTTCGCCCAGGAGGCTTCGCCCGTGACCCCCCGCCCCACGTCCAGCGGTTCGCATCCGGAGCAGCCGGCCGACCAGCGGCGCACCGAGCCACCGGCGCCCGCGCGGAAGAAGGCAGCCGTGAAGAAGGCCAGCGCGAAGAAGGTCCCCGCGAAGAAGACGGCCGCGGCGGCCAAGGCCACGGCCAAGAAGGCGGCGACCGAGAAGTCGGCGGTGAAGAAGGCCGCGGTGAAGAAGGCCGCGAAGAAGGCGGTGGAGAAGACCTCGGCCAAGACCTCGGCGAAGGGCGCGGGAAAGGAGGGCGCGGCGAAGACCGCAGGGAAGGCCGGAAAGAAGGCCCCGCAGGCGAGGACCCTGCGGGACACCACCGCCCCCTCGCCCGTCCCGCCCGTCCCGCCCGAGATGGATCTGGAGATCGCCGTCTCCCCCGCCCTGGACGCCGCCGACCGGGAGCGGCTGCTGGACGGCACCCACCACGCCCCGCACTCGCTGCTCGGCGCGCACCCGGTGCCCGGCGGGGTCGTCTTCCGGGCGTTCCGTCCCTACGCCCGGGCGGTGAGCGTCGTCTCCGGCGGTGTGACCGTCGAGCTGCACGACGACGGGGACGGCTTCTTCTCCGGACTGCTGCCGCTGCGCGAGGTACCGGCCTACCGGCTGCTCGTGACGTACGAGGGGACGGTGCAGGAGACGGAGGACGCCTACCGCTTCCTGCCCACGCTCGGTGAGCTCGATCTGCACCTGATCGGCGAGGGCCGCCACGAGGAGCTGTGGACGGTGCTCGGCGCGCACCCGATGACCCACCAGGGTGTCACGGGCACCCGGTTCTCGGTGTGGGCGCCGAACGCGCGCGGGGTGCGGGTGGCGGGCTCGTTCAACTTCTGGGACGGCACCGGCTTCCCCATGCGGTCGCTGGGCGCGACCGGGGTGTGGGAGCTGTTCGTGCCGGGCATCGGCGAGGGGGAGCTGTACAAGTTCGAGATCACCCGTCCCGACGGCTCGAAGACCCTGCGCGCCGATCCGCTGGCCCGCCGGACCGAGGTCCCGCCCGCCACCTCGTCCGTCATCACCTCCTCGGCGTACGAGTGGGGCGACGCCGAGTGGCTGGAGCGCAGGGCCGGCGTACCCGCCCACCGGGCGCCGTTGTCCGTCTACGAGGTGCACCTTCCCTCCTGGCGGCCGGGACTGACCTACCGCCGGCTCGCGGACCAGCTCCCCGCGTACGTGAAGGACCTCGGCTTCACGCACGTGGAGCTGATGCCGGTCGCCGAGCATCCCTTCGGCGGCTCCTGGGGCTACCAGGTCACCGGGTTCTACGCGCCCACCGCCCGCCTCGGCACCCCGGACGACTTCCGGTACCTGGTCGACGCCCTGCACCGGGCCGGCATCGGCGTGATCATGGACTGGGTGCCCGCGCACTTCCCGCGCGACGAGTGGGCGCTGGCCGAGTTCGACGGGCGCCCGCTGTACGAGCACGAGGACCCGCTGCGGGCCGCCCACCCCGACTGGGGAACCCTGGAGTTCGACTTCGGGCGGCGCGAGGTGCGCAACTTCCTCGTCGCCAACGCCCTCTACTGGTGCGAGGAGTTCCACATCGACGGGCTGCGCGTCGACGCGGTCGCCTCGATGCTCTACCTCGACTACTCGCGCGAGCCGGGCCAGTGGACGCCGAACGAGCACGGCGGCCGGGAGAACCTGGACGCGGTGGCGTTCCTCCAGGAGATGAACGCCACCCTGTACCGCAGGGTGCCGGGGGTCGTGACGATCGCGGAGGAGTCCACCGCCTGGGACGGCGTCACCCGGGCCACCCACCACCGGGGCCCCAGCGGTTTCGGGGGGCTGGGGTTCGGGCTGAAGTGGAACATGGGCTGGATGCACGACTCGCTCGAGTACATGAGCCACGAACCGGTCCACCGCCGCTACCACCACGGCGAGATGACGTTCTCGATGGTCTACGCCTACAGCGAGAACTACGTGCTGCCGATCTCCCACGACGAGGTGGTGCACGGCAAGGGGTCCCTGGTGTCGAAGATGCCCGGCGACTGGTGGCAGCAGCGCGCGAACCTGCGCGCCTACCTGGCCTTCATGTGGGCCCACCCCGGCAAACAACTCCTCTTCATGGGCCAGGAGTTCGCGCAGGGCGCGGAGTGGTCGGAGGTGCACGGCCCGGACTGGTGGCTGCTGGACCCGCACTACGGCGCCGAGGCAGACCACCGCGGGGTGCGCGACCTGGTGCGCGACCTCAACACCGTGTACGGGCAGACCCCGGCGCTCTGGCAGGGTGACACCGACCCGTCCGGTTTCCGGTGGGTGACCGGGGACGCGGCCGAGGACAACGTGTTCGCCTTCCTGCGGTACGACTCCGACGGCTCCCCCCTGCTCGACGTGTCGCACTTCGCGCCGGTGGTGCGGCAGGACTACCGGATCGGGGTCCCCGACGACGTGCCGGCCTGGCATGAGGTGGTGAACACCGACGCCGGGCGCTACGGGGGCGGTGACGTCACCACCCCCGACCCGGTCAAGCCGGAGCCGCAGGGGTGGCACGGTCACCCGGCGAGCATCCGGCTGACCCTGCCGCCCCTGGCGACGGTGTGGCTGCGCCCGGCCTGAGCGCCGCCGCTCAGTCCAGGGCGGCGGCCAGCGGCTCCGGCAGCGGCCCGGTGTGCAGGACGCCGAGCCGCTGCGTGGCACGGGTGAGCGCCACGTACAGGTCGCTGGTGCCGTAGCGGCCCGGTTCGACCACCAGGACCGAGTCGAACTCCAGCCCCTTGGCCTGGCGCGGGTCGAGCAGGACGACGTCGTGCGTCAGGTCCGGTTCGGCGCCGGCCGTCACCCCGTCCAGCCGGGCCGCCAGCGGGCGGTGCAGTTCGCGCGGGGCGATGACGGCGAGGCGGCCCTCGTCGGGGGTGAGTTCGGCGACGGCCTCGGCGACGGCGGCCGGCAGGTCGCCGGTGGCGCGGGCCCAGGGCCGTACACCCGTGGCGCGCACCGATCCGGGCGGCTCGAAGGCGGGGTGCCCGGCGCGCACGACCGCGGCGGCCACGTCCATGATCTCGGCAGGGGTGCGGTAGTTGACGCCCAGCCGGGTGTGCTCCCAGCGATCGGCGACGTACGGGGTGAGGATGTCCTCCCAGGAGCCGACGCCGCCCGCCTCCGAGGTCTGCGCCGGGTCGCCGACCAGGGTCATGGAGCGGGTGGGGCTGCGCCGCATCAGCAGCCGCCACGCCATCGGGGACAGTTCCTGCGCCTCGTCGACGATGATGTGCCCGAACGCCCAGGTGCGGTCGGCCGCGGCACGTTCGGCGGCACTGCGGTGGTCCTCCTCCTCGTGCCGCTCGGCGAAGCGTTCGGCGTCGATGATGTCGTGCGCGGACAGCACCTCCGAGGAGTCGGGGTCGTCGTCCTCCTTGTCCTCGAACTCGAAGGTCCGCGAGGCGTAGGAGACGTCGAGGACGCCCTGGGCGAAGGCGATCTGCGTCTGCCGCCGGCGTTCGGCCCGCTCCCGGGCGAGCCGGTCGTCCTCGCCGAGGAGCTCGGCGGCCTCGTCGAGCAGGGGCACGTCGGAGACGGTCCAGTGCCGGGTGACCGGGCGGCGGACCGCGGCGGCGTCCTCGTCGCAGAGGTACCCCTCGGGGGCGGCGAGGAAGTCGGCGACCAGGCGTTCGGGAGTGAGGCGCGGCCACAGCCGGTCGACGGCCGACCAGACCTCGGGGTTCTCGGCGAGTTCGTCGCGGATCTGGGTGATGTCACTGGGGTCGAGCAGGTTGGAGCCGTCATAGGGGTCGGTGCCGATGCGTTCGGCGACCATGTCGGTGAGCGCGTTGAGGACGTGGCCCTCGAAGTGCTCACGGGCCACGTTGTGCGGCAGCCCGGTGGCGCGGGTGCGCTCGCGGGCGACGTTGACCAGTCCGTCGTCGAGCAGGAGGACCTCGCGGTCGTGCTCGATCGCGATCACCGGGTCGGGCAGCGTCTGCCGGTCGCGTACGAGGTCGGCGAGGACGTCCGCCATGTCGGCGCGGCCCTTGACGGTGGCCGCCGCCGGGGTGTCCGTACGGGTGGTCCGCACCCCGGGGTACAGCTCGCCGACGGTCGCCAGGAGTACGCCGGTCTCGCCGAGGCTGGGCAGCACCTCGCCGATGTAGCCGAGGAACGCCGGGTTGGGGCCGACGATCAGGACGGCGCGGCGGGCCAGCAGCTCGCGGTGCTCGTAGAGGAGGTAGGCGGCGCGGTGCAGGGCGACGGCGGTCTTGCCCGTGCCGGGGCCGCCCTCGACGACCATGACCCCCCGGTGCGGGGCGCGGATGATGCGGTCCTGGTCGGCCTGGATGGTGCGCACGATGTCGCCCATGCGGCCGGTGCGCGCGGAGTCGAGGGCGGCGAGCAGGACGGCGTCGCCGGTGGGGTCCTCGTGGCCGGTGCGGGTCTCGTCACCGAGGTCGAGGATCTCGTCGTGCAGGGCGGTGACCCGCCGCCCCTCGGTGGCGATGTGGCGGCGGCGCCTCAGGCCCATCGTGGTGTGGCCGGTGGCCAGGTAGAACGGGCGGGCCACGTCGGCGCGCCAGTCGATGAGGACGGGCGTGCGCTCGGCGTCGTCGGCGCGCAGGCCGATGCGGCCGATGTGGTGGGTCGCGCCGGAGGCGAGGTCGATCCGGCCGAAGCAGAGGGAGCCGTCCACCGCGTTCAGCGCGGCGAGCAGCCCGGAGCGCTCGGCGACGAGGATGTCCCGCTCCAGCCTGGCCTGCCGGGGGGTGTGGCCCTGGGCGAGCGCGTCCGTGACGGAGTCCTCGGCGTCGCCGCGCAGGACGTCCACGCGTGCGTACAGTCCGTCGATGAATTCCTGTTCCTGCCGCAATTCATCGTCCGGAAATTCGGTGTTTGACAATTGCACTCCCGCCCGGATATACTGTGCTCACTGAACTTCACCGCGACTCGCCTTTCCGAAGTCGCGAATCAATGAATATACGCAGGGAAAACCCCCGAGCGCAATTGCCCGGGGGTTCCTTTGTGTCCGCCGACGACCGGTCCGCAGGTCAGAGCACGTCCGCCAGCTCCTCGAGCAGCCTCCGTTTGGGCCTCGTCCCCACCATCGAGCGCAGCGGCTCCCCGTCACGGAACACGATGAAGGTCGGCATCGACAGCACCTTGTACGCGTGGGTCGTGTCCGGATTGGCGTCCACGTTCACCTGCACCACCTTCAGCCGGCCCTCCTCCTCCGCCGCCAGCGCGCCCAGCACCGGCGCCATCTGCCGGCACGGCGGGCACCAGTCGGCCGTGAACTCCACCAGCACCGGCAGCCGCGACCCGATCACCTCCGTGGCGAAATCGGCATCACTCACTTCGGGTACATTCCTCACCGCGGTTCCCCTCCCAGTTCGCACGCCGGTTCCGGACCGCCCGGAACCGCTGCACCGGCCGCCAGTCCGCGCATCGCCGCCTCAGCCCGCGCCAGCTGGTGTCCCACCTCGGCCCGCACCGTCCGCAGCTCCCCGATGAGCGCGTCGAGCTCGTCGAGCTTGCGCCGGTAGACCTGGAGCGAGGCGGGACACGCGTCGCCCTCGGGGTGGCCGGCCCGCAGGCACTCCACGAAGGGCCGGGTCTCCTCCAGGTCGAACCCGAAGTCCTGGAGCGTGCGGATCTGCCGCAGCAGCTTCAGGTCGCCCTCGTCGTACGTCCGGTGGCCGTTGGCCGTCCGCCGCGCGGGCAGCAGCCCACGGGATTCGTAGTACCGCAGCGTCCGCGTGGTGGTCCCGGCCCGTGCGGCCAGCTCGCCGATTCGCATGCGTACGAACGTAGGCCTTGACGTCGGCGTCAGGGCAAGGGCGGCCGGAAGGCGGGAACGAACCGAGCGGCCGGGCCCACGGGGGTGGGAACCGGCCGCTCGGCGGTGGTGGAGGTCCCGGCAAGGGCAGGGGCCTCCAGGACCGGGCGGCTGGGCTACGGGGGAGTACCCGGCCGCCCGGAGTGTGCGGGGAGTGACACCGGCCGTCAGGCCTTGGCCAGCTCCTTCTCGCTGCTCCTGCCGGGCAGCTCGGCGCGGGGCTCCTCGGAGTCGCCGCCGCCGCCGTGGTCGTCCAGCAGCGTCGTCTCGTCGAAGGGCGCGCGGCCGGCGAGGACGTCGGCCACCCGGTCCTTGTCGATCTCCTTGGTCCAGGTGCCGATCAGCACCGTGGCGATGGCGTTGCCGGCGAAGTTGGTCAGCGCGCGCGCCTCGCTCATCAGGCGGTCGATGCCGACGATGAGGCCGATGCCGTCCACCAGGGCCGGCTTGTGCGACTGCAGTCCGCCGGCCAGCGTCGCGAGGCCGGCGCCGGAGACACCGGCGGCACCCTTGGAGGCGACCAGCAGGAAGAGCAGCAGCGGGATCTGCTCACCGACCGACATCGGCGTGCCCAGGGCGTCGGCGATGAACAGCGAGGCCATGGTCATGTAGATCATGGTGCCGTCGAGGTTGAAGGAGTAGCCGGTGGGCACGGTGATGCCGACGACCGGCTTGCTGACACCGAGGTGCTCCATCTTCGCGATGAGGCGCGGCAGCGCGGACTCCGAGGAGGAGGTCGACAGGATCAGCAGGAACTCGCGGCCCAGGTACTTGAACAGCGACAGGACGTTCAGCCCCGCGACGATCCGCAGCATCGCGCCGAGCACCACGAAGATGAACAGCACGCAGGTGATGTAGAAGCCGAGCATCAGCACCGCGAGGCTCTTCAGGGCGTCCACGCCCGAGGCACCGGTGACGGCGGCCATGGCGCCGAAGGCACCGATCGGGGCGGCCCACATGATCATGGCGAGGACCCGGAAGACGAGCCGCTGGATGTGCTCGATGCCGCGCAGGACCGGCTGGCCGGCCTTGCCCATGGCCTGCAGCGCGAAGCCGCACAGCAGGGCGATCAGCAGGGTCTGCAGGACCTCGCCCTGGGTGAAGGCGGACACGATCGTGGTCGGGATGATGCCGAGCAGGAAGTCGGTGGTGGACTTGGCCTCGGCGTCGACCTGGGCCTGGCCCGTCTCCTTGACCGCGTCGGTCACCGCGAGACCCGTACCCGGGTCCAGGATGTTGCCGACGACCAGGCCGATGCCGAGCGCGACGACCGACATCACCATGAAGTAGCCGAGGGCGATGCCGCCGACCGCGCCGACCTTGGCGGCCTTCCGCACCGACCCGATGCCCAGCACGATGGTGCAGAAGATGATCGGCGAGATCATCATCTTGATCAGGTTCACGAACCCGGTGCCGATCGGCTTCAGCTCGACCGCGAAATCGGGAGCGATCAGACCGACGGTGATTCCGAGGGCGACCGCGACGATCACCGCGATGTAGAGATAGTGCGTGCGGTCCCGCTTGGCTTTGGGTGCGGCAGGTGCCGGAGCGGCAGTGCTGGTCACGGCGGCCCTCCTTGACGTCTTCGTCGGCATCACCGGCGTGCGGCTCACGTCCGGGGGATGGGGGGTCAGGGCCCGTCCGGCCCTGGGGGAACGCCGTGACTATGCCGCGCCCTGTGAGTGCGGTCACCCTTCCGTTCATTTAGTTCATCGCGGAACCGCGAGGCAGACTGTCGGGATGCGCCCCACCCTCCCCCTGCCCCGCTCCCTCGCGGGCCAGCTCTTCGCCATGCAGGCCGTGCTCATCGCGGTCGTCGTGGCCGGGTACGCGCTGTTCAGCTACGTCAGCGACCGCGGCCAGGCCGAGGATGCGGCGGGCCGCCAGGCCACCTCGGTGGCCCTGTCGGTCGCCGACTCCCCGTCCGTGCGGGAGGCGATCCGTACGCCCGACCCGTCGGCGGAGCTCCAGCCGTACGCGCTGGCCGTGGTGCGCGACGCCGACGTCGACTTCGTGACGATCATGGACCCGCGGGGCATCCGCTGGACGCATCCCGACCCGGCCCAGATCGGCCTGGCCTTCCGGGGCCACACCGCCCCGGCGCTGGAGGGCCGCACCTTCACCGAGACCTACACCGGCACCCTCGGTCCCTCGGTCCGCGCGGTCACCCCGGTCCTGGACGGCGAGCGGATCGTCGGGCTGGTCAGCGCCGGCATACGGGTCGAGGAGATCAGCCAGCGCGTCCAGGAGCAGCTCACCGCGCTGCTCGGCGTCGCGGCCGGCGCCCTCGCACTCGGCGCGGTCGGCACGTACGTCATCAACGCCCGGCTGCGGCGTCACACCCACGGAATGAACGCGACCGAGCTCAGCCACATGCACGACTACCATCAGGCCGCGCTGCACGCCGTGCGCGAGGGGCTGCTGATGCTGGACGGGCAGTACAGGGTGGCGCTGATCAACGACGGCGGCCGGGAGCTGCTGGGCGTGGACCAGGAGGAGGACGTGGTGAGCAGGCCGGTCACGGAGCTGGACCTTCCGGCGCCGCTGACGGGTGCGCTGCTCGCCTCGGAGCCCCGGGTGGACGAGGTGCACCTGACGGCGGACCGGGTGCTGGTGGTGAACACCTCGCCGGTCACCGGAGGCCAGCGGCGCGGCACGGTGGTGACCCTGAGGGACGTGACCGAGCTGCAGTCACTGATGGGTGAGCTGGACTCCGAGCGCGGTTTCACCCAGGCTCTGCGGTCGCAGGCGCACGAGGCGGCGAACCGGCTGCACACCGTGGTCTCGCTGATCGAGCTGGGCCGGGCCGAGGAGGCCGTGGACTTCGCGACGGCCGAGCTGGAGCTGGCGCAGGCGCTCACCGACCAGGTGGTGGCCGCGGTGAGCGAGCCGGTGCTCGCGGCGCTGCTGCTGGGCAAGACGGCCCAGGCCAACGAGCGGGGCGTGGAGCTCGTGGTGTCGCCCGACAGCCGTCTGGACGACGGTCTGCTGCCGGACTCCCTGCCCGCCCGGGACCTGGTGACCATCCTCGGCAACCTGATCGACAACGCCGTGGACGCGGCACAGGGCGGGGTGCGGCCCCGGGTGACGGTGACGGCGCTGACCGCGGACCCCTCGCGGCTGATCCTGCGGGTGTCCGACACCGGCCCCGGGGTGGACCCGGAGCGGGCGGAGGAGGTCTTCCGGCGCGGCTTCACCACCAAGCCGTCCGGCCCCGGCGGGCGGGGCCTGGGCCTGGCGCTCGTCCGGCAGGCGGTGACGCGGCACGGCGGGGCGCTGTCGGTGGCCTCCGGGGAGGAGGGCGGCGCGGTGTTCGAGGTGCGGCTGCCGCTCGGCAGGGCCGCGGCCGCGGGAGGTGCCGTATGACCGCGGGGCAGCCCATCAGGGTGCTGGTCGTCGAGGACGACCCGGTCGCCGCCGACGCCCATGTGATGTACGTCGGCCGGGTGCCCGGGTTCGTCGCGGTCGGCAAGGCGCACACCGGCGCGGAGGCCCGCCGGGCTCTGGAGCGCACCCCCGTCGACCTGCTCCTGCTCGACCTGCACCTGCCCGACGTGCACGGCCTCCAGCTGGCCCGCTCCCTGCGGGCGGCGGGCCACCACGCCGACGTGATCGCGGTGACCTCCGCCCGGGACCTCGCGGTGGTGCGCGAGGGGGTGTCGCTCGGGGTGGTGCAGTACGTGCTGAAACCGTTCACGTTCGCGACCCTGCGGGACCGGCTGCTGCGGTACGCCGAGTTCCACGCGGCGGTGGGCGAGGCCAGCGGGCAGGACGAGGTGGACAGGGCGCTGGCGGCCCTGCGCGCCCCCGGTCCCGCCGCGCTGCCGAAGGGACTGAGCGCACCGACGCTGGAGCGGGTGACGGGGGCACTGCGGGAGGTCGAGGACGGGCTGACCGCGGCGGGGGTCTCCGAGGCGGTGGGGATCTCCCGGATCACGGCCCGGCGGTACCTGGAGCACCTGGTGGAAGCGGGGAGGGCCGGGCGGGCTCCGGTTTACGGGCAGGTGGGGCGGCCGGAGTTGGTGTATCGGTGGGTTCGGGGAGTCGAGAAGGGGCGTTAGGGGGCGGGGTGTCCAGGACGGCGGCGCGGGTGCGGGCTTCGGCGGCTTCGGTGGGGGCGTTGGCGCGGGTGTAGGCGTTGGCGGACTGGAGGTAGGCGGTGCGGGCCTCGACGGGGCGGCGAGCAGCCCCATGAGCGGCGGCCAGGTTGCTGAGGGTCTGCCCCTCGCCGTACCAGTCATCGAATCCCCGGCGGCACTTCAGGGACCTGCCGTACGCCTTGATCGCCTTCTCCACCCGGCCCGCCTTGTGCAGGGCGAGGCCGAGGTTGTGCCATACGATGGCTTCCTCGTGGCGATCTCCGGTGACCTTGTACAGGTTACGGGCCCGGGTGAGGGCGTCGATCGCCTCTTTCACCCGACCCACCTCGTGCAAGGCGAGGCCGAGGTTGTTCAACGCCCTGGCTTCGCGGTGGTAATCTCCGGCAGTCTGAGACAGGTCACGAGCCCAGGTGAGGACGTCGATCGCCTCCTCCACCCGGCCTGCCTCGCGCAGCGCGTTGCCGAGGTTGTTCCACACAATGGCCTCGTCGTGGCGATCTCCAGTGGCCTGGTACAGGTCACGGGCCCGGGTGAGGGCGTCGATCGCCTTCCTCGCCTGGCCCGCCTCACGTAGAGCGTTGCCGAGGTGGTCCCACGCGATGGCCTCGCTCAGCCGGTCTCCAGCAAGGCGGGCGGCTTCACGCGCCGCCTCCGCGACGGCGATCAAGTCGTCAAAGTACCGCCGCCAGGCCAGATACTCCCCCAGACACTGGGCCAGCCGCACCGCCACGCCCGCGAACCGCTCCTCCCGCCCCCCCCAGTACCTGCCCCTCCTGCACGGCACGGACCACCACCGGGTGCTCATCACCTCCCGGGACCGCCCCGACGCCCTCCCGGTACGCCTGATCGACCTGGAAACGCTCGCCCCGGACGACTCCGTCGCCCTCGTGGCCCATGCCCTGCGCGACACCGACGAACGGGACGACCGCCCGGCGCGTGAACCCGACGCACTGCGCGAACTGGCCGATCTCTGTGGTCATCTGCCCCTGGCCCTCCAGATCGCGGCGGGCATGCTGCGTCGGCGTCGCCATAGGGGCATCGCTTCTCTGGTGGCCGAGATCCGGGAGACCGGGGACGCGACCACCGTCCTCGACCACGGCAGTCCCGGAACCGACCTGTACGGACGCTCACTTGTCCTGCGCCCTGTTCTGGAGACCTCCTACCGCCGACTGCCACCCGACCATGCCCGGCTGCTGCGCCTGCTCTGCCTCGCGCCGGGCGCGGAGACCGGCACGGAGGCGATCGCCGCTCTCGCCGACCTCGACACCAGTTCCGTGTTGTCACTGCTGGAGGATCTGGCTGCCCGGGGGCTCGTCAAGCCAGTGGGTGCTGGCAACGGGACGGCTTCCGCCATGCGGTGGCGGTTGCATGACTTGGTGCGGGTGTTCGGGGCGGGTGTGGCGGCGGGGGATGCGAGGTTGTGGGAGGAGGGGGAAGCTGCGAGGGAGCGGGTGCTGGAGTTCTACGCGCAGTGGGCGGCTGCGGCCGATGACCGGTTGCGGTGGCTGCCGGGAAAGCCGGTGCCGGAACGGTTCGGGGGCCGGAGGGAAGCATTGACGTGGCTGGACGCGGAGCGTGCGGTTCTGGTCGCAGCGGTGGGGTGGGGGCGGGAGGAGCGGTTCGCGGACACGGCAATGCGGCTGGCCGAGCGCCTGGGGGAGTACCTGGACTGGCGGCGGTACTTCGATGACCTGATCGCCGTTGCGAAAGCTGCACTCGATGCAGCATTGCTTTCCGGGGACCAACTGAACGAGGCCAACGCGTGGAACAGCCTCGGCAACGCCCTGCTGGTGGCGGGCCGGGCGGAGGAGGCGATCGACGCCCACAGCCAGGCCCGCTACCAGTACCAAGCCACCGGAGAACTCCACGACGAGGCTATAACGTGGGGCAACCTCGGCAACGCCCTGCGCGCTGCGGGCCGGGCGGAGGAGGCGATCGACGCCCACGCCTGGGCCCGGGACCTGTACCAGGCCGTCGGAGACCGCCACCGCGAGGGCATGGCGTGGAACAACCTCGGCAACGCCCTGCAGGAGGCGGGCCGGACCAGGGAGGCGATCGACGCCCACACCCGGGCCCGCGACCGGTTGCAAGCCGCCGGAGACCGCCACGGCGAGGGTCGGGCCTGGCACAACCTCGGTAACGCTCTGCGAGCTGCGGGCCGGGTGGAGGAGACGATCGAGGCTTACGGCAAGGGTCTGGAGATCTTCAGGGAGTTCGAGGACTGGTACGGCGAGGGACAGACCCTTCGCAACCTGGCCCACGTTTACAGGACCATCCACCGCCCCGTCGACGCCCGCGCCGCCTACCTCCAGGCCGCCGACGCCTACACCCGCGCCAACGCCCTCGCCGAAGCCGCCCAAGCCCGCGCCTGGGCAGCCGAACAACCGGAATGACTCCCCACCCGAGCCCACCCCCGCGTACCTCCGGGTGTACTCAGGCGTCAAGCTCCCGGTAAGGGTTGCCCTCCGCCGGAGTCACCCGCCAATAGGTCTCGACCATGGCCTTGAACTGCCGATGGGCCGGATTCAGACCCGTGTGTTTCAGCACCCAGACCTCCACTGGCTCAGAAGAGTCGTCCGACGCCGGCGCCTCTGCCCCGCACGCCGTGCACAGGGCGGAACAGACGGCCTGCGGGGCACCCTCGCCGGTTTCCGGACAGCGCCCATTCAGCCGCTTCGATGATCGAGCGCGTCACAGTTCCCCCCGACTCCGCCTGTTCACTTCCGTCACTTGGGCGCGCAGCCTCGCATCCGTCCTCGCCCGGCAACGCGGGCAGGCACAGGGCGGAAACCTGTCGAAGAGTTCCGGTACATCGGCAGGCTTGACGGTCCGCAACGGCCGGATCTGAGTACGGACGCCTGTCCTCGGGTTGATCCGGTAGACCTCGATCGTCATCGTCACCGGGCATCACCCCAGGAATTCACCCAGGGTCCCGCCCATGCCTGAGCGTCCGTGCGGCCGGTCCTGGCCGAAACGCCCAGATGTGCCACGTAGGGCCGGACAAGTACGCCCGCCGGCGCCCAGGCTTCCTCCGCCTCCCAGTCACGGAGCGACTGCGCCCGCGTCTGCGGTGGCGTCGGGCGCCCTTTCATGTGGAGCCGATGCACGGTGACCAGTCGAGCACCCAACACACATGGGAAGAGAGGGAATTGCACCCTCCGGGGCGCCGCGGAGGCCACTGCGCGTCGGCTGTGCCTGCCGGAAGTACGCGGTCCGAACAGGATCGCTCTCAGCCAGTCGAGCAACTGCGTGATAAGCATGGGTCGTCGACGCTCCTCGTAAGCGTTGGCCATGCCCCGGGGCCGTTCGCGCGGTCGCCGGGGTCCTTGCGTCTCGTCATGCTGACGCGCCCTCAAGGAGCTTTCGGGGCAGTTATGGATACATCTGAGACGTTTCAGCGGTAGCGTGGAATAACGCCCAAACGTCCTCGGGGGAAGTCTTGAACAGCGCACTGAGAGCGGCTATGCAGTCGGCCAATCTGTCGCCCAGGCAGTTAGCGGTACGGGTGGGCGTTTCCGGCAAGACCGTGGAACGGTGGGTGGCGGACGCCGAACTGATCCCGCACGCCAGGAACCGGGAAGACGCCTGCGAGGCTCTGGGAGTTGACGAAGAGATGCTGTGGCCGAAAGCAGTGAAGGACCGGATCAAGTCCGGCGGGGACCGCGAGATCATCCATTCCTACCCGTACCGGTCCTCCTGTCCGTCGACGGTCTGGGCCGAACTCGTCGAGAAGTCCACGACGGACATCCTCTTCGCGGGGTACACGAACTACTTCCTCTGGATCGACCAGCCCGCGTTCGTGTCGACCCTGCGCCGGAAACTCGACAGCGGGTGCCGCGTGCGTTTCCTGCTGGGCGACCCCGACGGTGAGACGACGCGCGACCGCGAGCAGATCGAAGACGTGGCCCTCACCGTTTCCACGCGCATCCGGATCACGCTTGAGCACCTGGACAAACTCGGTGCGCACGAGGGCCTGGAAGCACGTTTCTCCGCGGCGGGCGACGCGACCAGTCACGTCTCGCTGTCGGTCTTCCGTTTCGACGACGAGGCGCTTGTCACGCCCCACCTGGCCCGACTGGTCGGGCACGACTCACCTCTGCTGCACCTGCGGAAGTTCGGCGGTACCGGCATGTTCGCCCGGTTCGCCGAACATGCCGAAGAGTTGTGGTCAAAGGGAGTGCCGACAGGCCCTCGAGCCTAGCCGCCATGAACGACATCACCTGGGAAGACCCCTTCTGCGCCGAGGGCAACAACTGCTTCCGCATAGGCACCGACCCCCGAGGCAACGCCTACATCGCCGTCGCCGGCCAGGAGGACCACTACCTCACCGACTCCCGCGAAGCCCTCCGCACCCTCATCCGCGACATCAAGGCAGGCAAGGCAGACCACCTGCTCTGACCACCGCCCCTACGGCAGCACCCCGGGACGAAACGGCACCACCCCTGCCACACGCCGCTCCTCTCGCCCCGAAAGTTCGCAAGAGGAATTTTCCTACCAGCGGTGCTACGTTTCAGGCATGAGCTCTCACGCCGTCTCCCCCACACCGGAGCGGGCTGGTAAGCGGTCCGTCTCCCTGCCGCAGTCGTTGATAAAGGAGGTCGAGGTTCGGACCGGGAAGTCCGGGTTCTCGGCCGTCGTCTCCGAGGCGCTGGAGCAGTGGCTTGCCATGGCCAAGCTGCGCGAGGCCGTCGAGGCCGACGAGCGCGAGTTCGGGCCGGTCAGCGACGAGGCGATGAGGCGGGCGGAATCCGAGTGGTGAGCAAACGTCTCAAGGCCAGGGTGCAGGCCGGAGGCACTCTCGTGCTGGACCCCCAGGGCCTGTTCCTGTATGTCGACGGTGACGACGGGATGCGAGCCCGGATCAAGTCCGCCGAGCAGAACGGTCGCAGGGTGGCGCTGTCCGCTCTCACGCCGCTCGAGGTGCGGCGCTCGGGGCAGCAGGGCAAGCGCCTCGCGTTCCTGTTGTCCCGGTTGGACACCAGGGCCGTCGACGACAGCGTCCTCGAGACGGCCGGCCGCCTCCTGGACGCGACCGGCCTGGACGGTCACGAATGTCTGGTAGACGCCGTCGTCGTGGCCACCGCGGCACTGTGCACACCGCCCGTCCGCCTTGTGACGTCCGACAGATCACACATACCGAAGCTGTGTGCCGCCGCCCTGGACCTGCCGGGACAGCCCTCGATCGGCGTCATCACGGTGTGAGTGAGCGCAGGTGGCCCCCACCACTGAACGGGACACTGTCGACGAATCCCACCACCGTTCGGTGATGGGAGCGTTTCTCCCGTCGAAACACCGTATGAGCGGCGTCACGCCTGGAGAAACGCTCCCATCATGCTGCTGGCGCGGGGGACTGAGCGGCCGTCCGACGGGTTCGCCGACGGCATCCGCTCGACGGGGCGGGGCCGCCCCTCGGGCGGTACCGCCTAGAAGACCGACTCCGCCTCGTCCATCCGGTCGCCCGGGACGGTCTTCAGCTCGGTGACCGCCTCCGCGAGCGGCACCATCACGATGTCCGTGCCGCGCAGCGCGGTCATGTTCCCGAACTCGCCCCGGTGCGCCGCCTCCACCGCGTGCCAGCCGAAGCGGGTGGCCAGGACGCGGTCGTACGCCGTCGGCACGCCGCCGCGCTGGACGTGGCCGAGGATGACCGGCTTGGCCTCCTTGCCGAGGCGGCGCTCCAGTTCGTACGCCAGCGCCGTGCCGATGCCCAGGAAGCGCTCGTGGCCGAACTTGTCGATCTCGCCCTTGCCGTAGTCCATGGTGCCGTCGGCCGGGTGGGCGCCCTCGGCGACGCAGATCACCGCGAACTTCTTGCCGCGGGCGAAGCGTTCCTCGACCATCTTCACCAACTGGGCAGGGTCGAAGGGGCGTTCGGGCAGGCAGATGCCGTGGGCGCCGGCGGCCATGCCGGACTCCAGGGCGATCCAGCCCGCGTGCCGGCCCATGACCTCGACGACCATCACGCGCTGGTGGGACTCGGCGGTGGTCTTCAGGCGGTCCATCGCCTCGGTGGCGACGCCGACGGCGGTGTCGAAGCCGAAGGTGCGGTCGGTGGAGGAGATGTCGTTGTCGATCGTCTTCGGGACGCCGACCACCGGCAGGCCCGCCTCGGACAGCATGTGCGCGGCCGTCAGCGTGCCCTCGCCGCCGATCGGGATCAGCGCGTCGATGCCGAAGTCGCGGATCATGTCCGAGGCGTTCTCGCAGGCCTCGCGCAGCCGGTCGCGCTCCAGCCGGGAGGAGCCCAGTATGGTCCCGCCCCGGGCCAGGATGCCGCTGACCGCGTCGAGGTCGAGGGCGCGGTAGCGGCCGTCGAGCAGGCCCGAGTAGCCGTCCTCGAAGCCGATGACCTCGTCGCCGTAGTTGTCGATCGCGCGATGCACGACCGACCGGATCACTGCGTTCAGGCCGGGGCAGTCGCCGCCTGCGGTGAGAACTCCGATACGCATCGCGCTGTGTCTCCTGGTCCGTGTCGATACCGGGTGAGCCAGTCCCGATTGTTTCATGCCCCCCAGCGCGACGCCGACGCCGGACAGGCGGGCGTCCTAGCCAGCGCCAAGGGTATTGTCAAGAGGGATCTGCTCACCTCTGTGGGCGATTTTTGTGGCCTTGACGTTGACTCTTGCGGCCCCCGACGAAACGGAGAGCACGCGTGACCCGCAGCGTGTACGTGACCGGCATCGACCGCGGCGACGGCCGTCAGGTCGTCGAACTCGGGGTCATGGAGCTCCTGACCCGGCAGGTCGACCGGGTGGGCGTGTTCCGTCCCCTGGTGCACGACGGCCCGGACCGCCTCTTCGAACTGCTGCGGGCCCGCTACCGGCTCACCCAGGACCCGGCGACCGTCTACGGCCTCGACTACCACGAGGCGTCCGCCCTCCAGGCGGAGCAGGGCACGGACGAACTCGTCTCCACCCTCGTCGACCGGTTCCACCGGGTCGCCCGCGACTACGACGTCGTCCTCGTCCTGGGCACCGACTACGCCGACACGCAGTTCCCCGACGAACTGGCGCTGAACGCGCGGCTCGCCAACGAGTTCGGCGCCTCGGTGATCGGCGTCGTGGGCGGGCGCAGGCAGACCGCCGAGTCGGTGCGCGCCGAGACCCGCAACGCCTACCGCGCCTACGCCACCCTGGGCTGCGACGTGCTCGCCATGGCCGTCAACCGGGTCGCCCGCGAGGACCGCGACGAGATCGCCGAGCGGCTCGCCAACCGGCTTCCGGTGCCCTGCTACGTGTTCCCCGACGAGCCGGCGCTCTCCGCCCCGACCGTCTCGCAGATCGCGCACACCCTCGGCGCGAAGGTGGTGCTCGGCGACGACTCCGGGCTCGCCCGCGACGCGCTCGACTTCGTCTTCGGCGGTGCGACGCTGCCGAACTTCCTCGCCGCGCTCTCCCCCGGCTGCCTGGTGGTCACCCCGGGCGACCGCGCCGACCTGGTCATCGGCGCGCTGGCCGCGCACAGCTCCGGCACCCCGCCGATAGCGGGGGTGCTGCTCACCCTGGACGAGGTGCCCGGCGAGCACGTCCTCACCCTCGCCGACCGGCTCGCCCCCGGCACCCCGGTGCTCTCCGTGCCGGGCACCAGCTTCCCCACCGCGGAGCAGCTCTTCTCCCTGGAGGGCAAGCTGAACGCGGCCACCCCGCGCAAGGCGGAGCGGGCACTGGGCCTCTTCGAGCGGTACGCCGACACCGCGGAGCTCACCCAGCGGGTCTCCGCGCCCAGCAGCGACCGCGTCACCCCGATGATGTTCGAGCACAAGCTGCTCGAACAGGCCCGCTCCGACCTGCGCCGGGTCGTGCTCCCCGAGGGCACCGAGGAGCGGGTGCTGCACGCGGCGGAGGTGCTGCTGCGCCGGGGGGTGTGCGAGCTGACCCTGCTCGGCGACGTCGACCAGATCCGCAAGAAGGCCGCCGACCTCGGCGTCGACCTCGGCGACACCCAGCTCATCGACCCGGCGACCTCTCCCCTGCGGGACTCCTTCGCCGAGCAGTACGCGGCGCTGCGCGCCCACCGGGGCGTCACCGTGGAGCTGGCCTACGACGTCGTCTCCGACGTCAACTACTTCGGCACCCTGATGGTGCAGGAGGGCCTCGCCGACGGCATGGTGTCGGGTTCGGTGCACTCGACGGCCGCGACGATCCGGCCCGCCTTCGAGATCATCAAGACGCGGGAGGACGCGGGGATCGTCTCCTCGGTCTTCTTCATGTGCCTGGCCGACAAGGTCCTCGTCTACGGCGACTGCGCGGTCAACCCCGACCCGGACGCCGAGCAGCTCGCCGACATCGCCGTGCAGTCGGCGGTCACCGCCGCGCGGTTCGGGGTGGAGCCGCGGATCGCGATGCTGTCGTACTCCACGGGCACCTCCGGCTCCGGCGCCGACGTCGACAAGGTCCGCACCGCCACCGAACTGGTGCGCTCGCGCCGGCCCGATCTGCGGATCGAGGGGCCGATCCAGTACGACGCGGCCGTGGAGCCGTCGGTCGCGGCGACCAAGCTGCCGGGCTCGGAGGTCGCCGGTCTGGCGACCGTGCTGATCTTCCCCGACCTGAACACCGGCAACAACACCTACAAGGCCGTGCAGCGCTCGGCCGGGGCGATCGCCGTCGGCCCGGTGCTCCAGGGTCTGCGCAAGCCGGTCAACGACCTGTCCCGGGGCGCCCTGGTCCAGGACATCGTCAACACCGTCGCCATCACGGCGATCCAGGCCCAGTCACCGGTCACGTCCCCGGCCCCGAGCGAGAAGGCAGCCGCCCAGTGAGCCCCTCCCGTGTCCTCGTCCTCAACTCCGGCTCCTCGTCGGTGAAGTACCAGCTGCTGGACATGGGTGACAGCAGCCGGCTGGCCACCGGGCTGATCGAGCGCATCGGCGAGCGGACCTCCCTGGTGCGGCACACCCCGCTCGCGCCGGGCGGGGAGCCCCGGGAGCGGACCGGCCCGGTCGCCGACCACGAGGCCGCCCTGAAGGCGATGGCGGAGGAGCTGGCCTCCGACGGCCTGGGCCTGGACTCCCCCGAGCTGGCCGCGATCGGCCACCGGGTGGTGCACGGCGGGATGCACTTCACCGAGCCGACGGTGATCGACGACCGGGTGCTGGCCGAGATCGAGCGGCTGATCCCCGTGGCGCCGCTGCACAACCCGGCCAACCTCACCGGCATCCGCACGGCCATGACGCTGCGCCCCGACCTGCCGCAGGTCGCCGTCTTCGACACCTCCTTCCACACCACGATGCCGGAGTCGGCCGCCCGGTACGCGATCGACGTGAAGACCGCCGACGAGCACCGCGTCCGCCGCTACGGCTTCCACGGCACCTCGCACGCCTACGTCTCCCGGGAGACCGCGAGGCTGCTGGGGAAGGCGCCCGGGGAGGTCAACGTCATCGTGCTGCACCTGGGCAACGGGGCGTCCGCCTCGGCCGTGCGCGGCGGGCGCTGCGTGGACACCTCCATGGGGCTGACGCCCTTGGAGGGGCTGGTGATGGGTACGCGGTCCGGAGACATGGACCCGGCCGTCATCTTCCATCTGATGCGCGTCGGCGGAATGTCCGCCGACGAGATCGACACTCTCCTCAACAAGAGGAGCGGTCTGGTCGGGCTGTGCGGTGACAACGACATGAGGGAGATCCGGCGCCGGATCGACGAGGGCGACGAACAGGCGAAGCTCGCGTTCGACATCTACATTCACCGTCTGAGGAAGTACATCGGTGCCTATTACGCCGTTCTCGGGCGGGTGGACGCGGTCGCCTTCACCGCCGGGGTGGGCGAGAACGCGGCGCCGGTGCGGGAGGCGGCCGTGGCGGGCCTGGAGGGCATGGGCCTGGCGGTCGACGCCGGGCGCAACGCCGGGCGCGGCGGCGGGGCCCGGCTGATCTCGCCCGAGGGCGCGCGGGTGGCGGTGGCGGTGGTGCCGACGGACGAGGAAATGGAGATCGCACAGCAGACCTACGCACTGGTCGGAAAGGACAACTGAGCAGGGACTTTCTCATTTGTATCTTCCGCCAGACGGAATATTCCGTAGCGAAACAAACGGATAGGATCGCCCCATGCGCCGTTCGAAAATCGTCTGTACTCTCGGCCCCGCGGTCGACTCCCACGAGCAGCTTGTCGCCCTGATCGAAGCCGGCATGAACGTGGCCCGCTTCAACTTCAGCCACGGCACGCACGCCGAGCACCAGGGCCGGTACGACCGGGTCCGTGCCGCCGCCAAGGAGACGGGCAGGGCCATCGGCGTCCTCGCCGACCTCCAGGGCCCGAAGATCCGCCTGGAGACCTTCGCCGAAGGCCCCGTCGAGCTGGTGCGCGGTGACGAGTTCACCATCACCACCGAGGACGTCCCGGGCGACAGGACGATCTGCGGGACGACCTACAAGGGCCTTCCGGGCGACGTCTCCCGCGGCGACCAGATCCTCATCAACGACGGCAACGTCGAACTGAAGGTGCTGGACGTCGAGGGCCCCCGGGTGAAGTCGATCGTCATCGAGGGCGGTGTCATCTCCGACCACAAGGGCATCAACCTGCCCGGCGCGGCCGTGAACGTGCCCGCGCTGTCCGAGAAGGACATCGAGGACCTGCGCTTCGCCCTGCGGATGGGCTGCGACCTGGTCGCGCTGTCCTTCGTCCGGGACGCCAAGGACGTCGCGGACGTCCACCGCGTGATGGACGAGGAGGGCCGCCGGGTCCCGGTCATCGCCAAGGTGGAGAAGCCGCAGGCGGTGGAGAACATGGAGGGCGTCGTGGCGGCCTTCGACGCCGTCATGGTCGCGCGCGGCGACCTGGCCGTCGAGTATCCGCTCGAGAAGGTCCCCATGGTGCAGAAGCGCCTGATCGAGCTCTGCCGGCGCAACGCCAAGCCGGTGATCGTGGCGACCCAGATGATGGAGTCGATGATCACCAACTCGCGGCCGACCCGCGCGGAGGCCTCCGACGTGGCCAACGCGATCCTCGACGGCGCCGACGCGGTCATGCTGTCGGCCGAGTCGAGCGTGGGCGCGTACCCGGTCGAGACCGTGCGGACGATGTCGAAGATCGTCCAGGCGGCCGAGCAGGAGCTGCTCTCCAAGGGCCTGCAGCCGCTGGTGCCGGGCAAGAAGCCGCGCACGCAGGGCGGTTCGGTGGCCCGCGCGGCCTGCGAGATCGCCGACTTCCTCGGCGGCAAGGGCCTGGTGGCCTTCACCCAGTCCGGCGACACCGCCCGGCGGCTGTGCCGCTACCGGGTCGCCCAGCCGATCCTGGCGTTCACCACGGACGAGTCGACGCGCAATCAGCTGGCGCTCAGCTGGGGCGTGGAACCCCACGTCGTGCCGTTCGTGAACAGCACCGACGAGATGGTCGAGCTGGTGGAGCAGGAACTGGTCAAGCTGAACCGCTTCGCCGAGGGCGACACCGTGATCATCACCGCCGGCTCTCCCCCCGGCGTCCCGGGCACCACCAACATGGTCCGCGTCCACCACCTGGGCGGCGCGACCGCCTGACCGCGCGCACGACCGAGGGCGTCCCCGCGACGGGGGACGCCCTCGGTCGTTGTCGCTCGCCTCCCGGAGGAGGCCCGCGGTGCTCAGGTGATGTACTGGTGCAGGCCCGGGATGTGCAGGGTCCCGCCGAACTGGCCGGCCTGCTGCACCGTCACGTCGGTGAAGTAGATCAGCGGGATGTTCAGCGGCGGCGGGTGCTCCGGGTCGAAGGTGATCGGGATGAGCCCGAGCAGCTTGCCGGAGATGCTCTCCGTGTACATCACGGTGTCGCCGTCGCGGATGGTGGACGTCGACCCCTTGGCGGCCTGCACGTGGTAGGTCTTGCCGGACTGTTCGTCCTTGACCGTCTGGTGCAGGTCCCCGATGTCGGTGCCGCCCGAGACGACGTACTTCAGCACCTTCTTGGTGGTGCCGTTCGCGGTCCGCACCTCGACGATGCCCTTGTAGTCGGCGCCCTTCAGGGTCAGCGAGCTGGCGTTCAGGTACCAGGGGGTGTCCGGCAGCGGGACCTTGTTGTCGACCCCGCCCTCGGCGTCGGTGGCGACCGGGCAGTCCTCCAGGTCGGTCCCGGACGTCTCGGAGGGACTCGGCGAGGGGGTGGCCTCCGGAGTGGCGGTCGCCTCCTCGGTCTTCTCCTCGGCCTTGTCCTCGGTGTCCCCCGCGGCCTCGGACGCCTTGGCCCCGGTGTCCTCGGTGGTGTCCTTCGCCGGTTCGGACGCCGTCCCGGCGGTGTCCTGCGCCGCGTCGGCCTTGTCCTCGGCCGCCGGGGCGGAGGCGGACGGGGTGGGGCTCGGGCTCGCCTCTTCCTGCTTGTCCTTCGGAGTGAAGACGTCCTTGATGGCGTCCCCGATCTCCTCCAGCACGTTGCGGTCGGTCTCCGAGGGCGCGGGCGCGGGTTCGTCCGGCTGCTCGGCGGCCTGTCCGGCCGCGGACGCGGAGGGCGTCGGCTCGGGCTCGGGCTTGTCGTCGGAACCTGAATCCGGCGAAGAGTCCGTGCCCTTGTCCGTGTCCTTGTCCTTCTGCCCGGGCGCCGACGGGTCCGGCTCCGTGGAGGGCCCGTCGTCCGGGGACGCGCTGTCGCTCGCCGTGGCGGACGGGGTGGGCGACGCGGTGGTGTCCCCCTTCTCGGCCTCCTCGATGGCCTCCAGGCACTCCTTGAACTCTTCGGCCGTGAGGTTCTTCGACGACGGCTGGTCGTCGGCCTGGGCGAGAGTCGGGGTGAAGCCCATGCCCATGAGGACCGCGGTGGGCATCGCCGCTATGGCTATCGCCTTCCCGGCCGGCATGTGGAACCTGGTGAACAGCGGCTTCTTGGGTGCCGCGTGGCGCGGCCCGGTTCTCACACGGGACGTATCCACGTCAGTCCCGTGGGTCACCTCGTCAGCCGGCACTGTGCCTCCCGTTCGCCCCGTTCGCCGGGCTCGTTCCTGACAGGTCGTTCTCTCCCGGCGTCTTGGGCGCGTGGGAGTGGTCCTCGGGGACCGCCGGCGCGGTGCCGCCGGCGGGTTCCAGGACCGTGGTGTCGGCGACCGCGCCCTCCGGGGCTCCGCCGTGGCCCTCGCCGGTCGCCGGCGGCTCCTCGGCGGGCGGTACGCCCGGCGCCCACGACACGGCCATCGCTCCGCCCACCAGGGCGAGGAGGAAGCCGATGAGGAAGCCGCCGATGTTGGACACGGGGATGGACACCAGCGCCAGCAGGATCGCCGCGACACCCGCGAAGACCCGGATGTGATGCTGGAACCAGATGCTGGCGCCGAGGACGACGAGCAGCACGCCGATGATCAGGGACCCGGCGCCCGCCGTGGTCGCCATGGCCAGCGTCAGGTGTCCGATCTGGAGGTTCGCGTACGGGAAGTAGGCGATGGGGAGTCCGCCGAGCATGACGAACAGCCCGGCCCAGAACGGCCGTCCACCCCGCCAGGCGCGGAACTGCAGCCTGCGGCGGGTGAACTGGCCGGCGGCGGCAGGAGTCTCGGCGCTCATGGAAAACAGCTCCCTGGTACGGCTTTGCTGTGGTGGTGATGTGCGCCGCGCGTGAAGGCGCGGCGGGAAGGTGGACGGGCGGGGGCGCCACCGGCTCCCCCGCCCGTCAGCGAGTGCTTAGTAGCACTCCTTGACACCCGTGGAGAGCGACATCTTCAGACCGCTGAGCTTGAAGGTTCCGGCGGTGGTCGCCCACGCCGTCTGCTTCACGTCCTTCAGGACGGCCTTCTCTGCCTGCTGGGCGAACCCGTACGGGTTGGCCTGCTCGCCGCCGCCCTTCATGCCCGGACCCTTGCTGGCGTCCTTGGCGGCCACACCGATGTCGATGTTCGTGAACGTCGCGTCGGCGTTCAGGTCGGCGACATCGATGTAGAGGTTCTCGGCCTCGACCGGTGCGCCCTGACCCGCACGCAGCATCAGGCTGACGTTCCCGAGCACCGGAATGTTCGGGGTGACGACCGACTGGCACATGTTCTTGATGGTCGCCGACTTGAACGCCGAGACCGCGACAGGGTGCGCCGTCTTCTTGCCGGTGAGGGTGTACCCCTCGTCGAGGGCACCGTACTGGGAGAAGCCCGTACCGACGAGCTCGTCCGTGGTGACCTTGAACGACTGGCCCGACACGCTGAACGACGCCGCGAGGGCGCCCTGCGCGAGGGCGACACCTATGCACGCCGTGGCGGCGACGCTGGGCACCATGACCACAGCGAACCGCTTCCATCTGGTCCCGCCACGCACCTGGGACTCCATATTTCCTCCTTCTCGGACGTACATCTCCTGTCCTGACTCGCCGCCATGAACGGCGGCCGGGCCGGGCAGGGATGGGAGAAGTGCTACGTCCTCGGAAAGGAGAGCGCCCGCACTCGGCGGCGCGGAGACGCGCCCGAATCACCGGCGATCACCCCCGAGCGACAACCACTGGTCGCGCCTGACACGCATCACGCACAACCTTGCTGGACAGGCTTCACCCGGTGGGCGAAGACCCCCCTGTCCAAGAGCCGGCGCCACTGCCGCCGGCTCTGCTCGGTGGGGACCCAGGGATTCCCGCGGCCCGACCGGCTGTCGGGGGTGCGGGGTGATGGACCGAGCGTGGCCGATCGTGGTGCATTCTCGGCCCCCGCACAAGGGGGTTCGTTACTCGCTAGTAACGGGCGGATAACCGTGCGGCGACCCGCCGGCTTCGCGCGGCGACGCTCGGTGCACCGCGGGGGGTGTACAAAACAGTTGATCAAAGGACGGATTCCGACAGATCAACGCCTGCGACTTACTCGCAGTAACAGCGGCCGCGATTGCCAAGATTTGGCAAAGCGCGGCCGCATCGGCCCCCATTGAGCCATTCGGCCACTCGGGCACCACGCACCCGGTCGACCGGAGAAAACGGTACGGACCGGGCGCCGTGGCCCTTCCCCGCCGCAGGCGGGCCCGTGTGACCCGCTCGGCTCAGAACAGTGCCCGTGCCAGCGCCCGCCGTGCGGCGACCACGCGCGGGTCGTCGGCTCCGACCACCTCGAACAGCTCCAGCAGCCGCACGCGCACGGTGTCACGTTCGTCGCCGGCGGTGCGCGCCACCGTCTCGATGAGCCGGCCGAAGGCGTCCTCGACGTGACCGCCCACCAGGTCCAGGTCGGCGGCGGCGATCTGCGCGGCGGCGTCCCGCGGCCTGTCGGCGGCGTCCTTGCGCACCTGCTGGGGGTCCAGGCCCCGCACCCGCTGGAGCAGTTCGGCCTGGGCGAGGCCCAGCGCGGCCTCCGGGTTGCCGGGGTCGTCGGCGAGCACGTTCTTGTACGCCTGGACGGCACCGGCGAGGTCACCGCTGTCCAGAGCCCGCACGGCGGCCTCCAGCAGGGCGTCGTACGGACCGGCGGCCTCGGCCTGTGCGGGCGTCGCACCGCCCGGCACGGCGTCGGGATCGACGGTGAGGCCGGTCAGGCCGAAGCGCTGCTCGCCGACCTGGACCAGCTGGTCCAGGGTCTGGCGGATCTGCGCCTCACCCGCGGTGCCCTGGAAGAGCGGCAGCGCCTGCCCGGCCACCACCGCGAAGACCGCCGGGATCCCCTGGATCCCGAACTGCTGCATCAGCATCTGGTTGGCGTCGACGTCGATCTTGGCGAGGAGCACGCGCCCGTTGTACTCGACGGTGAGCCGCTCCAGGAGAGGGCTCAGCTGCTTGCAGGGCTCGCACCACTCGGCCCAGAAGTCGATGACGACCGGGACCTCGGTGGACCGCTGCAGGACGTCGCGTTCAAAACCGGCCTCGTCGACGTCGATCACGAGGTCGGCCGGGGAGACGGCACCCCCTCCGCCCTGCCGGGCCGATTCGGCGCGCGCCTGCTCCGCCTTCGCCTTGGCCTCCTGGGCCGCCTTCACCGCGGCGAGGTCGACGACCCCGCTCATGGACATGTTCCGTGGCTGCATGCGTCTATCCTCCCCCGTACCCCGCGCGTGTGTGAAAAACGCCCGGGAAACCCAGGCGTACGTGTGGTGTTGGCGCCGGGTCCCCACCCCACGCCCGTGTGGTCGTCGCTCGGGCACGCCGGTCGAGCGTGCTTTCGCTACGGGTCGTAGCGTAATACCGGCCGGAGTCCCGGGGGCACCCCTTCGCCGTGATCTCTCTCACGACCGACCGCGCGGTATCCGCCGTTATGGTTCCTGCCATGCCCAGCCCCACCCCCGCCCGTCGCACCGGGCGCCCGCGCAACGCCGCAGCGGACGCCGCGATCCTGGCCGCGACCCGTCACGCTCTGGTGGAACTCGGCTGGTCCAAGCTCACCTTGGGGGACGTGGCGGTCCGCGCCGGGGTCGCGAAGACCACCCTCTACCGCCGCTGGGCGGGCAAGAACGAACTGGTGGTGGACGCGGTGGCGGAACTCTTCGACGAGCTGGTGCTGCCCGACCGCGGCTCGCTGGCCGCCGACATCGAGGGCGTGGTGCTCCAGTTCGCCGCGATACTGGCCCGCCCGGAGGCCAGGAGCGGACTGATGGCGGTGGTCGCCGAGGCCACCCGCGACGAGGCCCTGCGGGAGCGCATCCGCGCCTCCATCGTCGAACGGCAGAAGCGTCTCGTCCTCGCGGGCCGTGCCCGTGCCCAGGAACGGGGCGAGCTGCCGGCCGAGCAGGACGCCGGGGAGGCGGCCCGGGCGGTCGACCTGATCTTCGACATGGTGGCCGGCGCGGTGGTGCACCGCACCCTGGTCAGCGCCGAACCGGCGGACCGGGAGTGGGTGCACCGCTTCACCCGGGTCCTGTTGTCGGGCCTCGTCACCGCCCCCGGGTGAGCGAACCGGCCACTCTCGGCCGGTAGTCGCCTGTCGTCGCCCCCGGGGCTTTGCGAGGATCCTGATCATCCCCACCGGGGCACACGGGACACCGAGCGGCCAGGGAGGCGCGCATGACCGGCACCGAACGCGTCACCGTACGGATCGACACCTCCCGGCCGCACCCGGCCCGGGTCTACGACTGGTTCCTCGGGGGGAAGGACAACTACCCCGTCGACGAGGAACTGGGCCGGCGGATCATGGGCGTCGACGGCACGGCCCGGCACGTCGCCCGCACCAACCGCTGGTTCATGCAGCGCGTCACCCGGTGGCTGGCCGGCGAGGCGGGCGTCCGGCAGTTCCTCGACATCGGCACCGGGATCCCCACCGAACCCAACCTGCACCAGATCGCCCAGCGCGTCGCGCCCGAGTCCCGCGTCGTCTACACGGACAACGATCCCATCGTCCTCAAGCACGCGGAGGCGCTGCTGCGCAGCACCCCCGAGGGCGTCACCGCCTACGTGCAGGCCGATGTGCGCGACCCCGGGCGCATCCTGCGGCAGGCCCGCGAGAGCCTGGACCTCGGCCGGCCGGTGGCGCTGTCCCTGGTGGCGCTGACGCACTTCCTCGGCGACGAGGACGACCCGTACGCCCTGGTCGCCGAACTCGTCGACGCCCTCCCCCCGGACAGTTACCTGGTGCTGTCCCAGCTGACCGCTGACTTCGACCCCGACGGCGTCGGCCGCGGTGTCGCGATGTACGCGGCGGGCGGTGTCACGCTCGCGCCGCGCACCCGCGCGGAGATCGCCCGGTTCTTCGAAGGGCTGGAGCCCGTCGAACCCGGCCTGGTCCAGCTGACCGACTGGCATCCCGAGCTCGCCGAAGGGGAGAGCACCGACGACAGCGCCGTCATCTCGCTGTACGGCGCGGTGGCCCGCAAGCCGTGAGGGGCCCCGCCCCGGCGGACGGTGGCGGCCCCCCAACAGCCGCTTATGTTGCCCCGGTGTTCGACTCCCGGCACATCAGGACGTTCCACGAGGTGGTCAGGACCGGCTCCTACTCGGCCGCCGCGCGGTCCCTCGGCTACACCCAGCCGGCGATCACCCAGCAGATGAAGGCCCTGGAGCGGGACACCGGCTCCGCCCTGTTCGTCCGCGTGGGCCGCGGGCTGCGGCTCACCGAGGCCGGTGAGGCCCTGGCCCGGCACACCTCGTCGATCCTCGGCGCCATGTCGGCCGCGCGGGAGCAGATGAACGCCCTCACACGGCTGCGCGCCGGGCGGGTCCGGCTGTGCGCCTTCCCCAGCGCCAACTCCACGCTCGTCCCGGAGGCGCTGGCCCGGCTGTCGGCCGACCACCCCGCGCTGAGGGTGGACCTGCTGGAGAACGAGCCGCCCGAGTCGCTGCGGCGGCTGACCCGCGGCGAGTGCGACATCTCGCTGGCGTTCACCTATCCCGGACTGCACGAACAGGTGCCGGAGGGGCTGGTGGAGATCCCGCTCCTGGAGGACCAGCTCACCGTGCTGCTGCCCACCGGACACCCGCTGGCCCGGAGGCGGGCGGTGCGGCTGACCGATCTGGCCGGGGAGCGCTGGATCGCCGGGTGCGCGCGCTGCCGGACCAACCTGCTGCACGAGTGCGCGGAGGAGGGTTTCGTCCCCGACATCGCCTTCATGACCGACGACAACCTCGCCGTGCAGAGCCTGGTCGCGGAGGGGCTGGGGGTCGCCATGCTGCCCTCGCTCGTCCTGAACTTCATGCGCCACCCGAAGGTCACCGGCCGCCCGCTCCGGCCCCTGTCCCGCCGCAAGATCTCCGCCTACGTCCTGCCCGAGCACCTGCGCATACCGGCGGCGGCGCGGGTGCTGGACCGGCTGCGGGCGGTCGCGGCCGCGAAGGACGGCTGCTGAGCCCTCCGCGCCCCCGCGCCCATAAGCGATGTTTGGGCAGGGCCAAGAAACTGTCGTTGGACGTCATACCCGCGTCCGTCCGACGCTCCCGGTATGCCTCCCGCACCCAGTGCCACGAGTCTCCCGGGCGCCTTCACCGCGCCGCGCCCCACAGCACGCCTCGCCGCCCTCGTCGCGGACATCGGGGCGACCGTCGGCCGCGGCCTGCCGCCCGACCCCACGGCCCACCTCGTCGGCGAGTGCCTCGCCCCGCACCTGGGCGCCCCCGACCTGCTCACCCCGGAGCAGTGCGAGAGCGACCCCACGCGCTACCGGCAGCACCTGCTGCACGCCGAGCACGACGGCAGCTTCTCCCTCGTCGCCCTGGTGTGGCTGCCCGGTCAGGGCACCTCGGTGCACGACCACATCGCCTGGTGCACCACCGGCGTCCACGAGGGCCGGGAACACGAGCGCCGCTACCGGCTGCTGCCTGCCGCCGGACCCGACAGCGGCGCACGGCTGGTCGCCACCGCCGACGTGGTCAGCGAGCGCGGCGAGGTCTGCGGCTTCGCCCCGCCGGGCGACATCCACCGGGTGTGGAACGACGGGCCCGGCAGAGCCATATCCCTGCACGTCTACGGCGCCGACATATCCCGCTCCGGCACCAGCGTCCGCCGCGTCTACCCGCAGCCGGCCGACCGCTGATGGCGCTGCTGCGGGAACGGTCCGCGTCGGCGGCCGGCGGCCGCCCGGCCCCGGCCCCGGCCCGCCGGCACGGTCTCGCCCTCGCGGCGCTGGGGGTGGCCCTCGCCTGGTCCGTGCACCGGCTGCTGCCGGGCGTCCCGATGCTCACCGCCGCCGTCGTGCTCGGCGTCGTGGCCGCGCACCTGCCCCGGCTGCGGACCCTCGTGGGGACCACGGCGCGGCCGGGACTCTCGTACGCGGGCAGGCGGCTGATGCGGGCCGGGATCGTGCTGCTCGGGCTGCGGCTCGCCTTCGACGACGTCCGCGCGCTGGGCTGGGGCACCGTCCTGATGGTCGTCGGCGTGGTGACGTGCACGCTGCTGGGCACCTGGTGGCTGGGCAGACGGCTGGGGCTGCCCGGCGACCAGCCGCTGCTGATCGCCGCCGGGTACGCGGTGTGCGGGGCGTCCGCGATCGGCGCGGTGGGCGAGGCGCGGGGCAGCGACGAACGGGACGCGGCCACCTCGGTCGCCCTGGTCACCCTCTGCGGGACCCTCGCCATCGCCGTACTGCCCCTGCTGCAGGGCGTACTCGGCCTTACCGACGCGGAGTTCGGCCGCTGGGCCGGGGCGAGCGTGCACGACGTCGGGCAGGTGGTCGCCACCGCCCAGACCGCGGGCGGTGCGGCGCTCGGGGAGGCGGTGCTGGTCAAGCTGATGCGGGTGGCCCTGCTCGCCCCGATCGTCGCCGCGGTCGCCCTGGACGTCCGGCGCGGACGGGGGCGGGCCGCGGGGGCACCCCGGGTCCCCCTGGTGCCGCTGTTCGTCGTCGGTTTCCTGGCCGCCGTGGCGCTGCGCAGCACCGGCCTGCTGCCGCCTGCGGCCCTGGACACGGCCCACGTGGCCCAGGAACTCCTGCTGGCCGCCGCCCTGTTCGGCCTGGGCAGCGCGGTCCACCTGCCCACCCTGACCCGCACGGGCGGCCGCGTCGCGGCGCTCGGCCTGTGCGCGTGGGTGACCGTGGCGGGCCTGTCGTACGGGGGCGTGCTGCTGGTGTCCGGCTGAACCGGGCCCGTACGTGTCCGGCGGGCACCGTGTCCGGGGACACCGCGCCCGCCGGGTGGCCGGGTGGGCAGGCGTCAGAAGCCGGGGGGCTCCGTGTACACGCCCCACTCGTCGCGCAGGACGCCGCAGATCTCGCCGAGCGTCGCCTCCGCGCGTACGGCGTCGAGCATGGGCTCGATCATGTTGGCGCCGGAGCGCGCGGCGGCGACCATGGTGTCCAGCGCGCCGCGCACCTTCGCGTCGTCCCGCCGGTCCTTGCGCGCGCCGAGCAGCCGCACCTGCTCGCGCTCCACCTCGTGGCTGACCCGCAGGATCTCCAGGTCGCCGGTGACCGACCCGGTGTGGACGTTGACGCCCACGACCCGCTTGTCGCCCTTCTCCAGCGCCTGCTGGTAGCGGAACGCCGATTCGGCGATCTCGCCGGTGAACCAGCCGTCCTCGATGCCGCGCAGGATGCCGGAGGTGATCGGCCCGATCGGGTGCCTGCCGTCCGGGTGGGCGCGCAGGCCGCGTTCCCTGATCTGCTCGAAGATCTTCTCGGCGTCCGCCTCGATCCGGTCCGTGAGCTGCTCGACGTACCAGGAACCGCCCAGCGGGTCCGCGACGTTGCCGACGCCGGTCTCCTCCATCAGCACCTGCTGCGTGCGCAGGGCGATCTCGGCGGCCTGCTCGCTGGGCAGCGCGAGGGTCTCGTCGAGGGCGTTGGTGTGCAGCGAGTTGGTCCCGCCGAGGACGGCGGCCAGCGCCTCGACGGCGGTCCGCACGACGTTGTTGTAGGGCTGCTGCGCGGTCAGCGAGACACCGGCGGTCTGGGTGTGAAAGCGCAGCCACTGCGCCTTGTCGCTCTTCGCGCCGTACACGTCCCGCATCCAGCGCGCCCAGATCCGCCTGGCCGCGCGGAACTTGGCGATCTCCTCGAAGAAGTCGACGTGCGCGTCGAAGAAGAAGGACAGCCCGGGCGCGAACACGTCCACGTCGAGCCCGCGGCTGAGCCCCAGCTCCACGTAGCCGAAGCCGTCCGCGAGCGTGTACGCGAGCTCCTGCGCGGCCGTCGCACCGGCCTCGCGGATGTGGTAGCCGGAGACGGAGAGCGGCTTGTAGGCGGGGATGCCGGCCGCGCAGTGCTCCATCAGGTCACCGATGAGCCGCAGGTGCGGCTCGGGCTGGAAGAGCCACTCCTTCTGCGCGATGTACTCCTTGAAGATGTCCGTCTGCAGCGTGCCGTTGAGCACGCCCGGGTCGACGCCCTGCCGCTCGGCGGCGACGAGGTACATGCAGAAGACGGGCACGGCGGGCCCGCTGATCGTCATGGAGGTGGTGACGTCCCCGAGCGGGATGTCCTGGAACAGGACCTCCATGTCGGCCGCGGAGTCGATCGCCACCCCGCAGTGACCGACCTCGCCGAGGGAGCGCGGGTCGTCGGAGTCGCGGCCCATGAGCGTCGGCATGTCGAAGGCGACAGAGAGCCCGCCCCCGCCGTTGCCGAGGATCTTCTTGTACCGGTCGTTGGTCTGCTCGGCGTTCCCGAACCCGGCGAACTGCCGGATGGTCCACGTCCGCCCCCGGTAGCCGGTCGGGTACAGCCCGCGGGTGAAGGGGTACTCCCCCGGCCAGCCGATCCGCTCGAACCCGTCGTAGGTGTCTCCGGCCCGGGGCCCGTACACCGGCTCCACGGGATCGCCGGAGAGCGTGGTGAAATCCGCGTCGCGCTTCCGCGCGGCGTCATACCGGGCCTGCCAGCGTCGGCGGCCCTCGTCGATGGCGTCAGCGTCCATACCCCCGAATTTACTAGGACGTCCAAGTAAATGTCGATGGCAACCCGCCGCACGCTGCTCCGTGCGGCGGTGACCTGGAAGAACGTTATGCCTTGGCGACCGCGGGGGCCTCGTCCGCGAGCCTGCCCTCGAGCTCGCGGCTGATCCTGCGCTCCACGAAGAACGCGGCCGTGGGCACCGTACCGGCCAGCAGCACCCAGAGCTGCTTCTTCACCGGCCACTTCAGCTTCGAGCCGAGGTCGAAGGCGAAGATCAGGTAGACCACGTAGAGCCAGCCGTGCGCGATGCTGACCACCTGCGTGAAGTCGGCCGCGCCACCCATGTCGAGCACGTACTTGCCGATCATGCCGAAGGTCAGCGCGACGAGGAGGACACCGGTGACGTAGGCCATGACCCGGTAGCGGGTGAACACGCTCTTCTTCATGGCGTCGAGCCTAACCGGCCGCCCCCCGCGAACCGGGCCCGGGGCGCGTGCCCCGCGTCACCCCGGGTGCGGCACGGACGCGCTCGCGGCCCCGGGCCGTACCGGCTCCCCTTCCCCGCCCGCCCGCCCGCACTACCCTGGCCTCGGCAGGGCGGATGCCGGGGGGTACGGGATGGACGGGACAGCCACGACCGGACGGCCGGGCAGGGGGGCCGGGGTGCTCCTGCTCGGGGCGGGGGCACTGCTGTTGCTCGCGGGAGGCGGAGTGACCGCCGTCGGGACCGGGGCACCGGGACTGGAGACGCGCACCTTCACCCGGATCTCCTGCCAGGAGACGCGCACCGCCGAGGGCGGCAGCGTGTGGCACTGCTACGGCAGCACCGCCGCGCAGATCGAGGCGGCCGCGGAGGATCAGCGGCGGGCCCGGTCGGACGCGCTGCGCGGGCAGTACCCGGACATCGCGTCCCGGGAGCCCTCCCAGCGCACCCGGCTGACCTTCGTCGACCACGACGGCCGCCAGGACCCCACCACGGTCACCGCGACCCGCGTCGGCTCGCGGTGGATCGCCCACGCGCCGGGCGTGGCCGGCACGGGCGTCGCACTGCTCGCGGCGGGAGCCGGGGTGACGGCGGCGGGTGCCCTACGGGTGCGGGCGGCAGGCAGGCGGCCGGACTGACCCCGCCCCCGCGGGAGCGGCACCGGCCGGGGCCACGGTCGCCGCCCGGGCCGGCGCTCAGCCTTCCTCGAAGTCCCCCGCCGCGACCCTCAGCGGCCGCAGGATGGCGAAGAGTTCGCCGCACTCCTCGGCGTCGTAGGCGCTCAGACCGAAGTCCATCGCCATCAGGTCACGGGTGGCGGACTCGACCACCTCGCGGCCCTTGTCCGTGATGGTGGCGAGGGTGCCGCGGCCGTCGTTGGGGTTGGGGCGCTTGGCGACCAGACCCGACTTCACCAGCCGGTCCACGGTGTTCGTCACCGATGTGGGGTGCACCATGAGCCGCTCGCCGATCTTCGACATCGGCAGTTCGCCCGACTTGGAGAAGGTCAGCAGCACCAGCGCCTCGTACCGCGCGAACGTGAGCCCGTACGGCTTGACGACCGCGTCGACCTCGGCCAGCAGGATCTGGTGGGCGCGCATGACGGAGGTGATCGCGGCCATCGACGGCACGCTGCCCCAGCGCTGCTTCCAGAGCTCGTCGGCGCGGGCGATGGGATCGAACGAGAGACTGAGCGGCTTCGGCACGGCTCAGACCCTACCGGCCGGTCATATGCCGGTCAGCCCTGTCTCACACATCGGTCCGCGCGGCCGCGGGCGGACGGTTCCGGTCCGGTCCGCGGGGCCGCGGGCGGACGGTTCCGGTCCGGTCCGCGGGCCGCAGGGCGGCGGCGTCAGCGGTCGCCCGCCAGGTGACGTTCGACCGTCTCCACCTTCGAGGTGAGGCCGTCCGTCACGCCCGGGCGGATGTCCGCCTTGAGGACGACGGACACGCGCGGGGCGCGTGCCTCCACGGCGGCCACCGCACGCTTGACCACGTCCATGACCTCGTCCCACTCGCCTTCCAGTGAGGTGAACATGGCGTCGGTGCGGTGGGGCAGTCCGGACTCGCGGACCACGCGCACGGCGTCGGCTACGTACTCCCCCACGTCCTCGCCGACGCCGAGCGGTGTCACCGAGAAGGCGACGATCACGCCTTCACCACTCCCTCGGTGCGGGCGCGGGAGGCGATCACCGCGTCCTCTGCCTCGCGCCTGAGCCGGCGATCGGCGAAGAAGCCGCCGGTCGGCAGGACCGACATCGCGAAGTAGAAGACGGCGGTCTTCAGCGGCCACTTGGCGCGGTTCCAGGCGTCGGCCCAGAAGAGCACGTAGAGGACGAAGAGGAAGCCGTGGACCGCGCCCATCACCGGGACGGCGTTGAAGTCGGTGGTCCGCTTCAGGACCGAGCAGACGAGCAGCAGCAGGAACGAGATCGCTTCGGGGCCCGAGACCAGGCGGAGGCGGCGGAGGGCGGAGGCGGTCTTGATGTCCACGGGTCACCTTCGGTGGGAGAGACGTCGGCGTCGACGGTTCGGACGGCTTGTGAACACACGCACAAGCGCGTCCATTGTGGCAAACCCCGTACGTGATCCAGGGAGCGGGTCCTCAGGGGGCGGGTCAGGGGACGACTCGGGCCACGGGATCTGTCGGTCGGGGCGAAGGGGCGGCTACCGTCGCAACCGTGGCGATGTTCCGACTTCAGAGCAGCAAGGTGCTCGCCGTCGACATGACCGGGGACGCCGTGAAGGCGAAGAACGGCTCCATGGTCGCGTACGACGGCGAGATGGCCTTCAAGAAGCTCAGCGGTGGCGGTGAGGGCCTGCGGGGCATGGTGACCCGCAGGCTCACGGGCGAGCAGATGACACTGATGGAGGTGAAGGGGCACGGGACCTGCTTCTTCGCGGACCGTGCCTCCGAGATCAACCTCGTGGGGCTGCGGGGCGACACGCTGTACGTGGAGTCCAGCAATCTGCTGGCGACGGACGGCGGGCTGCGCACCGGGACCACGTTCACGGGCCTGCGCGGCGCCTCGCAGGGCAACGGGCTGTTCACGACCACGATCGAGGGCCACGGCCAGGCGGCGCTCCTGTCGGACGGGCCGGCCGTGCTGCTGCGGGTCAGCCCGCAGTACCCGCTGACCGTCGACCCGGGCGCCTACGTGGCCCACCAGGGGAACCTGCGGCAGTCCTTCCAGTCGGGTGTGACCTTCCGCACTTTGATGGGAGAGGGCAGCGGCGAGGCCTTCCAGATCCGGTTCGAGGGCGACGGGGTGGTCTACGTCCAGCCCAGTGAGCGCAACACGATCGCGGGGGACGTGTGAGATGGGCTTCAGGGAGATCAACTCCAAGATGATCGAGGCGACCGTGGCGCCCGGTCAGCGGCTGTTCAGTCAGCGCGGCGCGATGCTCGCGTACAAGGGGGAGGTCGGCTTCACCCCGAACCTGCGCGGCGGCCAGGGCGGGGTGATGTCGATGATCGGGCGGCGGGTCGCGGGTGAGGACACGCCCCTGATGACCGTCGAGGGCAGCGGCACCGTGCTGTTCGGGCACGGCGGTCACCACATCCAGGTGATCGACCTCTCCGGGGACACGCTGTACGTCGAGGCCGACCGGCTGCTCGCCTTCGAGGGCACGCTGGAGCAGGGCACGGTGTTCCTCGGCTCCCAGGGCGGGGTGATGGGCATGGTCCGGGGCCAGGTCTCCGGGCAGGGGCTGTTCACCACCACGCTGAAGGGGCACGGCTCGGTCGCCGTGATGGCGCACGGAGGGGTGATCGAGATCCCGATCACCCCGCAGCGGCCGGTCCGGGTCGACCCGGGGGCCTACGTCGCCCACCACGGCGACGTGCGCAACAAGCTGTCCACCGCCCTCGGCTGGCGGGACATGGTGGGCCGCGGCTCCGGGGAGGCCTTCCAGTTGGAGCTGAGCGGCAGCGGTGCCGTGTACGTCCAGGCGTCGGAGGAGAAGCTGTGAGCACGTACGGAGCGCCGGGTGCCGGGCCCGTGGTCCACGACCCGATGACGCTGCCGGCCGACGACAACGTCGACCCCTACACCTTCTGCGTGGAGCTCAAGGGCACCCAGTGGTTCATGCAGAAGGGGAAGATGATCGCCTACTACGGTTCGATCGAGTTCGACGGCATCGGGCACGGGCGACTCGACCGACTTGTCCGTACGGCGTTCCATTCGCCTCTGCACGCGAGCGACTGGGTCGTGGCGGAGGGCTCCGGCAAGATGCTCCTCGCCGACCGGGCCTTCGACGTGAATGCGTACGACCTCGAAGAGGGCAACCTGACCATTCGCTCGGGCAACTTGCTAGCTTTTCAGCCAAGTCTCTCGCTGAAGCAGTCGATCGTGCCGGGTTTTCTCACACTGATCGGAACCGGAAAGTTCGTGGCCGCCTCTAACGGTCCGGTGGTGTTCATGGAACCTCCGATCCGGGTGGACCCGCAGGCGCTGGTCGGCTGGGCGGACTGCCCGTCCCCGTGCCATCACTACGACCACGGGTACCTGACCGGCGTGATGGGCGGTCTACGTGCGATGACCGGCCTGGGCGGGGCTTCCGGCGAGGAGCACCAGTTCGAGTTCGTCGGGGCGGGCACGGTACTGCTCCAGTCGTCCGAGGCACTGATGACGGAGCAGGCCACGGGGGTGCCTCCGCACGAGCCGGGAGTGCCCGGGGGCGGGCAGGGACAGCCAGGGGGCGCACCGCGCCTTCCCGGACAACTGGGGGACCTCCAACGCCGCTTCGGACTGTGAGCGGTAATGTGCGGGGTGTGACATCGAACGCCTGCACGTGATGTCACGCGAAAGCCTCATTAGTTCGTCTTTCAACTTCCTTAGGTAGACTTCATTCATGGAGACCGAGACGGCCACCCGCTGGCTGACCAATGCGGAGCAGTGCGCCTGGCGCACCCACCTGGAGGTCAACAGGCTGTTGACGTACCAGCTCGAGAAGGATCTGCAGCCGTTCGGCCTGACGATGAACGACTACGAGATTCTGGTGAACCTCTCCGAGTCGGAGGACCGGCGGATGCGGATGAGCGACCTCGCCTCCGCCACCATGCAGTCCAAGAGCCGGCTGTCGCACCAGATCACCCGCATGGAGAACGCGGACCTGGTCCGGCGGGAGAACTGCGAGTCCGACCGCCGGGGTCTGTACGCGGTCCTCACCGAGCACGGGCTGGGGACCATGCAGAAGGTCGCCCCGCACCACGTGGCGTCCGTGCGCAGACACTTCATCGACCTGCTCGCCCCCGAGGCACTCACCGAGCTCGACAAGGCCCTCAAGCCCATCGCCGAGCATCTGCGGGGGCAGCGGGGGCGCCCCTGACGCCCCCGCTCCGCTTCGGCATCAGCCGGAGAGCGGCAGGCGGAGTTCGAACAGGGCTCCGCCTGCGGGCGCCGTGCCCGCCGTGAGCGTCCCTCCGTGCCGTACGGCGACGTCCCTCGCGATCGCGAGGCCCAGACCGGCGCCGCCGTCGTCGCGGCTGCGGGCCGCGTCCAGCCGTACGAACCGCTCGAAGATCCGCTCCCGGTCGGCCTCGGCCACGCCCTCGCCGTCGTCGGCCACCGCCACCACCGCCAGGGCGCCCTCCCGCCGCACGGTCACGGTGACCCGCTCACGGGCGTGCCGCCCGGCGTTGTCCAGCAGGTTGGCGAGGACACGTCCGAGCTGCCCGCGGGAGCCCGCGACCTCCGCGGGTTCCGCGTCCACCGTCACCCCGGTACGCCCCGCGGCCTCCTCGCGGGCCAGCGCCGCCAGGTCGACCCGGGCGTCGGCGGGCCGCTCCCCCGCGTCCAGCCGGGCGAGCAGCAGCAGATCGGCGGCGAGGTGCTGGAGCCGCACGGTGTCCTCCACCGCGCCGTCCAGGTCGAGGAGCTCGGGGTGGGCGGCGGCCACCTCCAGCTGGGTGCGCAGGGAGGCGATGGGGCTGCGCAGTTCGTGGGAGGCGTCGGCGACGAACCGCCGCTGCCGTTCCACGGCCGCCTCCAGGGCGGCCAGGGTCTCGTTGGTGGTGCTGGCCAGGCGGGCGATCTCGTCGTGCGTCGCCGGTTCGGGGACACGGCGGGTGAGGTCCTCGGAGGCGGTGATCGCGGCCATCTCCCGGCGGATGCCCTCCACCGGACGCAGGGCCCGGCCGGTGACCAGCCAGGTCACCCCGGCGACGACGCCGAGCAGCAGCGGCAGACCGATGAGCATGCCGGTCAGCGTGGTGTCCACCGCACTGTGCTCGGCGGCGAGCGGGGCACCCGCGGTGACCGTCAGCCGGCCCCCGTCGGCGGCCCCCACGTCCACGGAGGCGAACCGGTAGTCCTCGGCGTCGCCGTCGATCGTCGCCGAGCCGTTGCCGAAGGTCGTCCCGCTGCCGATCTCGCCGGGGGCCAGGGAAGCTCCCAAGTCGTCGTCGGAGTCACCGGAACCCTCGTCGGGGTCGTCGGGGTCGTCGGGGTCATGGGGCTCGTCGTCATCGTCGTCACCGGGTGCCGACGGGCGTGGCGTCACCTCGGTCGTCGACGTGCCCGCGATCCGTTGCAGGTCCTCGGAGGCCGCGACGAGCGTGCCGTCCTCGTCGACGACCTGCACCGGCCTGTCGTCGCCGTCCAGCCCGGAGAGCTGGTCGTACGGCGTCCGGGCGGCGAGCTCGCCGGCGACCGCCCGCGCGGACTGCTCCGCCTGGGTGCCCGCCTCACCGATCAGGTTGGAGCGCAGGGACATCAGGACGGCGGTGCCGGCCGCGACCAGGGCCACCGCGACGACGAGGGTGGCACCGAGCGTCGCCCGCGCGCGGACCGAGCCGAACAGGCGGCTCACGGCGCGGTCTCCAGCCGGTAACCGGCGCCGCGCACCGTACGGATGAGTCCGGCGCGCAGTTTGCGGCGCAGGGCGCTGATGTAGACCTCGACGATGTTGGGGTCGCCCTCGTAGGCGAAGTCCCAGACGTGCTCCAGGATGTCGGCCTTGGAGACCACCTCTCCGGCCCGCAGCACCAGCTGCTCCAGCACCGAGAACTCCTTGGCGGTCAGCGTCACCTCCTCCTCGCCGAGGAACACCCGGCGGGCGGCGGTGTCCACCTTGAGGTCACCGTGCACGTGGACCGGACAGGCCCCGGTGGCCGCCCGGCGGCGCAGCAGCGCCTTGATCCGGGCGACGAGGACGACGTACGAGAACGGCTTGGTGAGGTAGTCGTCGGCACCCGTGTCCAGGCCCTCGGCCTCGTCGTACTCGCCGTCCTTCGCGGTGAGCATCAGGATCGGCACGTCGTGTCCGGCGGCACGCAGGGCGGCGCAGACGCGGTAGCCGTTCAGCCCGGGCAGCATGATGTCGAGGATCAGGAGGTCGTACGTGCCCTCCGTGGCCCGGTGCAGGCCCTCCCGGCCGTCGTGGACGACGTCCACGGCGTAGCCCTCGGCGGTCAGCCCCTTGGCGAGGGAGAGGGCGAGGCGTTTCTCGTCCTCCACGATCAGGAGTCGAAAGGGGCGGCGCGAAGCGCCTCCGGCAGGGTGGTGGTGGGAGACGGGCGGGCGCATGGGCCAAGGGTCGCAAAGCGAACCTGAAGATCACTTCAGGCGGCTTCAGGTTCCTCTCAGCGTCGGTCGGCGAGATTGATGCCGTACAGCGCGAAACGCAGCGACTCGGGAGGAACAGACATGAAGCGCAACATCGTGATCGCGGTCGTCACGGCAGCGGCTCTGGTCGGCGGGGGCACGGCGACGGCGATCGCGGTCTCGGGGGACGACGACGGCGGGCCTTCGGCGGTGGCGCAGACGGAGCAGCGGGCGGGAGCCGGCGACGCACCGGACGACGACCGTGACGACAGCCGCAGCGACGACCGCGACGACGACGGACGTGACGACGACCGGGACGACCGCGGCACCTCCGGCGGCGTGACCGCCGCCGACGCCATCGCCGCCGCGCTGCGGCACACGCCGGGCACGGCCGTCTCCGCCGAGCTGGACGACGGCGCCTGGGAGGTCGACGTCCTCGGCAAGGGCGACGACTGGCGCAGCGTGCGCGTCGACCCGGGCACCGGCAAGGTGCTGGGCGCCGAGAAGGACGACGAGGACGACGCCGGCGAGGTGCGGGCCGCGCTGAAGGGCGCGTCGGTGACCGCCGGGCAGGCCGCGAAGGCGGCGGCCGCCAAGGGCGTCGTGACGTCGGTGGAGCTGGACGACGACGACCGCGGCTGGGAGGCCGAGACGGGCGCCGGCTCCGGCGACGACGACAGGGACTGGCGGGTGGACCCCGAGAACGGCAAGGTCACCGCCGACCGGAACGGCTCCGACGACGACTGAGCGCGGAACGGCCGGCCACCGGCCGCCCGGCGCCGCCGCCCGCGTTCCACGTACCCCGCGTCTCGGCACCCGCCTTCCGCCTCCTGCCCGACGGTCTCTGACCACTGCGGGGTCAGCCCTGTGTCAGCCCCGCCACCAGTTCGTCCGCCGCCCGGTACGGGTCGAGCTCGCCGGCGATGATGCGTTCCGCGAGGGCGCCCAGCCGGCGGTCGCCGTGGAGGTCGCCGATGCGTTCGCGCAGGGCGGTGACGGCGATGGTCTCGACCTCGCGGGAGGCGCGGGCCGTCCGGCGTTCCGTCAGGACTCCGCGCTCCTCCATCCAGGCCCGGTGCTTCTCCAGGGCCTCGACCACCTCGTCGACGCCCTCCTGGCGGGCGGCGACCGTCTTGACGATCGGGGGGCGCCAGTCGCCCGGGGCCCGGGACTCGCCGAGGCCGAGCATGTGGTTCAGCTCCCGGGCGGTGGCGTCGGCGCCGTCACGGTCGGCCTTGTTGACGACGTAGACGTCGCCGATCTCCAGGATCCCGGCCTTGGCGGCCTGGATGCCGTCCCCCATGCCGGGGGCCAGCAGCACCACGGAGGTGTCGGCCTGGGAGGCGATCTCCACCTCCGACTGGCCCACGCCCACCGTCTCGACGAGGATCACGTCGCAGCCGGCCGCGTCCAGGACGCGGATGGCCTGGGGGGCGGCCCAGGCGAGACCGCCCAGGTGGCCGCGGGTGGCCATGGAGCGGATGTACACGCCCGGGTCTGAGGCGTGGTCCGACATCCGGACGCGGTCGCCGAGCAGGGCGCCCCCGGAGAAGGGGGAGGACGGGTCGACGGCCAGGACACCGACCCGCTTGTCCTGCTTGCGGTACGCGGTCACCAGGGCCGAGGTCGAGGTGGACTTGCCGACGCCCGGAGAGCCGGTGAGGCCGACCACGTACGCGTTCCCGGTGAGCGGCGCCAGGGCCGCCATCACCTCCCTGAGCTGCGGGGACGCCCCCTCCACCAGGGAGATCAGCCGGGCCACGGCCCGTGGCCTGCCTTCCCTGGCCTGGGCGACCAGCGAGGAGACGTCCTGCATCACAGCTCCGTTCACGAGAGGGAATTCAGCACACCGCGGGAAGGCCCGGCTCAGGCCCTGGGCACCCGCACGATCAGCGCGTCACCCTGGCCGCCACCGCCGCACAGCGCCGCCGCGCCGACACCGCCGCCGCGCCGCTTCAGCTCCAGCGCCAGGTGCAGCACCAACCGCGCGCCGGACATCCCGATCGGGTGACCGAGGGCGATGGCACCACCGTTGACGTTCACCTTTTCGGTGGAAACGCCGAGGTCCTTCATTGACTGGACGGCGACCGCGGCGAAGGCCTCGTTGATCTCGATGAGGTCGAGGTCGGAGACCTCCAGGCCCTCCTTCTTCAGCGCGTGCCGGATCGCGTTGGACGGCTGCGACTGGAGCGAGTTGTCGGGCCCTGCCACGTTGCCGTGGGCGCCGATCTCGGCGATCCAGTCCAGGCCCAGCTCCTGCGCCTTGGCCTTGCTCATCACGACCACGGCCGCCGCACCGTCGGAGATCTGCGAGGAGGAGCCGGCGGTGATGGTGCCGTCCTTGGCGAAGGCGGGACGCAGTCTGCCGAGGGACTCGGCGGTGGTGTCGCCGCGGATGCCCTCGTCCTTGCTGAACAGGACCGGGTCGCCCTTGCGCTGCGGGATCTCGACCGGGGTGATCTCGGCCTCGTAGATGCCGTTCTTCTGCGCGGCGGCGGCGCGCTGGTGGGACAGGGCGGCGATCTCGTCCTGCTCGGGGCGGGCGATGCCGAGACGCGTGTTGTGCTTCTCGGTCGACTCGCCCATCGCGATGTTCTCGAAGGAGTCGGTCAGACCGTCGTGCGCCATGGCGTCGAGCACCTGCACCGCGCCGTACTTGTATCCCTCACGGGACTTCGGCAGCAGGTGGGGGGCGTTGGTCATGGACTCCTGGCCGCCGGCGACGACCACGTCGAACTCGCCGGCGCGGATCAGCTGGTCGGCCAGCGCGATCGCGTCGAGGCCGGACAGGCACACCTTGTTGATGGTGAGCGCCGGGACGTTCATCGGGATGCCGGCCTTGACGGCGGCCTGGCGGGCCGGGATCTGCCCCGCCCCGGCCTGGAGCACCTGGCCCATGATCACGTACTGGACCTGGTCGCCGCCGATCCCCGCACGGTCGAGGGCGGCCTTGATCGCGAAGCCGCCGAGGTCGGCTCCGGAGAAGGACTTCAGCGAGCCGAGCAGCCGACCCATGGGGGTGCGGGCGCCCGCGACGATGACGGAGGTCGTGCCGTTCGTTGCGGATGATGCGGAAGTTTCGGAAGACATGAGCTGCGATCCCCTTCCGGCTGCACAGCCGAGGAGTGAACGAGGGTTTACTTCGAATGTACTGACGTGCGGTGGACCCCGTCATCGGCCTTTCGGTGTGATCGCGCGCACGTTGCGTAACCGCCCGGTGGGCGCTCCACTGAATCCATGCTGACGCGAATCGACCACATCGGGATCGCCTGTTTCGACCTGGACAGGACGGTGGAGTTCTACCGGGCCACGTACGGCTTCGAGGTGTTCCACTCCGAGGTCAACGAGGAACAGGGCGTGCGCGAGGCCATGCTCAAGATCAACGGCACCTCGGACGGCGGCGCCTCCTACCTGCAGCTCCTCGAACCGACCCGGGAGGACTCCACCGTCGCCAAGTGGCTGGCGAAGAACGGCGAGGGCGTCCACCACATCGCTTTCGGTACGGCGGATGTGGACACGGACGCGGCCGACATCAAGGACAAGGGCGTACGCGTTCTGTACGAAGAGCCCCGGCGCGGCTCCATGGGGTCACGGATCACCTTCCTGCACCCCAAGGACTGCCATGGCGTACTGACAGAACTGGTCACTTCGGCGCCTGTTGAGTCGTCCGAGCACTGACCCACGTACATAGGGGCCGGTAGGGTTGGGTCCGGTCGCCGCTCGATCCGTGGCGACCTTCCCGTCGTCTTTGGCGACGGGATCGCCGGGGTCCGGTTTTCGGGGGGCGAGCGCGGGGCAGCGGCCCATGCTCCGCCGTTGATCTGACACCATTCCCCGGGGGCCCCGTTCGGCGGTTGGACGGAGCTCGGCCAGACTTGCGACCAGGGGACGGATGGGACCGCGCAGTGCGGGGCTACGAGAGCCAGGAGCGAGAGCCGGCGGCTGACGTCGACCACCTCTCTCGGTTCGAAGCCGAGATGAAGCGGCTGAAGACCGAGCGGGAAAAGGCGATCCAGCACGCCGAGGACCTCGGCTACCAGGTCGAGGTGCTGCGCGCCAAGCTGCACGAGGCGCGGCGCACCATCATGTCCCGGCCCGCCTACGACGGCGGTGACATCGGCTACCAGGCCGAGCAGATGCTGCGCAGCGCGCAGATGCAGGCCGACCAGCTGCGCGCGGACGCCGAGCGGGAGCTGAGCCAGGCCCGGGCGCAGACCCAGCGGATCCTGCAGGAGCACGCAGAGCAGGCGGCCCGGCTCCAGGCGGAGTTGCACCAGGAGGCGGTGACCCGGCGCCAGCAGCTCGACCAGGAGCTGGCGGAGCGCCGGCAGACCGTCGAGTCGCACGTCAACGAGAACGTGTCGTGGGCGGAGCAGCTGCGGGCCCGCACCGAGGAGCAGGCCCGCCGGCTCCTGGAGGAGACCCGCGCGGAGCGGGAGCAGGCCCTGGCCGCCGCCCGCGCGGAGGCCGAACGGCTGACGTCGGAGGCCCGTCAGCGGCTGCAGAGCGAGGCCGAGTCGGCCCGCGCGGAGGCCGAGCAGCTGCTGCGCCGGGCCCGCGCGGACGCCGAGCGGCTGCTGACCGCCGCGTCCACGCAGGCGCAGGAGGCCACCGACCACGCCGAGCAGCTGCGGACGTCCACGGCGACCGAGTCGGAGTCGGCGCGCCGCGAGGCCCAGGAGCTCGCCAAGGCGGCCGAGCAGCGCATGGCACAGGCCGAGACCTCGCTGCGCGAGGCGCGCTCCGAGGCGGAGAAGGTGCTCGCCGAGGCGAAGGAGGCCGCCGCCAAGGCCATCGCCTCCGCCGAGTCCGCCAACGAGACCCGCACGCGCACCGCCAAGGAGCAGGTGGCGCGGCTGGTCAGCGAGGCCACCAAGGAGGCGGAGACCACCAAGGCGGACGCCGAGCAGTTGGTCGCCGACGCCCGCGCGGAGGCCGAGAAGATCGTCGCCGAGGCCGCAGAGAAGGCCCGCACGCTCACCGCGGAGGAGTCCGCCACCCAGCTCTCCAAGGCGGCCAGGACCGCCGAGGAGGTGCTCAACAAGGCGTCCGAGGATGCCAAGCAGACCACGAAGGCGGCGGCCGAGGAGGCCGAGCGGATCCGCCGGGAGGCCGAGGCGGAGGCGGACCGGCTGCGCGCGGAGGCGCACGACATCGCCGCGCAGCTCAAGGGCGCGGCGAAGGACGACACCAAGGAGTACCGCGCCAAGACCGTCGAGCTCCAGGAGGAGGCGCGCCGGCTGCGCGGCGAGGCGGAGCAGCTGCGCGCCGACGCGGTCGCCGAGGGCGAGAAGATCCGCGCGGAGGCCCGCAAGGAGGCCGTGGCGCAGATCGAGGAGGCGGCGAAGTCCGCCGAGGAGCTGCTCGCCAAGGCGAAGGCGGACGCCGACGAACTGCGCTCCACCGCGCAGACGGACAGCGAGAAGGTCCGCACGGAGGCCATCGAGCGGGCCACGACGCTGCGCCGGCAGGCCGAGGAGACGCTGGAGCGCACCCGCAAGGAGGCCGAGCGGCACCGCGCGGAGGCCGTCGAGCAGGCGGACGCGCTCAAGGAGGACGCCGAGCGGGCCGCGCGCGAGCTGCGCGAGGAGGCCGAGCGTGCCGTCGAGGACCGCCGCGCGGAGGCGGCCGCGGAACTGACGCGGCTGCACGCGGAGGCCGAGGAGCGGCTCGCCTCCGCCGAGCGGGCGCTCGGCGAGGCGCGCGAGGAGGCCGCCCGGATCCGCCGGGAGGCGTCCGAGGAGGGCGAGCGGCTGCGCACCGAGGCCGCCGAGCGGATCCGTACGCTGCGGCAGCAGGCGGAGGCCGAGGCCGAGCGGCTGCGGGACGAGGCCGCCGCGGACGCGTCGGCGTCCCGCGCGGAGGGCGAGTCCGTCGCCGTGCGGCTGCGGTCGGAGGCCGCGGCCGAGGCGGAGCGGCTGAAGGCGGAGGCGCAGGACAGCGCCGACCGGATGCGGGCGGAGGCGCAGGCCGCCGCCGAGCGGATCGGTGCGGAGGCGTCCGAGGCGCTGGCCGCCGCGCAGGAGGAGGCCGCCCGGCGCCGCCGCGAGGCCGAGGAACTCCTCGGCGCGGCCCGGCAGGAGGCCGACCAGGAGCGTCAGCGGGCCCGCGAGCAGAGCGAGGAGCTGCTGGCATCGGCGCGCACGCGCGTCGAGGAGGCGCAGGCCGAGGCCGTACGGCTGGTCGAGGAGGCGGACCGGCGCGCCACGGAGATGGTGTCGGCGGCCGAGCAGCACGCGCAGCAGGTGCGGGAGTCCGTCGCGGGCCTGCACGAGCAGGCGCAGGAGGAGATCGCCGGGCTGCGGTCCGCCGCCGACCACGCGGCGGAGCGTACGCGCCGTGAGGCGGAGGAGGAGGCGGACCGGGTCCGCGGCGACGCCTACGCGGAGCGGGAGCGGGCGAGCGAGGACGCGGGCCGGCTGCGGCGCGAGGCGCACGAGGAGACGGAGGCCGCCAGGACGCTGGCCGAGCGCACCGTGTCCGAGGCGATCACGGAGGCCGAGCGGATCCGCGCGGAGGTGTCCGAGCACGCCCAGCGGCTGCGCACGGAGGCCTCCGACGCGATCGCGGAGGCCGAGCAGGCCGCCGCGCGCACCCGGGCGGACGCCCGGGAGGACGCCAACCGGATCCGTTCGGACGCGGCGACGCAGGCGGACACCCTCATCACGGAGGCGCGCGCCGAGGCCGAGCGGCTCACCGAGGACACCATCACGGAGACCGACCGGCTGCGCACCGAGACGGTCGCCGAGGCCGAGCGGGTGCGGTCGGATTCGGTCGCCAAGGCCGAGAAGCTGATCGCGGACGCCACCGGTGACGCCGAGCGGCTGCGGGCCGAGGCCGCGGAGGCGGTCGGGTCGGCGCAGCAGCACGCGGAGCGGATCCGGCAGGAGGCCGAGCGGGTCAGGTCGGACACGGAGTCGCAGGCCGAGCGGATGGTGTCCACCGCCCGCGAGGAGGCCGAGCGGACGCTGGACGAGGCCCGCAAGGAGGCCAACAAGCGCCGCTCGGAGGCGGCGGAGCAGGTCGACACGCTCATCACGGAGACCACCGCCGAGGCGGACAAGCTGCTCACCGAGGCGCAGCAGCAGGCCCAGAAGGCGACCGCGGACGCGGAGTCGCAGGCGGACACGATGGTCGGTGCGGCCCGCACGGAGGCGGAGCGGCTGTTGGCCGAGGCGCGCGTCGACGGCAACTCGCTGGTGGAGAAGGCCCGTAGGGACGCGGACGAGCTGCTGATCGGTGCGCGCCGGGACGCGACGCAGGTCAGGGAGCGCGCCGAGGAGCTGCGCGACCGCCTCACCGGCGAGATCGAGGAGCTGCACGAGCGGGCCCGCCGTGAGGCGGCGGACACGATGAAGTCCACGGGTGACCGCTGCGACGCGCTCATCAAGGCGGCCGAGGAGCAGCTGGCCAAGGCGGAGGCGAAGGCCAAGGAGATCGTCTCCGAGGCGAACTCCGAGGCGGGCAAGGTGCGCATCGCCGCGGTGAAGAAGGCCGAGGGTCTGCTGAAGGAGGCGGAGCAGAAGAAGGCCACGCTGGTCAGGGAGGCCGAGGAGCTGAAGGCCGAGGCGGTCCGCGAGGCGCGGCGCACGGTCGAGGAGGGCAAGCGCGAGCTGGAGGTGCTCGTGCGGCGCCGGGAGGACATCAACGCGGAGATCTCCCGCGTGCAGGACGTCCTGGAGGCGCTGGGGTCCCTGGAGGCACCGATGGGCGGCAAGGAGAACGGGGTCAAGGCGGGGGCTTCGGCAGGGGCTACCCGTACGGGTGGCAAGTCATCCGATAGCTAGCAAAGCGGGCGAAATCCTCTGTACGGTGGGGGCTTTGACCACGGCTTTGGCAAGCCTTCCAGCGGCGCGCCACCCAAAAGGGGTGTCATTCTGCATATCAAACGTGCATCCGCTCGATGACACACCGCATTGGCGCCTAGGATTCCCTCTATCACCTCACCCGGTCTCTTTCGACAGGAACCCCATGAGCGACACTTCCCCCTACGGCTTCGAGCATGTGCGGCGTGGGTACGACCGCGCTCAGGTGGACGAGTACATTTCCAAGGTTCTCTCCGACCGTGACAGCGCTCTCGCCCGCATCACCGCTCTGGAAAAGCGCATCGAGGAGCTCCACCTCGAGACGCAGAACGCCCAGGCCCAGGTCAACGACGCCGAGCCGTCGTACGCGGGTCTCGGCGCGCGTGTGGAGAAGATCCTCCGCCTCGCCGAGGAGGAGGCGAAGGACCTGCGCGAGGAGGCCCGGCGCGCGGCGGAGCAGCACCGCGAGCTCGCCGAGTCGGCCGCCCAGCAGGTGCGCAACGACGCCGAGTCGTACGCCTCCGAGCGCAAGGCGAAGGCCGAGGACGAGGGCGTCCGGATCGTCGAGAAGGCCAAGGGCGAGGCGTCCCAGCTGCGTTCCGAGGCGCAGAAGGACGCGCAGTCCAAGCGCGAGGAGGCGGACGCCCTCTTCGAGGAGACCCGCGCCAAGGCCGCGCAGGCCGCCGCCGACTTCGAGACGAACCTCGCCAAGCGGCGTGAGCAGTCGGAGCGCGACCTGGCCTCGCGTCAGGCCAAGGCCGAGAAGCGCCTCGCGGAGATCGAGCACCGCGCGGAGCAGCTGCGCCTGGAGGCCGAGAAGCTGCGCACCGACGCCGAGCGCCGCGCCCGCCAGACGGTGGAGACCGCGCAGCGCCAGGCCGAGGACATCGTGGCCGACGCCAACGCCAAGGCGGACCGCATCCGTTCGGAGTCCGAGCGCGAGCTCGCGGCGCTGACCAACCGCCGCGACTCCATCAACGCCCAGCTCACCAACGTCCGCGAGATGCTGGCGACGCTCACGGGTGCGGCGGTGGCCGCGACCGGCGCGCCGGCCGCCGAGGACGAGCCGATCTCCCGCGGGGTTCCGGCCCAGCAGTCCCGGTAACACCCGCGCCGCACGGCGGCCACGCAGCGGCGAAGCCCTCTGTCACTGAGGTGGCAGGGGGCTTTGTCCCGTTCTAGCGTGGCCGCATGATCGAGCTCGAGGGGCTGACCAAGCGGTACGGCGAGAAGGTGGCGGTCGACGGTCTGACCTTCACCGTCCGGCCGGGCATCGTCACCGGCTTCCTCGGTCCGAACGGCGCCGGCAAGTCGACGACCATGCGGATGATCCTGGGCCTGGACCACCCGACCGCCGGGGACGTGCGGATCGACGGCACGCACTACCACCGCCTCAGGGAGCCGCTGACCCGCATCGGTGCCCTGCTCGAGGCGAAGGCGATGCACCCGGGCCGCAGCGCCCACAACCACCTGCTGTGCCTCGCCCAGAGCAACGGCATCCCGCCGCGTCGGGTGCACGAGGTGCTGGACGCGGTCGGGCTGACGGCGGTGGCGCGGAAGAAGGCCAAGGGGTTCTCGCTCGGCATGGGCCAGCGGCTCGGCATCGCCGCCGCGCTGCTGGGCGACCCGCGGATCCTGATGTTCGACGAGCCGGTCAACGGGCTCGACCCCGAGGGCATCCACTGGATCCGCACGCTGATGAAGTCGCTCGCCGCCCAGGGCCGTACGGTCTTCGTCTCGTCCCACCTGATGAGCGAGATGGCGCTGACCGCCGACCACCTGGTCGTGATCGGCCAGGGCAGGCTGCTCGCCGACACCTCGATGGCCGAGTTCATCGAGCGCAACTCGCGCTCCTGGGTCCGGGTGCGCAGCCCGCAGCGCGAGCGCCTGCTGGACTCGCTGCACCGGGCCGGTGTCACCGCGGTCGTCAGCGGCGACGGGGCGCTGGAGGTGGACGGTTCCCAGGCCGAGCGGATCGGGGAGCTGGCGGCCCGGAACGAGATCGTGCTGCACGAGCTGAGCCCGCAGCAGGCCTCCCTGGAGGAGGCGTTCATGCGGTTGACCGCGGAGTCGGTGGAGTACCACTCCCACTCCGGCACTCCCCTGCCCCCGCGAGCGTGGGGCGAGGGCTGGAAGAAGGGCTGAGCATGGCGGTGACGCAGGTCGTACGGTCGGAGTGGACCAAGATCCGGTCGGTGGCGTCCACGGTGTGGACGCTCTCCCTGGCGGTGGTCGTCACCATCGCGCTCGGGATGCTGATCTCGGCGCTGTCGAAGGCCGAGTTCGACTCGCTGAGCGAACGGGACCGGCTCTCCTTCGACCCGACCTTCATCAGTTTCGCGGGGATGAGTCTCGGTCAGCTCGCCATGATCGTGTTCGGGGTGCTCGTGGTGTCGAACGAGTACAGCACCGGCATGATCCGCGCCTCGCTGGCCGCCGTGCCGCAGCGCGGCACCTTCCTGTTCAGCAAGCTCGCGGTGGCCACCGCGCTCGCCCTCGTCGTCGCCATGGCCACCAGCTTCGCCGCCTTCTTCCTGGGCCAGGCGATGCTCGGCGAGCACAAGGCGTCCCTCGACGACCCCGGTGTGCTGCGCGCGGTCATCGGCGGCGGCCTCTACATGACGCTGATCGCGCTGTTCTCCATGGGAGTCGCCGTGATGCTGCGCTCGCCGATGCTGTCGCTGGGCATCCTGATGCCGTTCTTCTTCCTGATCTCCAACATCCTCGGCAACGTGGACGCCACGAAGAAGGTCGGCCGGTTCCTGCCCGACCAGGCCGGCAGCAAGATCATGCAGGTGGTCACGCCCGTCGACGACGACACCCCCTACGGGCCCTGGGGCGGCCTGGGGATCATGGTGCTGTGGGTGATCGCCGCGCTGGCCGGCGGCTACGTGCTGCTGAAGCGGCGCGACGCCCAGTGAGCGGCCGCCCGGGGCCGGATTTTACCCGGCCTTGGGCGGAACCGTCAGCGCCCCGATATCCTCCTAACCCTTACGGGGGCGTGTGCCCCGCTGTCCTGAACCTTTCGATGGGTGCGGAGCATGATCGAGGCAGTCGGCCTGACCAAGCGGTACGGCGACAAGACCGCTGTGTACAACCTTTCCTTCCAGGTGCGCCCCGGCGCCGTCACCGGGTTCCTGGGCCCGAACGGCTCGGGCAAGTCGACGACCATGCGGATGATCCTCGGTCTGGACAACCCGAGCGCCGGCCGGGTCACGATCGGCGGCTTCCCGTACCGGAAGCTGCCCAACGCGCCCCGTCAGGTCGGCGCACTGCTGGACGCCAAGGCGGTGCACGGGGGCCGCAGCGCCCGCAACCACCTGCTGAGCCTGGCCCAGCTGTCGGGCATCCCGGCCCGGCGCGTGGACGAGGTGCTGGGCGTGGTGGGTCTGCACGACGTGGCGCGCAGACGGTCCAAGGGCTTCTCCCTCGGCATGGGCCAGCGGCTCGGCATCGCCGCCGCGCTGCTCGGCGACCCCCAGGTGCTGCTCTTCGACGAGCCCGTCAACGGTCTCGACCCCGAGGGCATCCTCTGGGTCCGCAACCTGATGAAGTCGCTCGCCGCGGAGGGCCGCACGGTCTTCGTCTCCTCCCACCTGATGAGCGAGATGGCGCTGACCGCCGACCACCTCATCGTGATCGGCCGCGGGCAGCTGATGGCCGACATGAGCGTAAAGGACTTCATCTCCGCCAACTCCGCCGGCTTCGCGCGCGTGCGCACCCCGGACACCGAACCGCAGCAGCGGGAGAAGCTGTCCTCCGCGATCACCGAGGCGGGCGGCCATGTGCTGCCTGAGCAGGACGGCGGGCTGCGGGTGACCGGACTGCCGCTGCCGCGCATCAGCGACATCGCCCACGACAACGACGTACGGCTGTGGGAGCTGTCGCCGCACCAGGCCTCGCTGGAGGAGGCCTACATGCGGATGACGCAGGGCGCCGTCGACTACCGCTCGACCATCGACCAGAAGGAAGGGCTCCAGCAGCAGCTGCCGCCCGGCGCGCAGCCGCCGGCGCCGGTTCCGGGCCAGGGCCAGCCCGGCTGGTACGCGCCCCCGCCGCCGCAGGGCGGGCAGCCCTTCGCGCCGCCGCAGGGCCCGCCGGGGCAGGCTCCCGCGGGCGGCCCCTACGGCGCCCCCGGGGCGGCTCCGGGTGCCCCTGCCGCCAACCCGTACGCGCAGCCGGCCCCGCAGGTGCCCCCGGCTCCGGCCGCACCTGAGGCCGCCGCTCCCCCGCCCGCTCCCGCCGCCGACCTGACCAAGCCCGAGGACGCCCGATGAGCACGCCCCCGCCCCCGATGCCGCAGAACGCCGCACCCGAATGGCAGGCGGCCCCCGGCCACCCCTATCCCGGCTACACCTCGCCGATCCCGGTGGTGCGCACGCACCTCGGGCACGCGATCGCCTCCGAGTGGACGAAGATCAAGTCCGTGCGCTCCACGATGTGGACGCTGGGCGTGTTCGTGCTGCTGGTGATCGGCATCGGCCTGCTGGCCGGTGTGGTGGTCGCGAGCTCCGATCCCGACCTGGGGGGCGAGAGCCCGCTGTCCCTCGGCTTCTTCGGGCTGCTGCTGGGCGGCATGTGCGTCATCACGCTGGGCGTGCTGACCACCGCCTCGGAGTACGGCACCGGCATGATCCGCACCACGATGGTCGCCTGTCCCACGCGTGGACGGGTGCTGCTGGCGAAGGCCCTGGTGTTCTTCCTGCTGGCCTTCGTCGTGACCCTGGTGTGCGCCGCGCTGATCGGCCTGCTGCACGTGTCGTTGCTGGAGGAGCACAACGCCAAGGCCCCCTCCGGCGAGGAGTGGCTGAAGGGCACGGTCGGCGTCTCGCTCTACGTGGCGCTGCTCGGCACGCTGTCGCTGGCCATCGGGTCGATCATCCGGCACTCGGCGGGCGCCATCACCATCATGATCGGCGCCGTGCTCGCCCCGCTGGTGATCGCGCTGTTCATGTTCTCGTCCTCGCTCCGGGACGTTCAGCAGGCGCTGTTCGAGTACTCCATCCCGAACCAGATGAGCATCTTCTACGCCAACTCCCTGAGCGAGTCGGGCCCGTCGGGCTGGGACCCGCTCTGGATCATGCTGGTCGCCACCGGCGCCGCGATCGGCGGCGCCTTCGCGCTGCTGGAGAGCCGGGACGTCTAGCCCGTCCCGGGGCCTTTCAGAACTTCGGCGCGTTACGGGACCGCCGCACCCGCGTGGTGCGGCGGTCCTTCGCGTTCCAGCACGCCTTGTGCCAGTGCCGGCGGTCGTCGACTCCCGCGTGCTCCGGCCAGGCCACCAGGTGCGGCACCCCGTCGGGGATCAACTGGTCGCAGCCCGGGCAGCGGTAGGCCTTGCCCTGGGCGCTGGCCCCCGCCACGTGCCGTACGCTCCACTCCTCGCCCCGCCAGCTCTCCGTGGCCTGCCACCCGCCGTAGCGCCCGGAACGGTCGTCCTCGGCGCTCCGGCCGGACGAAACGGCTCCCTTCGGTCGGTTGCGACGCGGGGACACAGGACACCTCACGGGGCTATACAGGATGCTGGGGCCGCGTCCAGCCTACGCGGCACGGGCAGGGGCACGCGTACGGAACCAATCGCCACAAGTCCCCTCCGCGGCGACGCGGTGGTTCCCGGCAGCGCGCCATTCTGCAGACAATCCGCTCATTGCTCGCCCGGCCGTGTCCTCGGCACGTGTCGGGCGGTTATGCCCTGCGGGGGAGCTCCGTGTCGGAGCCAAGGAAGCAGGAAAGCAATGCGCGTTGGAAGTTTCGTGTTGGCCGCCCAGTTCCCCGGGCAGGGCGAGGGGGAGGCGCTGCACCGCGCGGTCCGCTCGGCCGAGGTGTCCGAGGAGGCGGGCCTCGACACGGTCTGGCTGGCCGAGCACCACTTCGTGCCCTACGGCACCTGCCCGTCGGCCGTCACCCTGGCCGCGCTGCTGCTCGGCCGCACCCGCCGGCTGCGCGTCGGCACGGCGGTCAGCGTGCTGCCCACCGTCCACCCCGTCGCCCTCGGCGAACAGGCCGCGCTGCTGCACGTCACGAGCGGCGGCCGGTTCTCGCTGGGGGTCGGGCGCGGCGGGCCGTGGGTGGACCTGGAGGTGTTCGGGGCCGGCCTGGAGGCGTACGAGAAGGGCTTCCCGGAATCACTCGATCTGCTGGTGCGCTGGCTGCGCGAGCCGTCCGTCGGCGCGGACGGCGGACGGTACCGCTTCCGTGAAGTGCCCGTCGTGCCGCGCCCGTCGGAGTCCCTGACCGAGACCGAGGGCCCGGAGGTCGTGGTCGCCTGCACGTCCCCGGCGAGCGTACGGCTGGCCGCCGAGCGCGGGCTGCCGATGCTGCTCGGCATGCACATCGGGGACGAGGAGAAGGCCGAGATGGTCGCCCTGTGGCGCAGCCACGCGCGCGCGAGCGGCCGCCCGGCCGGGGAGGTCCACCGCGCCGCCCATGTCTCGGCCGGTGTGTGCCAGATCGCGGACCGGCGCACGGACGCGGCGGAAGTCCTCATGAAGGCGATGCCGGGCTGGCTGAAGCAGGGGCTTCAGGCCCATGTCACGGTGGACGGGCGGCAGCGGCAGATGCGCGATCCGCTGGCGTACACCGAACTGCTCTGCGGGCTTCACCCGGTGGGCACCCCACGGCTGTGCGCCGACCGGCTCGCCGCAACCAGTGAGCGCACCGGCATCTCCCGCTTCGCCCTGCTCGTCGAGGGTTCCGGCGATCTGGCGGCCACCGAGGAGAACGTACGGCGGCTCGGCGCCGAGGTTCTCCCCCGGCTCTCCTAGAGCCACGGGGCCCCGGGGGTCCCGTCGTTCGGATCACGGTGGCTTGCCGCCCCGGTACCACCGCACCTCCCGCACACGGAGCGGCAAGCTGTCGATGACGCGTCAGCAGTCGCGCAGTTCCGGCGACTGGTTCAGCAACTGGTTGCGCACCGAGGTGAAACGGGCCAGCGTCTCGTCGACCGAGGAGTCAAGCGGGAACACAGCCACCCGGTGGCAGTTCTGGAAGGCCAGCCGTACACCGAAGTGCCGTTGCAGCGCGCCGCGTATCGCGTCACTCGCGAGCGCACGCAGCAGCTGACCGCGTGCCTGCTCGTCCGGCGGGGGCGTCTGGTTGTCGGCGAAGGGTCCGCCGTCCACCTTCAGCTGGGCCACCAGGGAGCTGATCATCTCCCACGCGTAGGGCAGGGAGGTCCGGACGCAGTCGACGAAGTCTGCTTCGTCGACCTCGCCTCGCTCGGCCTGTTCGAGTAGGGCCGGTGAGACGTCGAGCGACATGGGTTCTCCTCTCGCACCCCCGACGAGCAGGGGTTGCCTGACAGATAAGGGAGCGCACGGAATCGAGCACGCTGCGTACACGGTTCGCGACCTCCCGTTCAATACCGTAAGCAACGGACGGTGACGGCACCAGGAGAATGCGCGGATGCGGCACTTCCTGTGGGCCGGTATCCGGCCATCGCCGAACACGCGTTTTCCAGGAGATACAGGACGTGCCCCGTGGGGCGCCGGGGGCCGCAGTGAGGGCGAATCGCGTCCACCCCGGCCGGTCGAGTAGCGTTGCCGACCATGCGTCTCGTCATTGCCCGCTGCTCCGTGGACTACGCCGGGCGGCTCACCGCGCACCTGCCGTCGGCACCCCGTCTGATCCTCGTCAAGGCCGACGGCAGCGTCTCGATCCACGCCGACGACCGGGCCTACAAGCCCCTGAACTGGATGTCGCCGCCCTGTGCGCTGAAGGAGGGGACGGGCGAGGAGGAGGGCGTCTGGACCGTCGTCAACAAGGCCGGCGAGAAGCTCATCATCACGATGGAGGAGATCCTCCACGACTCCTCGCACGAACTGGGCGTCGATCCGGGCCTGATCAAGGACGGCGTGGAAGCACACCTGCAGGAACTGCTCGCCGACCGTATCGAGACCCTCGGCGAGGGCTACACCCTCATCCGCCGCGAGTACATGACGGCGATCGGGCCGGTCGACATCCTGTGCCGGGACGCCGAGGGGCGGACCGTCGCGGTGGAGATCAAGCGGCGCGGCGAGATCGACGGCGTGGAGCAGCTCACGCGCTACCTGGAACTGCTGAACCGCGACCCCCATCTCGCCCCGGTGCGCGGCGTCTTCGCCGCTCAGGAGATCAAGCCGCAGGCACGGGTCCTCGCGACCGACCGGGGCATCGGCTGCCAGGTCCTCGACTACGACGCGCTGCGCGGCATCGAGGACGACAAACTGCGCCTGTTCTGAGGGGCGGGCCGCCGCTCAGGACCAAGGGCCGGATCCCGTCGCGGAATCCGGCCCTCACTCGTGTCGGCGAGCGGTCAGATCACCGTCTCCGCGCCGGGCGTGCCCGGGTCGCTGCTCCCCGGGTCGCCGGCGGAGGCGCTCGTCTCCACGGGGCCGGAGGAGACCGGCCCGCTGGCGGAGTCGCTGGTGGTCGGCTCCTCCGGGGTGGTGGGTTCGGCCGGGTCCGTGGTCCCGGGATCCGTGGGCTGCTCGGTCCCCGGGTCCGTCGGCTCCTCGGTCTTCGTGTCGGACGGCTTGGGGGACGTGCTGCCGGGCGGCTTGGGCGACGTCGTCCTCGACGGGGACTGCGACGCCGACTGCGTCGGATCGCCGGGCTCGGTGGTCGTGCCGGCGTCGTCCGACGGCTCGTCCGACTCGTCCGCCGTCGGCGTCGGGTCGTCCGAGGTCCCCGGGGTGCCGTCCGGGCCGGGGTCGACCGGCCGGCTGGTGGCGTCGCCGGTGTCGCCGTCGCCCCCGGCCGCCGGGTCGGCGCCGAGGCTGCCGTCGTCGACGCCCTGGCTGGCGGACGGGTTGACGCCGACGTTCTCCGACGGTGTGCCGGCATCGTTCTCGGACGTGGCGCCGAGGGTGACCACCGTGCCCAGCACGGCGACGAGCAGGGCGCCCGCGCCGGCCGCGACCAGATTGCGCCTGGCCAGGCCACGCAGTCCCACGCCTGCCTTGCCCGGCGGTGCGGCCGGCGCGGGCACCGTGCGGCTGATGACCAGGTCGGTGTCGGCGGGCGGCTGGAGTTGCGGGAAGGCCGTGGGTACCGCGCGCGGCGGCGGGGCCGACTCCTCGAAGTGGGCCTCGGGCACCTCCTCGCCCGCGGTCGGCGCGATCGCCAGCGGGGTGCCGGAGCGGTCGGCGACCAGGGCCAGGGCCCGGCGCCCGGCCACGGTGCCGCGCTTGTCGGCGAGGGCGCCGCGCAGCCCGATGGACGCCTCCAGTTCGGCGCGCGCCCGGTCGAGCTGTCCGGCGCACAGCGCGTGGATGCCCAGCTCGTGGTGGAAGTAGGCCTGCTCGCCCACGTCACCGGCGAGCCGGGCGGCCTCCGCGCCGGCCCGCAGCGCCCGTTCCCAGGCGCTCCAGTGCAGCCCGGAGGCGAGGGCGGGGGCGGCGGTGCGGGCGAGCTGCACGGCGGTGCTGGGCTCGCCCTCGGTGGTGGCCGAGGTGAGCGGCGACAGCGCGGCGAGCGCGGTGAGGACCGCGTCCGCCTCCGCGCACACGCGTTCCGGGGTGACCGAGGGGTGCCCGGTCCACCAGGCGTAGTGCTGGGCGGCGACGCGGACCTGGTCCTCGGCGTCGTCGGCGTACCCGGCGGCCTCGAGCTGGGCCTGCACCCCGGCGGCGAGCCGGTAGCGGGAGCCGGCCGGGGAGACCAGCCCGCAGGCGGCGAGCTCGCCGAGGGCGGCGTCGGCGTGGGTGTCGCCCACCAGGGCGGGCAGATGCGCCTGGTGGGGCACCTCGCCGCCGAGCGCGACGGCGAACCGCAGGGTGGCGCGGGCCGAGCCGCTGAGCCGGGAGGCGAGCAGCGGGGCGGGTGCGGCGGCCTCGCCGAGCGAGGGCAGCGGTACGTCGTCGCCGTCGCCGTCGGCGGGGTCGTAGGGGGACTCGTCGGGCCGTACGTCCTCGAAGACGCCGAACTCGTCGACGGCGCTGGTGCCGGCCCGCAGCCGGTCGCGCTGCCGCAGGAGGGCGCCGGCCTGGACGAAGCGCAGCGGCAGTCCCTCGGACTCGAACCAGAGGTCCCCGGCCCAGTTGGACTCGTCCTCGGTGAGGCGGCGGCCGACGGCGTGTTCGAGCAGGTCGAGTCCGGCCGCGCGGTCGAGGCCGGCGAGGACGACCTCCTCGACGCCCGCGTCGGCGGACGGCTCGGGCACCTCGGGGGCGGCGCCGAACAGGAAGGCGCACTCGGGGGTGGCGTCCAGCAGTCCGTCGAGCGCGGCTCCGCCGAGTTCGAGGTCGTCCAGGACGACGACGGCACCGATCTCGCGGACGTGCTCGACGAGCCGGTCCCGCTCGGGGCGGTGCAGGGGGGCGTCGTGGACGGCGTAGAAGAGGTCGTACAGCAGGTCGTCGGCGGAGCGGTGCAGGCCGTTCAGCCGGACCACGCCGTCGGGCGCGAGGTCGGCGCAGTCCTCGGCGACGATGTCGAGCAGCCGGGTGCGGCCGGAGCCGCCGGGGCCGGTGAGGCGTACGGACCGGCCGCGGGCGAGCAGCCGGACCAGCTTCTCGCGTTCGTCCTGGCGGGCCAGCAGCGGCAGCGACGGCTGCGCGGGCCCCGGCGGGACGGGCGGCCTGGCGGCACGCTCGACCTCGGCGCGTTCGGCCTCGGTGAGCTTGGCGGGGCTGCCCGGCCGTTCGGCGGGCGGGCAGGGCTCGATCTCGCTGCCGTCGACGGGGTTGACGGTCAGCAGGAAGTCGCCGGAGACCAGTTGCACCGTGCGGGCGAGCGCGGGCGCGTGCTGTCCGAAGTCGGAGGTGAGGGATTCCCGGGGAGGGCGCTGACGCGGCGCGCCCCGGGAAGCGCCCTCATCGTCGTGGCCGTACTCATCGGGTCCCGGGTTGTTCGGGTCCATAGGTCCTAGCCCCCCAAAAGCGTCGTGGCTGAAGCCCTCCCCGGCCTCGCTGCACACCGCGCTGTCGCTTCTGGTCCGGGCCCGCTCGAGGGTTGCAAGGCAGCGGGCAGCCGAACCCTAAACCTTCGCCCAGTATCTACGACAGTCCGGGGTACCGCGGGGTCCGAGACGTCACAGTCTCGTGAGGATTGTGCGCTGGTCGCGCTGGTCGCGCCGGTCACCGGGGCCGGCCCGGGTCCGCGGGACGTCCGTCGTGCGGCCGGGTGGCCTCACACACGGGGCAGCGTGTCCACCCCGATGCCCCCTTCGATCGCCAGGATGCGGTGCAGCCGGGTGGCCACCAACAGGCGCTGCATCTGCGGCGGTACGTCGCGCAGCACCAGGCGCCGGCCGGCCCGGCCGGCCCGTCGGTGGGCTCCCATGATCACGCCGAGTCCGGTGGCGTCCCAGGAGTCCAGTTCGGACAGGTCCAGTACCAGGTCGCCGGCTCCGTCGTCGACGGCCGAGTGCAGGGCCGTACGGGCGTCCGCCGCGCTGCGGACGTCGAGGCGGCCCCCGACGACCAGCTCGACGTGGTCGCCCCTGATGTGCATATGCGCTCCCCGTGATCCGTCTCGTGCTCCGTCTGTTCTTCGAAGGCCGGTGATGCAACCTGTGACCGCGTGGCGGTCGCGGAGGTTGCCACCTGTAAGCGAACCGATACCGAATTCACCCCGGCGTGTGACGCACGCCGGGGTGAGTGCGCGGTGTCAGTGCTCGTAGAAGCCCTGCCCGCTCTTGCGCCCGATGTCACCGGCGTCAACCATCCGGCGCATCAGCTCGGGGGCGGCGAACTTCTCGTCCTGGGACTCGGTGTAGATGTTGTCGGTGGCGTGCAGCAGGATGTCGACGCCGGTGAGGTCGGCGGTGGCCAGCGGCCCCATGGCGTGGCCGAAGCCCAGCTTGCAGGCGAGGTCGATGTCCTCGGCGCTCGCCACGCCCGACTCGTACAGTTTGGCGGCCTCGACGACGAGGGCGGCGATGAGGCGGGTGGTGACGAAGCCGGCGACGTCCCGGTTGACGACGATGCAGGTCTTGCCGACCGACTCGGCGAACTCCCGCGTCCTGGCGAGGGTTTCGTCGCTCGTCTTGTAGCCGCGGACCAGCTCGCACAGCTTCATCATCGGCACCGGCGAGAAGAAGTGGGCGCCGACGACCCGCTCGGGGTGCTCCGTCGCGGCCGCGATCTTGGTGATCGGGATGGCGGAGGTGTTGGAGGCGAGGACGGTGTCCTCGCGCACGATCTTGTCGAGCGCCCGGAAGATCTCGTGCTTGACCTCGAGCTTCTCGAACACGGCCTCGACGACGACGTCCGCGTCCGCGCAGGCGTCCAGGTCGGTGGTCGTGGTGATCCGGGCGAGGGCCGCATCGGCGTCGTGCGCCTCCAGCTTGCCCTTGCTCACGAACTTGTCGTACGACGCCTTGATGCCGTCGGTACCCCGCGTGAGCGCCTCGTCGGTGACGTCGCGCAGGACGACCTCCCAGCCCGCCTGCGCGGAGACCTGGGCGATACCGGATCCCATGAGACCGGCCCCGATGACGGCGAGCTTCCCAGCCACTGTGCGACTCCCCTTTGAATTCGACACGCTCACACACTGTTTCCGAACGTCACTCGCGGACATTAGCGGGCGCGAGGGGGCGTGTGAGGGGTTAGTAATGCGTGTCACGGTCTCACGGGGTGAGACACCGGTCACGTCCGGCGCGCCCGCTCCCGCGGGTCCGCGCGGGGAACCCGGCCGCCCGCGACGGGCGGCTTGGGCCACCCTCCCTCCGGGCCGTCAACCCAGCATGTTCACACCGGCGTTGTTGACGCGCGTAGCACTCTGCCGCACGCTGGTGCACGGCCGCCATCGGGGCGGCCGGGCAGCCCCTCCAGCGATTCGGCCGGGAGTCCGGAATGTTCAGACGCGTGACACGCGCCCTTCTCTCGATTGTCATGGTCATGGCTGGCACGGTCCTCGGCGTGAGCGCCGCCGCCGGACCGGCCCACGCCGACAGCTGCTACACCTGGAACCGCACCCTGTCCCAGGGATCCTCCGGCAGCGATGTGACGCAGCTGCAGATCCGGGTCGCCGGATGGGTGACCTCGGGCGAACGGCTCTCCTACGACGGCAGCTACGGCGCCCGCACCACCGCCGCCGTCAAGAAGTTCCAGGCGGCCTACGGGCTGACCGCCGACGGCGTCGCCGGTCCCGCGACCTTCAGCAAGATCTACGCACTCCAGGACGCCGACTGCACGCCCGTCCACTTCAGCTACGCCGAGCTCAACAAGTGCAACTCCGACTGGTCGGGCGGCGCGGTGTCGGCAGCCACCGCCAAGGCGAACGCGCTGAAGACCATGTGGAAGCTGGAGGCGATGCGGCGCGCCCTCGGCGACGTGCCGATCACCATCTCCAGCGGCTTCCGCTCGTACGCCTGCAACCGCGCGGTGGGCGGCTCGTCGACCAGCCGTCACCTCTACGGCGACGCCGCCGACCTCGTCGGCTCGCCCAGCTTCTGCACCCTGGCCCGCCAGTCCCGCGTCCACGGCTTCTCCGAGATCCTCGGCCCGGGCTACCCCGGCCACAACGACCACACCCACGTGGCCCACGACCCGTCGCCGTACTGGTCGGCTCCCACCTGCGGGATCTGACCCGGCCCTCCGGCACACCCACCGCCCGACGGGTACGGCGGGCGCCGCGCGCAGCCGCGCGACCGCCCGCCGTGCCACCGTCCGGCGACGGCGACCGGCACGCGCCCGTCCGGCCGTGCGGGCCCCGAACTAGGCTGGCCCCATGGTCAACCTGACGCGTATCTACACCCGGACCGGCGACAAGGGCACCACGAGCCTCGGTGACATGTCCCGGGTCGCCAAGACCGATCTGCGGATCTCCGCCTACGCCGACTCCAACGAGGCGAACGCGGTGATCGGCACCGCGATCGCCCTGGGCGGCCTGGACGAGGAGGTCGTCGCGGTCCTCACCCGCGTCCAGAACGACCTGTTCGACGTCGGCGCCGACCTGTCGACGCCCGTGGTGGAGAACCCCGAGTACCCGCCGCTGCGGGTCGAGCAGTTCTACGTCGACCGGCTGGAGGCGGACTGCGACCTCTTCAACGAGCGGCTGGAGAAGCTGCGCTCCTTCATCCTGCCCGGCGGCAGCGCGGGCGCGGCCCTGCTCCACCAGGCCTGCACGGTCGTACGCCGGGCCGAGCGCTCCACCTGGGCGGCCCTCGAGGCCCACGGCGAGACCATGAACCCGCTCACCGCCACCTACCTCAACCGCCTCTCGGACCTCCTGTTCATCCTGGCCCGCATCGCCAACAAGGAGACCGGCGACGTGCTGTGGGTGCCGGGCGGGGAGCGCTGAGCCCTACCGCGGCCGTGCCGGGCCGCGCGCGGCCCGGCGAAGGCCCAGCAGCAGCTCGACGCCGCCCGCGCACATCATCACCACGCCCACCTTGCCGGGCTCGACCCACGGCAGGTCCGCTCCCCCGCCGAACAGCCACAGCCCCAGTCCGGCGACCAGGGTGACGGCGCCGGCGAGGAGGTTCCGGGACGCCCGCCTCATGGGCGGACCCTCTCCCCGTCGGCGCCGGCGTCCGAGGGCTCGCCCGCCGGGGCCTTCTTCGGCCAGATCCAGTAGGCCGCGGCCACCAGGCCGTGGACGCCGGTGATCTGCCACGCGGTCGAGCGCCAGTCCTCCAGCGAGGTGACCCGGCCCGGGTCGCCGACGTACCAGATGGCCAGCTGGAGCAGCACGGTCGCCACGGCGGCGCCCGCCAGCGTGCCCAGCCAGACCCTGGCCTCGTGCCGGGCGCGGGCCGTGCCGTGCCCCGGTCCTGGCGGACGGGGCGCGCCGCCCAGACGGTGGGCTGCGTGACCGTCGAGCCACTTCACCGTGCGGTGGCCGTGGCCCACCGTGTAGCCGATGTACAGCGCGGCCAGTCCGTGCGTCCAGTCCGGCTCCGCGCCGTTCTTCAGGTCCAGGGCGGTGACGACCAGCAGCAGGACTTCCAGCAGCGGCTCGCACAGCAGCAGCGCCAGACCGGTGCGGGGCATCCTCAGCAGGTAGCGGAAGGCCAGTCCGGCGGCCAGCAGCACCCAGAAGCCGATCTCGCAGGCGGCGATCAAGGCGACGATCACGGTTCGCTCCTTTCGGTCACCCTTCCAGGCTCCCGTCCGGACCCGCCCGGGGCGTCGTCGCCGCCGATGAACTCGCGGTACATCGAAAGATGCAGTCCAGGACCGTCCGCGGGGAGCAGGCGGGCGGGTGCGCGCACGGTGTTGGATGGTGCCATGGCCCTGCCACTGCCCCGCCCGCCCCGCTTCGACGTGGGGGTCGCGCTCGCCGGACTCGCCGGCGGGCTGCTGCTGTGGGGCTTCGGGCTCAGTGTCCGGCCCGGCACCGACCCGCTCGTGCTCTTCGACGGCCGCTGGCCGGTCCTGGTGCCGCTCGCCGTGCTCGCCGGGTGCGAGCTGCTGCGCCGCACCACCCCGCGTACCGCCCTGGCCCTCGGCACGCTGGCACTGGCCGCGGACGTCATGACCCGGGGCAGCATCGCCTCGATCGTGATGTACACCGACCTGATGTACGCCGCCGTGGTGTACGGCACGCCCGGCACCGCCCGCCGGCTGCCGTGGATCACCGGCGTGCTCACGATCGCCGCGACCCTGGTGCCCTACGCCGTGTGGCAGGTGCCGGACGCGCTGCTCCTCGGGCTGGTCGTCGGTGCCGTGACGTTCGGGCCCGCGTCGACCGGCCTCATCGTGCGCAACCACCGCGACGCCGCCGAGGCCGCCCGGCTGCGGGCCGAACAGACCGCACTGCTCGCAGAGATGGACCGCGTCCAGGCCGTGACCGCGGAACGCGCGCGCATGGCACGCGAGTTGCACGACATGGTCGCCAACCACCTCTCGGCGATCGCCATCCACTCCACGGCGGCCCTCTCCCTGGACGACCCCGCGACCTCCAAGGACGCGCTCGGTGTGATCCGGGAGAACAGCGTGCAGGGACTGGCCGAGATGCGGCGGCTCATCGGTATCCTCCGCGACGGCGAGGACGACCGGGAACCGGCGGCGACCCCCACGCTCGACGGCCTGGGCACCCTGGTCGACAACGCCCGCGCCAACGGACTGGACGTCACCCTCGACGCCACGTACAGCGACGTCCCCGCGCCGGTCGAACTGGCCGCGTACAGGATCGTGCAGGAGTCACTGACCAACGCCCTGAAGCACGCCGCGCCGGGCCGGGTCACCGTGTGCCTGCGCCGGCCGGCCGACGCCCTCGACATCCGGGTAAGCAGTCCGCACGGCGACCGGGACGCCCCGCGCGCGCCGGGCTCGGGCGCCGGGCTCGTCGGCATGCGGGAGCGGGCCGCCCTGCTCGACGGCACGTTCGAGGCCGGCCCGGAGGGCACGCTGTGGGTGGTGCGCGCCACCCTTCCCGTCACCGACATCGTCCAAGGAGACACCTGATGATCCGCGTCCTGGTCGCCGAGGACCAGTCCGCCGTCCGCGCGGGACTGGTGCTGATCCTGCGCAACGCGCCCGGCATCGAGGTGGTGGGCGAGGCGGAGGACGGCGAGCGCGCGGTGGCGCTGGCCCGTGAACTGCGCCCCGACGTGGTGCTGATGGATGTGCAGATGCCGCGCCTGGACGGGGTGTCGGCGACCCGGCAGGTGGTGGGCGAGGGTCTCGCCGACGTCCTGGTGCTGACCACGTTCGACCTCGACGAGTACGTGTTCGGGGCGCTGCGGGCGGGCGCGGCCGGGTTCCTGCTGAAGAACACGGAGGCGAAGGACCTCATCACGGCGGTGCGCACGGTGGCGGCCGGCGAGGGCATCGTGGCCCCGGCCGTCACCCGGCGGCTGATCGCCGAGTTCGCCGCCGGGCCCACGCGTGAGGTGACGGGGAATCCGGCGGTGCTGGACTCCCTCACACGGCGCGAGCGCGAGGTGCTGTCGTGTCTCGGCGAGGGGCTGTCCAACGCCGACATCGGGGTGCGGCTCGGCATGGCCGAGGCGACGGTGAAGACGCACGTCAGCCGGCTGCTGGGCAAGCTGGAGCTGCGCAGCCGGGTGCAAGCGGCCGTACTGGCTCAAGAGTTGGGGATCTAGCGGACGTCCGGGACGAACTGCGAGGACGGTGGTCCAGACCTATTGACCCGTGGTCCAGACCTTTCTATTCTCGCGGCACTGCGGGCGTGATGGCTCAGTCACGTCCACAACGGCTTCTCCCCATAAGGAGGCGCAGCATGCGCTTCAGACACAGAGCCGCCGCAGGGTTCGCGACCCTGCTGCTCCCCGTCGCCGGCCTCGTCGGCCTCGCGAGCCCCGCCCAGGCAGCGACCTCGGCGACCGCCACCTACGCCAAGACCCAGGACTGGGGCTCCGGCTTCGAGGGCAAGTGGACGGTGAAGAACACCGGCACCACCACCATCAACTCCTGGACGGTGGAGTGGGACTTCCCCTCCGGCACCAAGGTCACCTCCGCCTGGGACGCCACCGTCACGGGCTCCGGTGACCACTGGAGCGCCAAGAACCTCGGCTGGAACGGCACCCTCGCCCCCGGGGCGTCGATCAGCTTCGGCTTCAACGGCAGCGGTTCCGGTGCCCCGTCCGGCTGCAAGCTCAACGGCGGCAGCTGCGACGGCACGTCCGTCCCCGGCGACGCGGCCCCCTCCGCGCCCGGCACCCCGACCGCCTCGAACGTCACCGACACGTCGGTGCGGCTGTCCTGGGCGGCGGCGACCGACGACAAGGGCGTCAAGAACTACGACGTCCTGCGCGACGGCGCCAGGGTCGCCACGGTGACCGGCACCTCCCACACGGACACCGGCCTCACCAAGGGCACGGACTACTCCTACACGGTCCAGGCCCGTGACACCGCCGACCAGAGCGGACCGGTGAGCGGCGCGGTGAAGGTGCGCACGACCGGCCAGACCGAGGAACCGCCGCCCACCGGCGACAAGGTCAAGCTCGGCTACTTCACCGAGTGGGGCGTCTACGGCCGCAACTACCACGTCAAGGACCTGGTGACGTCCGGCACCGCCGCCAAGATCACGCACATCAACTACGCGTTCGGCAACGTCGTGGGCGGCCAGTGCAAGCTCGACGACTCCTACGCCGCCACCGACAAGGCCTACACCGCCGACCAGTCCGTCAGCGGCCAGGCCGACACCTGGGACCAGCCGCTGCGCGGCAACTTCAACCAGCTGCGCCAGCTGAAGGCGAAGTACCCGCACATCAAGGTGCTGTACTCCTTCGGCGGCTGGACCTACTCCGGCGGCTTCGGCCAGGCCGCGCAGAACCCGGCCGCCTTCGCCAAGTCCTGCAAGGCCGTGGTGGAGGACCCGCGCTGGGCCGACGTCTTCGACGGCATCGACATCGACTGGGAGTACCCCAACGCCTGCGGTCTGACCTGTGACACCAGCGGTCCGGCGGCCTTCCGGAACCTCTCACAGGCCCTGCGCGCCGAGTTCGGCGAGGACTATTTGGTCACCGCCGCCATCACCGCGGACGGCTCGGACGGCGGCAAGATCGACGCGGCCGACTACGGCGGCGCCGCCCAGTACCTCGACTGGTACAACGTGATGACGTACGACTACTTCGGCGCCTGGGACAAGGCCGGACCCACCAACCCCCACTCGCCGCTGACCTCGTTCCCCGGCATCCCGAAGGAGGGCTTCAACTCGGCCGCCGCGATCGCCAAGCTGAAGGCGAAGGGTGTCCCGGCGAGCAAGCTGCTGCTCGGCATCGGCTTCTACGGCCGCGGCTGGACCGGTGTCACCCAGTCCGCCCCCGGCGGCACCGCCACCGGCCCTGCGCCCGGCACGTACGAGGCGGGCATCGAGGACTACAAGGTCCTCAAGAACACCTGCCCGGCCACCGGTACCTTCGCCGGCACGGCCTACGCCCACTGCGGCAGCAACTGGTGGTCCTACGACACCCCGGCCACCATCCAGTCCAAGATGGCCTGGGCCAAGCAGCAGGGCCTCGGCGGCGCGTTCTTCTGGGAGTTCAGCGGTGACACCGCGAACGGCGAACTCGCGACCGCCATCGACAGCGGCCTGAAGTAGACGGCATGGCCGGCAGGGCCTCGGCCGGCAGGTGAAAAGGACCGCCCCCGGACTCGCTCGTCCGGGGGCGGTTCCACGTGCTCCGGCGCGTTCCGCCGGCCGTTGCCTAGGCCACGTTCACCCTCTGGCCGGGCGGGGCCGCCTCCAGCCAGGCGAGGAAACCGGTCAGCGCGTCCTCGCTCATCGCGAGCTCCAGGCGCGTCCCCCGGTGCAGACAGGCGAGGATCACCGCGTCCGACAGCAGCGCCAGCTCCTCCTCGCCCTCGGGGAGGCGGCGGCCGGCCACCTCGATCGCGGACCGCTCCAGGACGCGGCGCGGCCGGGGCGCGTACGAGAAGACGCGGAACCACTCGACCCGGTCGCCGTTGTAGCGGGCCACCCCGTACGCCCAGCCCTTGCCGCCGGCGTCACCGGCGTTCTCGGGGGCGTCCCAGCGCAGGCTGCAGTCGAAGGTGCCGCCGGAGCGCTGGATGAGCCGCCGCCGCAGACCGAAGACGAAGAGCCCCACCACCACGAGCACCACGACGATTCCGCACACAGTCAGAGCGAGGACCATCGACACCGACCTCCTCGTCTCCTAGGTAACGGAACGGAAAAATCATCCAGATCTGCCTCAGCCGCGACCGGCTCCGGATCGCTCCGGTGCCGGCCGCGGCTGAGTGACGTCATCGCACCTCGTCGGGGTCAGCGCCCCGCCGTCGCCGCCCGCAGACGGACGTCCGCGCGGCGCTCGGCCTCGGAGTCGTCCTCCGCCTTCGCGCGGGCCAGTTCCTGCTCGACGCTCTTGACGTCGATCTCGTCCGACAGCTCGGCGGTCTCGGCCAGCAGCGACAGCTTGTCGTCCGCGAACGAGATGAATCCGCCGTGCACGGCGGCGACGACCGTCCCGCCCTCGCGCGTACGGATGGTCACCGGGCCCGACTCCAGCACACCGAGCAGCGGCTGGTGACCGGGCATGACGCCGATGTCGCCGGACGTGGTGCGCGCGACGACCAGGGTGGCCTCGCCGGACCAGACCTCTCGGTCGGCCGCGACCAGCGCGACGTGCAGCTCAGCAGCCAAGGTGGCTCCTCGGGTCACCACCCGGCGGTTGTGCCGGGTGTTGGTTTCAAGTCTAGTAGGCGTGAGAGAGGGGGCGGGACGCGCCCGCCCCCTCAACGGTGAGCCGTGCGGCTCACATCAGAACCTGGGAGTCAGGAGACGCCCAGCTCCTTCGCGTTCTTCTTCAGGTCCTCGATGCCACCGCACATGAAGAACGCCTGCTCCGGGAAGTGGTCGTACTCACCGTCGCAGATCGCGTTGAACGCGGCGATCGACTCGTCCAGCGGCACGTCCGAACCGTCCACGCCGGTGAACTGCTTGGCGACGTGGGTGTTCTGGGACAGGAAGCGCTCCACGCGACGGGCACGGTGGACGACGAGCTTGTCCTCCTCGCCGAGCTCGTCGATACCGAGGATCGCGATGATGTCCTGCAGGTCCTTGTACTTCTGCAGGATGTTCTTCACGCGCATCGCGGCGTTGTAGTGGTCCGCCGCGATGTACCGCGGGTCGAGGATGCGGGACGTCGAGTCCAGCGGGTCCACGGCCGGGTAGATGCCCTTCTCCGAGATCGGACGGGAGAGAACCGTCGTCGCGTCGAGGTGGGCGAAGGTGGTGGCCGGGGCCGGGTCGGTCAGGTCGTCCGCGGGGACGTAGATCGCCTGCATCGAGGTGATCGAGTGACCACGGGTCGAGGTGATGCGCTCCTGGAGGAGACCCATCTCGTCGGCCAGGTTCGGCTGGTAGCCCACCGCGGAGGGCATGCGGCCGAGCAGGGTCGACACCTCGGAGCCGGCCTGGGTGAAGCGGAAGATGTTGTCGATGAAGAACAGCACGTCCTGCTTCTGCACATCGCGGAAGTACTCCGCCATGGTCAGACCGGCGAGGGCCACGCGCAGACGGGTGCCCGGGGGCTCGTCCATCTGGCCGAAGACCAGGGCGGTCTTGTCGATGACGCCCGACTCGCTCATCTCGTCGATGAGGTCGTTGCCCTCACGGGTGCGCTCACCGACACCGGCGAACACCGACACACCGTCGTGGTTGTTGGCGACGCGGTAGATCATCTCCTGGATGAGCACCGTCTTGCCGACGCCGGCACCGCCGAACAGACCGATCTTTCCACCCTTGACGTACGGGGTGAGAAGGTCGATGACCTTGACGCCGGTCTCGAACATCTCGGTCTTCGACTCGAGCTCGTCGAAGTTCGGCGCCTTGCGGTGGATCGGCCAGCGCTCGCCCGTGTACTTCTCGTCGGAGTTCAGCACCTCACCGAGGGTGTTGAACACCTTGCCGGTGGTGAAGTCGCCGACCGGCACGGAGATGGCGGAACCCGTGTCGGTCACCGGGGCCTGGCGGACCAGACCGTCGGTGGGCTGCATGGAGATGGTGCGGACCAGGCCGTCGCCCAGGTGCTGGGCGACCTCGAGGGTCAGCGTCTTGAGCTCGCCGTCCTTGGCCGGGTCGGCGACCTGGACGTGGAGGGCGTTGTAGATCTCCGGCATCGCGTCGACGGGGAACTCCACGTCGACGACCGGGCCGATGACCCGGGCGACGCGGCCCGTAGCCGTCGCGGTCTCAACAGTGGTGGTCATTAGTTGTCACTCCCCGCGTTCGCGTCGGCCAGGGCACTGGCGCCACCGACGATCTCGCTGATTTCCTGGGTGATTTCGGCCTGGCGGGCCGCGTTGGCAAGACGGGAGAGCGTGTTGATCAGCTCGCCCGCGTTGTCGGTGGCCGACTTCATCGCGCGCCGCGTGGCGGCGTGCTTCGAAGCGGCCGACTGGAGCAGCGCGTTGTAGATCCGGCTTTCGACGTACCGCGGCAGGAGGGCGTCGAGGACGTCCTCCGCCGAGGGCTCGAAGTCGTACAGCGGCAGGATCTCGCCCTTGGTGGACGTCTCCTGCGCGACCTCGTCGAGGCGCAGCGGAAGCATCCGGGAGTCGACCGCCGTCTGCGTCATCATCGACACGAACTCGGTGTAGACGATGTGGAGCTCGTCCACGCCGCCGTCCGCCGTCTCCGCCTGGAGCGCCTCGATCAGCGGGGCCGCGACCTTCTTGGCGTCCGCGTACGAGGGCTCGTCGGTGAAGCCCGTGAACGACTCCGCGACCTTGCGCTCACGGAAGTTGTAGTGGGCGACACCGCGCCGGCCGACGATGTACGTCTCGACCTGCTTGCCCTCGCGCTCCAGGCGCTCGGTCAGCTGCTCCGCCGCCTTGATGGCGTTGGAGTTGAAGGCGCCGGCCAGTCCGCGGTCGCTCGTGAGGAGCAGGACCGCGACACGGGCCGGGTTCTCCGCCTCCGTGGTCAGCGGGTGCTTGGTGTTCGACCCGGTTCCGACCGCCGTGACCGCGCGGGTGAGCTCCCGCGCGTACGGCGTGGAGGCCGCCACCTTGCGCTGCGCCTTGACGACGCGCGAGGCGGCGATCATCTCCATCGCCTTGGTGATCTTCTTGGTCGCGGTGACGGATCGGATGCGACGCTTGTAGACCCGGAGCTGGGCTCCCATGAGTCAGGTCCCTTCCTTACGTCACTTGGCGGCGGACGGGGCGTCCTCGCCGAGCAGCTTGCCGTCGCTGGTCTCGAACTGCTTCTTGAAGTCCGCGATCGCCTCGGCCACAGCCTGCAGGGTGTCGTCGGACATCTTGCCGCCCTCACGGATGGAGGTCATGAGGCCCTGCTCCTTGCGGTGCAGGTACTCCAGCAGCTCCTTCTCGAAGCGGCGGATGTCGGCGACGGGGACCTCGTCCATCTTGCCGGTGGTGCCGGCCCAGACGGAGACGACCTGGTCCTCGGTGGACATCGGCTGGTACTGGTCCTGCTTGAGCAGCTCGACCATGCGCTGACCGCGCTCCAGCTGCGCCTTCGACGCGGCGTCCAGGTCGGAGCCGAAGGCGGCGAACGCCTCGAGCTCACGGAACTGGGCGAGGTCCACGCGCAGACGGCCGGAGACCTGCTTCATCGCCTTGTGCTGCGCGGAACCACCGACTCGGGAGACGGAGATACCGACGTTCAGCGCGGGGCGCTGACCGGCGTTGAAGAGGTCCGACTCCAGGAAGCACTGGCCGTCGGTGATCGAGATGACGTTGGTCGGGATGAACGCCGAGACGTCGTTGGCCTTGGTCTCGACGATCGGCAGCCCGGTCATCGAGCCGGCACCCATCTCGTCGGAGAGCTTCGCGCAGCGCTCCAGCAGACGGGAGTGCAGGTAGAAGACGTCACCCGGGTAGGCCTCGCGGCCCGGCGGGCGGCGCAGCAGCAGGGACACGGCGCGGTAGGCGTCGGCCTGCTTCGACAGGTCGTCGAAGATGATCAGGACGTGCTTGCCCTCGTACATCCACTGCTGGCCGATGGCCGAGCCGGTGTACGGCGCCAGGTACTTGAAGCCGGCCGGGTCGGACGCCGGGGCGGCGACGATGGTCGTGTACTCCAGCGCGCCGTTCTCCTCCAGCGCGCGGCGGACCGACGCGATGGTGGAGCCCTTCTGGCCGATGGCGACGTAGATGCAGCGGACCTGCTTCTTCGGGTCGCCGGTGCGCCAGTTGTCGCGCTGGTTGATGATCGTGTCGACGGCCAGGGCGGTCTTGCCCGTCTGGCGGTCGCCGATGATCAGCTGACGCTGACCACGGCCGATCGGGGTCATGGCGTCGACGGCCTTGTAGCCCGTCTCCATCGGCTCGTGCACCGACTTGCGCTGCATGACCGTGGGGGCCTGCAGTTCGAGGGCGCGGCGGCCCTCGGTCTCGATCTCGCCGAGGCCGTCGATCGGGTTGCCGAGCGGGTCGACCACGCGGCCGAGGTAGCCCTCGCCCACGGCGACGGACAGGACCTCGCCGGTGCGGGTGACCGGCTGGCCCTCTTCGATGCCGCTGAACTCACCGAGGACGATGGCACCGATCTCGCGCTCCTCGAGGTTGAGGGCGAGGCCGAGGGTGCCGTCCTCGAACTTCAGCAGCTCGTTGGCCATGGCCGAGGGCAGGCCCTCGACCTTCGCGATGCCGTCGCCGGCAAGGGTGACCGTACCGACCTCCTCGCGCGAGGCCGCGTCCGGCTTGTACGACTGGACAAAGTTCTCCAGCGCGTCCCGGATCTCCTCCGGCCGGATCGTGAGCTCCGCCATCTGAGTTCCCTGCTCTCCTTGTTGGGCCCGAAGTTTCACTTGGGGGGTCTGGGGGGGACCCCCAGGAATCCTCTGCACGGCCCAACCAGGGCCGTAAGTACGTACTGCGTATTCAGTGTGTGCTGCTCAGCTCGACAGCCGGCGGCTCGCGTCCTCGAGCCGGTCCGCCATGGAGCCGTTGATGACCTCGTCACCGACCTGCACCCGGATGCCGCCGACGACCTCGGGGTCGACGTCGAGGTTGAGGTGCATGCGGCGGCCGTAGAGCTTCGCGAGGGCGTCGCCCAGGCGCTGCTTCTGGTGGTCGCTCAGCGGCACCGCGGAGGCGACGACGGCCACCATGCGGTCCCGGCGGTCGGCGGCGAGCTTGGACAGGGACTCCAGTCCCGTTTCCAGGCTACGTCCTCGGGGCGCGGTCACCAGACGCGTCACCAGGCGTTCGGTGGCGGCGTCGGCCCTGCCCCCGAGCAGGCTGCGCAGCAGCTGGCCCTTGGAGGAGGCGGGGGCGCTCCGGCTGGTGAGCGCGGCGCGCAGCTCGGTGTCGGAGGAGACGATCCGGCCGAACCGGAACAGCTCGTCCTCGACGTTGTCGAGCGCGCCGGCCTTCTGGGCGGCGGTGAGGTCGGCGATGTCCGCCAGCTCCTCGAGTGCGTCCACCAGGTCGCGGGACTGCGACCAGCGGGAGCGCACCATGCCGGCCACCAGGTCCGCGGCGGGGCCGCTGACCTGCGAGCCGAGCAGGCGCCGGGCCAGTTCGGCCTTGGCCTCACCGGCCTGCGCCGGGTCGGTGAGGACCCGACGCAGCGACACCTCGCGGTCGAGCAGCGCGGTGACGGCGGCCAGCTCTCCGGCGAGCGAGCCGGCGTCCACGGACGTGGAGTCCGTCAGCGCGTCGAGACGCTCACGTGCGGCTGCCAGGGCCTCGCGGCTCGCTCCGTTCATCGTGCGGCCTCGGCCTTCTGGTCGAGTTCGTCGAGGAAGCGGTCGATCACGCGGCTCTGCCGGGCGTGGTCCTCGAGGGACTCGCCGACGAGCTTGCCGGCCAGGTCGGTGGCGAGCTTGCCGACGTCCTGGCGCAGCGCGGACGCGGCGGCCTTGCGGTCGGCCTCGATCTGCGCGTGACCGGCGGCTACGATCTCCTCGCGCTGACGCTGGCCCTCGGCCCGCATCTCGGCGATGAGCGTGGCACCCTGCTCCTGCGCCTCCTGGCGCAGACGCGCGGCCTCGTGCCGGGCTTCGGCGAGCTGAGCCTTGTACTGCTCAAGGACGCTCTGGGCCTCGACCTTCATGGTCTCGGCCTCTTCGATACCGCCTTCGATCGCCGCTCGGCGCTCCTCCAGAACCTTGTTGATGTTCGGGAGCAGCTTCTTCCAGAAGAAGAAGAACACGATGGCGAAGGCGATGGTGCCGACGAGCAGCTCGGGGCCCGGAGGAATGAGCGGGCTCTGCTCCTCCTCGGCCGCCAGCTGTACCAGGTTGGCGATCACATCAGTGCCTTTCGTCGATACGCGTCAGTAAGGGTGATTACTTACCGAACACGAACGGCATAACGATGCCGATGAGGGCGAGCGCCTCACAGAAGGCGAAGCCGAGGATCTGGTTGGCGCGGATCAGGCCGGCCGCCTCGGGCTGACGGGCGAGGGCCTGGGTGCCCTGGCCGAAGATGATGCCGATGCCGATGCCAGGGCCGATGGCGGCGAGGCCGTAACCGATGGAGCCGAGGGAGCCGGAGACAGCGGCGAGGGTCTCAGTGGCAGCCATGCTGGATCTTCCTTCTCTTTACATGGACCGGTGGGGGTTGGCCACCGGACGATTGGAGGTGCGGGGTGGTAAGGCTCAGTGGTGCTCGGCGAGAGCGCCCTGAACGTAGGAGCAGGCCAGCAGGACGAAGACGTACGCCTGGACGGCCTGGACGAAGAGCTCGAAGAGGATCATGACGATGGTCATGGCGAACGAGATGCCGGCGGCGGGGATCATCCAGCTGTTCAGCAGGTACCAGCTGGCGACGGTGAACATCACGAGCAGCAGGTGGCCGGCGAACATGTTGGCGAAGAGCCGGACCGCGTGGGTGAAGGGCCGGACGATCACGTTGGAGAAGAACTCGATGACCACGACGAGCGGCAGGACCGCGCCGAGCGACTTGTCGTAGCCGGTGAGGTTCTTGAAGCCGCCCGCGAAGCCGTGCTTCTTGAACGTGAGCCCGAGCCAGACGACGTAGACGATCGCGGCGAGCACGGCCGGGAAGGCGATGATCGAGGAGACCGGGAACTGGGCCAGCGGGATCACGGACCAGATGTTCATGATCCAGATGAAGAAGAACAGCGAGACCATGAGGGGGACGTACTTCTCGCCCTCCTTCTTGCCGAGGGTCTCGTAGACGATGCCGCGGCGGACGAAGTCGTAGCCGGCCTCACCGACCATCTGCAGCTTGCCCGGCACCACCTTGGCCTTGCCGAAGGCCGCATAGAAGAAGGTGACGACGAGGAGGGTGGTGATGAGCGCGAGCAGCATCACCTTGTTGAACTCGAACCCTCCGACCGTGGCGATCGGCTGGAAGAGGAACGAGTGCAGGCCCGGAGCCGGAAAACCACACCCGTTGTCGGACATGATCCGACAGCTCCAGTCAAACGCGAGCTGGGTCTGGTCAGCACTCACCGCGGGCTCCTTCGGCGTGACGCATAGGTACGGCAACCTCGTTGTGTCGGCGCGGCTCGCAGCCGCGGGTCGGCACCGGACAGGTGTTACGGATGTGGGGGCGGCTGTGGGGCATTGAGCCTCGCGATCGCTCAGGCGTCAGCTCGGATGCCCGCGCCCGCGATGCCGCAGTTGGCACCGGACGATAGCAGGAGTTCCCAGCGGCCTTTATCGCGCCCCTACCCGTCACGACGACGGCCCCGTCTTCTCGGACTTGTCGCTCTTCGCGGATTCCGGGTCGACGTAGAAGAGCTTGGCCTTCATGTGCGCACGGGCCTGTGCGGCCATCCACACGAGGGTCGCCACGACGAGCGAGATCGCGAACGTCTTCGGGTTGAAGAGCGAGGTGTCCTTGAAGACCGCGACGAAGATCATGAGCAGCAGGAGCTGTGCGACGTAGAGCATCAGGCCCATGGCCTGGAACAGCTGGGGCAGCGACTTCGCCGTCCACTGCAGGACGTACAGGCCGATCCCCATGAACAGGATGGCGAGCACGGTCCCGACGGCCGCTCCGAGGGCACCCTTGCCGCCGGCCACCGCAGCACTGACGGCAACGGCGACCGCACCGGCAGCGGCTGTGGGCACAGCACACTGCAGAAGGTTCCGGACGTCATTGGACGGCATGGCGGCAACTCCGCAATTCACTGGGGGCAGGGTGTCGTCATGGACGAGCGTAGACCCCCGGGTCGAGTGTTCATTCCTCGCACCGGTGAACCGTCGCACTGCGGTCCTTCGGCTCTCTCCGGGGTTCTCGTGAACGCTATCACAAACTATTTGAGGCAGTCTTTACCTGTCGGGTGTGCCCGGCATCACACATGAGGGTGAATCCGCGCGTCTGAGCGGAATCGCGGCCTCTATGTCTGGTATTGGGCGATTGGCACCCCCAACACCGTCCCATAGGGGTCCCACGACTTGGCAATGCTCTAGCCGGATTCTTACCTTGGCTCCGGTCGGTCGCCCAGACGTGCGCGGGGGCCGACGGCGGTCGCCCCGTTGACGCCCGAGACCCCCGCGGCCACCGGCGTACGGCCCCCGGCGTCCTCCTCGCCAACTCCCGCCACTTCAGGGGCAGATGCCTGCCCCGCGGCCGCCGGGGCCCGCCGCCTGCGGTACCGGGGCGGCACGACGGCCTCCGCCCAGCGCGGCGCCCGCGGGGTGAAGCGGGGCAGCAGGAGCAGGATGAGACCGAGCGTCGAGAGGATCACCACACTCAGCACGATCCACATCGACGCCGAGTTCACCGAGTACGTGAGCGCGCCGAAGGCGATCAGCGCCGACCAGAAGTACATGATCAGCACCGCGCGGCTGTGCGAGTGGCCGATCTCCAGCAGCCGGTGGTGCAGATGGCCCCGGTCCGCCGCGAACGGCGACTGGCCGCGCCAGGTGCGCCGCACGATCGCCAGGATCAGGTCGGCGGCCGGCACCGCGATGATGGTCAGCGGCAGCAGCAGCGGGATGTAGACCGGCACCGTCTGGTGCACGGCCTCCTTCTCCGAACCGGCGAACAGCTTCAGCGCGTCCGGGTCGACCTGCCCGGTGACGGAGATGGCTCCGGCCGCCAGCACCAGGCCGATCAGCATCGAGCCGGAGTCGCCCATGAAGATGCGCGCGGGGTGCATGTTGTGCGGCAGGAAGCCCAGGCACATGCCCATCAGGATCGCCGAGAACAGCGTCGCCGGAGCGGCCGCCTCGATGCCGTACGAGTACCAGATGCGGTAGGCGTACAGGAAGAACGCCGCCGCCGCGATGCACACCATGCCGGCCGCGAGACCGTCCAGGCCGTCCACGAAGTTGACCGCGTTGATCGTGATGACGACCAGGGCGACCGTGAGCAGCGTGCCCTGCCACTGGGTGAGGGCGACCGAGCCCACGCCCGGGATCGGCAGCCACAGGATCGTCAGACCCTGCATGACCATCACGCCGGCCGCGATCATCTGGCCGCCGAGCTTGATCAGGGCGTCGATCTCGAACTTGTCGTCCAGGACGCCGATCAGCCAGATCAGCGCGGCCCCGGAGAGCAGCGCCCGCGGTTCGTTGGACTTCTCGAAGAGCTGGTTGAGGTTGGTCAGGTGGTCGGCGACCAGCAGGCCCGCGCACAGGCCGAAGAACATCGCGATACCGCCGAGCCGCGGAGTGGGTTCCCGGTGCACGTCACGCGCCCGGATCTCCGGCATCGCACCGGCCACGATCGCGAACTTCCGCACCGGCCCGGTCAGCAGGTACGTCACCGCGGCCGTGACACAGAGCGTCAGCAAGTATTCACGCACGGGCTTCCCCAGAGATCTCGCCGGCCATCACAGCTCCACACCCTAGCGAGGGGCGCATACGAGTGGGGACTTCCGGGTACTGACCATGGTTGCACGACCGGTCGTGCGAACGGTCCATCCACCCGGCGGCGGCCCCTCAGCGCGGGTACGGCGGGAACGCGGCGCACAGCTCCCGTACGTCCTCCCGGGCGCTCACGGGGTCCGTGCCGCCGCGCAGCACGCTCGCGAGGAGACCGCCGACGTACGCCATCTCCCGGGCGCCCATGCCCTGCGTGGTCACCGCGGCCGTGCCCAGCCGCAGCCCGCGGACGTCGTGCGGGAGCGCGCAGCAGTCCAGCACCAGACCGGCCGCCGCGAGCCGGCCGCGCGCGGTGCGTCCGTCGACGCCGAGCGGAGCCGGGTCGGCGGTGATCAGATGGGTGTCGGTGCCGCCGGTGGTGACGGCCAGCCCTTCGCCGGTCAGGGTGGCGGCCAGTGCCCGCGCGTTGGCGACCACCTGGTGCGCGTAGGCGGCGAAGGCCGGGGTCGCCGCCTCCCCGAACGCCACCGCCTTGGCCGCGATGGTGTGCATCTGGGCGCCGCCCTGGGTGAAGGGGAACACCGCCCGGTCGACGCGCTCGGCCAGGTCGCCGCCGCACAGGATCATCCCGCCGCGCGGGCCCCGCAGCACCTTGTGCGTCGTCGCGCACACGATGTCCGCGTACGGCACCGGACTGGGCGCCGCTCCCCCGGCGACCAGCCCCATGGGGTGCGCGGCGTCCGCGATGAGGTGGGCGCCCACCTCGTCGGCGACCTCCCGGAAGAAGGCGTAGTCGATGTGGCGGGGAGAGGAGATGGAACCGCAGACGATGGCCTTGGGGCGGCGCGCACGGGCCAGGGCGCGGACCTGCTCGTGGTCGGCGAGCCCGCTCTCCGGGTCCACGCCGTAGCCGACGAAGTCGAACCAGCGGCCGGAGAAGTTGGCGGGCGAGCCGTGGGTGAGGTGGCCGCCGTGGGGCAGGCCGAGCGCGAGCACGGTGTCGCCGGGCCGCAGCAGGGCCGCGTACGCGGCGAGCACGGCGGAGGAGCCGGAGTGCGCCTGCACGTTGGCGTGTTCGGCGCCGAACAGCGCCTTGGCCCGCCCCACGGCGAGGCGCTCGGCGACGTCGGCGATCTCGCAGCCGCCGTGGTAGCGGTGGCCGGGGTAGCCCTCGGCGTACTTGTTGGCCAGGGGCGAGCCGAGGGCGGCCAGCACGGCCGGCGACGTGAAGTTCTCGGCGGCGGTCAGCTGGAGCGTGGTCGACTGCCGCTCACGCTCCCCGAGCAGCACATCGGCGAGCTCGGGATCCTGCCGCCGCAGGACATCGGCCTCGAGGGCATGACTGACCGGCATGATCCGCTCCGAACGTCGACACTGACGTACGCCCAATGTAGGCCGGAGCCCGTGAAACCGCCTATGCCCGGGCGGGGACCCCCGTCAGCGCCGTCACCACGGGGTCCAGCGCCTGGTGTATCTCGTCACCGATGGACTGGAAGAACGGCAGCGGCGCCCCGTACGGGTCGTACACCTCGTCCGCCTCGGCCGTCGGCGCCAGCAGCCACCCGCGCAGGGCGGCGGCGGCACGCACCAGCGCCCGGGCGCGCATGACCAGTCCCTCCTCCAGCCCAGGCAGCGTCGCCGGGTCGATCGCGTTCACCAGACGGGTGAACTCCTTCAGCGTGAACGTCCGCAGCCCGGCCGAATGGCCCATGGAGATGACCTGCGCCCGGTGGTCCCGCGTGGCCGTCAGCACCAGGTCCGCCCGGATCACGTGCTCGTCCAGCAGCTCCCGCCCCACGAAACCGGAGGCGTCCGCCCCGAACTGGGCCAGCACGGTCTCCGCGTGCGCTTCCATCGCCGCGCCCTCGTGCCCCCAGGTGCCCGCGCTCTCCACGATGAGCCCGCCGCCCAGGATGCCGAGGCGCTGGCTCACGAAATGCCGGGTCAGCCGCTCGGTGATGGGCGAGCGGCACACGTTTCCGGTGCTGACGTGGAGGATGCGGAAGGTGTCACGCGGAAACCCGAAGGTCGTCGTCGTCTCCGCGCTGGATTCCTCGATGCCTATGCCACGCCCCGCCCCGGGGGCCGTCAATTCGCCACCTCGAGATCGGGTACCACCTTGCGCAGCTCGTCCGGCGAGATCGCGCCCTCGCGCAGCAGCACGGGCACGGGACGGGTGACGTCCACGATGGAGGAGGGCACGTTGCCCGGGGTGGGCCCGCCGTCCAGGTACACGGAGACGGAGTCGCCGAGCATCTGCTGCGCGGCGTCGCAGTTCTCCGGGGCCGGGTGACCGGTCAGGTTGGCCGAGGACACGGCCATGGGGCCGACGTCGGTGAGCAGTTCGATGGCGACCGGGTGCAGCGGCATCCGCACGGCGACCGTGCCGCGGGTGTCGCCGAGGTCCCACTGGAGCGACGGCTGGTGCCGGGCGACGAGGGTCAGCGCGCCCGGCCAGAAGGCGTCGACGAGTTCCCAGGCCATCTCGGAGAAGTCGGTGACGAGGCCGTGCAGCGTGTTCGGGGAGCCGATGAGGACGGGCGTGGGCATGTTGCGGCCCCGGCCCTTGGCGTCCAGCAGGTCGGCGACCGCCTCCGAGGTGAACGCGTCGGCGCCGATCCCGTACACGGTGTCCGTCGGCAGCACCACGAGCTCGCCCCGGCGCACGGCGGACGCGGCTTCACGCAGACCGGTCGCGCGGTCGGTCGCGTCGTTGGTGTCGTATCGCCGAGCCATTTAGCGGGCCTCCTCGTACGGGTGCTGCTGGGGGGTTGAAGTATGCGGGACGCTCACGGCAGTGCCTTGCGGGCGGTGGCGAACCGGGGGCGGTTGTTCAGGTCGGGGTGGTCGGCCGCGTCCGCCCAGCCCCGTTCCTCGGCGAAGATCCACGGCACCTGGCCGCCCTGGGTGTCGGCGTGCTCGACGACGACCACCCCGCCGGGGCGCAGCAGCCGGTGCGCGGTGCGTTCCAGGCCGCGGATCAGGTCGAGTCCGTCCTCGCCGGAGAACAGCGCGAGGTCGGGGTCGTAGTCGCGGGCCTCCGGCGCCACGTACTCCCACTCGGTGAGCGGGATGTACGGCGGGTTGGACACGACCAGGTCGACCTGTCCGTCGAGGTCCGGGAAGGCCGTCAGGGCGTCCCCCTGGCGCAGCTCGACCCTGGACCCCTCCATGTTCTTGCGCGTCCACCTGAGGGCGTCCTCGGACAGCTCCACGGCGTGCACGCGCGAGCGCGGCACCTCCTGCGCCAGGGCGAGCGCGATGGCGCCGGAGCCGGTGCACAGGTCGACGATGCACGGCTCGACGACGTCCATCGCGCGGACCGCGTCTATCGCCCAGCCGACCACGGACTCGGTCTCGGGCCGCGGCACGAACACCCCGGGCCCGACCTGGAGCTCCAGGTAGCGGAAGTAGGCGCGCCCGGTGATGTGCTGGAGCGGTTCGCGGGCCTCGCGGCGGGCGATGACCTCCCAGTACCGGGCGTCGAAGTCGGAGTCCTTCACGCCGTGCAGCTCACCGCGCTTGACGCCGTGCACGAACGCGGCGAGTTCCTCCGCGTCGGTGCGCGGCGAGGGCACGCCGGCGTCGGCGAGCCGCTGGGTGGCCTGGGCCACCTCGGCGAGCAGCAGGTTCACTGGTCCTCCGGGCTGTCTACGGGGCTTACGCGGCGGCGAGCTTGGCGGCCGAGTCCGCGTCGACGCAGGCCTGGATCACCGCGGCGAGCTCGCCGTCCAGGACCTGGTCCAGGTTGTACGCCTTGAAGCCGACGCGGTGGTCCGAGATGCGGTTCTCCGGGAAGTTGTACGTACGGATCTTCTCGGAGCGGTCCACGGTGCGGACCTGGCTGCGGCGGGCGTCGGCGGCCTCCCGCTCCGCCTCCTCCTGCGCCGCCGCGAGGAGCCTGGAGCGCAGGATGCGCAGTGCCTGCTCCTTGTTCTGGAGCTGGCTCTTCTCGTTCTGGCAGGAGGCGACGACGCCGGTCGGGATGTGCGTGATGCGCACGGCGGAGTCGGTGGTGTTGACGGACTGCCCGCCGGGCCCGGAGGACCGGTAGACGTCGATGCGCAGGTCGTTGGGGTTGATCTCGACGTCGACCTCCTCCGCCTCCGGGGTCACCAGGACACCCGCCGCGGAGGTGTGGATGCGGCCCTGGGACTCGGTGGCCGGGACGCGCTGCACGCGGTGCACGCCGCCCTCGTACTTCAGTCGCGCCCACACGCCCTGGCCGGGCTCGATCTGCCCGCGGGCCTTCACCGCGACCTGGACGTCCTTGTAGCCGCCCAGCTCGGACTCGGTGGCGTCGATGATCTCGGTCTTCCAGCCGACGCGCTCGGCGTAGCGCAGGTACATGCGCAGCAGGTCGCCGGCGAACAGGGCGGACTCGTCGCCGCCCGCGCCCGCCTTGATCTCGAGGATGACGTCCTTGTCGTCGCTGGGGTCGCGCGGGACGAGGAGCAGGCGGAGCTTCTCGGTGAGCTCCCCGCGCTGCTTGTCCAGCTCCTTGACCTCGGCGGCGAAGTCGGGGTCGTCGGCGGCCAGTTCACGCGCGGTCTCGATGTCTTCGCCCGTCTGCTTCCAGGAGCGGTACGTGGCGACGATCGGGGTGAGCTCGGCGTAGCGCTTGTTCAGCTTGCGCGCGTTCGCCTGGTCGGCGTGGACCGACGGATCGGCGAGCTTCTTCTCCAGGTCGGCGTGCTCGGCGACGAGTTCCTCGACGGCCTCGAACATCTTGGGCTCCTGCTGGTGCGTGGGTGAAGGGCGGGCGACCAAAAACGCCGGTCCCGGCCTGCCCCCGGGCGGGGGCGCGGCCGTGGACCGGCGGTATGGGGCTCGCTACTTCTTGGAGCCGGCGGCCTTGCCGAAGCGGGCCTCGAAGCGGGCCACACGGCCACCGGTGTCGAGGATCTTCTGCTTGCCCGTGTAGAACGGGTGGCACTCGGAGCAGACCTCGGCACGGACGGTGCCGCTGGAGATCGTGCTGCGGGTGGTGAACGACGCGCCACAGGTGCAGCTGACCTGCGTCTCGACGTACTCGGGGTGGATGTCGCGCTTCAAGGTGTCTCCTAGGTTCGGGAGGGCGCCGGGTCGCTTCCGCTCGGTGCGGGAGCGTGAACCGGGGCCGACGTACCAGTCTGCCAGGAGTGGCGTCCTCTCCCCAAACCGGGGGGGAGCCGTCTTTTGTTCCCCGTGGGCCCGGCGGGGGCAGGCGGCGCGGCGCGGCGGAGTCGCGCCGACACGGCACCGCTCCCCTCAGGAGCCGCTCACCACGTCCTTCGCCTCTCCGGCGGCCGTTCCCCCGGTGGCCGTCGCCGGGATCGGCCGGTCGTTCCTCAACGCGTCCCACACCTGCTGGACCCGGGTCGTGTCGATGACGACACGGTTGGCGTCCGCCGGGTCGTACACGACCGGCAGGGTGACCATGTGCATGTCGGCAGGGCCGATGCCCTTCAGGCCGTTCGCGAAGGACATCAGGGAGTTCACCGAGCCGAGGCCGGAGTCGGTGGTGACGGCCTCGGTGGCGGTGTCGGCGAGGTCGTACAGCTTCTTCGGGCTGGTGAGGACGCCGACCTCGCCGACCTGCCGCACCAGGGCCTTGAGGAAGGCCTGCTGGAGCTGGATGCGGCCGAGGTCGGAGCCGTCGCCGACGCCGTGGCGGGTGCGGACCAGGCCGAGGGCCTGTTCGCCGTCGAGGCGGTGGGTGCCGGCCGGGAGGTCGAGGCGGCTGTCGGGGTCCTCGATGTCCTCGGTGGTGGTGACCTCGACTCCGCCGAGTGCGTCGATGAGCTTCTGGAAGCCGGTGAAGTCGACCTCCAGGTAGTGGTCCATGCGCAGGCCGGAGAGGGATTCGACGGTCTTCACCGCGCAGGCCGCCCCACCGGTGGCGTAGGCGGAGTTGAACATCACGCCCTTCGCCGCCGGGTGGCCGGCGCCCTCGGTGTCGGTGCACGCGGGACGGTCGATGAGGGTGTCGCGCGGCAGGGAGACCACGCCGGCCTTCTCGTGGCCCTCGTACACGTGGACGATCATCGCGGTGTCGGAGCGGGCGGTGCCGTCGTCGGCGCCGCCGCCGAGGTCCTGGTTGCCGCCGGCGCGGGTGTCCGAGCCGAGGACGAGGATGTTCTCGGAGCCGTCGTCCGTCTTCCCGGGCCGGTCGGTGCCGAGGGCCTGGTCGATGTCGACGCTCTCGAGGTTGCCGTTGAGCTCGACGTACACGAATCCGGCGCCGGCTCCTCCCAGGGCGACGATGCCGGCCGCGGTCCAGGCCGCGACCTTCAGGCCCGTGCGCCGCTGCTCCCGCTGTCCGCGGCGGCGCCCGTCGCCCTGTCGGCGCGTCCCGGCTGTGCTCTCGGCGGACATGTGCTCCTCAGCTCGTCCACGGACGGTTACCCCCTGCCACCGGTGTCAGACATGGCCGTCGAAGGCCCGTACGGCACCCGTCGTCCCCGCGTCGGATCGGACGGGGGGACCCGGCGCAGGGTTGCACGGCGTCCTGTGCCCCGCCGGCGGGCGCCCGCGTCCGCCACGTCGCGTCGCGTCCGCGGGGTGGTGACGGCCGGGCCGACCTGGGGTTGCGGCGTCTGTGCGGGTGCCACCCGTCCCCGGGGCGGGCGGAAGTCCGTGTGGTGGAGGTCTCGCCTCGCCGCACGCGAAAGGCCGCCTCCTTCACGGAAGCGGCCTCTCGCGGAAGCGGTCCTGGCGGACGGCGGGACGTCAGTCGCCGTTGCCCGGCGTCGGCGTCGTCTTCTGGATCTGCATCAGGAACTCGGCGTTCGACTTGGTCTGCTTCATCTTGTCGAGGAGCAGTTCGACCGCCTGCTGCTGGTCGAGGGCGTGCAGCACCCGGCGCAGCTTCCAGACGATGGCGAGCTCGTCGGGGGCGAGCAGGATCTCCTCCTTGCGGGTGCCGGACGCGTCGACGTCCACCGCGGGGAAGATGCGCTTGTCGGCGAGCTTCCGGTCGAGCTTGAGCTCGGCGTTGCCGGTGCCCTTGAACTCCTCGAAGATGACCTCGTCCATGCGGGACCCGGTGTCCACCAGGGCGGTGGCGAGGATGGTCAGCGAGCCGCCGTCCTCGATGTTGCGGGCCGCGCCGAAGAAGCGCTTCGGCGGGTAGAGGGCGGTCGAGTCGACACCACCGGACAGGATGCGGCCGGAGGCCGGGGCGGCGAGGTTGTACGCACGGCCCAGACGCGTGATCGAGTCGAGCAGCACGACGACGTCGTGGCCCAGCTCCACCAGGCGCTTGGCGCGCTCGATGGCGAGCTCGGCGACCGTGGTGTGGTCCTCGGCCGGGCGGTCGAAGGTCGAGGAGATGACCTCGCCCTTGACCGACCGCTGCATGTCGGTGACCTCTTCCGGACGCTCGTCGACCAGGACGACCATCAGGTGGCACTCGGGGTTGTTGTGGGTGATCGCGTTGGCGATCGCCTGCATGATCATGGTCTTGCCGGTCTTCGGCGGGGCCACGATCAGTCCGCGCTGGCCCTTGCCGATCGGCGACACGAGGTCGATGATCCGCGTGGTCAGCACGCCCGGGTCGGTCTCCAGGCGGAGGCGGTCCTGCGGGTACAGCGGGGTGAGCTTGTTGAACTCCGGGCGTCCGCGGCCGTGTTCGGGCGCCATGCCGTTGACGGAGTCCAGGCGGACCAGCGCGTTGAACTTCTCGCGCCGCTCGCCCTCCTTGGGCTGGCGCACGGCGCCGGTGATGTGGTCGCCCTTGCGCAGGCCGTTCTTGCGGACCTGGGCGAGGGAGACGTACACGTCGTTCGGGCCGGGCAGGTAGCCGGAGGTCCGGATGAACGCGTAGTTGTCGAGGATGTCCAGGATGCCCGCGACGGGGATCAGGACGTCGTCCTCGTTGACCTGCGGCTCCTGCACCTCGTCGCGGCCACGGCGGCCACGGCGGTCGCGGTAGCGGCCGCGACGGCCACGGCGTCCGCCTCCGTCGTCGTCGTAACCGTCGTCCTGACGGCCGCCGCCACCCTGCTGGTTCTGCTGACGGCCCTGGCCGCCCTGGTTCTGCTGGTCGTCGCCCTTGCCGCGACGGTCACCGCGGTCGCCACGGTCCCCGCGGTCGCGGTCGCCCCGCTCACCGCGGTCGCGGCCGCGGTCACGGCGGTCGCGGCGGCGGCCCTCGCCGCCGTCATGGTCGGACCTGCCGTCACCCTGCTGCGACTGCTGCTGGGCGGGCGTCTCGGTCCTGCTGTCGGTCTTCGCCTCGGCGGTGCTCGTCTCGGCCGCGGCGGCGGGGGCGCCCGCGTCGGCGGTGGCGCGACGGCGGCGGCGCTCGGCGGGAGCGGCCTCCTCGGCCGGCTCGGCGGAGGCCTTCGGCGAGGGCTGGCCGGGGATGTCGATCTGCTGCTGGGCCGCGGCCTTGTCGGCGGGGGCCTGCTCGGCCGTGGTGTCGGCCTTCTTCTCGGCGGCCTCGCCCGTACGGGTCCGGGAGGTGGTGCGGCGCTTGGGCTTGGTCTCGCTGGCGGACTCGGCCTTGGCCGGGGCTGCGGCGCCCCCACCGGCGGCCTGCGCCTCCTTGATGACCTCGATCAGCTGGCTCTTGCGCATGCGCGCGGTGCCCCTGATGCCGAGGCCGGATGCGACCTGCTGCAGCTCGGCCAGCACCATGCCCTCGAGGCCGGTACCGCGGCGCCGCCGGGAGCCGGCACCGGTGGCAGGCGCGGAAGCGTCCGTGGCGGGCGCGGCAGCGGTCTCCTCGACACGTGCGCCCATCAGATCGGTGGTGTCGCTCACGAAGGGTCCTTCCCTGGAGCGGGCGTCGGCCTGTCTGGCTCGGCGACCGGTTGTGCTGTCCGGCATCGGTCCGTGTGGTGTGAACGGTGCCGGGGCGGTTGTCCGCCTGAGCGGCGGAAGAGATTTCTGGTGATGGCGCTTCCTCGAGCCGTGACACCGTGTGTCACGTGGCGTGGTCGCACCGGTTCCGGAGCTCCCCCAGAGGGGGTGTCCCCACCGTCGGGCCGTTCAGCGTCCGCGTACGACGTACTGCCCGCGTACGTAGCAGTGAACACAGTGCGGCTTGGGGAGCTCCCGGAAGAATGTCTGTCCCGGACGGGGACACGAGGCACCTCGCCATGGTGGGGTCGGGTGCAGACTTGAGGTTAACACTACCGGATCCAACAAACATTCCCCCTCTCGAAATCCGGCAACCGTGTGTCAGGTGGCGAGCGGAAGCACGCTCGCTCCGTGCACGTCGAGGCTGAGCCGGTTGGCGGCCCAGTCGTTGCCGGCCAGTGCTTCGACCTTGTCGGCCGTCTCCGCGTCCGCCAGCGCCATCACCGTCGGTCCGGCGCCGGAGATCACCGCGGGGACGCCGTCCCCGCGCAGCCGCTCCACCAGGGCGGCGCTCTCGGGCATGGCCGGGGCGCGGTACTCCTGGTGCAGTCGGTCCTCGGTGGCGGGCAGCAGCAGCTCGGGGCGCCTGGTCAGGGCCTCGACGAGCAGGGCGGCACGGCCCGCGTTGGCGGCGGCGTCGACGTGCGGCACGGTGCGCGGGAGCAGTCCGCGCGCGGTCTCGGTGAGGACCGGCTTCCCGGGCACGAAAACCACCGGAACGATGGAGTCGGCGGGGTCCATCCTGATCGCGCGGGCCGCTCCGCGCTCCATCCAGGACAGGGTGAATCCGCCGAGCAGGCAGGCGGCGACGTTGTCGGGGTGGCCTTCGATCTCGGTGGCCAGTTCGAGCAGCGCGGTGTCGTCGAGTTTGGCGTCGGCGCCTATCGTCACGGCGCGTGCGGCGACGATCCCGGCGCAGATGGCGGCGGAGGAGGAGCCCAGGCCCCGGCCGTGCGGGATGCGGTTGGCGCAGACGATCTCGAGGCCGCGGGGCTGTCCGCCGAGCAGGTCGAAGGCGGTGCGCAGGGAGCGTACGAGGAGGTGGCGCTCGTCCCGCGGGAGGGTCTCGCTGCCCTCGCCCGCGATGTCGATGTGCAGCCCGGAGTCGGCCACCCGGACGACCACGTCGTCGTACAGCCCCAGCGACAGGCCGAAGGCGTCGAAGCCCGGGCCGAGGTTGGCGCTGGTGGCGGGGACGCGCACCCGGACGGCGGCGGCGCGGAAGGCGGGACCGGCCATCGCTCGAAGACTCTCCTTGAGCTGCGTGACTGCCGAACGACGCTCGACGGACGTTCGATGGACATTCGATGACGTACGAGAACCCTGGGGCCGCCGCCGACCGGGCTGGCCGGCCGCTTCCCGGGCCGCCCCCGGCAGCGTTCCGGACCGTGGGGACGACGCACTGCCGCGGCATATGCGGCGGGCGGGTTCAGTACAGCCTATCGAAGGAAGGTTGGCTGACGACATAGGGCGCACAGGAGGCGCACGATGCGTGTCGAGAGCCCTTTGTGCACCCCCTGTCCTTGGCTTTCCCCGCTGGTGCCGCCTTACGCCGGTCGTGCCGGTTTGCGGCGGCATGAGCGCGTTCCGGCCGCGGACGGAGGGCGGAAAGACGGCCACGCGGCGACGAGTCCGCCCGGCCGCGGCACCGCGTGGCCGGTCACCGCACCGCCGGCGCGGACCTGGACGCACCCGGGGCGCAGCCCCGGACACACCGGCGCGGACCCGGACATCGCGGCCCGGATCGGGCCGCGGTGTCGGGTGACGGACGGCGGCTACGGTTGCGGGGTCAGGCGAGGCCGAGCCGCTCGGCGGCGGTCGCGGCGTCGACGGGGACGGTGACCGGCTGCGGCGCACCCGCGACGGCCCAGTCCGGGTCCTTCAGGCCGTTCCCGGTGACCGTGCACACGATCCGCTGCCCCGGGTCGACCCTGCCCTGCTCGGCCGCCTTCAGCAGTCCGGCGACGGAAGCGGCGGACGCGGGCTCGACGAAGACGCCCTCCTGCGAGGCCAACAGCCGGTAGGCGCGCAGGATCTCACGGTCCGTCACCTCGTCGATGGCGCCGCCGGACTCGTCCCGCGCGGCGAGCGCGAAGTCCCAGGAGGCGGGGTTGCCGATGCGGATGGCGGTGGCGATCGTCGACGGGTCCTTGACGACCTCGCCGCGCACGATCGGCGCGCTGCCGGAGGCCTGGAAGCCCCACATGCGCGGCGTCCTGGTGCTGACCCCGTCGGCGGCGTACTCCTTGTACCCCTTCCAGTACGCGGTGATGTTGCCCGCGTTGCCCACCGGCAGCACGTGGATGTCGGGCGCGTCGCCCAGCATGTCCACGATCTCGAAGGCGGCGGTCTTCTGGCCCTCGATACGCACCGGGTTGACCGAATTGACCAGCGCCACGGGGTAGTTGTCGCTCAGCGCGCGGGCCAGGGTCAGGCAGTCGTCGAAGTTGCCGTCGACCTGGAGGATCTTCGCGCCGTGGACCAGCGCCTGGCCCATCTTGCCGAGCGCGATCTTGCCCTGCGGCACGAGCACGGCGGAGACCATCCCGGCGCGCACGCCGTACGCGGCGGCGGAGGCGGAGGTGTTGCCGGTGGAGGCGCAGATGACGGCCTTGGCGCCCTCCTCCTTGGCCTTGCTGATGGCCATGGTCATGCCGCGGTCCTTGAAAGACCCGGTGGGGTTCGCGCCCTCGACCTTGAGGTGCACCTCGCAGCCCGTGCGCTCGGAGAGCACCTGCGCGGGCACGAGCGGCGTGCCGCCCTCCCGGAGCGTCACGACCGGCGTCGTGTCGGACACCGGGAGCCGGTCCCGGTACTCCTCGATGATTCCGCGCCACTGGTGGGTCATTGCTCGTTACTCCCCTTCAACCCGCATGATGCTGGCGACACCACGCACGGTGTCGAGCTTGCGCAACGTCTCGACGGTCCCCCCGAGGGCCGCGTCGGACGCACGGTGCGTGACGACGACGAGCGACGCCTCGCCGTCCTTGCCCTGCTGGCGAACCGTATCGATCGAGACACCGTGCTCCGCGAACACGGTGGCGACCTGGGCGAGAACACCCGGTTTGTCGGCCACGTCGAGGCTGATGTGGTAGCGCGTGACGACCTCGCCCATCGGCGAGACGGGCAGCGCCGCGTACGCGGACTCGCCGGGCCCGGTGGCCCCGCTGATCCGGTTGCGCCCCACGGCGACCAGGTCGCCCAGCACGGCGGACGCGGTCGGCGCGCCGCCCGCGCCGGGCCCGTAGAACATCAGCTGCCCGGCGGCGTCGGACTCCACGAACACGGCGTTGTAGGCGCCCCGCACCGAGGCCAGCGGGTGACTGAGCGGAATCATCGCCGGGTGCACCCGCGCGGTGACCGACGCACCGTCGCCGGCCCGCTCGCAGATGGCGAGCAGCTTGATGGTGCAGCCCATCTCCCTGGCGGAGGCGAAGTCGGCGGCGGTGACCTCGGTCATGCCCTCACGGTGGACGTCGTCCAGACGCACCCGCGTGTGGAAGGCGATCCCGGCGAGGATGGCGGCCTTCGCGGCGGCGTCGAAGCCCTCGACGTCGGCGGTGGGGTCGGCCTCGGCGTACCCGAGCGCGGTGGCCTCGTCGAGGGCCTCCTGGTAGCCGGCGCCCGTGCTGTCCATCTTGTCGAGGATGAAGTTGGTGGTGCCGTTGACGATGCCGAGCACCCGGTTGACCTTGTCACCGGCGAGCGACTCGCGCAGCGGGCGGATCAGCGGGATGGCTCCGGCGACGGCGGCCTCGTAGTAGAGGTCCTTGCCGTGCTGCTCGGCCGCGGCGTGCAGAGCGGCGCCGTCCTGGGCGAGCAGCGCCTTGTTCGCGGAGACCACGGAGGCGCCGTGCTCGAAGGCGGTGGTGATGAGGGTGCGGGCGGGCTCGATGCCGCCGATGACCTCCACGACGATGTCCAGGTCGCCCCGTTTGACGAGGGCGGTGGCATCGGTGGTCACCAGGGCGGGGTCGATGCCCTCGCGCACCTTGTCGGGCCGCCGCACGGCCACGCCCGCCAGCTCCACCGGAGCCCCGATCCGGGCGGCGAGGTCGTCGGCGTGCGTCGTCATGATGCGCGCCACCTCTGAGCCGACCACACCACAGCCCAGCAGCGCCACCTTCAGCGGACGCGTACGCATCATCCGACCTCGTTTCCTGATTACCGTCTCGGTTGCACCAGTCTCACTCACCGGACGCAACTTTCTGCGTTATGTCCGGATCCTGAGACATCTATTTCATTTCCATGACCGGAAACACCGAAGATCTTCCTCCGGTCGATCACGTCCCCGGCCGCCGGCCCTGACCGGGGACTCAGGCCTCCCCCGGCATCCCTCACCCGACGTCGAGCCTGAGCAGGTCCTCCTCGGTCTCCCGCCGGACGATGACCCGCGCCTCGCCGTCACGGACGGCGACCACGGGCGGACGCAGCACATGGTTGTAGTTGCTGGCCATGGACCGGCAGTACGCCCCGGTCGCCGGCACGGCGAGGAGGTCGCCCGGCGCCAGGTCACCCGGCAGGAAGGCGTCCTTCACCACGATGTCACCGCTCTCGCAGTGCTTGCCGACGACCCGGCACAGCACCGGCTCGGCATCCGACACACGGGAGGCGAGGGAGACGCTGTACTCGGCGTCGTACAGCGCGGTGCGGATGTTGTCCGACATCCCGCCGTCGACGGAGACGTACGTCCGCAGCCCGTCGAGCGGCTTGACCGTACCGACCTCGTACAGCGTGAAGGCGGTCGGCCCGACGATGGCGCGCCCCGGTTCCACGGAGATCCGCGGCGTACGCAGCCGCGCGGACTCGCACTCCCGGGTGACGATCTCGGTCAGCGCCTTGGCGATCTCGTACGGCTCACGCGGATCGTCGTCGCTCGTGTACGCGATGCCGAGCCCGCCCCCGAGGTCGATCTCGGGCAGCTCGACCCCGTGCTCGTCCCGGATGTCCCTGAGCAGCCCCACCACCCGGTGCGCGGCGACCTCGAACCCCGACATGTCGAAGATCTGCGACCCGATGTGCGAGTGGATCCCGATCAGCTCAAGACCGTCCAGCGTCAGCGCCCGCCGCACCGCCTCGGCGGCCTGCCCGCCCGCCAGCGGAATCCCGAACTTCTGGTCCTCGTGGGCGGTGGCGATGAACTCGTGCGTGTGCGCCTCGACCCCCACCGTGATGCGGATCTGCACCCGCTGCCGCACGCCGAGCTCCTGCGCGATGTGCGCGACCCGCACGATCTCCTGGAACGAGTCGAGCACGATCCGCCCGACCCCGGCCTCGACGGCCCGCCGGATCTCACCGGTCGACTTGTTGTTGCCGTGGAACGCGATCCGCCCGGCGGGCATCCCCGCCGACAGCGCGGTGGCCAGCTCCCCGCCCGAGCACACGTCCAGGTTCAGCCCCTCCTCGTGCAGCCACCGCACGACGGCCCGGGACAGGAACGCCTTGCCGGCGTAGAACACGTCCGCCTCGTCGCCGAACGCGGTGCGCCAGGCCCGCGCCCGGGCCCGGAAGTCGTCCTCGTCGAGGAAGTAGGCGGGCGTGCCGAACTCCCCGGCGAGCCGCTTGACGTCGATCCCGCCGACGGTGAGCACACCGTGCTCGTCCCGCCCGACGGTCTGCGCCCACACCTTCGGGTCGAGGGCGTTGAGATCGGCGGGCGGCGCGGAGTAGTGCCCCTCGGGGAGGACGTCGGCGTGACGGGGCCCGGCGGGGTGTGCGGAACGGCTCATGATGTTCTCTGGGCTCTCTCAGAGGTGGTCGGGTGCGTCGATACCGAGCAGGGACAGGCCACCGGCCAGCACCGTCCCGGCGGCTTCGGCGAGGGCCAGCCGGGCACGATGGGCGGCCGAGGGTTTCTCCTCCCCCAACGGCAGCACGGCGGACAACAGCGGCAGCACGGCATCAGCGACGGTCACCAGATGCCGGGCGAGCCGGTCGGGCGCGTGATGCGCGGCAGCGGCCGCGAGGACACGGGGATGGTCGGCGAGGGCCCGGAGCAGCGCCCGCGCCTCCTGCGCCTTGTGCGCCTCCCGCACATCCTCCGCTTCTACTTCCACGGCCCCCGGCTCGGGCCCGAACCCGAGATCCGCGGCGTTCCGCAGGAGCGCCCGGCTGCGGGCGTGCGCGTACCGCACCCGGAACAACGGATTGCTCTCCCGCTGCACCAGGTGCTCGTCCCCGATCCGGGGCCGGTCGTGCGGCGCGGGATGCAGCAGCGCCCAGCGGGCGGCGTCACGGCCCAGCGCCAGCGGATCGGCGGGAGCGGGGACGGGGCGGATGTCGACGGAGGTGTCGTCCTGACCGTGCTCGCTGTCAGGGCCGCCCTGGGCGGGCTCGACACCCACCCCCAGGACACTCCCCCACTCCGCGTCGAGCGGCCCCGCGCAACTGGTCCGTACGACGGCCCCCTGCGACCGCAGAAGACGAGCGACGACATCGAGATGCACGACCGCCCGCACCTCGCGGGCCGCACGAAGACGTACGACGCCGCCCTCCCCCCGCCCGGCGAGCGACTCGCGGTACCCGTACCGGATCCCGTCCCGCAGGATCTCCCGCACGAGCCGGGGGCCGGCATCGGTGCCCCGCACCGAGAAGTTGATGAACCCGGGCCCGGTGACCACGACGTCACCGATCCCGTCGGCACCCACGAGACGCGCCCGCAGGAGCTCGGCGACCCTGAGCGCCGGCTGACCTGCCGGACGGGCCAGCTGAAGGGCGACATTCGTGGCGTAGTCCCCATACCCCCCGGGCCCCGGAGGTGCGACTCGCACCCGCTGGGGCAGGACATCCACGCTCAGCTCCCCCTCCTCGACGGCACGGCGCACCGCGTGCAGCACGGTGCGGGAGAGCTCGACGGGGGTCACGGGACAAGCGTAGGGGAGGAGGGGGGTGGGTAGGCGAACAGGTTGGGCCGCCGTCCCGGGATGTGGACGCCCGTGGACACCCCCGCCGTCACCCGCCGGCGTGCCCCGCAGCGGCCTCCGCGTCACCCGGCCCGCGCACCCGTCCAAGAGGATCCACGATCAACTCGCGAACCAGCCGGACAAGTTCCTGAGGATCGAAGGGCTTGGCGAGAAAAGCGTCCACTCCGACATCGAGCCCGCTGTCGACCTCGTACTGACTGCACGCACTGACGATGACGAGCGGAATGTCACGCGTACGCGGATCGGAACGCAGCCGCCCGGCCGCCCTCAGCCCGTCCAGCCGCGGCATGACGACATCCAGGGTGACGAGGTCGGGCCGCACCTGATGGACGACTTCCAGACACTCGGCACCATCGGCCGCGGTCACGACCTCGATGCCCTCCAGCTCGAGGTTGACCCTGATCAACTGCCGGATGACCTTGTTGTCGTCCACAACAAGAACCCGGCCCGATGCGCCTGGCACCACTCGAGAGTAGGTCGGGACCAGCCACCGCGTCCCGCGTTTCCCACTTCCACCCCGACCGGGCGACACCCGCCCCCGCCCTCCTGCGAAAACGGTTCCTGACCACCCCACGGGAACTGGTAGTGTTCTACCCGTCGCCGCGATCACCGCGCGAGCGACACGCCCCCGTAGCTCAGGGGATAGAGCAACGGCCTCCGGAGCCGTGTGCGCAGGTTCGAATCCTGCCGGGGGCACCTTGGATCAGGTGCCTGAAGACCCCGCCACCAGCGCTTTTGCTGAGGACGGGGTCTTGGCGTATGTGCAGGCGGATGCAGCCCGGAGCGGCCGTATGTCGGGGTCCGTGGACGACGCGTGGACGGGATCTTGGCGCATCGCCGCAGGTCGCCGAACGCTTTCCGACGACAGGGCGACTGGCACGCCCCTGGTCGTGAAGTCTGCGGCACCCGACTGCTTAGATCGCCGACATGACGGACTGGTCGCAGCTCAAGCATGCCTACGGCACGGCAGAAGACGTCCCCGGTCTGCTCGACAGGGTGAGCCAAGCCCCGAACGAATCAGACTGGACCGAGCTCTGGTCCCGCCGGTGCCATCAGGGCACCGTCTACTCGGCAAGCCACGCGGCCTTGCCGGCCCTACGAGACATGGCGCGCCAGTGGTCACCCGCGGCCAGACAGGCACCCCTCTTGCTGGCCGGTGCCATCGCGTCCAGCACTGACCAGCCATACGGCGAACAAGATCCCCACGTGGCCTATGCCTCGGAGATGTCCGACCTGCTGCAACTGACTGAGGAAGCTCTCCGGGATCCGAGCCTGGGCGATGACCCCGGAACTTACGTCTACTTGCTCGCCGCACTCCTCGGGTTCGAGGATGTCCCGGTTTGGGGCGAACAACTCGACGGCCTGAACGATGACGAGTACGAAGTGCCCTGCCCCGCGTGCAGCGCCGAGAACTTCATAGCCTTCGGTGAGTACGGCTTCTTCTCGACCACGGACAGCATGTACATGAACGAGACCGCGGCGAAGAAGATCCCTCTTAAGCCTGCAGACTCCTCAGCACTGGAGGGGCTAGCCCAAAGACTGCACAGTCGCGCGCTCGCCGACAACCAGCCCGATGTCGCGGGCAAGTTGACTTATCTCTTCGGCAAGGCGCAATGCGCCGAGTGCGACGCTGTCTTCAGCGTCGCGGATGCCGTTGCAACCCGCTGGGACGGGTGAACCGCTTCCGGCGGGGATGACTGATACCTCGCTGAGACGGACTGCCTCAGGCCTGGCTCCAAGCCTGTCGATGGCGAGCGACGCTGTACACCTGCTCGACCTGCTCGGCCGTCAGCACCCCCGAGAGCGGTGCCAGTGCCGCCACCTGACGCTCCTGGTATACGCGCACGCTGAGCTGTGTGGCGACCACCTTTAGATCGGTCACACCGACGAAGACGAGCACAGGCTCCACCGGTACGGGAAAGCCGCAATAGTGCTCAAGCACTCGAGCTACCCGCTTCGCTTCCGCTCGGCTTTTGCGTGCGTAGGGTTCCGGCTTTCCGCGGTTGACCTTCACGGAATCGTCTCCGACCCATACGGACTTTTTGTGGTGGTGCTTGGTGTTGATGCTGAACACACCGCCGGACCCGACCAACAAGCGATCGACGTCCACCTTGTCGGCCAGGGGGATGGAATGCAGGACCCGCCAGCCGTGACGTGCCAAACGGTTCAGCTCGGCTCCCACCTTCCTCTCCCCCTCCAACCCCTTCCGCCAGGACTCCCACCCGGTAGGGCGCCGCAAGAGCTGTGAGACGACCCGCTTAATCAGGCCTGCGCCGGATTCGTCGAGCAGGTCTCGTAGAGACTCACCGGGACGGTTGGTGGACAGGTCGTCGGCCAGCGTCATGGGCGGCAGTATCGGGCGGGCTTCAGGCTCGGGTGCTCTCTGTGGCATGACCGACTGAGACACGTCTCCTGCCTCCGTCCACTGCCGCACGAGACGTAAGCCCGGGCGTGGCACCTGCCGGGGCACCAGCCGTTCGGCCTGGCTGTCTTCCAGGTATGCCACTCGGCCCGAGTGGGCGCCAACCATCCGGGGAGCATGAGAGGTAGGATTTACGGCATGAGCGAGCCTACCGGCAAGTATTCGATCACTATGCCTCGCGACATCGCCGAGGCCGCCAAAGCACGAAGCGGCCCCTCAGGCCTGTCCGCCTATGTGGCCGCGGCCGTCGCCCGCCAGATCGAACGGGACAACCTCAATGAGGTGATCCAGGTGGCCGAGGCCGAGCATGGACCGATTACAGACGAAGAGGTGCAGTCCTTGCGGGAGCAGCTACACCAGGCGCGTGAGCAGCAGACACAAGGGGGAGCGAACGCGGCGTGACTCGTTCCCCGGCCGTCCCCGGCGGCACCCTGGTCCTTGACAGCGAAGGGCTGGCCAAGGCTGTCCTGCGAGACCGTGCAGTGACCGGATGGCTCGCATTGGCCCGCGCCGATGATCTACGCGTGATCACTTCGGCGGCCACCCTCGTAGAAGTAGTGCATCCCCGGATCAACCGCCCGGCCCTGGAGTGGACCCTTTCGCGCCTCATCGTCGAACCGGTCACCGAGTCGATCGCCGTGCAAGCCGCCGCGCTCCTCGCTGACGCCGGCCTGCACGGCCACAAGTACGCCATCGACGCCATGCTCAGTGCCACCGCCCTCGCCTCGCCCGGCCCCGTGACGGTCCTGACCTCGGATCCTGAGGACGTCGCGGCTCTGTGCGGCGGTCGCGTCACCGTGATCAAAATCTGAGGGCGTGCGTCGAGCCTCGCACCGCTCGTCCTGTTGCTCGTCAGCTGAGTACGTCGAGTGACGGGCGAGGGCCGGTCTGAGTACTTCGGCGCCGAGCGGGTGCTGCCGCGCCCCCGCGCGGTGGCGGACCGGCGTCCCATCGAGGAGATCCCGCGCGGACGTGTCCGACCGCGGGTAGCGCTGCCCCGGACACCGCATTTGGCGGCTCAGGTGAAGCCGGTCCCTCATTCGTCGCCGCTCCAACCGGTGTGCCGCAGCGTCGGCATGAGTCGGGTGAGTACGTAGGCGATGGCGGGTGTCTCCCGGTCCTCGTCGTCGAAGACGACCGCGTGCTGGAAGCGTTCGGTGTCCTGGGGGTCCGTCGGGTCGAAGGACGGGGTGAGTGACACGCCGGGGCGAGCCACCAGTTCGCACAGCAACGCGCTTCCGCAGCCTTCCGCCAGTTGTGCCGTGGTCAGGGCCCGCTTCTGCCGCGGCCTGCCGTCCGGCTGGGGCAGAGAGAGGAAGGCCGTGATGCGGCGGCGCTCCGCCGACACCTCGGTGATTCCGGCCCGATGCCGACCGTGCAGGTTGGCCAGTGCGGCGGGCATCTCTGGTAATAACGGCACCTGCTGGAGAACCACGTCCCTCTCGCCGCTGTCCCACCGCGTGTCGTGGATGGTGAGCCGCGGGCGGCCGGCGGCTTCCAGGTGCCATTCGGTGGCGAATCCCGCGTCCTGTACACCCGACGTCGTGGAGCCCTGCGTGGGCACGTAGCTGCGGGCGTGCTTCGGGGTGAGAATGGAACCGAGTGCTATGAAGTGCGTTCTCCCGTGTGATGCCGAGCACCTCTCTGAGACGGATATAGCACTTCATTGCCGCAGTTGGGTCGGAAGTGAAGATCCCGTTGGCCGGGCGTGACACGGTTGGAACAGGGTATGGCGACTCATCCGGCTGCGCCCGTCTGCTGAGCGCGCGCAAACACCTACCGGACTGCAAAAGCGCGGGGCAGGTGAGGCGCATGACTTCTACCCTCCCGGCCAGAAGGGCGTCTGTCAGCCGGCGACGTCGACTCCGTATCCGCGTGCGAGGGCGTCGAGGCCGTGGTCGTAGCCTTGACCGACGGCGCGAAGGCGCCAGACGTGTCCCCTGCGGTAGATCTCCGCGAGCAGCATCGTGCGTTCGGTGGTGGCGGCGTCCAGGGTCGCCCTGGCGAGAGGTGCCGCGCTGCTGCCAGGGGCCATGCCGATCTGTACCGCGCCTACGGTCCCGAAGGTGGCGGTGCCGTCGATGGCTGCGGCGACGACGATTTTCCGCGTCGCGGGTGGCAGGGATGTCAGGTCGAGGGCGATGGTCTGTTCGGCAGGACCCCCGGTCAACAGACGCACCGTCCCGGCGGGGCTTTCCGGGGCTCCGTAGAAGATGAAGTCCTGGTCCGAAGTGACCTGTTCGTCGTCGTCGAGGAGGAAGGCGACGACGTCGATCTCGCAGTCGGACCGCGGAGCCCAGCCGGCGGTGACGTACCACTCCCGCGCGGTCCTGTCGTGCGGGACGGGCAGGTCGATGACGCCGCCTCTCGGCATCACGTGCGGTTCCTGAGGCCGGAGAGCCACCGCGTTCCGGTCCGTCGCGGTCGGAGAGGTGAGCCAGTGCGGGTCGTGCACGGGCAGTTCAAGGGCGGTGATGCGCCCCATGCGGCGGTCGTTCTCCCCGCCCGGCAGGAGCACGACATCGGTGACGCTGGCGGACAGGTTGATCGCCGCTGACCCGCCCAACTCGACGACACGGGTACGGGCTGCCGCGGCGTCGGCGTGGATGCCACCCAGCACCAGTACCCGACGCCCCGCCAAGGGGTTGTCCGAGGTTTCGGCGGAGGGATCCGACGTGCGTGGCGCGGGAACCGACACGTGGAGGGAGGCCGTGGGTGGTACCGCTGTTCCCGGGGCGGGCACCGCGACAGGGGACGGGGCGGTCACCGGATGCGCGGGCGCAGTCTGCTTTGCTTCCGGCTCGGCCGCCGGGGCGACGCTGATGCCCGTGGCCTCGTGTGTGGTCCCCGGCCGCACGTCGGCCAGCAGCCGAAGGAAGGTCTGCTCGTCGATGACCGGCACGCCCTCCGCGAGTGCACGTCGAGCCTTCGCCGATTCGGCCGCGGTCTCGTTGGTGACCAGCACGCTGGTGTGGCGGCTGACAGAGGTCATCATGTTCAGCCCGGTGGCGACCGCCCGCCCGACCAACTCCGCCCGGGCGAGCACGGTCTCTCCGGTGATCGCGACCTTCATGCCTTGCTGGAGCGGCCCGCCGGCAGCCATACGTCCCGGATTGCGGTAGGCGCAGGGAGTCTTCGGCGGCTTCGGGGTGAACCGGGATTCCGCTCGGGGTGGGCAGGCCACCATAGGCAGGGGCAGATCGAGCCGGGCAGCCTCGCGCAACGAGGCCCTCAGGATCCCGGCAAGCACCCGCGTATCGTCCAGCGCGTCGTGAGCGCGCTGTTGGGGAATGCCGTAGTGGGCGGCGAGAGTGCCGAGCTTCATGTCCTCCGTGGGCGGATCCACCTGGCGGGTCAGAGCCAGCGTGCACAGCCGCTGTGACACCGGCAGCCACATCCTCGCCCGCGCGAACTCGTAGGCGAGGAAGTCGTAGTCGAACTGGGCATTATGGGCGACCAGCACCCGACCCTGCAGCATTTCGCCGATCTGTCCGGCTACTTGATCGAAGGTCGGTGCGTTCTGCAGCCGTTCGGCGGTGAGCCCGTGTACCTCCACCGGCCCCGGGTCGCGCCCCGGGTTGAGCAGCGTTGAGAACTCCCCGGTCTGCTCACCCTCCGGACCGATCGTGATAACCGCGACGGACAGCATCCGGTCTCGCCGGGGAACGAGTCCTGAGGTCTCGACATCGACCAGGGCCCAGTCATGGGCGTGATCGCTCAGAGCGGGCACGTTGCAGGAAGGGGAGACGAGGCTCATAAAGCCAAGGATGATCCGATATACGCCTCTCCATCAACCTGCATGGTGAATCAGAGTCACCTGAAAGGCCGTGACAAGCCGCTCATCACCCCGGAACCGAGCGTCACGTCCGGAGAGTTCACGGACGTTCATGGAAGGGACGGGGAGACGGTCCGCCCCGGGTCGTGTTCGGGGCGGGTGGCGCCTTCGGTGGGGGTCAGGCGTGGTGCGGGTGGTCGGTGCCGGGCCAGGTGGCGGTCACCAGCCAGTAGCGGGCCACGAGGTCGACGCCCTCGTCGGTCGCGTAGGTGTGGAAGGCGGCCGTGGCCGCTCGGTGGGCGTCGGCGACGGAGGCGGGGGTGGCGTCGCGGAGCCAGTGGCGCATGGGGCCCCAGCCGAAGAGGAAGTCGGCGGCGTCCGCCGCGTCCGTGCCCCACCGCTGCACCACTTCGAGCGGCTCCACGGCGATGCGGTCGAAGCCGGCTCCGCCGAGGACGTGTGTGGTGCGGGCGGGGTCCGCGAAGGCGGCCGGGCCCGTTTCCTGCTTCTCGGAGAAGTCGGGCAGCCTGACGTGGCCGGCGACGGCGGTGAAGATCACCGACTGGTCCATGGCCGTGAACGGTTGCGGGCAGACGAAGGCCAGGCGGCCGCCCGGGCGCAGGGCGCGGCCGATGTTCGCGAACGCGGCGACCGGGTCGGCGAAGAACATGACGCCGAAGCGGCTCACGGCGACGTCGAAGGACGCGCGGTCGAACGGGTGGACCTGGGCGTCGGCCTGGATGTGGGTGACGTTGGTGAGGTGCTCGTCGGCGGCGGACTCGCGGGCGCGTTCCAGCATGGGGGCGGACAGGTCGACGCCCACGGCGTGGTGCGCGGTGCGGGCGGCCAGCCGGGTCAGGCGGCCGTTGCCGCAGCCGATGTCCAGGACGGTGTCCGTGTCGCGGATGCGGGCGGCGCCGAGGAGCGGGGTGTTGGCGGGGTCGTTGAGGGCGTCGTAGCGGGACTGGTGTGTGGCCCAGTGTCGGCCCTCGTAGCCGTTCCACGCCTCGAACTGGTGGGTGTTCACGATGGGGTTGTCGTCGGCCATGCGTCACATGGTGCCGTGCGGGGCGGGTTCTCGGGTGCCGATGGCCGCTCTCCTGTGCGACTCCGTCGGTGGATGCGTCCGGGTCCCGGTCCCGGCGCCCGGTCAGGCCGAGCGTTTGCGGGACGTCGTCTTCTTGGCGGGGGACTTCTTCGCGGGCGTCTTCTTCGCCGTCGCCTTGGACGTGCTCTTCGCCGTGGTCTTCTTCTCGGCCTGGCTCGTCTTCGACGCCGACTTGCGGGGCGAGGACGCCGTCTCCTTCTTCGCCGTCGACGTGGACTTCTTGCCCCCGGTCTCCTTGGGCGACGAGCGGGACGTGGCGCGCTGTGGAAGGTTCTTGACCTCGGCCTCCTCCTCCGGCCCCTCCCCGCGGGACTCGCGGGCCGCGCGGACGCTGTTCTCCAGGGCGGCCATCAGGTCCAGGACCTTGCCGCCGCGCTCCGGGGCGGGCGACTCCGGCGGGGCCTCGCCGGAGGCCTTCGCGGCGATGACCTCCTCGACCGCCTCCCGGTACTCGTCGTGCAGGTCCTCCAGGTCGACCTCGCCGAGGGTGTCCATCAGGGCGTCCGCCAGGTCCAGCTCCTTGTCGCGGACCGTGACGTCGGCGTCGGGTGCGACGCCCTCGGGGGCGCGGACCTCGTCCGGCCAGAGCAGTCCGTGCATGGCGATGGCGTCGCCGACCACCCGGAGCATGCCGAGGCGCTCCCGCCCGCGCAGGGCGTACTTGGCGATGGCCACCTTGTTGCTCCGCTTCAGCGCCTCGCGCAGGAGTGTGTACGGCTTGGCCGCCGGGGCCCCGCCCGCCGCCAGGTAGTACGCCGCGTCCATCTGGAGGGGGTCGATCCGCTCCTCGGGGACGAAGGCGACGATCTCGATGGTCTTGGCGGTGGGGAGCGGCAGGGCGGAGAGGTCCTCGTCGGTGATGGGGATGATCGTGCCGTCCGCGTCCTCGTAGCCCTTGCCGATCTCCTGTCCGGTGACCTCGCGGTCCTCCAGTTCGCAGAACTTGCGGTACCGGATCCGGCCGCCGTCCTCGGTGTGGATCTGGCGGAAGGAGATCGCATGGCTCTCGGTGGCGTTCACCAGCTTGATCGGGATGCTGACCAGGCCGAACGAGATCGCGCCGTTCCAGATGGATCTCACGTGCAGCACCTTTCCGGTCGTCTGCCGATCACTGTCGGGGCTTATGTCGTGGTTTGCGTGAGATTCTCATCGTATGGCGCCCATGACTGAGGTGGAGGGGCGGCGGCTCGCGCTCAGCAATCTGGAGAAGGTGCTGTATCCCGCCACCGGGTTCACCAAGGCGGAGGTACTGCACTACTACGCGACCGTCGCCGACGTGCTGCTGCCGCACCTGCGGGACCGGCCGGTGTCCTTCCTGCGGTATCCGGACGGGCCCGACGGCCAGGTGTTCTTCACCAAGAACGTGCCGCCGGGTACGCCCGAATGGGTCACCACCGCCGAGGTGCCGAGGTCCGAGGGGCCGGCCCGGATGGTGCTGGTGCAGGATCTGCCGAGCCTGATGTGGGCGGCGAACCTGGTCACCGAGTTCCACACGCACCAGTGGCTCATCGGCGACCCGGGGCAGGCCGACCGGATCGTGTTCGACCTGGACCCGGGGGCGCCGGCGACGATCGTGCACTGCTGCGAGGTCGCGGTGTGGCTGCGGGAGCGGCTCGCGGCGGACGGCGTCGAGGCGTACGCCAAGACCTCCGGGTCGAAGGGGCTGCATCTGCTGGCCGCGGTGCGCGGTTCCTCCTCCGAGCAGGTGTCGGACTACGCCAAGCGGCTGGCGGTGGAGGCGGAGAAGGCCATGCCCCGTCTGGTGCTGCACCGGATGACCCGGAGCCTCAGGCCGGGGAAGGTCTTCGTCGACTGGAGCCAGAACGCCGCCCGGAAGACGACGGCCACCCCGTACACGCTGCGCGCCCGGCCCGAACCGTCGGTGTCGGCGCCGGTGACCTGGGACGAGGTCGAGGGCTGCCGGTCCCCCGGGGGGCTGGCCCTGACCGCCCCGGACCTCGGCCCCCGGGTCCAGGACCACGGCGACCTGCTGGCGCCCCTGCTGGACCGGAACGGCGCGGGCCGGCTGCCGTGAGACGGCCGTGAGAGCGCGGCGACGGGACGGCCCGCCGGGTGCCGTCCCGTCGCCGCGCCGTCCTGAACGGGGGGTGAGGGGCCCGTTGGGTCGTGCCGCGCCCCCGACGGGGCCGCCCCCTACAGCCGGGTCCAGGTGTTCCGGTCCCGGGCCATGGCGTGCAGGGTCTCCACGTCGGCCGGTTTCAGGACGCCGCCCGTACGGGCCAGGGACGGCAGGTCGGCGTCCGTCAGGACACGCACCCCGCGGGGCGGGGCCGGGACCGTCACGGCCGCCGCGCCGACCAGGACGAGCACCGGGCGGACCTGCGCGGTGAGGGCGTGGGAGGCCCGGTCGGCGTCGGAGCGGACCCGGTGCAGCAGGGGGTACGGCCGGTGCCGGCCCAGGGCGACTGCGGGGTCGGCGACCGCGACCCGCTGTCCGCGGGCGTACAGGGCGTGGACGGCGTACAGGCCGCCGGGGCCGATCAGCAGGTGGTGGATGTGGTCGCCGCCGGGCAGCGGGACCGAGTGCAGGGTGTACCGGCCGGCGCCCTCCGCGCGGTCCAGTGCCTCGCCCACGGCCTGCTGCGCGGCGAGGGCCCTGCGGCGGGGGTCGGGGCGCAGGCGGCGGGCCGGGACGGGACGGCGGTCGAGGGCGATCAGCAGTGCCTCGCCGGGGCGGTTCGGTGCGAGATCGTCGTCGGGGTGCAGGGAGAGGCGGGCCAGTTCGGCGGGGGTGGGGACCGGGGGCGGGCCGACCGACACGGGGCCGGTGAGGAAGGGGCCGAGTGCGGTGAGGACGTCCTGCTCGTGGTCCTCGCCGAGCAGGTTCACCCGGGCTGCCGCCCGGTCGTACCAGGCGACCGCCCGGCCGTCCGGGAGGCAGACGTGGAGCAGCTCCCGGCCGTGCCGCCGGGTCGGTACGACGCGCAGCCGGTCCATGCGACCTCACCTCACGTCCATGGGAGCAGGCGGGTGCTCCCGGGGCAACAAGCCGGATACCTTGGGAGGAGGTGGGCGGTCATGGTGGGGAGGCGTCGTTGCGTACCCGCGGGAAGCGACCCGGCGTACCGGCTCCGGACAGCCCGTGGAACGAGATCGTGCCCGGTCTGTGGATGGGCGGCCACGAGTTCCGGGGCCCGTCCGGACGGCTGGAGTCCGTCGTGGTGCACCGGCAGTTCGATCTCGTGCAGACGCTGCTGCGGCTGCCCGGGCACGGCCCGGAGCCCGGCATCGGGCACCAGGTGTGGCCGATCCCCGACGGACCGCTGGACGGGACGCAGCTCGCGGGCGTGATCCGGCTCGCCGAGGCGGCGTGCGAGGCGCTGGACGACGGCCGCAGGGTCCTCGTCCGCTGCTTCCACGGGTACAACCGCTCCGGTCTGGTGGTGGCCCACGCGCTGATGCGCCGGGGCCGTACCGCCGAGGCGGCGATCCGGCTGATCCGCTCCCGCCGCTCCTCCTGGGCCCTGCACAACGAGCTGTTCACCGACTACCTGCGGGCAGGACCGGCGACGGTGCGACTGCCGGAGGAGCTGACGGAGTAGTCACCGGCGGGCGGCGCGCCCCGGAGGGCGCAGTGCCGTCCCCGATGGCGCAGTGCCGTCCCCGATGGCGCAGTGCCGTCCCCGATGGCGCAGCAGGGCGGGCGGGGTGCCGGGGGACGCTCCTAGTGTGGCGACAAGTCATCCATGACCCGTTTCGTCCCCTACATGGAGGTTTCGCCATGGCTCCGCGTTCCCCGTTCGCCCGCCGACTGCCCATGGCTCTTGCCGCCGGGGCCCTCGCGGTCGCGGCCGCCGTCACCCCCGCCGTCGCCGCCGACGACCCGAACCAGGGGGGCGGCCAGGGCGACTGGAGCCAGCAGGGCGGAAACGGCACCGGCGACAGTGGTGGCTCCGGCCAGCAGAGCGGCGGCAACGGCGGCTACGACAGCGGCTCCGGCCAGCAGTCCGGCGGCAACGGTGGAAACGGCGGCCACGACAACGGCTCCGGCCAGCAGTCCGGCGGCAACGGCTTCGGGAACAACCCGGCCGGCGGGAACCACGGCGACCAGGGCCAGTACAAGGGCCGCGTCACGGCCCACAGGCTGGCCCTGCGCACCGCCCCGAACCGGGGTGCGCACATCATCCGGTACGCCCACAAGGGTGAGGTCGTCTCGATCTTCTGCAAGGTCCCCGGCGACAAGGTGAACGGCAACCCCCTCTGGTACCTCCTCACGGACGGCACCTGGGCGTGGGGCCCGGCCGGTCACATCGACAACATCGGCGCCGCGCCACGCTGGTGCTGACGGGCGAAGCGCGCGAACAATCCCCCTTCGGTAAGTTCCGGACATGAGCAAGGCCGGTATCACCCTGGCGACGGCGGATCCGCCCACGCCCACCGCCCGGGGCCTCCCCCGGCGCCGTGGCGTCGAGCTCGCCCTGATCGTCCTGGCGGTGACGCTGTCGGTGTACGGATACTGCGCCGTCGGCCTCGCCAGGAACGGCACCGTCCCGCCCGGCGCCGCCGGTTACGGCGCCGGGCTCGGTGTGCTCGCCCTGGTCGCGCACCTGGCGGTGCGCTGGCGCGCCCCCCACGCCGATCCGCTGCCGCTGCCGATCGGGGTCCTGCTCAACGGCCTGGGCCTGGTGCTGATCTACCGGCTCGACCTGGAGGCGCCGGGCGAGCCGGCCGCCCCGGCCCAGCTCATCTGGTCGACGCTGGGAGTGGCGCTGTTCACCTCGGTCGTCCTGGTGCTGCGCGACCACCGGGTGCTCCAGCGCTACACCTACCTGTGCGTCACCGTCGCGCTCGTCCTGCTGACGGTGCCGATCCTCTTCCCGGCGGTGAACGGGGCCCGGATCTGGATCCGGGTCGCCGGATTCTCCATCCAGCCGGGCGAGTTCGCGAAGGTGCTGCTGGCGGTGTTCTTCGCCGCCTACCTCGCGGCGAACCGGAGCGCCCTCACCTACGCGGGCCGCCGGATCTGGCGCCTGCAGCTGCCCACCGGGCGGGTGCTCGGGCCGATCGTCGCCGTGTGGCTGGTCAGCGTGGGGGTCCTGGTCCTGGAGCGGGACCTCGGCACCTCGCTGCTGTTCTTCGCCCTGTTCGTGGTCATGCTGTACGTCGCCACCGGCCGCACCGGCTGGATCGCGGTGGGGCTGCTGCTGGCCTCGCTGGGCGCGGTGGCCGTGGGGCGTTACGAGCCGCACGTCCACCACCGGATCGAGACCTGGCTGCACCCGTTCGCCTCCATCGAGGCGGGTGAGGGCCCGAACCAGCTCGCCCAGTCGCTGTTCGCCTTCGCGGAGGGCGGCGTCCTCGGCACCGGGCTCGGGCTCGGGCACTCGGTGCTCATCGGCTTCGCGGTCAAGTCCGACTTCATCCTGGCGACAGCCGGGGAGGAGCTGGGCCTGGCCGGACTGTGCGCGATCATCCTGCTGTACGGGCTGCTGGTGGAGCGCGGCTACCGGGCCGGACTGGCCCTGCGCGACCCCTTCGGCCGGCTGCTCGCCGTGGGCCTCGCCTCCCTCGTGGCGCTCCAGGTCTTCGTCATCGCGGGCGGGGTCACCGGGCTGATCCCGCTGACCGGGATGGCGATGCCGTTCCTGGCGCAGGGCGGCTCGTCGGTGGTGACCAACTGGACGATTGTGGCGCTGCTGGTCCGGCTGAGCGACTGTGCGCGGCGGCAGGCCGGCGGGGGGCGAGGCCGGTGACCCGCCACATCCGGCACGCCGCGCTGTTCTGCGCCCTGCTGCTGGTCGCCCTGCTGGTCAACGCCGCCCGCGTGCAGGTGCTGCACGCCGGTGCCTACGAGGCCAACCCGGCCAACCGCCGTGACGCCATCTCCCGCTACCAGCAGCCACGTGGCGACATCCTGGTCGCCGGCCGGCCGGTCACCGGGTCACGGGACACCGGTGAGCACCTTCGTTACGAACGGACGTACACCGAGGGGCCGTTGTACGCGCCGGTGACCGGATTCGCCTCGCAGCAGTACGGCACCACGCTGCTGGAGCACACCGAGGACGGGCTGCTCTCCGGCGCGGCCCCGCTGCTCGCGCCGCTCCCCCGGTGGAACGAGTTCACCCGCTCCCGCAACGCGGGCGGCGACGTGGTGACCACGATCGACCCGGCGGCGCAGCGCGCGGCGTTCGAGGGGCTGCGCTCGCGGAAGGGTGCGGTGGCGGCGGTGGAGCCGTCGACCGGGCGGATCCTGGCGCTGGTGTCGGTCCCCTCGTACGATCCCGCGCTGCTGTCCGGCAACGGCCGGACGGCGCGGGACGCCTGGGCGCGGCTGAACGCCGATCCGGACCGGCCGATGCTGAACCGGGCGGTGCGGCGCACCTATCCGCCGGGCTCCACCTTCAAGGTGGTCACCGCGGCGGCGGCGCTGGACGCGGGGGTGGTCAAGGGCCTGGACGAGCCGACCGACTCCCCCGACCCGTACACCCTGCCGGGGACGACGACCCGGCTGACCAACGGGTCCGAGGGCTGCGAGGACGCCACGCTGCGGGAGGCGTTCGTGTGGTCGTGCAACACGGTCTTCGCCGGGCTCGGGGTGGCCACGGGGGTGGAGGGGATGAAGGACACGGCGCGGAGCTTCGGCTTCAACGACGACGGCCTGCGCATCCCCTTCCCGGTGGCGCGCAGCACCTTCGACACCACGGTGGACCGGGCACAGTTGGCGCTGGCGTCGATCGGGCAGTACAACACGCGCGCCACGCCGCTGCAGATGGCGATGGTGGCGGCGGCCGTGGCGGGCGGCGGGCAGGTGCGGGAGCCGTACCTGGTGGAGCGGACGACGCGGGCGGGCGGTGGCACGGTGTCGACGGCGGGTTCCAGCCCGGTACGGCGGGCCATGCATCCCGCCACGGCCCTGCGGCTGCGGGAGCTGATGCGGGGCGTGGTGGAGGACGGCACGGGCAGGAAGGCCGCGGTCCCCGGTGCCGTGGTCGGCGGCAAGACCGGCACGGCCCAGCACGGTCTGGGCAACTCCGGTACGCCGTACGCCTGGTTCATCTCCTGGGGGCAGCGCGAGGAGGACATGGAGCCGAAGGTGGCCGTGGCCGTGGTGGTGGAGGACGCGGCCGCGAACCGGCGGGAGATCAGCGGGGGCGGGACGGCCGCGCCGATCGCGCGGGCGGTGATGGAGGCGGTGCTGAACTCGTAGGCAGCAAGGCCCACTTGATGAGACGGGGGTCCCGGAACACCGCGTTCCCGGCCTAACGTCCGGTGCATGACCGAAGCCGCGACCGCGTACGAACTCGCCCAGGTGAACATAGCCCGCCTCAAAGCCCCGCTGGACTCACCGCAGTTGAAGGACTTCGTCGACGGACTCGACCCGGTGAACGCGGACGCCGAGTCCGCCGACGGTTTCGTCTGGCGGCTGAAGAGCGAGGGGGGCGACGCGACGGACATCTCCGTCTTCGACGACCCGTGGCTGATCGTCAACCTGTCGGTGTGGCGGGACACCCACGCGCTGACGGCCTTCATGTACGGGGGCCGCCACCGGGAGATGATGGCCCGGCGGCGGGAGTGGTTCGAGCGGGTCGAGGAGGCGATGGTGACCCTGTGGTGGGTCCCGGCGGGCCACCGCCCCACGGTCGCGGAGGCCGAGTCCCGCCTCCTCCACCTCCGCACCAACGGCCCCACCCCCCATGCCTTCACGCTGCGCGCGCCGTTCCCGCCGGGAGGCGCGGAGCCGGTACCGGGTGACGCACCGGAAGGGCTGGGCTGCCCGGTCTAGCGGCGGCGGCCGACAGCGGTGAGGTCGATGTCGACGGGGAACGGGACGGTGAGCTTGAGCCGGTTGTGGAAGATGCCCATGGGGACGTACGACGTGGTCATCGGGTCCAGTTCGTAGACGTAGACCACGGGGAGTCCGTCGTTCTGCTCGACGCGCCAGTAGTGCGGAATTCCCGCGGCCGCGTACTTCCGCGGTTTCACCTCGCGGTCACGGTCCTCCGAGTCGTCGGAGACGACTTCCACCGCGACCAGGACGTCTTCCGGACGGAACCACGTCTGCCTCGGGCCGGTGTCGGCGTTCTCGCGAACCACCAGGACGTCGGGCTCCGGCCGATTGCGCTTGTTGAGCTTGATGGTCATCTCCCGGATGGCGTCCCACCCGTCCGGGGCCTGCTCCCGCAGCCTGGTTTCGAACAACCACATGGCGCGTGAGTGGAAACGGGTCTGCGGACTCGCGAAGACAAGGCTCCCGTCGATCAGCTCCGTGTGCGGAGGCAGGTTGGGAAGCTTGTCCAGATCATCCGCCGTCCAGCCGCCCACCGGCGGACGGGGCCACTCGTAGTCGTCGTCCAGCCCGTAGTCGCGTGCGGCGCTCATGATCGCTCCCATGTGCCGGAGCCTGACGGACGCACTCAGCGTACCCAGACCGGTCACGGACGGTGCGCTCCATCGGGTGACCACGTGGTGCGGCGTTGACGCCACCCAGGCACATCACCGTCGTCGACAACTCCCGCCCAGGGGATTGACGGCCCTGCTGACAAGTAGTCTCATAACTGGGTGACCTGCCGGCAGCACGAGATGCCCTGAGGTGGAGCCGCCATGACGACCCTGACGGATGCGGACGCGGTCGACGGTCTGCGGGACGCGCTCGGAACGCTCAAGGACCGGGAGCAGGTGGCCCGGCGGCTGCTCGAGGCGTCGGCCCGGCACTCCTTCGACCCGGAGAAGGACCTGGACTGGGAGGCGCCCTTCGAGGAGGGCAAGTGGTTCTGGCCGCCGGAGCTGGTGTCGCTGTACGGCACCCCGATGTGGCGGCGGATGAGCGAGGAGCAGCGCATCCTGCTCTCCCGGCACGAGGCGGCCGCGCTGGCCTCGCTCGGCATCTGGTTCGAGCTGATCCTGATGCAGCTCCTGGTGCGGCACATCTACGACAAGGACGCCACCAGCGCGCACGTGCGCTACGCCCTCACCGAGATCGAGGACGAGTGCCGGCACTCGAAGATGTTCGCCCGCGTCGTCACGCGCGGCGGCACGCCCTGGTACCCCGTCAGCCGGGTGCACCAGAACCTCGGCCGGCTGTTCAAGACGGTCTCCACCACGCCCGGCTCCTTCACGGCGACGCTGCTCGGCGAGGAGGTCCTGGACTGGATGCAGCGGCTGACCTTCCCGGACGAGCGGGTCCAGCCGCTCATCCGGGGCGTCACGCGCATCCACGTCGTCGAGGAGGCCCGGCACGTGCGCTACGCCCGCGAGGAGCTGCGGCGCCAGATGGTGACCGCCCCGAAGTGGTCCCAGGAGTTCACCCGGCTCACCTCGGGGGAGTTCGCCCGGGTGTTCTCCGTGGCGTTCGTGAACCCCGAGGTGTACACCCAGGTCGGCCTCGACCGGCGGGAGGCCGTCGCCGAGGTGAGGGCGAGCGGGCACCGGCGGGACGTGATGCGGCAGGGGGCGAAGCGGCTCACGGACTTCCTGGACGACATCGGCGTGCTGCGCGGGGTCGGGCGGCGGCTGTGGGTTTCGTCCGGGTTGCTGTCCTAGGTCCGGACCCGGGCGGTCGGCCTGGGCGGGCGGTTACGCTGCGGGCATGACTCCGCAGGCTTCCACCCCCGCCTACCGGCGGCTCGGCGTCGAGGAGCGCCGCAGCCAGCTGCTCGAGGCCGCGCTGTCCCTCTTCGCGCACCGCGCCCCGGAGGAGGTGTCGCTGGACGACGTGGCGGAGGCGGCCGGTGTGTCACGGCCCCTGGTCTACCGGTACTTCCCGGGCGGCAAGCAGCAGCTGTACGAGGCGGCCCTGATGTCCGCCGCCGACGAGCTGCGGCACTGCTTCGACGAGCCGCACGAGGGCCGGCTGCTGCCCCGGCTGTCCCGGGCCCTCGACCGCTACCTCGCCTTCGTCGACCAGCACGACGCCGGCTTCAGCGCCCTGCTCCAGGGCGGCAGCGTGGTGGAGACGTCCCGTACCACCGCGATCGTGGACGGGGTGCGGCGGGCCGCCGCCGAGCACATCCTCAGCCATCTCGGTGTCACCGGGCCCGGCCCCCGGCTGCGGATGACCATCAGGATGTGGATCACCGCCGTGGAGGCGGCCTCGCTGATCTGGCTCGACGAGGACAAGCAGCCGCCGCTGGAGGAGCTGCGGGACTGGCTGGTGGAGCAGTTCGTCGCGGTGCTGCTGGTCACCGCGCGGCGCGACGCGCAGACCGACGCGCTGGTGGGGACACTAGCCGCGGAGCTTTGAGACGCCGGGCCCGGGGTCCGCCACGGCTGGACGCCGGGGTCCGGGGTCCAGGGACCACCGCGGCGGGTCGCCAGGGTCCGGGGCCCAGGATCCGCCGCCGGACGCCGAGGGCCGGAGCCCGCCGCGGCCGACCGCCAGGATCCGGAGTCGGGGGATCACCGCAGCCGGACGCCGAGGCCCAGGGACCACCGCGGCCGGTTCCGCGTGCGATGGCCGAAACTGGTGAGGTGAAGAGCCAAGACACCCCCTTCGAGGGCGGGCCCATGGACGGGCGTGTCCTGCCCGTGCTGCTGGGCATCACCGGGCACCCGCCCAAGACGTACCGCATCCCCGTCCCCGCCCCGGACGGCGGCCCGCCCACGGTGCTGGTCTACCGGCGGGTGCCCCGCGCGCAGAGCTCGCGGACCGGCCTGACCCGGGGGTGGAAGTACCTGCACGACCCGGCGGGGCCGGCTTCCCGGCGGCCGAGGTGGCCGTGGTCGAAGCCCGCGTCCGATCCAGACGCCACGCCGCCGGGCAAGCCGGACGACGCCGACGGGTGACCCCGTTGCGCCGAACCGCGCACACTCGCCGGGCGGGCCGCGCCGGCCCGCCCGATGCTCGCGATGCGGAGCGGACGGACCGCCCCGCGTCGGAGGTGATGGCGTGTCAGGAATGCTTCTGCGTCTGGTGTGCACGGCGGCGCTGGCGGCCGGGACCGCACTCTCGTCCGTGTCCGCGACGGCCGTCCCGGAGCCGGGCGGCGGCGCGGCCGGCTCCGGCGGGCGCTCCGTGGCGGAGCTGCTGACGGATCTTCAGACCCTGTACCGGGAGGCCGGGAAGGCCACCGAGTCCTACAACGCCACCGAGGAACGGCTGAAGAGGCAGCGCGCCGAGACCGAGCGGCTGGAGCACGCCCTCGCCCGCACCCGCACCTCCCTGAGCGACAGCCGGGGAGCGGCCGGACGGCTCGCCAGGCAGCAGTACCAGAGCGTCACCGGCTTCTCCCCGTACGTCCGTCTGCTGCTGGCCCGTGATCCCCAGCGCGCGCTCGAACAGGGGCGGGTGATCGGCCGGCTGGCGCGAGAGCGGGCGGAGACGGTGGGCCGGCTCACCGGTGAGGAGAAGGCGGCCGGCGAGCTGGCCCGGCGGGCCCGCGAAGCACTCGCCGAGCGGCGCGCCCTCACCGAGCGGAGCAGGAAGCAGCGGGACGAGGTGCGCACACGGCTCCGCGAGGTCGAGGAGCTGCTGGCCTCGCTGAGCGCCGGGCAGCTCGCAGCGCTGGCCGAACTGGAGGACCGCAGGGTCGCGAAGGCGCAGGAGGAGCTGGTCGCCTCCGGAGCCCTGAGCAGCGTGGGCGCGCCTCCGACCGCGGCGGGCGAACGAGCGGTGCGGTACGCCGTGGCGCAGCTCGGCAAGCCGTACGAGTGGGGGGCGGAGGGGCCGGCGGCGTACGACTGCTCGGGGCTGACCTCCGAGGCGTGGGGCGCCGCCGGGACGCCGGTCCCCCGGACCAGCCAGGAGCAGTGGGCCCGGCTGGAGCGGATCGAGCTGGGGGACCTGCGGCCGGGGGACCTCGTCGTGTACTTCCCGGAGGCCACGCACGTGGCGCTCTACCTCGGCGACGGCATGGTGGTGCAGGCGCCACGGCCGGGCGCGAAGGTCAAGGTCTCCCCGGTCGCCGCCAACCCGGTGCTCGGTGCCGTGCGCCCCGACCCGGAGGGGGAGCCCCTAGCGGCGTACGTGCCGCCGGAGCTCCCCGAAGGGGCGACGGACGGGCCGGACGAGGGATACTCCGCCGGCTACGCGCCCGAGACCTCCGCCAGGTAGGCGCCGGTCTTCTCCGGGTCGTAGAAGAAGTTCTCGAAGTCGGCCGGGTTGTTGAAGCCGTTGGCGAAGCGGTCGGCGACGGGCTGGAGCTGACCGGCGGCGCCGAGCAGGTTCAGGACGTGCTCCGGCGGCGGGGCGAGCATGGTGTTGGTCCACTTGGTGACGTGCCGGGCGGTCTCCCAGTAGCGGTCGAAGGTCGCCCGCATCCACTCCTCGTCGAATTCCTTCTCGCCGTGCTCGAGGATCGAGGAGAGGTAGGAGGCGGCGCACTTGGAGGCGGAGTTGGAGCCCTGCCCGGTGATCGGGTCGTTGGCGACGACCACGTCGGCGACCCCGAGGACGAGCCCGCCGGAGGGCAGCCGGCCGACGGGGTTGCGGACGGTGGGGGCGTAGCGTCCCGCGAGGGTGCCTCCGGCGTCGGTCAGTTCGACCTTGGTGGCCCTCGCGTACTCCCACGGGAGGAACGTCTCCATGAGTTCCAGGGTCAGGGAGAGGTGTTCGGCGGGGTCCTTGACGTCCTTGAAGGCGTCCAGCGGGCCGCCGGGTACGCCCTCCCAGAACAGGATGTCGGCGCGGCCCGAGGTGGTGAGGGTCGGCATGATGAACATCTCGCCGACACCGGGGACCAGGTTGCAGCGGACCGCCTCCGTGTCCGGGTGCTCCGGACGCGGGCCCATGCCGTGGACGTAGGCGACGGCGAGGGCGCGCTGCGGCTCGCTGTACGGGGAGCGCTCCGCGTCCCGGCCGAACATCCGCACGAGCTCGCCCTTGCCGGCCGAGACGAGCACGAGGTCGTACGTGCGGGAGAAGTAGTCGAGGTCGCCGACGGCCGCCCCGTGGATGACCAGCTGTCCGCCGCGCTGGGCGAAGGTCTCCATCCAGCCGGCCATCTTCACCCGCTGGTCGACCGACTGCGCGAAGCCGTCGAGCCGCCCCAGCCAGTCGATCGCGCGCTGCGAGGGCCCCGGGGCGAACGAGCCGGGCGCCGCGACCGAGACACCGAGTCCCTGGATCTTCGGGGCCTGGGACTCCCAGAAGTTCAGCTGGAGGTCACGCTCGTGCTGCAGGGCCGTGTGGAACATGCACTGCGTCGACATGACCCGCCCGGTGCGGATCTCGTCCGCGGTCCGGTTGGACATGAGGGTGACCTCGTACCCGTGCGACTGCAGGCCGAGGGCGAGCTGGAGACCGGACTGGCCGGCTCCGACGACGAGTATCTTCCGCATGCGGGGGACGCTCCTAAGGGGGCTGCTCGGGGACTACTCGGGGGTTTCGTCGAGCGCGTGGCCCACGAGGGACAAGAGGGTCTCGATGGCCGAGATCCGACGCCGCGCGTCCATGATCATGACAGGTATGTGCGGGGGGATCGTCAACGCGTCCCGTACGTCCTCGGCGTCGAACTGCTCACTGCCGTCGAAGTGGTTGACCGCGACGACGTACGGCAGTCCGCAGCTCTCGAAGTAGTCCAGCGCCGGCCAGCAGTCCTTCAGCCGCCGGGTGTCGGCCATGACGACGGCGCCGATCGCGCCGCGCACCAGGTCGTCCCACATGAACCAGAACCGCTGCTGACCGGGGGTGCCGAAGAGGTAGAGCATCAGGTCGTCGTCGAGCGTGATGCGGCCGAAGTCCATGGCCACGGTGGTGGTGAGCTTGTCCGGCGTGGCGGTGAGGTCGTCGGTGTCCGCGCTCGCCTCGGTCATCAGCGCCTCGGTCTGCAGGGGCGTGATCTCCGAGACGGTGGTGACGAGCGTGGTCTTGCCGACGCCGAACCCGCCCGCCACCACTATCTTCGTGGCGATCGGCGCGCGGGTGCGGTCCGTCTGCCAGGGCAGGGAGGGCTCGTCCTCTTCGACGAGCGGGAAGACGCCGTGAGCGGCGTCAGAGACGGCGGAGTCCACTCAGCACCCTTTCCAGCAACGCACGGTCCGGGCGGCCCGTGCCGTGGCCGGTTCCCGTTCCGTAGACACGGATCTTTCCCTGGTCCGCGAGGTCGCTCAGGAGCACGCGGACCACACCGAGCGGCATCTTCAGCAGCGCGGCGATCTCGGCCACCGTGCGCATGCGGCGGCACAGTTCGACGATGGCCCGCATCTCCGGCATCACCCGGGAGGTGAGGCCCCCGCCGGTCAGCTCCTTGCGCTGCTCGGCGGCTTCGAGGGCGGCGGTGCCGGCCGTGGCACCGACGAACGTCTCGACGAGGAGGACGTGGCCGAAGCGGGTACGGCCGCCGGTGAGCGAATAGGGCCGGACCCGGGCGGGTTTGCGGTCACCTCCGCGCACCGGCAGGTGTTTCCTGGACTTGCTGCTCATCGGGGACTCCCGGTGGACTCGGTCTCCAGGTTCTGGCGCAGCTCGCTGCGGAGCTCGGGGGTCAGGACGTGGCCGGCCCGGCCGACGAACAGGGCCATGTGGTACGCCACCACGCTCATGTCGCAGTCCGCGCCGCCGTGCACGCCGAGCAGCGAGCCGTCGCTGATCGACATCACGAAGAGGCTGCCCTCGTCCATGGCGACCATCGTGTGCTTGACCGGGCCGGAGTCCATCAGCTTGGACGCGCCGACGGTGAGGCTGCCGATGCCGGAGACGACGGTGGCGAGATCGGCGGCGGAGCCGCGCGGCCCGCCGCGGGGAGTGGTCCGCGTGTCCCGGGCCTGCGCGTTGCGGTGGTCGTCGGAGGAGAGCAGCAGCAGCCCGTCGGAGGAGACCACCGCGACGGAGAGGATGCCGGGCACCTCCTCGACGAGGTTGGTCAGCAGCCAGTGCAGGTTGCGGGCCTCACTGCTCAGTCCGAAGGTACTGGGCGCGGTCAACTGCTTGCCTCCTCGACGGTGCCCCCCGTGGCTTCCTCGGATGGTGTGCGGGTGCCGTCCGGCTCCTGGCCGCCGGTACGGGACCGCTCGGCGATCTCCGCCTCGACGTCCCGGCGGCCGGCGACCGCCCCCTGGCGGAACCCGCCCAGCCTGCGGCGCAGCGCCTCGGCGTCCACGGAGCCCGCACGGGGGCGCGGGGCGGCGACGGGGGCGCTGATCTTCGGCGTGCGTTTGGGCAGTCCCTTGGCGGTGACGGGCTCCTCGTCCTCGGCACGCGTGTGCTCCGCGCCGCCGCCGTCGGACACCGGCCGGTGGGGCAGCGCGTCCGCGCGGGGAGGCGGGGGGACGTCCCCGGCGCCCGGGCGGCCGCCCCCGGCCCCGGCCTGCCGGGGAGCCGGGGGGACCGGCTCGTCCCCGGTCCCGTGGCCGGCACCGGGACGTACGTCGTCGGCGGGCCGGTCGTCCCCGGCGGCCGGCTGGGCCCCGAACCCGTGCCCCGGGTCCGGGGGTGCGCCCTCGGCTCCGGCGGGCCGGGAAGCGGCCGGATCCGGCGCGTCCCCGGTCCCGTGGCCGGCGCCCGGGCGCACGGCCTCGGCAGCCCGGGAGACCCCGGCGGCCGGCTCGTCCCCGGTCCCGTGCCCGTCGTCCGGGCGCGCTGCTCCGGCGCCCGGCCCGTCGGCGGGCAACGGCGGGTGCGTGCCGGCCGGGTGCGTGCCGGTGTCCGGGCGCACGGTGTCGGGGTGCGTGTCGGTCCCCGGGTCGCCGGCGGCTTCCGGACGTGCGGCCGGGGGCGGGGACGTGGGTGCGGCCGGTTGGGGCTGGGCCGGGATCAGCAGTTCCATGGTCGTCTCGGCCGGCCGCTCGGGCGGCACGCCCGCGACCTCGTCGCCCGCGTGTCCCGCTGCGCCGTCCGCCTCGGGGTGGCCGACGGCCGCGCCGGCGGCACGGTCCTCCTGGGAGCCGTACGCACGCTGCGGGCCCACCGCGTCCGCGCGATCCGGCGCCGGAACGTCCGCACGGGCCGGTTGGGTGGCGCCCGTGGCGTCGGCGGCACGGTCCTCCGCGGACCCCGTCTCCCGGTCGGTTTCCGGCCCACCGGCGCGTCCGGACGGAACGTCGTCGGCGCGCTCCTGGTCACGGGAGTTCCCGTGGTCCGGGGCGGGCTCGTCCCCGCGGCCCGTGCGGGTGTCGGCGGCCGGGTCCTCCACCGGGCCGTCCACGGGTGCGTCCGCGCCAGTCGGGGCGGAGGGTTGCGCAGGGACGTCCGTGGAGTCCGGCACGCGACCGTCAACGACGCGCGTCTGCGACTCGTCCGTGCTGTCGGCGGCGGCGCCCGCGGGGCTCACCGGCGGCGCTTCCCCGCCGGCCGGGGCCGCGCCGTCCACCGCCTTCTCCGCGAGGGCGACCAGCGGGTCGCCGGACTCGGTGCGGCCGTGCAGGACGTTGGAGTTGGCCTCGGCGTCCGCGCCCGGCAGGGACACGGCGCAGGGAGCGCCGGGGACCGAGGAGGGGACGGCGGTGGGGGTGGCGGGGGCCAGCAGGGGGTCGGGCAGGACGACGACCGCCGCGATGCCGCCCTGCTTCTGCTCGCGCAGCCGCACCCGGACACCGTGCCGGTGGGCGAGCCGCGCCACGACGTACAGGCCGAGGCCGAGACCGTCCTCGCCCTCGGTGTCGTACGTGGTCTCCGGGTCGAAGTCGGACAGGCGGGCGTTGAGCCGTTCCAGCCGGTCGGCCGCCATGCCGATGCCCTCGTCCTGGACGGAGAGCATGACCTCGCCGTTCTCCAGCAGCCAGCCGGACACCTCGACGGGCAGGTCGGGCGGGGAGAACGACGTGGCGTTCTCCATCAGTTCGGCGAGCAGGTGGGAGAGGTCGTCCGCCGCGAACCCGGCGATGTGCGCGTGCGGCGGCAGCGCGGCGATGCGGACCCGGTCGTACCGCTCGATCTCGCTGACCGCGGCCCGTACGACGTCGACGAGCGGGACCGGGCCCGCGGTGTGCCGGCCCTGCTCGGTACCGGCGAGGACGAGGAAGTTCTCGCTGTGCCGGCGCATGACCGTGGCGAAGTGGTCGAGCTTGAAGAGGGTGGCGAGCCGCTCGGGGTCGTCCTCGCGCTCCTCGAGGCTCTCGATCACGCCGAGCTGACGCTCCACCAGTCCGAGGGTGCGCAGCGCGAGGTTGACGAAGGTGCCGCCGATGCCGGCGCGCAGCCGCTCCAGGTGGGCCGTCGACTCGGCGAGTTCGGTGCGCAGTTCCTCGCGGGCGTCGGCCATCTTCTGCCGCTGGCCGACGAGGTGCTTGCGGTCGGCCTCCAGGGTGGCGATCCGCTCGGCGAGCCGGGCGGCGTGCGCGTGCAGGGCGTTGACGGAGCGGACGACCTGGGCGAACTCGTCGTTGCGGCCGGTGAAGGCGACCGGTTCCTGACCGCTGGGGTCCTCCGCCTCGGCCAGCCGGGCCGAGCCCCGGCGCAGCACGGACAGCGGGCGGGTGAGCGTGCGGGCCATCGCCGTGGCGACGCCGACCGCGAGCAGCATCAGGGCGCCGAGGACGGCGATCCGGATCTCCAGCTCGGTGACGTCGTCGTCGCGGAGCTGGGCGAGGTCCTTGGTGCGCTGGTCGAAGAGCGCGAACTCCACCCCGCGCATCGTCTCGATCCGCGCGGTGAGCGCGGCCCGCAGCTTCTTGGTGCTGGTGTCGAGTTCGGAGTCGGAGAGGGTCGGCTTGTCGGTGAGGCGCGCGAGGTACTTGTCGGCGGAGTCGACCTCGGGGCCGTTGACCGTGGCGTCGTAGGAGGTGCGGGCGCTCTGGGGGGCGGCCTCGCGGAAGTCGGCGAGGGCCGCGTCGGAGCGCAGCCGGGCCTGGAGCGCGGCGGCGGTCAGCTCGTCGCGCTGCTCCGTGTCGGCGTCCGAGGAGGAGGTGGACGTGGTGGGCAGGCCGGTGACCGGGTCGATCACGGTCTCGGTGCCGCGCGGCACGGCGAGCGCGGCGAGCAGCAGTCCGCGGGTGGCGGCGGCCTGCTGGACGGCCGCGTCCAGCTCGGCGAACGCGTGGGCCCCGGAGCCCGCCCGGGGCGGGGTCCGCTCCGCCAGCCGGCCGGCGAGCCGGTGCAGCTGGGTGACGGCGGTGGAGTACGCCTGGTGCGCCTCGAGCGCGCTGCTCTTCCCGGTGAGCGCCGCTCTCCGCACGGTCGCGACGGCGTCGAGTTCCTCGCGCAGCGCCTCCGAGGTGTCGGCGTCGGCGCGCAGCTCCTCGACCTGCCGGTCGACCCGGGCGCTGTGCTCCTCGGAGGGCGCCTTGGACTCGGGGCGGCCTGCCGCGATGTAGGGGACGACCTCGTCCCGCTCGTCGGCGAGGGAGTGGGCGAGGGCGAGGGCGTCCTCGGTCCGCTCGGCGAGCGTCACCAGGTTCTGGGAGTCGCTGAGCTGCCCGGAGGCGGCGATCACGGAGGGCGCGCCGGCTCCGGCTATCGCGGCGGCCACCACGGCCACGGCGACGATGAGCCGGTTGCGTACGTGGGTGGGGCGGCCCCTGCCGACGGCGGGCTTCTGCTCCGCGTCCCCCTCGGAAGCCGTCTGCTTGCCTTTGCGACGAGGCCGCGTCTTCTGCACCGGTGCTCGCATTCCTGACTCGTGTACCCGTGGGCCCGGGTGACGCTCCGTCAACGGGTGCGGGCGTTCGTCCCGAGCGGCTGACCGCGCTCGGGCAGCGAGGCGCCCCCATCGCTCCCCGACCCTCCCAGTGCCCGTGGACAGTGGATGCGCATCACCTGACCCGCCACTCGAAGGAGTGAACCCCGGAGGTGAGTTGGGGAGCAAGTTCCGCCGCGTCGCACGGCCGTCCGGCGCGGCAGGCCGGTTGGACGTCTGCGGCGGGCGGTGGCAGGATTCGCCGCCACGCCTTCCCGGAGTGCTTCATTACCTCCCAAACCAGGCGCCTGACCTGCATGACTGCGGGGATCCGGCGGCCGTTGCCGGTCTCTTGCGGTCCTTGTGGAGAGCTCGTGCAGACTGGCCGGATGCGTACGGAGCTTGTTTCGGAACCCGGTGATCCGGACCGCCCCAACGAGGACTTCGCGGGCGTGGCCCTCCCGGCTTCCGGGCAGGGCGGTTCGCTCGTGGTGCTGGACGGGGTGACGCCGCCGGGCGACGGGGGCGGCTGTCTGCATTCGGTCCCGTGGTTCACCTCGCGGCTGGGCGGCGCGCTGACCGAACTGACCGTTTCCCTGCCGGATGTTCCCCTCGCGGAGACGCTGTCCCTGGCCCTCGCGCGTACCGCCGACGGCCACGCGGCAACCTGTGACCTTTCTCACCCTCGCACGCCTCAGGCAACGGTGGTGCTGGCCCGCTGGTCACCGGTGTCGGTGGAGTACCTGGTGCTGTCCGACTCGGTGCTGCTGGCCGAGTCGCCGGACGGGGTGGTCACCCCGCTCCGTGACGACCGGCTGGACCGGCTGCCGCGCTCGGCGCTGGCCACCCACGCCCTGGTGGACGGCACGCTGCGCAACAGGGAGGGCGGTTTCTTCACCGCGGCGGCGGATCCCTCGGTGGCCTCCCGCGCGGTCACCGGCTCGCTGCCGCGCGGCGAGGTGCGCACCCTGACGGCGCTGACGGACGGTGCGGCCCGCTGGGTGGAGAGGTTCCGCCGGGGCGACTGGGCGGACTGCCTCGCCCTGGTCCGCGCGGAGGGGCCGGGGGCCCTAGTGGACCGCGTACGGGCCCTGGAGCGGGCGGACGCGGACCGGGAGGCGCCGCGCCGGGGCAAGACGCACGACGACGCGACGGTGGTCTACGTGGAGCTGGCATCCCGGTAGCGGCGCTCCGCGGCCGTGACCCGCACGGTCACCTCTCCATCCCCCGGTTCAGCTGGTTCAGCAGCCGGGCCAGTTCGGTGACCTCCGCCGGGTCCCAGTCGGCGAGCCGTCCGGCGTACCGCGCGCGGCGGGCCTCGCGGACCACGCCCACCCGCCGCCGTCCCTCCTCGGTGAGGGCGACCAGCCAGGCGCGGCCGTCGGCGGGGTCCGGCTCGCGGCCGACGAGGCCGAGCTCCTCCAGCGCGCGCAGCTGGCGGGACATCGTCGCCTTGCCGACGCCGATGTAGCCGGCCAGCTCGGTGGCCCGCTGCCGGCCGCACTCATCCAGACGGACCAGCAACCCGTAGGCGGACGGCTCCAGGTCGGGGTGGACGGCGCGGGCCATCTCCCCCTGGCTGGCCCGGGCGCGCCGCAGCAGGACGGTCAACTCGCGTTCCAGCGCGAGGAATCCGGGCTGCTCCACATCGGGCTCGGGTCCTGGGGAGGCGGCCCGGTCCCCGCCGCCGTTTCCGTCTTCGTGCACGTCTGCCCCTGCCTCGGTCTTCCCGTTCGATGCGTGTCCCGCCAAGTGGCGACGTCGCCGCGGCTCCACCAGTATTTCGCAGGCGTAGACCAACGGCAGCGCGCGGCCGCTCCGCCCGCCGTCGTGATCCGCGTGCCCTGTCTCTACCAGGCGATTACGTGGCATGCCCACTACATGCGATGTGGGTCACATTCCGGGTTCGCCCCCACCGACCTTTCGGAGATGCGTCATGCCTGTGCACAGATCCCGCCTCACCCGTATGTCCGCGCTCCCGGCCGCCGGAGCGGTCCTGCTCGCGGCCCTCACCCTCCCCGGCACCGCCGCCGCGGACGGGTCCTCACCCACGCTTCCGCCGCGCGGCACCGCCCACATGGGCATGGGCGTCGTCGCCCACGACGGCCAGAGCGGCCTCCCCACCGCCCGCTCCACCCAGACGGAGGGCGTGGACGTCTCCAGCCACCAGGGCGACGTGCCCTGGACGACCCTGTGGAACAGCGGGGTCCGATGGGCCTACGCCAAGGCCACGGAGGGCACGTACTACACCAACCCGTACCACGCCCAGCAGTACAACGGCTCCTACGACGTCGGCATGATCCGCGGCGCCTACCACTTCGCAACCCCCGACACCGCAAGCGGCGCCGCCCAGGCCGACTACTTCGTGGACCGCGGCGGCGCCTGGTCCGCCGACGGACGGACCCTGCCGGGCGTGCTGGACATCGAATGGAACCCCTACGGCGACGACTGCTACGGCAAGTCCGCGACCTCGATGGTGAGCTGGATCCGGGACTTCCTGGACCAGTACCGGGCCCGCACCGGCCGTGACGCCGTCATCTACACGGCGACCAGCTGGTGGAAGCAGTGCACCGGCAACTACTCCGGCTTCGCCGCCACCACTCCCCTGTGGGTGGCCCGGTACGCCTCCACCGTGGGCGAACTGCCCGCCGGCTGGAGCACGTACACGATGTGGCAGTACACCTCGACCGGCCCGACCGTCGGCGACCACGACCGCTTCAACGGCACCGTCGACCGGCTGCGCACCTTCGCGGCCGGCTGATCCGCCCGGCGGGCGCGGGAAAGGCCCGGGCCTCCCTCACGGGACCCGGGCCTCCCCGTCCGGCCGCGTCCGTCACGCCGCGACCGGGACCTCCGGCGCCGCGCCGTTCACGGCCGGCGACAGCGCCAGCTCCAGGACCTGGCGGACATCGGTGACGGCGTGGACGTCGAGCCGGTCCAGCACCTCCGCCGGGACGTCGTCCAGGTCGGGCTCGTTGCGCTTGGGGATGATCACGGTGGTGATCCCCGCGCGGTGCGCGGCCAGCAGCTTCTGCTTCACCCCGCCGATCGGCAGCACCCGCCCGGTCAGTGAGACCTCGCCGGTCATCGCCACGTCGGTGCGGACCAGCCGGCCGGACAGCAGCGAGGCCAGGGCGGTGGTCATGGTGACGCCCGCGCTCGGCCCGTCCTTGGGCACCGCGCCCGCCGGGAAGTGGATGTGCACGCCCCGGTCCTTGAGGTCGCCCACCGGCAGCTCCAGCTCGGCGCCGCGGCTGCGCAGGAAGCTCAGCGCGATCTGCGCCGACTCCTTCATCACGTCACCCAGCTGACCCGTCAGGGTGAGTCCCGAGGCGCCGGTCTCCGGATCGGCCAGGGAAGCCTCGACGTAGAGGACGTCCCCGCCCGCGCCGGTCACCGCGAGCCCGGTGGCCACACCGGGGACGGCGGTACGGCGCTCGGCCGGGTCCTGCGCGGACTCGGGCACGTGGTGCGGCCGGCCGATCAGGTCCCGCAGGTCGTCCACGGTCACGGTGAAGGGCAGTTCACGCTCGCCCAGTTCGTGCTGGGCGGCCACCTTGCGCAGCAGCCGCGCGACGGACCGCTCCAGGGTGCGCACACCGGCCTCGCGCGTGTACTCGCCGGCCAGCCTGCGCAGCGCGCCCTCCTCGATCGTCACCTCGTCCGCGGCCAGACCGGCGCGCTCCAGCTGGCGCGGGAGCAGGTGGTCGCGGGCGATGACGACCTTCTCGTCCTCGGTGTAGCCGTCGAGGCGGACCAGCTCCATGCGGTCGAGCAGGGCCTCCGGGATGGCTTCCAGGACGTTGGCCGTCGCCAGGAAGACGACGTCGGACAGGTCGAGCTCGACCTCCAGGTAGTGGTCCCGGAAGGTGTGGTTCTGCGCGGGGTCGAGGACCTCCAGCAACGCGGCCGCCGGGTCTCCCCGGAAGTCCGACCCCACCTTGTCGATCTCGTCGAGCAGGACGACCGGGTTCATCGAACCGGCCTCCTTGATCGCCCGCACGATGCGGCCGGGCAGCGCGCCGACGTAGGTACGGCGGTGGCCGCGGATCTCGGCCTCGTCGCGGACGCCGCCGAGGGCGACGCGGACGAACGTCCGGCCCATCGCGTGGGCGACGGACTCGCCGAGGCTGGTCTTGCCGACGCCGGGCGGGCCGACGAGGGCGAGCACGGCGCCTCCGCGCCGCCCGCCGACGACGCCGAGGCCCCGGTCGCCGCGCCGCTTGCGCACCGCCAGGTACTCGGTGATGCGCTCCTTCACGTCCGCCAGGCCCGCGTGCTCGGCGTCCAGGACCGCCTGGGCGCCCCTGATGTCGTAGGCGTCCTCGGTGCGCTCGTTCCACGGCATCTCCAGGACCGTGTCGAGCCAGGTGCGGATCCAGGAGCCCTCCGGCGACTGGTCGGAGGAGCGCTCCAGCTTGTCGACCTCCTTGAGGGCGGCCTCGCGGACCTTCTCCGGCAGGCCGGCCGCCTCGACGCGGGCGCGGTAGTCGTCGGACTCCTCGCCCTCCTGCTCGCCGTTGAGTTCGCGCAGCTCCTTGCGGACGGCCTCCAGCTGGCGGCGCAGCAGGAACTCGCGCTGCTGCTTGTCGACGCCCTCCTGGACGTCCTTGGCGATGGTCTCGGCGACGTCCTGCTCGGCGAGGTGGTCGCGCAGCTGCTGGGTGGCGAGCCTCAGCCGGGCCACCGGGTCGGTGGTCTCCAGCAGGGCGACCTTCTGGTCGGTGGTCAGGAACGGCGAGTAGCCGGAGTTGTCGGCGAGCGCGGAGACGTCGTCGATGGCCTGGACGCGGTCCACGACCTGCCAGGCGCCGCGCTTGCGCAGCCAGGCGGTGGCGAGCGCCTTGTACTCCTTGACGAGTTCGCTCACGTGTCCCGGCAGTGGCTCGGGCACGGTCTCGTCGATGCGCGTGCCCTCCACCCACAGCGCGGCGCCCGGCCCGGTGGTCCCGGCGCCGATGCGCACGCGGTCCCGGCCGCGGATCAGGGCGCCCGGGTCGCCGTCGGCCAGCCGGCCGACCTGCTCGACCGTGCCCAGCACACCCGTACCGGCGTAGGTCCCGTCGACTCGTGGCACCAGGAGCACCCGGGGCTTGCCCGGTTCGGTGCGGGCGGCGGCCTGGGCGGCCTCCACCGCGGCGCGCACCTCGGAATCGCTCAGGTCCAGCGGAACCACCATCCCGGGCAGCACGACCTCGTCGTCGAGCGGCAGTACGGGCAGGGCGAGCGGTGTGGACTCAGCAGCCATGATCTCCCCTTCGGCAGTCAAGTTGAGCTATGCCGACTCAATGCAGGGGAGCCGCCGAATGTTCCCGGGGTCACGTTCGCTCTCAGCGATCACCGCCGCGGGGTCCCGTAGCCCCCGGCCGCCGCGGAACGGCGACTGCCAGGATGAACGCATGTCCACCCCGTACGACATTCCCGAGCCTCCCGAGGTCCTGGACCGCCGCGAGGGCCCTTACGGCGAGGTCGTGCTGCGCAGGCACGGTGGCCTGCTGCAGATCATCGCCAACGGCTGCTTCCTGATGGACACCTCCGACGGCCGGTCGGAACGGCGGCTGGTCGACGCCGCCCTGGCCGCCCTCGACGCCCGCGTGACGAGCCCGCGGGTGCTGATCGGGGGACTCGGGGTGGGCTTCTCGCTCGCCCACGCGGCGGGGCAGCCCCGGTGGGCCCGGATCACCCTGGTGGAACGCGAGCCGGCCGTCATCGCATGGCACCGCGCGGGACCGCTGTCGGAACTCTCCGCGCGGGCCCTCGCCGACCCCCGCACGGACATCGTCGAGACGGACCTCGTCGCCTACGTCAATGAGACGTCCGACACGTTCGACGCGCTGTGCCTCGACATCGACAACGGGCCCGACTGGACCGTCACCGAGGACAACGAGGGACTCTATGCGCAGGCCGGACTCAAGGCGTGCGCAAGGGTGTTGAATCCGGGCGGAGTGCTCGCGGTCTGGTCCGCGAGACCGTCCCCGGAATTCGAGGGAACCTTGCGGAATGCCGGGTTCCGGCAGGTGCGTACCGAAGAGATCCCCGTTGCCCGGGGCGTTCCGGACGTCGTCCACATCGGCATCAGCCCTGGATAGCAAAGGCGAGGTGGATCCCCGTACGCTGCTGCCCTGACACGGATCATTCAAGCGTCAATCGCAGCGATGCGCAGACGACGGATTCACCCCACGGATTCCGGAAAAAGCACACCTCAGGGGCGGGCGATGGAGCAGACACAGACCTCCCACAACGGCACGGCGGCGACCACACCGGGCGCACAGCGCCGGATCCTCGTGGTCGAGGACGACGCGACGATCGTGGACGCCATCGCGACCCGCCTGCGCGCCGAAGGGTTCCTGGTGCAAACGGCGGGCGACGGCCCGTCCGCGGTGGACACGGCGGAGGCCTGGCAGCCCGACCTGCTGATCCTCGACATCATGCTGCCCGGCTTCGACGGCCTTGAGGTCTGCCGGCGCGTGCAGGCCCAGCGGCCGGTGCCGGTCATGATGCTCACCGCGCGGGACGACGAGACGGACATGCTGGTGGGTCTCGGCGTCGGCGCCGACGACTACATGACCAAGCCGTTCTCCATGCGGGAGCTGGCGGCGCGCGTGCACGTGCTGCTGCGCCGCATGGAGCGGGCGGCCCTCGCGGCCACCACACCGCGCAGCGGCATCCTGCGCCTGGGCGAACTGGAGATCGACCACGCCCAGCGCAGGGTGCGGGTGCGCAGCGAGGACGTCCACCTGACGCCCACCGAGTTCGACCTGCTGGTCTGCCTGGCGAACACGCCCCGCGCGGTGCTCTCCCGCGAGCAGCTGCTGGCCGAGGTGTGGGACTGGGCGGACGCCTCCGGCACCCGCACCGTCGACAGCCACATCAAGGCGCTGCGCCGGAAGATCGGCGCCGAGCGGATCCGCACCGTGCACGGTGTGGGCTACGCCCTGGAGACGCCGACGCCATGAGCGGCGGGCCGGCCGGACGCGGGCGTCCCCGGGGCTCCTGGCCCTGGGGCGGCGTACGCCCGTTCTCGATCAAGACCAAACTCGGTGCATTGGTCGTCGTCTCGGTCCTGATCACCACCGGGCTGTCGGTGATCGCCGTGCACACCAAGACGGAACTGCGCTTCATCACGGTCTTCTCGATGATCGCCACCCTGCTCATCACGCAGTTCGTGGCGCACTCGCTCACCGCGCCGCTGGACGACATGAACGCCGTGGCCCGCTCCATCTCGCACGGCGACTACACCCGCCGGGTGCGGGAGAACCGCCGGGACGAGCTGGGCGACCTGGCCGAGACGATCAACGTCATGGCGGACGAGCTGGAGGCGCAGGACCGCCAGCGCAAGGAACTGGTGGCCAACGTCTCGCACGAGCTGCGCACCCCCATCGCGGGGCTGCGCGCGGTGCTGGAGAACATCGTCGACGGCGTCACCCGGGCCGACCCCGAGACGATGCGCACGGCCCTGAAGCAGACCGAGCGGCTGGGACGCCTGGTGGAGACGCTGCTCGACCTGTCCCGCCTGGACAACGGGGTGGTGCCGCTGAAGAAGCGCCGCTTCGAGGTGTGGCCGTACCTGTCGGGCGTGCTCAAGGAGGCCAACATGCTCGCCTCCGCCCGCCCGGACATGGCCTCCGGCTCCGGCAGCCACACCCGTACGGACGTCCATCTGCACCTCGACGTGTCGCCGCCGGAGCTCACCGCGCACGCCGATCCGGAGCGCATCCACCAGGTCGTCGCCAACCTGATCGACAACGCGGTCAAGCACAGCCCGCCGCACGGCCGGGTGACGGTCCGGGCACGGCGCGGCGACCGGCCGGACTCGCTGGAGCTGGAGGTGCTGGACGAGGGGCCGGGCATTCCGCGCACCGAGTGGCACCGGGTCTTCGAGAGGTTCAACCGCGGCAACGTCAACCGGCCGCACGGCCCGGGCAGCGACGGCGGCACCGGACTCGGCCTCGCGATCGCCCGCTGGGCCGTGGATCTGCACGGCGGCCGGATCGGAGTGGCCGAATCCGAGCGGGGCTGCCGCATTCTCATCACTCTTCCGGGAACTCCGTCCGTACCAAGTTGACGTAAAGTTCGAAGCGGAGCCGCAAGATCCATCCATGTCCGCGCTGGCGGACACGTGTGATCAGGCACGGGCCCGCGCGAACTGCGCGCCGAGCCCCGGCCGAGTGATGCCGAAAGCCGCCGGGAGAACCGGAACCCCGCTTGTTTCCCGCCATTTCATGCGCCGAAACACGCGTGAGGATGTGACTTACACGACGATGAACGGGCCCGGCCTGACCTTCTCGCGCTCGGGGGCGTAGCCTTTATTTCCGCTGTCCATCATCTTGCGAAGCGGAAGAGGGCGGTTGACGCCGTGTCGCCACAGTCCCCCAGTAACTCGAGCATCTCGACCGACACCGACCAAGCGGGCAAGAACCCCGCTGCGGCCTTCGGTGCCAACGAATGGCTCGTCGACGAGATCTACCAGCAGTACCTCCAGGACCCGAACTCGGTGGACCGAGCCTGGTGGGACTTCTTCGCCGACTACAAGCCGGGCGCGCCTGCGACCTCGGCACCGTCGGGTAACGCGGCCGCGGGGGCCGCGGGAACCTCCTCCCCATCCCCGGCCCGGCCGGCCGCTCCGGCTCAGCCTGCCGCGCCCGCGCAGCCCGCTGCCGCCGCGCCGGCACCCGCCGCCGAGGCGCCCGCCGCTCCGGCGAAGGCCGCCGCGCCCGCACAGCCCGCCGCGAAGCCCGCCCCGGCGAAGCCGAAGGCCGAGGCCAAACCCAAGGCGGAGCCCTCCGGCGAGGCGAAGGCAGGCCCCGAGCAGGTGACCCTGCGCGGTCCGTCCGCCGCCGTGGCGAAGAACATGGACGCCTCCCTGGAGCTGCCCACGGCCACGTCCGTGCGCGCGGTCCCGGTGAAGCTGCTGTTCGACAACCGCATCGTCATCAACAACCACCTGAAGCGTGCCCGGGGCGGGAAGATCTCCTTCACGCACCTCATCGGCTACGCGATGGTGCAGGCCATCAAGGCCATGCCGGCGATGAACCACTCCTTCGCCCGGGTGGACGGCAAGCCGACCCTGGTGAAGCCGGAGCACGTCAACCTCGGCCTGGCCATCGACCTGGTCAAGCCCAACGGCGACCGCCAGCTCGTCGTCGCGGCCATCAAGAAGGCCGAGACGCTGAACTTCTTCGAGTTCTGGCAGGCCTACGAGGACATCGTCCGTCGCGCCCGCGACAACAAGCTGACGATGGACGACTTCACCGGCGTCACGGTCTCCCTGACCAACCCCGGCGGCCTGGGCACCGTGCACTCCGTGCCGCGTCTGATGCCCGGCCAGTCGGTGATCCTCGGCGTCGGCTCGATGGACTACCCGGCGGAGTTCCAGGGCACCAGCCAGGACACCCTGAACAAGCTCGGCATCGCCAAGGTCATGACGCTCACGTCGACCTACGACCACCGGGTGATCCAGGGCGCCGCCTCCGGCGAGTTCCTGCGCCAGGTCGCCAACCTCCTCCTCGGCGAGAACGACTTCTACGACGAGATCTTCGAGGCGCTGCGCATCCCCTACGAGCCGGTGCGCTGGCTCAAGGACATCGACGCCTCCCACGACGACGACGTCACCAAGGCCGCCCGGGTCTTCGAGCTGATCCACTCCTACCGGGTCCGCGGCCACGTCATGGCCGACACCGACCCGCTGGAGTACCGCCAGCGCAAGCACCCCGACCTGGACATCGTCGAGCACGGCCTCACCCTGTGGGACCTGGAGCGCGAGTTCGCCGTCGGCGGCTTCGCCGGCAAGTCCCTGATGAAGCTGCGCGACATCCTCGGCGTGCTGCGCGACTCGTACTGCCGCACCACCGGTGTCGAGTTCATGCACATCCAGGACCCGAAGCAGCGCAAGTGGATCCAGGACCGCATCGAGCGCTCGCACACCAAGCCCGAGCGCGAGGAGCAGCTGCGCATCCTGCGCCGGCTGAACGCGGCGGAGGCGTTCGAGACCTTCCTGCAGACGAAGTACGTCGGCCAGAAGCGCTTCTCCCTGGAGGGCGGCGAGTCCGTCATCCCGCTGCTCGACGCCGTGCTGGACTCGGCCGCCGAGTCCCGTCTGGACGAGGTCGTCATCGGCATGGCCCACCGCGGCCGGCTGAACGTGCTGGCCAACATCGTCGGCAAGTCGTACGCGCAGATCTTCCGCGAGTTCGAGGGCAACCTCGACCCGAAGTCGATGCACGGCTCCGGCGACGTGAAGTACCACCTGGGCGCCGAGGGCACCTTCACCGGCCTGGACGGCGAGCAGATCAAGGTCTCCCTGGTCGCCAACCCCTCCCACCTGGAGGCGGTGGACCCGGTCCTGGAGGGCGTCGCCCGCGCCAAGCAGGACATCATCGGCAAGGGCGGCACGGACTTCACGGTCCTGCCGGTGGCGATCCACGGCGACGCGGCCTTCGCGGGCCAGGGCGTGGTGGCCGAGACCCTGAACATGTCGCAGCTGCGCGGCTACCGCACCGGCGGCACGGTCCACATCGTCATCAACAACCAGGTCGGCTTCACCGCCGCCCCGGAGTCCTCGCGCTCGTCGATGTACGCCACCGACGTGGCCCGCATGATCGAGGCCCCGATCTTCCACGTGAACGGCGACGACCCGGAGGCCGTCGTGCGCGTCGCACGCCTGGCCTTCGAGTTCCGCCAGGCGTTCAACAAGGACGTGGTGATCGACCTCATCTGCTACCGCCGCCGCGGTCACAACGAGTCGGACAACCCGGCCTTCACCCAGCCGCTGATGTACGACCTGATCGACAAGAAGCGCTCGGTGCGCAAGCTCTACACCGAGTCGCTGATCGGTCGCGGCGACATCACCCTGGAAGAGGCCGAGCAGGCGCTGCAGGACTACCAGGGCCAGCTGGAGAAGGTCTTCACGGAGGTCCGCGAGGCCACCAGCCAGCCCGCGTCCGTCGAGTCCTCCGACCCGCAGGCCGAGTTCCCGGTGGCCGTGAACACCGCGGTGACCACGGAGATCGTCAAGCGGATCGCCGAGTCCCAGGTGAACGTCCCCGACCACATCACCGTCCACCCGCGTCTGCTGCCGCAGCTGCAGCGCCGGGCGACGATGGTCGAGGACGGCACCATCGACTGGGGCATGGGCGAGACCCTCGCCTTCGGTTCGCTGCTGCTGGAGGGCGTGCCGGTCCGACTGGCCGGCCAGGACTCCCAGCGCGGCACCTTCGGCCAGCGTCACGCGGTCATCATCGACCGCAGCACGGGCGACGAGTACACGCCGCTGCAGTACCTCTCCGAGGACCAGGGCCGGCTGAACGTCTACAACTCCCTGCTGTCCGAGTACGCGGCGATGGGCTTCGAGTACGGCTACTCGCTGGCCCGCCCCGACGCGCTCGTGCTGTGGGAGGCGCAGTTCGGTGACTTCGTCAACGGCGCGCAGACCGTCGTGGACGAGTTCATCTCCTCCGCCGAGCAGAAGTGGGCCCAGACCTCCGGTGTGGTCCTGCTCCTCCCCCACGGCTACGAGGGCCAGGGCCCGGACCACTCCTCGGCCCGCCCGGAGCGGTTCCTGCAGCTCTGCGCGCAGAACAACATGACGGTCGCGATGCCGACGTCGCCGGCGAACTACTTCCACCTCCTGCGGTGGCAGGTGCACAACCCGCACCACAAGCCGCTGGTCGTCTTCACGCCGAAGTCGATGCTGCGCCTGAAGGCCGCGGCCTCGACGGCGGAGGAGTTCACCACGGGCCAGTTCCGCCCGGTCATCGGCGACACCTCGGTCGACCCGGCCGCGGTGAAGAAGGTCGTCTTCACGGCCGGCAAGGTCTACTACGACCTCGACGCCGAGCGGAAGAAGCGCGGCACGACGGACACCGCGATCATCCGCATCGAGCGCCTGTACCCGCTGCCGGGTACGGAGCTCCAGGCGGAGATCAAGAAGTACCCGAACGCCGAGAAGTACCTGTGGGCCCAGGAGGAGCCGGCGAACCAGGGTGCCTGGCCGTTCATTGCGCTCAACCTGATCGACCACCTCGACCTGGCGGTCGGCGCCGACCTCCCGCACGCCGAGCGTCTGCGCCGCATCTCGCGGCCGCACGGCTCGTCCCCCGCGGTCGGCTCCGCCAAGCGCCACCAGGCCGAGCAGGAGCAGCTGGTGCGCGAGGTCTTCGAGGCGTAGCCCTCCGGCCGTACGCGCGGGCCGCACCCCTCCCACAGGGGGTGCGGCCCGCCCGTTTTCCCGCACATATCCTTGTCCTCATGTACTTCACGGACCGTGGCATCGAGGAACTGGAGAAGCGGCGCGGCGAGGAGGAGGTCACCTTCGAGTGGCTGGCCGAGCAGCTGAGGACGTTCGTCGACCTCAACCCCGATTTCGAGGTCCCGGTGGAACGCCTGGCCACCTGGCTGGCCCGCCTGGACGACGAGGACGACGAGTAACCCCGCCCCACTGAAACCCGGCGGGACGGCCCCTCCCCCACCCCCTCCCGCCCTCCCGCCCTCACACCCGCGTCCCCGCGCCCCGCGTCCCCGCGCCCCGCGCCCCGCGCCCCGCGCCCCGCGCCCCGCGCCCCGCGTCCCCGCGTCCCGCGTCCCCGCGGGCAGTCGTGCCGCAGGGCGGCACGGGTGGGCGCGACGGCACCCCGCAAGCGCCGGGCCGTGCCACACCCCCGGCCCGCACCAGACTCCGCGCCCCCGCCGCCAGTCATGCCGCACCCCCTCACGCCCGCGTCCGCGCCCCCGCATTCCCGCGCCTCCCCGCATTCCCGCGCCTCCCCGCATTCCCGCGCCTCCCCGCATTCCCGCGCGTTCCCGCGCCCCGCGTTCCCGCGCCCCGCGTTCCCGCGCCCCGCGTTCCCGCGGGCAGTCGTGCCGCAGGGCGGCACGGGTGGGCGCGACGGCACCCCGCAAGCGCCGGGCCGCGCGACACCCCCGGCTCGCACCAGACTCCGCGCCCCCGCCGACGCAGGCTCACCCGCCCGGCTCGCCAGGCTCCGGCACCGGCACCGGCACCGGCACCGGCACGGTTCACCACAACGAGCACCTTGACTTTCCGCGACCGCGATATATCGTGAATCACGTAAGACGCGATATGACGCGTCACGCCCAACGGGTGCAACCAGGAGGCCGTCACCATGCCCGAGTCGTCCGTAGCGGAGCCCACCAAGCTCACCTTCGACGCCCCCGTGACCGAACTCCACGTGCGCATCGTCAACGGCACGGTGAACGTCGTGGGCACCGACGAAGGTTCCGCCCGCCTGGAGGTCTCCGAGATCGAGGGCCCGCCCCTGATCGTCACCCAGAGGGACGGCACCCTCACGGTGGCCTACGACGACCTGCCCTGGAAGGGCTTCCTCAAGTGGCTCGACCGCAAGGGCTGGCGCCGCAGCGCGGTGGTCTCCCTCGCCGTCCCCGCCCGGACCCGCGTCGAGGTCGGCGTGGTCGGCGCCACCGCCGTCGTCTCCGGCATCCGCGGCCCCGCCGCGGTCAAGGGTGTCGCCGGCGACACCACCCTCGTCTCCCTCTCCGGACCCGTCCGCGCCGACACCGTCTCCGGCAGCGTGGAGGCCCAGTCCGTCACCGGCGACCTCCGCTTCGCCTCCGTCTCCGGCGACCTCACCGTCGTCGAGGGCTCCGGCCCCTCCGTGCGGGCGGACACCGTCAGCGGCTCCATGATCGTGGACCTCGACCCGGACGGCCCCACCGACGTCAGGCTGACCAGCGTCTCCGGCGAGATCGCCATCCGGATGCCCGACCCGGCGGACGCCGAGGTCGAGGCGAACACCGCCAGCGGCGCGATCTCCAACGCCTTCGACGACCTCCGGGTCCAGGGCCTGTGGGGCGCCCACAAGCTCACCGGCCGGCTGGGCGCGGGCAGCGGCACACTGCGGGCCACCACCGTCTCCGGTTCGATCGCCCTGCTGCGCCGCCCGCCCCGGGAGGACGAGCCGGACCCGCGGGACGCCACGGGAGACAATGACGGTACGACCGACAAGAAGGTGCTCTGACATGCCCCCCGTCTTCGCCCACGGACGCCTCCGCCTCTACCTGCTGAAGCTGCTGGACGAGGCACCGCGTCACGGCTACGAGGTGATCCGCCTCCTCGAGGAGCGCTTCCAGGGGCTGTACGCGCCCTCGGCGGGCACGGTCTACCCGCGGCTGGCCAAGCTGGAGGCGGAAGGCCTGGTCACCCACACCACCGAGGGCGGCCGCAAGGTGTACTCCATCACGGACGCCGGCCGGGCCGAGCTGGCCGACCGCAGCGCCGAACTGGCCGACTTGGAACTGGAGATCAGGGAGTCGGTCGCCGAACTCGCCGCGGAGATCCGGGCCGACGTCAGCGGCGCGGCAGGTGATCTGCGCCGCGAGATGCGCGCCGCGGCCGGCAAGGCCCGCCAGCCCCGCGGCGCCGGCGCGTCCGCCGAGGAGGAGGGCCCCTTCGGTGACTTCGCGGCCTTCGGTGACAAGGACGCCTGGCGCGCCGCCAAGGAGGAGATGCGCCGCGCCAAGCAGGAGTGGAAGGAACAGGCCCGGCGCGCCAAGGACGAGAGCCGCCGCTCCCGCGAGGAGGCCCAGCGCGCCCGCCGGCAGGCCAAGGAGGCCCAGGACAGGGCGCAGGAGGAGGTCCAGCGCATCATGCGGCAGGTCCAGGACCAGGTGCAGGGGCACTTCGCCCGGGGCGACTGGCCGACGGGGCTGCGCGAAGGGCTCGGTGAACTCGCCAAGGAGATGGGCGGCTTCGGCAAGGACTTCGCCTTCGGCCGCACCGGCACCGGCACCGGCACCGGCGCCTCCGGCATGGACTCCGAGCCGGATTACTCCCACACCCCGGAGGACTTCCCCGCCGACTACACCCCGCCGTGGGCGCACGAGGACGCCGCCGGCTCCACCGGCGACCCGGCCCGCGATCTGGACCGGCTGCTGGACCGCTTCCGGGACGACATCCGGGACGCGGCCCGCGACCACGGAGTCACCGGCGACCAGCTGCGCGACGCCCGTCGCCATCTGTCCACGGCGGCGGCGCGGATCGGGTCGCTGCTGCGGACCCCGAAGGGCTGAGCCGCCGTCAGCCCGCCGCCCTGGCCTCGCCGCCCTCCCCGTACAGGAGCCGGGTCACGGACTCGTACGTCACCCCGTGGTCGGCGAGGACCTCGGCGGGGACGCCGGGGCGGGCGGTGAGGGCGAGCAGGAGGTGCTGGTCGCCGATGCGCCGGTCCCGTAGGGCGGTGGCGGCGCGCAACGCCCCGGTCAGGACGTCCTTGGCCTCCTGCTCGAAGGGGCGGTGCCCCGACCACCGGCCGCCGCCCCGACAGTCGGAGGACAACGCCCCGGCCCCGTGCGCCTCCTCCACCCGGGCCACGATCTCCGGCACATGGATCCCCAGCCCGGCGAGGGCGTCCGTCTCGGCCTGGGTCAGCCCGCCCCGCCGGCGGGCCAGCTCCAGCGCCTCCCGCACCGACTCCCGCCGTCCGTCGAGCCCGAGGGCCGCCAGCGCGAAGGAGGCCCTGCTGCCCTCCCGGTCGAGGAGGGCCAGCAGCAGGTGCCCGGCGTCCACCCGGCGGGCACCCACCCGCTCCGCATGGGCGACCGCCGCCTTCACCACGTCCCGGGCGTCCTTCGTGAACCGCTCGAACATCAATGCCTCCCGTACTTCTTGTGCACGGCCTGCCTGCTGACCCCGAGTTCGGTGGCGATCTCCTGCCACGACCAGCCCTGGTTGCGCGCGTTGCGCACCTGGACGGTCTCCAGTTGCTCCAGCAGCCTGCGCAGCGCGGCGACGGCCCGCAGGCCGACCCGTGGATCACGGTCGCCCGCCCGCTCGGCGAGATCGGTTGCCTCAGTCATGATGTCAACGTACGTTGACAGAACTGCCGTCGTCAACCTCAGTTGACACACCGACGGCCAGCCCGGTGATCCGGACCGGCCGTCGACGCGAACCCGCGCCCCTCAGTGACCGGTGAGCACGATCTTCCCGAAGAGTCCCCCGTCCGCCATCCGCTCGAAGCCCTCCCGGGCCCGGTCCAGGGGCAGGACCTCGTCGATGACGGGACGTACGCCTGTGGCGGCGCAGAAGGAGAGCAGATCCTCCAGCTCGTCCTTGGTCCCCATCGTGGAGCCGACGATCTTCAGCTCCAGGAAGAAGACGCGGGTCAGCTCGGCGTGCGAGGGCCGGTCACCACTGGTGGCCCCGGAGATCACCAGCGTGCCGCCGGGGCGCAGCGACTTCACCGAGTGGGACCAGGTGGCGGCCCCCACGGTCTCGATGACGGCGTCGACCCGCTGCGGCAGCCGCGCACCGGGCTCCACGGCCTCCACGGCACCGAGTTCGAGCGCCCGCTTGCGCTTGGCCTCGTCCCGGCTGGTGGCGAAGACGCGCAGCCCGGCGGCCTTGCCGAGCACGATCGCGGCGGTCGCGACCCCGCCCCCGGCGCCCTGCACCAGGACGGAGTCACCGGGCCGCACCCCGGCGTTGGTGAACAGCATCCGGTAGGCGGTGAGCCACGCGGTCGGCAGGCAGGCGGCCTCCTCGAAGGAGAGCTCCTTCGGCTTGGGCAGGATGTTCCAGGTGGGCACGGAGACCTGCTCGGCGAAGGTGCCCTGGTAGCGCTCGGTCAGGATGGACCGGGGCTCCCTGGGCCCGACCCCGTGACCGCTCTGGCCGATCACGGAGTGCAGGACGACCTCGTTGCCGTCCGCGTCGACACCGGCGGCGTCGCAGCCGAGGATCATCGGCAGCTTGTCCTCCGCGAGGCCGACGCCCCGCAGGGACCAGAGGTCGTGGTGGTTGAGGGAGGCGGCCTTGACCGTGACGGTGCTCCAGCCGGGCCGGGTCTCGGGAGCGGGACGCTCCCCCGACTCCAGACCGTTGAGCGGCTGGTCGCGGTCGATTCGGGCGGCGTAGACGGCGAACATGACCTTGACGATAGGTCCCGGGCCCGCCCTGGGGAACCAGGGCCCGCTGTGAGACACGCCCTCTTGCCAGCCGCCCGGCCGTGCCACGGCAGCCCCGCCGTCCACTCGACCGGCGGCACGGCAGGTGAAAAGAACCGGCCCCGTCCCACGGGGGACGGGGCCGGCGGGGAGGCACGCGCCTCAGCGGCGGGCGACACCCTCCGCCCGGGCGGCAGCGGCGACCGCCGCCGTCACCGCGGGGGCGACCCGCTCGTCGAACGGGGAGGGGATGACGTAGTCGGCGGCGAGATCGTCACCGACCACCGAGGCCAGCGCCTCGGCCGCCGCCAGCTTCATCCCTTCGGTGATGCGGGAGGCCCGCACCTGCAGCGCTCCCGCGAAGATCCCGGGGAACGCCAGCACGTTGTTGATCTGGTTGGGGAAGTCCGACCGTCCGGTGGCCACGACCGCCGCGTACTTGTGCGCGACCTCCGGGTGCACCTCCGGGTTCGGGTTGGCCATGGCGAAGACGAACGCGCCCTCGGCCATCGACGCCACCGCCGACTCCGCCACCGTGCCGCCGGAGACACCGATGAACACGTCGGCGCCGGCCAGCGCCGACTCCAGCGTCCCGGAGAGACCGGCCTTGTTGGTGAACGACGCCAGCTCCGCCTTGATCGGCGTGAGGTCCTCGCGGTCCCGCGAGACGACGCCCTTGCGGTCCGCCACGGCGACGTCGCCGATGCCGGCCTCGACCAGCATCTTGGCGATCGCGACGCCCGCGGCGCCCGCGCCCGAGATCACGGCCCGCAGCTCACCCAGCGTGCGCCCGCTCAGCCGCGCCGCGTTCCGCAGCGCCGCCAGCGACACGACCGCCGTGCCGTGCTGGTCGTCGTGGAAGACCGGGATGTCCAGCCGCTCCTGCAGCCGCCGCTCGATCTCGAAGCACCGGGGCGCCGAGATGTCCTCCAGGTTCACCCCGCCGAAGGACGGGGCGAGACGGACCACCGTCTCGACGATCTCGTCGACGTCGGTGCAGTTCAGCGCGAGCGGGACCGCGTCCACGCCGCCGAACTGCTTGAAGAGGATGGCCTTGCCCTCCATCACCGGGAGGGAGGCCTCGGGTCCGATGTCCCCGAGTCCGAGCACGGCCGTGCCGTCGGTCACGACGGCGACGACCTGCGACTTCCACGTGTAGTCGTGGACGAGGTCCGGCTGCTCGGCGATCGCGCTGCACACCTTCGCGACGCCGGGCGTGTAAGCCAGGGACAGATCGTCCTTGTCGCGGATCGGCACGGTGGCCTGCACAGCCATCTTGCCGCCGCGGTGCAGCGCGAACGCCGGGTCGAAGGAATCCAGGGGCTCTGCCCCGCTCTCCGGTTCCTGGTGACCGTTCCGGTTTTCGCTGTCGCTGCGAGGATTGACAATCTCCGCTGCCACTTGGTTTTACCCCTTAAGTATTTACGGTTGAGGGTTGCCACTCCTGGTGAGGGGTGGGCGGGACCGCGCAAGGCCCGGAGGGATGATGCGTACGGGCCGAACACGACGGGCGCGCCGCACACGCGCCCTCGAGCCCCGGATGAGGGGTGTAAAGAACCTTCTTACCGGACGGACGCCTTCGGCGACGAGTCCATAACGTCAAGGTCACATGCCGACTCCCGGAATCATCGTCCGATATCAGGACAAGACCTGGACGAACCGCCAGCAAGCCCACAACCGCACCAAAGGCCACGGCAGCCACTTCCGTGACACGGGCCAGGCCGAAGATCTTCCGGCCGGAATGGAGGATTCCCGCAGACTGTCCGGTCGCTATGGAGCGGACCACTCCGGTTCGCGCGTCACCCGTTATCCGATTTTGACATCGCGAGCCCCCTGAACGGAGCAGTCCGAATGGCAAGATGCGGTCATCACACGAGGTCGCGACACTCGAAGGCGTGTGCTCTCGACGAACCATGGCGAGGCCGTTCAGGCCGTCGCCGGCCCCATCGGCAACTCCACCCATCCGCCGGAGGAACCCACCATGACCGCAAGCACCACCCGTCGTACCACCGCCGCACGCTCCCGGATTGCAGCGGTCGGCGCGATCGCGGTCGCAGGCGCACTGCTTCTCACCGGCTGCGGTGACCAGACCAAGGACACCGGCTCGGACAGCGGCGACACCCAGGCGGGGAACTCCGCCCCGCTGGCCGACAAGCTCCCGAAGGAGATCCGCGACAAGGGCGTCGTCAAGGTCGGCTCCGACATCGCGTACGCCCCGGTCGAGTTCAAGGACGACTCCGGCAAGGTCGTCGGCATCGACCCCGACCTCGCCGACGCCATGGGCAAGCAGCTCGGCGTGAAGTTCGAGTTCGAGAACGGCACCTTCGACACGCTGATCACCGGTCTGCGCTCGGGCCGCTACAACATGGCCATGTCGGCGATGACCGACACCAAGGACCGCCAGGACGGCGTCGACTCCGAGACCGGCAAGAAGGTCGGCGAGGGCGTCGACTTCGTCGACTACTTCACCGCCGGTGTCTCGATCTACACCAAGAAGGGCGACGACCAGGGCATCAAGACCTGGGCCGACCTGTGCGGCAAGAAGATCGTGGTGCAGCGCGGCACGGTCTCGGAGGACCTGGCCAAGGCCGAGTCCGAGAAGTGCCCGGCCGGCAAGAAGATCACCATCGAGGCCTTCGACAACGACCAGCAGGCGCAGACCCGTCTGCGCGCGGGCGGCGCCGACGCCGGCTCCTCCGACTTCCCGGTCGCCGCGTACGCGGTGAAGACCTCCGGCGGCGGCAACGACTTCCAGCTGGTCGGCGAGCAGGTCGAGGCCGCCCCGTACGGCATCGCGGTCGCCAAGGGCGACACGCAGCTGCGGGACGCCCTCCAGGCCGCGCTGGACGCGATCATCGCCAACGGCGAGTACAAGAAGATCATGGACAAGTGGGGCGTCGCCGAGGGCGCCGTCGACAAGGCCACCATCAACGGTGGCAAGTGACCGCGGCGACGCGGCACTGAAAGGCAACACCCGTGACTGCTGACATCGACAAGACGACGGGTCCGGCCGACACGCCCCCCGCCGGACCGGAGGCCATCAAGGCCGTCCCGGTCCGGCACTACGGGCGGTACATCACCGCCGTCGTCGCACTGGCCCTGCTGGTCGGGGTCGTGTACGCGTTCTCCCAGGGCAAGATCAACTGGGGCACGATCCCCGACTACTTCTTCGACGACCGCATCCTCAGCGGCCTCGGCAAGACCCTGCTGCTCACCCTGCTGGCCATGGCGATCGGCATCGTCGGCGGCATCATGCTGGCCGTGATGCGCCTGTCGAAGAACCCGGTGACCTCGTCGATCGCGTGGTTCTACATCTGGTTCTTCCGCGGCACCCCGGTCCTGGTGCAGCTGATCGTCTGGTTCAACCTGGGCCTGGTCTTCGAGTACATCAACCTCGGGCCGTTCTACAAGGACGAGTGGTCGGACTTCATGACCCCGTTCCTGACCGCCCTGCTGGGCCTCGGCCTCAACGAGGCCGCCTACATGGCGGAGATCTGCCGGGCCGGCCTGCTCGCGGTCGACGAGGGCCAGACCGAGGCGTCGCACGCCCTGGGCATGAGCCACGCGAAGACCCTGCGCCGGATCGTCATCCCGCAGGCGATGCGCGTGATCGTGCCGCCGACGGGCAACGAGGTCATCAACATGCTGAAGACGACCTCGCTGGTGTCGGTCGTCCAGTATCCCGAGCTGCTGCGCGCCGCCCAGGACATCGGCCAGACCTCCGGCGCCCCGGCCGAGATGCTGTTCCTCGCGGCCGCCTGGTACCTGCTGGTGACGTCCCTCTTCAGCGTCGGCCAGTACTACATCGAGCGCCACTACGCCAAGGGCACCACCCGCCAGCTGCCGCCGACACCGTGGCAGAAGGTCAAGGCCAGCACGTTCTCCTTCGGCCGCCCGAAGGGAGGCACGGCATGAGCGAGAAGCTCAGCAAGACGGACGCGCCCGTGAAGGGCACGGACGTCCCCATGGTCAAGGCGGAGGGCGTCCACAAGTCCTTCGGTCACGTCGAGGTCCTCAAGGGCATCGACCTGGAGGTGAAGACCGGCGAGGTGTTCTGCCTCATCGGCCCCTCCGGCTCCGGCAAGTCGACCTTCCTCAGATGCATCAACCACCTGGAGAAGATCAACGCCGGCCGTCTGTACGTCGACGGCGATCTGGTGGGCTACCGCCAGAAGGGCGACAAGCTGTACGAGCTCAAGGACAGCGAGGTCGCCCTCAAGCGCCGGGACATCGGCATGGTCTTCCAGCGCTTCAACCTGTTCCCGCACCTGACCGCGGTCGAGAACGTCATGGAAGCGCCCGTGCAGGTCAAGGGCGTGGCCAGGGCGAAGGCCAGGGAGCGCGCGATGCAGCTCCTGGAGCGGGTGGGCCTCGGTGACAAGACCGGCAACTACCCCTCGCAGCTCTCCGGCGGCCAGCAGCAGCGGGTGGCGATCGCGCGGGCGCTCGCCATGGACCCCAAGCTGATGCTCTTCGACGAGCCGACCTCGGCCCTCGACCCGGAGCTGGTCGGTGACGTCCTCGACGTCATGCGCGACCTCGCCGAGTCGGGCATGACGATGGTCGTCGTCACCCACGAGATGGGCTTCGCCCGCGAGGTGGGCGACAGCCTGGTCTTCATGGACGGCGGCGTGGTGGTCGAGTCCGGCGACCCGCGCCAGGTGCTGACCGACCCGCAGCACGAGCGCACCAAGTCGTTCCTTTCCAAGGTGCTCTGACCGCGGGAACGCGCACGGCGAAGGGGCGGTACGGATCCTCCGTACCGCCCCTTCCCGCGTCCGCTACTTCAGGGCCAGCAGCAGGGTGTCCGACGGCGAGCACCACACCGGGCGCGCCTCGCCGAAGCCCTTCTCCCGCAGTACGCGCGCGTGCCACGCGGCCGACGGCATGTCTCCCTCGGCGTGCTCGCCGTAGATCTCGAACCGGCGGGCCGTGGGCCGCGCGAGGACCGGGTCCTGCGCGGCGAGCCGCCACCACTCGGACCAGTCGAGGGCCCCTTCGGCCCTGGCCCGGTCCATGCGGGCGTGCCGCTGGGCGCGCTCGGCCGCGTTGATCCGGGGCGTGGCCTCGTCGATCATGTGGTCCGCGTTCATGAAGACGCCGCCGTCGCGGACCAGGCCCGCGACGTGCCCGTAGAGGTCCGCGAGAGGTTCGCTGTGCAGCCAGTGGAGTGCGGTGGCGGTCAGCACGGCGTCGTAGGAGTCGTGCGGCAGCGCCTCGGCCCAGCCGGGGTCCTTGAGGTCGGCGGTGACGAAGGTGACCCGCTCGTCCCCCGCGAAGGTGCCCTCGGCGATGGCGAGCAGCGCCGGGTCCAGGTCGACGCCGGTGCTGGTGGCCTCGGGGAGGCGGGCGAGCAGGCGGGCGGTGATGCTGCCGGTGCCGCAGGCCAGGTCGAGCACGCGCGGGGCGGTCCCGACGAGGGCCTCGACCATGTCGAGCATGACCCGGAACCGCTCCTCGCGGTCGGGCATGTACCACTCCTGCTGCCGGTCCCAGCTCTCCTGCCAGGCGTGCCAGTCGGCGGCGGCCGTGGTGGTGTGCGCGTCCGTCATCGAGCCCCTCCCTCGTCTCCGTCACGTAATACCCTTGCAGCACGACCGTCTATTACCCGACCGCACGCACGACCATAGAGCCCCTGCGTAAGGACTACAAGTGGAACTGGCCTATTACTCGGACTATGCCGTACGCCTCGTCAACACCGAGGAGCCGGCCCGGGGCAAGGACACGCTCACCTCGGTCGAGGCGGTCCGCGACCTGTTCGGCGGGAACCAGTCGGCCGCCCGGCGCGCCACCGACGCAGACGTGACACGGTTCCGCTCGGTCCGGGCCAGGCTCCGCTCGGTCTTCGAGGCGGCGGACGGCGGGGACGAGACGCTCGCGGTCGACCTGCTGAACTCCCTGCTGCTGGAGTTCCCCGTCAGCCCGCAGATCTCCGGCCACGACTTCCGCGACGACGACGGCCGCCCGCTGTGGCACATGCACCTCGCCGATCACCCGTCCAACGCGACGGCGGGCTACGCCGCCATCGCCGCGATGGGCCTCGCCTTCCACCTCACCGAGTACGGCGTGGACCGGCTCGGACTGTGCGAGGCGTCGCCCTGCCGCAACGCCTACCTGGACACCTCGACCAACCGCTCGCGCCGCTACTGCTCCGACCGCTGCGCGACCCGCGCCAACGTGGCCGCCTACCGCGCACGCAAACGCCTGGAGGCCGACCGGACGGAGAACACGGGCCGCGCCGACGACAGCGCCCACCCCACCACGGCCAGCGGCGAGCGCACCTGAGACGTGCGCGGCCGGTAGCGGAAGCGGACCCGGCCCAGCACCAGCTCGTCCGGCACCACTCCGTAGTCGGTGCTGTCACCGCCCGCGTAGCTGTTGTCCCCCAGCACCCACCAGCCGCCGTCCCGCCGCTCGGCGGCCCGCTTCACCACGAGCAGGTCCTGCTGGAACGGATGCCGCAGCACGATCACGTCACCGCGTCTGACCCGTGCGCCGTAGTGCACCAGCAGCCGGTCCCCGTGGTGCAGCGTCGGCACCATCGACGGCCCGGTCACCTCGGCCACCCCGAAGGGCAGCGGCGGCCTCGCCCGCTCGGCGTCCTGCGACGGCAGCTCCGGCATCTCCCGGCACCTCCCCGGTTCTTACTCCACCAGTCTCAGTCTCACCCCGGACTTTTGTCCTAAGCCCGCGGGGGCACCCGCGAAAAGCCGTCCGCCACGGAGTAATGTCCACGGTGAGAAGACGATCACGAGGAAGGAAACGCTCCATGCTTTCCCGCCTGTTTGCCCCCAAGGTCAAGGTCAGCGCCCACTGCGACCTGCCCTGCGGCGTGTACGACCCGGCCCAGGCCCGCATCGAGGCGGAGTCGGTGAAGGCCGTCCAGGAAAAGATGGCCGGCAACGACGACCCGCACTTCCAGGCCCGTGCCACGGTCATCAAGGAGCAGCGCGCCGAGCTGGCGAAGCACCACGTCTCCGTGCTGTGGAGCGACTACTTCAAGCCGCCGCACTTCGAGAAGTACCCGGAGCTGCACCAGCTGGTCAACGACGCCCTGAAGGCCCTGTCGGCCGCCAAGGCGTCGACGGACCCGGCCACCGGCCAGAAGGCGCTGGACTACATCGCCCAGATCGACAAGATCTTCTGGGAGACCAAGAAGGCCTGACCTTCGTGCCTTGCGACCTGCGATTCCTTACGTTTTGCAGCGTCCCTCCACCCGCACCCGGCCCGCGGAACGCCGCCCACGGCACCTCCGACGGTCCGGGTGCGGTCCGTTGCGCCGACCGGGTCCGTACGACGGCGCGGGGGCGGTAGTGGGGTGGCCCGACATGTCGCGCGCCGCCCGGCTGCGCGCTCACGGCGCCGTCTCCGCGTCGCTGGCCCGGCTCGGTGACCGGGCCCTGCGCGAGCTGGTGGACGAGGCCGTGCCGGCCGGTGCCGGCATCGGCGGGACGGCGGCCGTGACGGAGGTCGCCGGGACGCCGGTGTTCGTGAAGCGGGTGCCTCTCACGGGCCTGGAACTGCGGCCGGAGCACGTCCGGTCCACGGCGGACCTCTTCGGGCTGCCCCTCTTCTGCCACTACGGCGTCGGCGCCCTCGGCGGGCCGGGCTTCGGGGCCTGGCGTGAACTCGCCGCGCACACCCTGACGACCGGCTGGGTGCTGGCGGCGGAGCACGAGGGATTCCCCCTGATGTACCACTGGCGGGTGCTGCCGGACGTCACACCCCTGCCCGAGGAACTGGCCGACGTCGACCGTGCCGTCGCCTACTGGGGTGGCGGGCCGGCGGTGCGCCGCCGGATCCGTGCCCTGGAGGAGTCCCGGGCCGGTCTGACGCTGTTCCTGGAGTACATCCCGCAGAACGTGCACCAGTGGCTGGGCGCCCGGGTCGCGGCGGGGGGCGAGACCGCGGGCCGGGCCTGCGCCCTGGTGGAGCGGCAGCTCGCGGACGGCGTCGCGTTCATGAACGGCCGCGGGCTGCTGCACTTCGACGCGCACTTCGAGAACGTCCTGACCGACGGCCGGCGCCTCTACTTCGCGGACTTCGGGCTCGCCGTCTCCTCCCACTTCGAGCTGTCGGCCGCGGAGGCCGCGTTCGTCGGCGGACACCGGACGTACGACCGCTGCTACACCGCGGCCCACCTGGTGAACTGGCTCGTCACCGCCCTGTACGGGTACCGGCCGGACGACCGGGAGGGCCGGTACGCGCTGATCCGCGACTTCGCGGCGGGCAGGCGTCCCGCGGGCGTCCCGGAGGAGGCCGCGGCGATCCTCGCCCGGCACGCGCCGGTCGCCGCGGTGATGTCCGGCTTCACCCGCGCCTTCCGCGACCGGAGCAGGCGCACACCGTACCCGGTGGAGGAGTTCCGCCGGCTCGGCGTCACGGCGGACGGACCGTGAAGGGCCGGGCGGGCATGGGATGCTGGGGGGATGGATCTGGACGATCTGAGGCGTCTGCGGCGGGCCCGGGACCGGATGGACCGGGAGTACGCCGAACCGCTGGACGTCTCCGGGCTGGCGCGGACCGCGCTGATGTCCCCCGGGCACTTCCAGCGCAGTTTCCGCGCGGCGTACGGGCAGACGCCGTACGCCTATCTCATGACCCGGCGGGTCGAGCGGGCCAAGGCGCTGCTGCGGCGCGGTGATCTGACGGTGACGGAGGTGTGCCTCGCGGTGGGCTGCACCTCGCTCGGTTCGTTCAGTTCGCGCTTCACCGAGCTGGTCGGTCAGACGCCGAGCGCGTACCGGGCCCGGTCGCACGAGGAGAGCGCGGTGATCCCGCCGTGTGTGGCACGGACGTACACCCGCCCGGTGCGCGGCAGGACGCGGGCCGATCCGGGGGAAACCTTCTAACGTGGCGGTATGGACACAGGAACGGACGCGAGACTCGCCCAGTGCTTCATCGCCGTCGACGATCACGACAAGGCGCTGTCCTTCTACCGCGACGTGCTGGGGCTCGAGGTCCGCAACGACGTCGGGTTCGAGGGGATGCGGTGGGTGACGGTCGCCTCGCCGGACCAGGACGTGGAGATCGTCCTGGAGCCGCCCGCGGCGAATCCGGACGCCTCCCCCGGTGACAGGCAGGCCATGGCGGAGCTGCTCGCCAAGGGCATGCTGCGGGGGGTCAACTTCACCACCACCGACTGCGACGCCCTCTTCGAGCGCGTCCGGGCCGCGGGCGTCGACGTGATCCAGGAGCCCGCGGACCAGCCGTACGGGGTGCGGGACTGCGCGTTCCGCGACCCGGCGGGGAACATGCTGCGCTTCATGGAACGCCCCGGCCGGTGACCGTCCGCTGGACGTACGCCTTCCTCGACCGGCCCGGCACGGCGGCCGACCGGGCGGGTGCGTTCTGGGCTGCCGTCACGGGTACGCGGCTGTCCGAACCGAGCGGCGGACACGGGGAGTTCGTGACGCTGTCGGTGGACGGCGCGGATGCCTGCGCGGGGGTGCAGCGCCTCGTCTCGGGTGAGGGCGGGGTGCATCTCGACCTCTCCGTGGAGGACATCCCGGAGTTCGTCGCGGCGGCCCGGCGGCTGGGTGCGGGGACGGTCGCCGAGCACGAGGGCTGGACGGTCCTGCGGTCGCCGGCCGGGCAGTTGTTCTGCGCGATCCCCTGGCACGGGGAGTCGGTGCGGCCACCCGTCGCGTACGGCAGCCGGCTGGACCAGGTGTGCCTCGGCATCCCGCCGTCCCGCTACGACGAGGAAGTCACCTTCTGGAGCGCGCTGTTGTCCGACTGGGACTCCGTGCCCGGCTCGCTGCCGGAGTTCCGTGTGGTCCGGCCGCCGGCCGGGCTGCCGGTGCGCTTCCTGCTGCAGCGGACCGAGGACGAGCGGCCCGTCTCCGCCCATCCGGATCTGGCCTGCGCCGACGTCGCCGCCACCCGCGCACGGCACGAGGGACACGGGGCCCTGACCGTCGCCGAGTTCGGCCACTGGACGGTGATGCGCGACCCCACGGGCGGTGTCTACTGCCTGACCGGCCGCGATCCGTGGACGGGCATGCTCGTCGCCCCGTCGGGCTGATCGAACGCGTGGAGGCATCCGGTGGTCACCGCGCCGTCCCCGGCGTCCGGCGGCGGTGCGGGGAGCGGGCACCGGGTCTCCCGGTGCTCCGGGAGACCCGGGGGCGGGACCGGGCCGCGTCTCCTCCCAGCCGATGGGGGGCGGCGGCTCGGCCGGGTCCCGCAACCGCCACGTCGCTCCGCCGGCGAGGAGCACCACGGCCGTCCGGACGCCTGTCGCCCACCGCCACACCGCGCGGCGTCTGTTCCCCCCTTCCCTTCATGACGCGACGTCAGCGCGCGGCTCCCGGCCGGGCCGGCCCTTCACCGCTTCCTGCCGTACGTGCGCACCACCACGCCGTTGCCGAACGCGCGTACCGAGTCCAGGGTGAACTCCGTGACGGAGAAGGCGGAGGCGAACATCGGCATCCCGGACCCCTGCACGACGGGATAGCTCTTGATGACCAGTTCGTCGACCTCGTCGGCCAGCACGCCGGCGAGCTGCGCTCCGCCGCAGAGGTAGATGTCGTACGCGCTGTCCTCCGCCTTCAGCGCGCGCACCCGGCCGACCACGTCGTCCGCGACGATCTCGACGTTCGGGTCGGGCGATGGGGCGAGGGTGCGGGAGGCGACGTACTCGCGCAGGTGGGCGTAGGGGCTGGTGATGCCCTCCTTGAGGGCCAGGTCGTAGCTGGCCCGGCCCTGGATGACCGTGTCGAACCGCTTGTTCGGCAGGTCGTCGATGCCGAGCTGTCTGCGGCCGGGGCTCGTGATGGTCTCCGGGTACTCCGAGGTGAGGTAGCCGAGGAACTCCTCGTCGACGAAGGGGTACATGTACGACGCGTCGCCCTCCGGGTCTCCGATGAAGCCGTCGATGGAGCAGGCGATGAAGTAGGTGAGCTTGCGCAACGCGGTCTCTTCCCGTAGGCGGCACTCGCTGTGAACAACTCCAGTTGTAGTACTCCGCCCGTAGTGGTCGCAAGCGCTTTTCGGGACCGCACCCCAGTGGGGGAATGTCCTTCCGCATGGGTGCGCCCGCCTACGCGGGTCGGCGGGCGGGTCACCGCCGGGCCTATCCCGGCAGCCCCCGGCCGGCCGTCAGCAGGAGCAGGACCGTGACCATGACGGGAGCGACGGCCGCGGTGACGGCCACCGCACGAGGCCGGTGGCGGGCGGTGGCGGGCAGCGGGACGTGCGGCAGGCCCGCCCACTGCCGGGCCGCCTCGCGCTGCTCGGCGGCTCGTGTCACGGCGGCACGGACGCGCAGTGCGGTGGCGGCCGGGCCGCCCACTGCCGCCACCACCGCGGGCGTCCACCACGCCGTGGTCACGAGCAGCGCCACGGCGACCGCGGCGAGCGTGCCCCAGCCGGCGAGGCAGGCGAGCGCCGCGGTACGGCGGGAGCGCGGACGGTCGGCTCCGGCGCGCAGATCGGCGAGGGCGGGCAGGTACCAGACGCTGCCGGCGGCGGTCACCGCCGTGCAGCCCAAGGCGAGTACGGGCTGCGGCACGGCTCACCGCTCCGTCTCGAGCGCGGCGATCTCCGGGTGGTGCAGGTCGAACGCCGGGGACTCGCTGCGGATCCTCGGCAGGCTGACGAAGTTGTGCCGCGGCGGCGGGCAGGAGGTCGCCCACTCCAGGGAGCGGCTGTACCCCCAGGGGTCGTCGACGCCGACCGGCTTGCCGTACTTGGCCGTCTTCCAGATGTTGTAGAAGAACGGCAGGATCGACATGCCGAGCAGGAACGACCCGATCGAGGACAGGGTGTTCAGAGCGGTGAAGCCGTCGGCCGCGAGGTAGTCGGCGTAGCGGCGCGGCATCCCCTCGACGCCCAGCCAGTGCTGGACGAGGAAGGTCAGGTGGAAGCCGGCCGTGAGGGTCCAGAAGGTGATCTTGCCGAGGCGTTCGTCGAGCATCTTGCCGGTGAACTTCGGCCACCAGAAGTGGAATCCGGCGAACATCGCGTACACGACCGTGCCGAAGACGGTGTAGTGGAAGTGCGCGACGACGAAGTACGTGTCGGAGACGTGGAAGTCGAGCGGGGGCGAGGCCAGCAGCACACCGGTCAGGCCGCCGAAGAGGAAGGTGACCAGGAAGCCCACCGTCCACAGCATCGGCGTCTCGAAGGAGAGGCTGCCCTTCCACATGGTGCCGATCCAGTTGAAGAACTTCACGCCCGTCGGCACCGCGATCAGCATCGTCATGAAGGCGAAGAACGGCAGCAGCACACCGCCCGTGACGTACATGTGGTGCGCCCACACCGTCACCGACAGCCCGGCGATGGCGATCGTCGCGCCGATCAGGCCCATGTAGCCGAACATGGGCTTGCGGGAGAAGACCGGGATCACCTCGGAGACGATGCCGAAGAACGGCAGCGCCAGGATGTACACCTCGGGATGGCCGAAGAACCAGAACAGGTGCTGCCACAGCAGCGCCCCGCCGTTGGCCGAGTCGAAGATGTGGCTGCCGAACGTGCGGTCGCACTCCAGCGCGAACAGCGCCGCCGCCAGGACCGGGAACACGATCAGCACCAGCAGCGCCGTCAGCAGTACGTTCCAGGTGAAGATGGGCATGCGGAACATCGTCATCCCGGGTGCCCGCATGCAGATGATCGTGGTGATGAAGTTGACCGCGCCGAGGATCGAGCCGAAGCCGGACAGGGCCACGCCCATGATCCACAGATCGGCGCCGATGCCCGGTGAGTAGATCTCGTTGGACAGCGGCGCGTACAGGAACCAGCCGAAGTCGGCCGCGCCCCCGGGCGTGAGGAACCCTCCGGCGGCGATCACGGAGCCGAACAGGAACAGCCAGAACGCCAGCATGTTCAGCCGGGGGAACGCCACGTCGGGCGCCCCGATCTGCAACGGCATGATCCAGTTCGCGAACCCGGTGAACAGCGGCATCGCGAACATCAGCAGCATGATCGAACCGTGCATCGTGAACGCCTGGTTGAACTGCTCGTTCGACATGATCTGCGTGCCGGGTCGGGCGAGTTCGGCGCGCATCACCAGCGCCATCACCCCGCCGACGACGAAGAACACGAAGGCGCTGACCAGGTACAGCGTGCCGATCTTCTTGTGGTCGGTGGTCGTCAGCCAGTCCACCCACGCGGCCCGGCCCGCCGCGGGCGCTCCCGCGACGTCTCCTCGGTGGGCCACGGCCACCGCGCCAGGTGCCGGACGGGCCCCGTCCCGCTCCGCGGTGCTCACCTGGTCCATGCGTATCTCATCCACCGGATGTCTTCCTCCCCAGCTGTTTCGCGCGCCCCATGATCGGCGGCGGGAGGAGGGGCCCGCATGGGTCGAAGGGGCCCTGTGCGGGTCCCGGACCGGGGGCCGATGGTCCCTGTGTTCAGTCCGGTCCGGCGGCCGGCCGCACCGCCTGCCGGGCGGCGCCCTCGGGCCACACGATCTCCACCGGGACGCCCCGTGCGCGGGCATAGGTCACCAGATGGGCCGTGGCGTCGCGGCCGTCGGACGGTGAGCCGTCCCAGACCGCCAGCAGGAGCCCGCCGGCCGCGACGAGACGCTCGTCGGCGCCGATGCAGGAGGCGCGGTCCACCGGGTCGTAGGCCACCAGGCGCACCTGGTCGGCGAGGGTGAGCAGTTCACCGGTCGCCATCCGGTCGTGCGGGGGTGGCATGGCCGGCACCCCGGCCCGGGTCGGGATCACCACGGCCAGCGGGCAGCCCGACGCCCGCGCGGCCCGGCCGGACGCCAGGGGCGTCCCGGCGCCCGTGCGCACCGTGGCCATGCCGCCGCGGTCCGGGTGGCCTGCCAGCCGGGCCCGCAGCGCGGCCTCCACCAGCGGGACGGCGTCCGGGGCAAGATCCGCGTGCCCCACCACCACGATGTCCCCGTCCGTCCCGCCGCCGCCCGCCGCGCTCATCGTGCTCCCGCCGTCTCGTCGTCCGCCCCCCGCCGCACCGCTCGGTGCGGCCGACGGGCGCTGGTCGCGAGCCAGTGAAGTCCGCACGGTCGTCGGCGACCAGGGCCGAACGTCCCTTTCGCGCCCGGACGGGGCGGGAGGACGGCTGTGGGGCTTCTCCTAGTCCTGGTGGCCGGAGCCCGCGGGCCGGGGCTCACGCCACATCGGCCACATGAACGGGCCCTCCGGCAGGGCCAGGGGCTCACCGGCGGCCTCGAAGCCGAGGCGTTCGTACAGCAGACGGCTGCGCTCGTTGCTCGCCTCCAGGTAGGCCGCCCGCCCCTCCCGGTCGCAGCGGTCCAGGACGGAACCGATCAGTGCGCTGCCGAGGCCCTCGCCCTGACGGCCGGGGGTGACGCCGATCATCCACAGGTACTCGTGGGCCCGGCCCGAGGGGTGGACGGCCGCCGTGAGCCGGCCGATCAGCTCCACCCGCTCGTTGTCGGGGTCGACGTCCTGGCGCGTCCGCGCGAAGCCGTCGTCCTCCGGGCGGTCCCCCGCACCGGCTTCGGCGTCGGCGGAGTCCTCCGCGGGGACGGACATCCACAGGGCACAGGCGGAGCCGTCCTCGGTGATGTCGATGCGTCCGTCGGCGAGCACGACGTCGGTGAAGGCCGCCATGAGCTTGTGGTGCGTCGCACGGCGGTACTCCCGGCCCGGGAAGACCCAGCCGCTGACCGGGTCGTCCTGGAACGCCTCGTCCAGGAGGCGGACTATCAGCTCCCGGTCGTCGTCCCCAGCCGTCCGGATCGCCACACCCATGTCCGCCCCTCCACCTCAACCGTCGTTACCCGTACGGGCGTTGACCCTATAGGGGGTCGGCCGCCGAGAGGGCGGGCCCCGCACATCGTGGGGAAGTGCGGGACCCGCCGGGCCGGATCCCCGGTGCCGTGCGGAGTCAGGAGCCGCACGGCACGGGTGGTCCGGGGACAGGGGGACGGCGGGCCGTCAGGTACTGCGCCGGGTCACGAACTCGGCGAGGGCCAGCAGCCCACCCGCCGCCTCCGGGTCGGGCACCGCACGGGCCACGGCCTGCATCGCCCGGGCCATCCGGTCGGCCGCCTCGGACTGGGCCCAGTCCCGGCCGCCCGCGCGTTCCACGGCACGGACGATGTGTTCCAGGTCCTCCTTTCGGTGAGGGGTGGCGTACACCGAGGCGAGTTCGGCGGCCGCCGGGGTGCCGGAGGTGAGCGCGGCCACCACCGGCAGGGACTTCTTGCGGGCGGCCAGGTCCGCACCGGCCGGCTTGCCGGTGCGGCGCGGATCGCCCCAGGTGCCGATCACGTCGTCGATGAGCTGGAAGGCCAGCCCCGCCTCCCGGCCGAACGCGTCGAGCGCCCTCACGTCCGCCTCCCCGGCGTCCGCGTACAGGGCCCCGATCGCACAGGCGCAGCCCAGCAGTGCTCCGGTCTTCGCCTCGGCCATGGCGAGCGTCTCGGCGAGGGTGACCTCGCCGGGGGCACGCCGTTCCAGGTCGGTGTCCGCGTGCTGCCCCGCGCACAGCTCGATCACGCAGTCGGAGAGCCGGGCCGACGCGGCACGGGCCGCCGGGTGCGGGTCCTCGGCGAGCAGCCGCAGGGCGAGCGCCTGGAGGGCGTCCCCCGCGAGGATCGCGCCGGCGTCCCCGAACACCGTCCATGCGGTCGGCCGGTGCCGGCGGGTGGTGTCCCGGTCCATCACGTCGTCGTGCAACAGCGTGAAGTTGTGGACCAGTTCCACGGCCGCCGCCGCCCGCACGGCGGCCGCCCGGGCGGTGGGGCCGCCCGCCGCACCGGCCGCGGCGAGCACCAGGGCGGGGCGGATGGCCTTGCCCGACCCTCCGTGGGCCGCCGTGCCGTCCGCGTCCTCCCAGCCGAAGTGGTGGAGCGCGATCCGGCGCATGGGTCCGGGCAGTGAGTCCAGGGCGGTCCGCAGCACCGGGTCGACCGCGGCCCGGGCCCGGTCCAGCAGCACCGTCGCCTCGTGCCCGTCCCCGGCACGCTGCTCCGGCACCGTGGGGCCTTCGCGGGCAATCCCCGCCGCACGCCCCGTCTGCGGTTCCGTGATGAACTCCGTCATCGGCTTCCCCCTTGCACCGGCTCGGTGGAGGAGCGGAGGAACGGCGCCTGCGCGCCCGTCGAGCACGTTCCTCGGAGGTCTACCCGCCCCGGCGACCGGGGACACGGCACACGGCACGGGCGCTCGCGGACGGTCACCGCCAGCGGCCGATCTCGACGTCCTCCAGGACACCCAGCGCGTCCGGTACCAGGACCGCGGCCGAGTAGTAGGCCGTGACCAGGTACTTGATGATGGCTTGTTCGTTGATGCCCATGAACCGCACGGACAGGCTCGGCTCGATCTCGTCGGGGATACCGGTGGCCCGCAGACCGATGACGCCCTGGTCCTCCTCGCCGGTGCGCAGGGCGATGATGGAGGTCGTACGGGCCTCGGTCACCGGGATCTTGTTGCACGGGAAGATGGGCACCCCCCGCCAGGTCGGGATGCGGTTGCCGCCCATGTCGACAGTCTCCGGGACGAGTCCCCGCCTGTTGAGCTCGCGGCCGAACGCGGCGATCGCGCGCGGGTGGGCGAGCAGCAGCCTGGTCCCGCGCCGCCGGCTGAGCAGCTCGTCCAGGTCGTCGGGGCCCGGCACCCCGTCGTGCGGCTGGATCCGCTGGTCGTACTCGCAGTTGTGGAGCAGACCGAAATCGCGGTTGTTCACGAGTTCGTGCTCCTGGCGCTCCTTCAGCGCCTCCACCGTCAGCCGCAGCTGCTGTTCCGTCTGGTTCATGGGCTGGTTGTAGAGGTCGGCCACGCGGGAGTGGATGCGCAGCACGGTCTGGGCGACGCTGAGTTCGTACTCGCGGGGCCTGGCCTCGTAGTCGACGAAGGTGTGCGGGATGTCCGGCTCCCCGCTGTGACCGGACGCGAGGTCGATCTCCTTCTCGCCGTACTTGTTGGTGCGCTGCCCGGGTACCTCGATGCGCCGGCGGAGGTGCTCGCGCAGGCCCTCCGACCGCTCGGCGACCTGCTCGACCGCCTCGCGGGGCAGCACCAGGACCGTGCAGGCGGTGAGGGTGCGGGCCGTGTACTCCCAGATGGCGTCCTCGCCCCGCAGCGCCTGCTCGCCGAAGTAGGCGCCGTCGGCGAGGACCCCGAGGGACTCGTCCTGGCCGTAGGGGCCGGTGCCGATCCGCTCCACACGGCCGTGCGCCAGCAGGTACACCTCGTCGGCCGGACTGCCGAAGGAGGCGATCACCTGGCCGGCCTCGATCTCCCGCTGCCGGCAGCGGGAGGCCAGTTCCGCCAGCACCTCCTCGTCCTCGTACGACCGCAGTGCGGGAAGCTCGCCCAGCTCCGCCGGGACGATCTCGACGCGGTCGCCGGTCTTCACGAACGTCATCCGGCCATCACCCACGGCGTACGTCAGCCGCCGGTTCACCCGGTACGTACCGCCCTGCACATCGACCCAGGGCAGCATGCGCAGCAGCCAGCGCGAGCTGATCTCCTGCATCTGCGGCACGGACTTGGTCGTGGTGGCCAGGTTCCGCGCGGCGGCCGTACCGAGGCTCTGCTGCTGCCCGGCCTGCTCCGTGCGGACCTCTTCGCCTACCGACATAAGGAATTGCCCTCCCCAATGGTGGTGCACGTCCGGCCTCGCCGGACGTCGCCCTGCGCGATCAAGCGTTCCTCACGCAGCGTGCCCGCGCCATTACCCGATCGAGCGGGATTGGATCTTGTGAGGTGTGGGCACACGCGCGACCCCCGTTCATCGGCGGGGCAGCGGAAGCCGGTTGTCCGGATCGAATCGCACAGGGCCCGAACGGAAAGTGACCACGCTCCTTTCCGGTAATAGGGCCTGTACCAGGCGGCCGCGCACGGCGGCTGCCACCCGGCACGAAGGAGGCGGTCATGGCCCCACCCATGTCCGCGAGCGCGTTCCTGCGCGCACTGAGGGCGGAAGGGCTCACGGTCGTCGAGGTCGGCGACTGGCGTGACCACAACCGCAACCACAAGGGCCCGTGGGGCCCGGTGCACGGCGTGATGATCCACCACACGGTCACCAAGGGCAGCGCCAAGACCGTGGAGCTGTGCCGCAGGGGCTACTCGGGCCTGCCCGGTCCGCTGTGCCACGGCGTCATCACCAAGGACGGCCGGGTCCACCTGGTCGGCTACGGCAGGGCGAACCACGCCGGGCTCGGTGACGACGACGTACTGCGCGCGGTGATCGCCGAGAAGCGGCTGCCGCCGGACAATGAGGCGAACACCGACGGCAACAGGCACTTCTACGGCTTCGAGTGCGAGAACCTGGGCGACGGCAAGGACCCCTGGCCGGGGGCCCAGCTGGAGGCGATCGAGAAGGCCGCGGCCGCGGTCTGCCGTCACCACGGCTGGAACGAGCGGTCCGTCATCGGGCACCTGGAGTGGCAGCCGGGCAAGCCGGACCCGCGCGGATTCACGATGACGTCGATGAGGAAGCGCATCGGCGACCGTCTGAAGTGACGCACCGGTGCTCCCGCGCACCCGCCGCCGGTGCGGGCGGACACCCGCACCGGCCGTGGGGCCGGTGCCGCGCACCGCAGCTGCCCGGGGTCGGCTGCCGCGCTGGGCTCTCCCGGGCGACAATGTCCCCGTGACCAGCTCCGACGACCCCGGCACCGGCTCCCTCGCGGGGCTGCGTCCGCGGTTGCCCTCGCCGCTGTGCGAGGTCCTGGACGGCCGGTTCGAGCGGCACGGGGTGCGGCTGCTGCTGAAGCGGGACGACCTGATCCATCCCGAGCTGATCGGCAACAAGTGGCGCAAGCTCGCGCCGAACCTCCGCGAGGCCGCCGGGCGGACCGTGCTCACCTTCGGCGGCGCGTACTCCAACCACCTGCGGGCCACGGCCGCTGCCGGCCGGCTGCTCGGGCTGCGCACGGTCGGCGTGGTGCGCGGCCAGGAACTCGCCGCCCGCCCGCTCAACCCGTCACTCGCCCGGTGCGCGGCCGACGGCATGCGGCTGCACTTCGTCGACCGCTCGGCGTACCGCCGCAAGACCGAGCCGGGCACCCTCGCCGCCGTCCTGCGGGCGGCGGGCGCCGAGGACGCGTACGTCGTGCCCGAGGGCGGCAGCAACGCCGCCGCCGTGCGCGGCTGCCGGGCGCTCGGCGCGGAACTGGCCGGCCACGCGGAGGTGGCGGCGGTCGCCTGCGGCACCGGCGGGACCCTCGCGGGGCTGGCCGCCGGGGCCGGGGACGGCGTGCGTGTGCTGGGCATACCCGTCCTCAGGGGCGGCTTCCTGACCGACGCGGTACGGGCCCTGCAGACGGCGGCGTTCGGCGGACCGCGCGGCGACTGGAGCCTGGAGGACCGTTTCCACTTCGGCGGGTTCGCGCGTACGCCACCGGAACTCGAGGCGTTCGCTCAGGACTTCGAACACCGTCACGGCGTCCCCGTGGAGCGGGTCTATGTCGCCAAGTTGCTTCGTGCCCTGGTCACCCTCGTGGAGGAGGGGGCGTTTCCGCGCGGGAGCACGGTCGCGGCGGTGATCACCGGGCGTCCGTTCCCGGAACACGACGCCGACGGCCCGTCGGCGCCTGGCCCCTGAGGCCCGGAGCCGCGTCCGCCCGGCCGCGGCTCGCCCCGGACGACGGCGGGCCCCAGCCCGGCGGCGGATCGTTCCGCAGGCTCGGGGCGGGCGGTCAGGTCGTCTCGCGGTGGGCGGCCGCCTCCTCCAGGTCCAGGCGGCGCAGCAGTGTCCGGAGCATCTCGTCGTCGATGTGGCGGCCGTCGCGCAGCCTGACGAAGACCGCGCGCTCGGCGCTGATCACCTCCCGTGCCAGCCGCCGGTAGGTGTCGTCCACCGACTCCCCGGTGACCGGGTTGACCTGCCCGAGCCGTTCCCAGACGGCGTTGCGGCGGCGTTCCAGGACGCTGCGCAGCCGGTCGGCGAGTGGTGCCGGCAGGGCGTTGCGCTCGTCGGAGAGGAGTTCGTCGAGCCGTTGCTCGGCGACCCTGGACGCCTGCGCCTGGGCGTTGGCCTCCGCCAGGGTCTCGGCCCGCGGGTCACGCCCGGGGAGCTTCAGCGCGCGGATCAGCGGGGGCAGCGTCAGGCCCTGCACGACCAGGGTGCCGATCACGGTGGTGAAGGTCAGGAAGAGCAGCAGGTTGCGGTGCGGGAAGTCCTCGTCCCCGGCCGTGAGGGGAATCGAGAAGGCGATGGCCAGCGAGACCACGCCCCGCATCCCGGCCCACGCCACCACGAACGGGCTCTTCCAGCCGGGCCTCCCCTCGCGCTCCCTGATCCTCGCCGACAGCATCGGCGGCAGCCAGGTCGCCGGGTACACCCACAGGAACCGCACCACGACGACCACCACGAAGACGACCAGCGCGTACCAGGCGGAGGCGTAGCCCTCGTGCTCGCCGAGACCCCGGAGCACGACGGGCAGTTGCAGTCCGATGAGGGCGAACACGGCGGACTCCAGGACGAACGCCACCATCTTCCACACCGCCTCCTCCTGGAGGCGGGTGGCGAAGTCGACCTCCCACGCGCGGTGCCCCAGGTAGAGGGCGACGACCACGACGGCGATGACACCGGAGGCGTGCACCTGTTCGGCGGAGGCGTACGCGACGAACGGGATGAGCAGGGACAGCGTGTTCTGCAGCAGCGGTTCCCGCACATGGGTGCGCAGCCAGTGCAGCGGGGCCATCAGCACCAGCCCGCACACCACTCCGCCGACCGCGGCGAGCAGGAACTCCACGACTCCCCCGGCCCAGGTCGCGCCCTCGCCGACCGCCGCCGCCAGCGCCACCCGGAACGCGGTGATCGCGGTGGCGTCGTTCAGCAGGGACTCGCCCTGGAGGATGGTGGTGACGCGCGAGGGCAGGCCGACCCGGCGCGCCACCGCCGTCGCCGCGACCGCGTCCGGCGGGGCCACCACCGCACCGAACACCAGGGCGGCCGTGAGCGGCAGGGCCGGGACGAGCAGGTACAGGACCCAGCCGACGGCGAAGGTCGCGAACAGCACGTACCCCACCGACAGCAGGGCCACCGGCCGCAGCTGGGCCCGCAGGTCCAGGTAGGAGCTCTCGGTGGCCGCCGTGTACAGCAGCGGCGGCAGGATCAGCGGCAGGACGATGTGCGGGTCGAGCGCGTAGTCGGGCACCCCCGGGAGGTAGCTGACCGCCAGGCCGGACGCGACCAGCAGCAGCGGTGCCGGCACCGGGGTGCGCCGGGCCGCCGCGGCGATCGCCGCGCTGCCCGCCACCAGCAACAGCAGGGGCATCACATCCATGTCCGGCCGCCCTCGCTTTCCGACGCGGTCGCCCGCGCGCCCGTCGTACTGTGGCCATCATGAAACAGTGCACGCACGCCGACGCGCTGCCTGACCCGGAACCCGCCCCGCTCGGCGAGACATGCCCGGAGTGCCTGCGGGACGGCACCGACCCGGTGCAGCTGCGGCTCTGCCTGACCTGCGGCCACGTCGGATGCTGCGACTCCTCGCCGCACCGGCACGCCACCGAGCACCACACCAGGACCGGCCACCCGGTCATGCGGACCCACGAGCCCGGCGAGGACTGGCGCTGGTGCTTCGTCGACCACGTACTGCTGTGACCGGATGCGGCCGGGGTGCCGGACGGTTCGACGGTCCGGCGTCTGGGTACGTCAATGCGGCGCGCGCTCTTCCCATTTGGGAGCCGCAGACCCCTAGCCACGCAGCGTATCCATAGTTTTACTATGAGTGACAGTGCATGGCCGGGGTCGCGGGACAGGACCGCTGGGAGCGCGATAGCGTCACCGCTGAACCACGTAGCGCGTTACCCCGGGGCGAACCGGCCCTGAAACGCTTGTACCACCTTGGAGGTGAGGGTGTCCCAGATCGCAGGCGAGCCCGCGACCCAGGACTTCGTGGAAGTCCGGCTGCCGGCCGCGGGGGCCTACCTGTCGGTGCTGCGTACGGCCACGGCCGGCCTCGCGGCCCGTTTGGACTTCACCCTCGACGAGATCGAGGACCTGCGCATCGCGGTCGACGAGGCCTGCGCGATCCTGCTCCAGCAGGCCGTGCCGGGGTCGGTGCTCAGCTGTGTCTTCCGGCTCATCGACGACTCGCTCGAGGTGACCGTCTCGGCGCCGACCACGGACGGTCACGCTCCGTCGCGGGACACCTTCGCCTGGACCGTCCTGTCCGCGCTCGCGGGCAAGGTGTCGTCGGCCGTGGACGAGGACAAGACCGTGTCGATCAGCCTCTACAAACAGCGCGGCGCGGGACCCGGGCCGGCGTGAGGAGCGAGGACGGGCCGGTGCGGGACGACGAACGCGGCACACGGGAGCTGCCGGCCGAGCGTGTGCCGGACGGCATCGACGGCATCCCCGAGCAGGCCCGGCCGCATCCGGAGGACGACTCCACGGAGACCGTCCCGCCGGGCGGCGGGCAGCCCGGCGGTGCCGCGCGGAACACACCCCCGGCCGGCGCCGGCCGGGGCGACGGGGGCGTCCCCGCGCGGGCGGAGCCGGCGACGGGGGACGAGGCGAGCGCTCGGGGAAGGGCAACGGGCCAGGCGATGAGCGAGCACGAGCGACACGCCGAGGACGAGGCGCCGCGGACGCCCGGTCCCCAGGGCGCGCGGAGCACACCGGGCGTGCCGGGCACCCACGGCACGCACGGCACGCACGCACATCACAACCCGCAGGACCGCAGCGGTGCGCGCGCCCTGTTCCTGGAGCTGCGCGCGCTGCAGGACGGCACTCCCGAGTACGCGGAACTGCGCAACCGGCTGGTGCGCATGCACCTGCCGCTCGTCGAGCACCTCGCGCGCCGCTTCCGCAACCGCGGTGAGCCGCTGGACGACCTGACCCAGGTCGCCACCATCGGGCTGATCAAGTCGGTGGACCGTTTCGACCCCGACCGGGGCGTGGAGTTCTCCACGTACGCCACGCCGACGGTCGTGGGCGAGATCAAGCGGCACTTCCGCGACAAGGGCTGGGCGGTGCGGGTGCCGCGCCGGCTCCAGGAGCTGCGGCTGGCGCTCACCACCGCCACGGCGGAGCTGTCCCAGCTGCACGGCCGCTCCCCCACGGTGCACGAGCTGGCCGAGAAGCTGGCCATCTCCGAGGAGGAGGTCCTGGAGGGCCTGGAGTCGGCGAACGCGTACTCCACCCTGTCCCTGGACGTGCCCGACACCGACGACGAGTCCCCGGCGGTGGCCGACACCCTCGGCGCCGAGGACGAGGCGCTGGAGGGCGTGGAGTACCGGGAGTCGCTCAAACCGCTGCTGGAGGACCTGCCGCCGCGCGAGAAGCGGATCCTGCTGCTGCGCTTCTTCGGCAACATGACCCAGTCGCAGATCGCGCAGGAGGTCGGCATCTCGCAGATGCACGTCTCCCGGCTGCTGGCCCGCACCCTGGCCCAGCTGCGGGAGAAGCTGCTCGTGGAGGAGTGACCCGGCGGGCCTCGAAGGGCTCGTCAGGCGCCTCCTCCCGGCACTCGCGGGCCCGTCCTCCCGGCTTCCGGGGCGCCCGGGGTGTTCCTCCCGGGTCAGCCCCCGGTCCGCGGCCCCGGGTCCCGGTCCTCGGCGTTGCCGGGTCCCCGGATGCCGAGGGCCCGCGTCGTCTCGGGGTTGACCAGCAGCACGAGCGTGGTGACCGCCACGAGGGCGAGCGCGACACCGGCGGGGATGGCCACCCCGTCGGACACCAGCAGGTTGTAGGCCACCGGCAGCGCGATGATCTGCGTGATGACGGCGGGGCCCCGGCTCCAGCTCCGCCGCGAGAACAGTCCCCGCGCGGCGATCAGCGGGAGCAGCGCGAGCGCGGCCAGCGTCACTCCGCCGGTGACGGCCTGCTGACGGTCGTCCGGTGCACCGGTGAGGGCGAGCACCACCATCCACACCCCGACGGCCACCAGCACGGCCCCTTCGAGGGCGGCCAGCGCCGCGGCGTACGTCAGCCGGCGCGGGCGGGGTCCGGTGCCGTCCGGGGCGGTGGTGGTGGGGGTCTGCTCACTGCTCACCCCTGAAGGGTAGCCCTCGCCGCGGGGCCCTTTCCGTGGCGAGGTTCACGCCCTCGCCGTCCCGCTCGGCCGGGCCTCGGTCTGGGCCCGGTACCGCTCAGTAGGTACCCTGCACGTCATGCGTGCTCTCCTCGTGGTCAATCCGGCGGCAACCACCACAAGTGCGCGCACGCGCGATGTGCTGATCCACGCCCTCGCCAGCGAGATGAAGCTGGAGGCGGTCACCACCGAGTACCGCGGGCACGGGCGCGACCTGGGCCGGCAGGCCGCGGAGAGCGACGACATCGACCTGGTGGTCGCGCTCGGCGGGGACGGCACGGTCAACGAGGTCGTCAACGGCCTGCTGCACGCGGGTCCCGATCCGGAGCACCTGCCTGGCCTCGCCGTGGTCCCCGGCGGCTCCACCAATGTCTTCGCCCGCGCCCTGGGGCTGCCGAACCAGCCCGTGGAAGCCACCGGCGTGCTGCTGGACGCGCTGCGCGAGGGCCGGGAGCGGACCGTGGGCCTGGGTCTCACCTCGGGCACTTTGGGCACGGAGGACGAGGCCGTGCCGGGCCGCTGGTTCACCTTCAACGCGGGGCTGGGTTTCGACGCGGGCGTCGTCGGCCGGGTGGAGCAGCAGCGGGAGCGCGGCAGGAAGTCCACGCACGCGCTGTACATGCGTCAGGTCGTCCGTCAGCTGCTCGGCGACCCGCACCGCCGGCGCGGGGTGATCACCCTGGAGCATCCGGGCGAGGAGCCGGTCAGCGATCTGGTGCTGTCCATAGTCTCGAACACCTCTCCGTGGACGTTTCTCGGCAATCGTCCGATCTACGCGTCGCCTAAGGCCTCGTTCGATACCGGCCTCGATCTCTTCGGTCTGAGCCGGATGTCCACCGCCGCGGTTGCCCGGTATGGCACCCAGTTGCTCACTTCGTCCCCGGAGCGCGGCCCCCACGGCAGGCACGCACTGTCCCGCCACGATCTGACACGCTTCACCTTGCATTCGAAGGTGCCACTGCCCCTCCAGATGGACGGTGACCACCTGGGGCTGCGAACCAGCGTGACGTTCACAGGCGTTCGCCGTGCACTGCGTGTGATTGTGTGAGCAGAAAGGGCGAAAGTCCTTTCACTCGAACGTTTAGGCCAGGATCCACCCCATGGAAGTACGGCTGTGACCTAGTCGACACCGAAGAATCAAAAAAAACTTTTCGGAAGGGGTTGTATCCGCCGCTGAGGTTTGCGAGTCTCTTCTTGGCGATCGGGACGGCCCGCAGGACCAGCCTCCACAGATCACCGGAACCCCTCTTCACAAACCAAGGACCACGCCAGGGAACCTGGCGATCGGCCCTTCACTTGTTGGGGGATTCGTGAAAGCGTTCACATTCACAAGCACTTGCAGTTACACCAAGGAGAGGTAGCAGCCATGGACTGGCGTCACAACGCCGTTTGCCGCGAGGAAGACCCCGAGCTCTTCTTCCCCATCGGCAACACCGGTCCCGCGCTGCTGCAGATCGAGGAAGCCAAGGCCGTCTGCCGTCGCTGCCCGGTGATCGAGAGCTGCCTCCAGTGGGCGCTCGAGTCCGGTCAGGACTCCGGCGTCTGGGGTGGTCTCAGCGAGGACGAGCGTCGCGCGATGAAGCGCCGCGCCGCCCGCAACCGGGCCCGTCAGGCCTCCGCCTGACACCCCCTGTCGACAGCCTGAGCTTGGCGGCGCGTACACCGCGTACGCATCTCCCGCCCCCGAGCCGCAGCGCGTAGTTCCCTGAGTGCTCGGAACAGTCCGAGCAGGGGGAACACCGAAGAAACGAGCATCAGCCCCGGACCGCTTCCCGGTCCGGGGCTTTTTGCCGTGCCCGCCGCTTGTTCCCGCCGCCTGTGCCCGCTCCGTGTGCGCGCTACTTGTGCGCGCTACTTGTGCGACTGCACGGGGATGTCCAGGATCACCCTGGTGCCCCGCTCCGGGGCCGGCACCATGTCGAAGGTGCCGCCCAACTCGCCCTCCACCAGGGTCCGTACGATCTGCAGGCCGAGGTTGCCCGCGGTGTGCGGGTCGAAGCCCTCGGGCAGTCCCACCCCGTCGTCCTGCACGGTGACCAGCAGACGGGCCTCCTTCGAGGTGCCGCCGCGGACCGCGGACACCTCGACCGTGCCGGTCTCCCCCTCGGTGAAGCCGTGCTCCAGGGCGTTCTGCAGCACCTCGGTCAGCACCATGGACAGCGGGGTGGCGACCTCCGCGTCGAGTATGCCGAAGCGGCCCGAACGCCGGCCGCTGACCTTGCCCGGGGAGATCTCGGCGACCATCGCGAGCACCCGGTCGGCGATCTCGTCGAACTCCACCCGCTCGTCCAGGTTCTGGGACAGCGTCTCGTGGACGATCGCGATGGAGCCCACCCGGCGCACGGCCTCCTCCAGCGCCGCACGGCCGCGCTCGGACCCGATGCGGCGGGCCTGGAGGCGCAGCAGCGCCGCCACCGTCTGGAGGTTGTTCTTCACCCGGTGGTGGATCTCCCGGATGGTCGCGTCCTTGGTGATCAGTTCGCGTTCGCGGCGGCGAAGTTCGGTGACGTCGCGGAGCAGTACCAGCGACCCGATGCGTGTCCCCTTGGGCTTGAGCGGGATCGCCCGGAACTGGATCACCCCGTCGTTCGCCTCGATCTCGAACTCACGGGGCGCCCAGCCGCTGGCGACCTTGGCCAGCGCCTCGTCGACCGGGCCCCGTGACGGTGCCAGTTCGGCGGTGGTCGTACCGAGGTGATGGCCCACCAGGTCGGCGGCGAGGCCCATCCGGTGGAAGGCGGACAGGGCGTTCGGGGAGGCGTACTGGACGATGCCGTCGGCGTCCAGCCGGATCAGCCCGTCGCCGACGCGCGGCGAGGCGTCCATCTCCAGCTGCTGGTTCGCGAACGGGAAGGCGCCGGCCGCGATCATCTGGGCGAGGTCGGAGGCGCTCTGCAGATAGGTGAGCTCCAGCCGGCTCGGGGTGCGCACCGTGAGGAGGTTGGTGTTGCGCGCGATGACACCGAGGACGCGGCCCTCACGCCGTACGGGGATGGACTCGACCCGTACCGGGACCTCCTCGCGCCACTCCGGGTCCCCCTCGCGCACGATGCGGCCCTCGTCCAGGGCCGCATCCAGCATGGGCCGGCGGCCGCGCGGGACGAGATGGCCGACCATGTCGTCCTGGTAGGAGGTCGGCCCGGTGTTGGGCCGCATCTGCGCGACGGAGACGTAGCGGGTGCCGTCGCGCGTGGGGACCCACAGCACCAGGTCCGCGAAGGAGAGGTCGGAGAGCAGCTGCCACTCCGAGACCAGCAGGTGGAGCCACTCGAGGTCGGTGTCGTCGAGGGCGGTGTGCTGGCGTACGAGTTCGTTCATGGAGGGCACGTCAGCGAGCGTACCCGGGGGGTGGCGCGAGCCCTGAGAACACCCGCGGGCCGCGGCGCCTGAGAGGGACCCTCAACCCTCCCGGCACCGCAGCCCGGAGCAATTCCGGCCGGCGGGGTGTGCGGTCCCGGTCGGCCGTGGATGAGGAGCCGGGGCAGTCAGGGCAGAGAGCTCCGGGTCCTCGGTCCGCCTTCCTGTGCGGGGAAGGCAGGCTCACTGTGTTCGCTACGCATTGTGGACTAGACCACTGCCCCTGTAAATGCGTGGAACGCCGTTCTTTGCTGTCGGGCGCCGATCCGCCCGGGGGCAGGCACGTCCACCGTCCAGCCTATCCCGAAGGGCCCCGTCCGCGGACCGGACGGCCGCGGCAATTTCCGGCGGGCGGGAGCGGGCCTCCGGCCGCCCCCGCGCGGTTCTCGCCCGGGGAGGGGAACGCGTCCAGGGGCGCGCCTCTCTGCTAGATTGAGATTGGTCTAAACCACCTGTTTCCCGCTCGCCGGGAACCGTCCCAGTCGAGTCCTCCTGAAGATCGGCAGGCCCACCGTGGAAGTTGTCATCGTTGCGGACGCCGAGGCGGGCGGCGAGCTCATCGCCGAGGCCATGGCGCAACTCCTGCGGCGCAGGCCCGACGCCCTGCTGGGCGTCGCCACCGGTTCGACGCCGCTGCCCGTCTACCAGGCCCTCACGGCCAAGGTGGAGGCCGGCGCCGTGGACACCTCCCGGGCGCGGATCGCGCAGCTCGACGAGTACGTGGGGCTGCCCGCCGACCACCCCGAGTCCTACCGCTCGGTGCTCCGGCGGCAGGTGCTGGAGCCGCTCGGCATCGGCATGGACGCCTTCATGGGGCCCGACGGCACGGCCGAGGACGTACAGGGGGCGTGCGAGGCGTACGACAGGGAGCTGGCCGCGGCCGGCGGTGTGGACCTCCAGCTGCTCGGCATCGGCACGGACGGGCACATCGGGTTCAACGAGCCGTGCTCCTCGCTCGCCTCGCGCACCCGCATCAAGACGCTCACCGAGCAGACCCTGAGGGACAACGCCCGCTTCTTCGACGACGACGTCGCCCAGGTCCCGCACCATGTCATCACCCAGGGCATCGGCACCATCCTGGAGGCCCGCCACCTGGTCCTGCTGGCCACCGGCGAGGGCAAGGCGGACGCGGTCGCCGCCACCGTCGAGGGCCCGGTCGCCGCGGTCTGCCCGGCGTCCGCCCTCCAGCTGCACCCGCACGCCACGGTGGTCGTCGACGAGGCCGCCGCCTCCAAGCTGAAGCTCGCCGACTACTTCCGCCACACCTACGCCAACAAGCCGGACTGGCAGGGGATCTGACCGGCATCCGTGGTCTGGACCAGCCCTCGCCCCAGGGGTATACAAAGGGGATCACGGAGCGTGCGGGGCACACCCCCGCCCTGAGCCGTGCCACGATGTCAGCCGCGGCCGATGGGGATGTCGGCCGTTCGGCACCCGGAGCCGGGAAGGCAGAGCATGAGCACCGACGTCAGCAGTGCGGGGAACGAGGGCGGGACCGCGGTCCGTACGGCGCGTGTGCCCAAGTACTACCGGCTGAAGAAGCACCTGCTCGACATGACCGAGACGGCCGCGCCGGGGACACCGGTCCCGCCCGAGCGCACGCTGGCGGCGGAGTTCGACACCTCGCGCACCACCGTCCGCCAGGCGCTGCAGGAGCTGGTGGTCGAGGGGCGGCTGGAACGCATCCAGGGCAAGGGCACCTTCGTCGCCAAGCCCAAGGTGTCCCAGGCGCTCCAGCTCACCTCCTACACCGAGGACATGCGCGCCCAGGGCCTGGAGCCCACCTCGCAGCTGCTGGACATCGGCTACATCACCGCCGACGACCGGCTCGCCGGGCTGCTCGACATCACGGCCGGCGGGCGGGTGCTGCGCATCGAGCGGCTGCGCATGGCCAACGGCGAGCCGATGGCCATCGAGACCACCCACCTCAGCGCCAAGCGCTTCCCCGCGCTGCGCCGCAGCCTGACGAAGTACACGTCCCTCTACACCGCCCTCGCCGAGGTGTACGACGTCCACCTCGCGGAGGCCGAGGAGACGATCGAGACGTCCCTGGCGACCCCGCGCGAGGCCGGACTGCTCGGCACCGACGTCGGCCTGCCGATGCTGATGCTGTCCCGGCACTCGCGCGACCGGGACGGGCAGCCGGTGGAGTGGGTGCGGTCGGTGTACCGGGGCGACCGGTACAAGTTCGTGGCGCGCCTGAAGCGCCCCCAGGAGTGATTCCGACGTGACCTTCCCGTCACCGCCTGGTCTCCCAAACCGCTGTGAAACGGGTGGTTGACAAGGTTTTCGTTGCTGTTGCCTCTCGGTTGGGCCGCGCCTGCGTACCGCTGTGTTGACGAGGGGTTACCTCCCTGCCGCGCCCTCACCTAGATTTCCGAGCGCCTTACCGTCGGTGATCAGTGAGGGGACGGAAACCGTCTGATGTCACAAGCCCCGGAAACCAAGGGAGGGCCGGTGGTGACGCCCGCGCGCGTCGTCATCGCCCTCTGTCTCGTCGCACCGTTCGTGGCCATGCTGTGGGTCGGTTCGTACGCCAAGACCGACCCCGTCGTCATCGGCATCCCGTTCTTCTACTGGTACCAGATGCTCTGGGTGCTGATCTCCACCCTGCTGACGATGGTCGCGTACAAGCTCTGGCAGCGTGACCAGCGCGCCCGCTCGGCCTCGAAGGGCGGTGCGTCGCGGTGAACGACGGCGTGAACGGCGTGGCACTCGCCGTCTTCATCTTCTTCTTCGTGCTCGTCACCGCGATGGGCTTCCTCGCCGCGCGCTGGCGCAAGGCCGCCAATGAGCACACGCTCGACGAATGGGGCCTGGGCGGGCGCTCGTTCGGCACCTGGGTCACCTGGTTCCTGCTGGGCGGGGACCTGTACACCGCGTACACCTTCGTCGCCGTGCCGGCGGCCATCTACGCGGCGGGCGCGGCCGGGTTCTTCGCCGTGCCGTACACGATCCTGGTGTACCCGCTGATCTTCACCTTCCTGCCCCGCCTGTGGTCGGTGTCGCACAAGCACGGCTACGTGACCACGTCCGACTTCGTGCGCGGCCGGTTCGGCTCGAAGGGGCTGTCGCTGGCCGTCGCGGTCACCGGCATCCTGGCGACGATGCCGTACATCGCGCTCCAGCTGGTCGGCATCCAGGCCGTGCTGGACGTGATGGGCGTGGGCGGCGGGGAGGACACCAACTGGTTCGTCAAGGACCTGCCGCTGCTGATCGCCTTCGGTGTGCTCGCGGCGTACACCTACTCGTCGGGCCTGCGGGCCCCCGCGTTGATCGCCTTCGTCAAGGACACGCTGATCTACCTCGTGATCGCGGTGGCGATCATCTACATCCCGGTCAAGCTGGGCGGCTTCGACGAGATCTTCGCCTCGGCGCGGGAGGCCTACAGCGAGACCAACCCGGCCACGGGAGCGCCGCGCGGTTCGCTGGTGCCGGCCGAGGCGGGCCAGTGGACGTACGCCACGCTGGCGCTGGGTTCGGCGCTCGCGCTGTTCATGTACCCGCACTCGATCACGGCGACGCTGTCCTCACGCAGCCGTGAGGTGATCCGCCGCAACACCACGATCCTGCCGCTGTACTCGCTGATGCTGGGCCTGCTGGCGCTGCTCGGCTTCATGGCGATCGCGGCGGGCGTGAAGGTGCAGAACGGCCAGCTGGCGATCCCGCAGCTGTTCGAGAACATGTTCCCGGCGTGGTTCGCGGGCGTGGCCTTCGCGGCGATCGGCATCGGGGCGCTGGTGCCGGCGGCGATCATGTCGATCGCGGCGGCGAACCTGTTCACCCGCAACATCTACAAGGACTTCATCAAACCGGACGCGACACCGAGGCAGGAGACCAAGGTCTCCAAGGTCGTCTCACTGCTGGTGAAGGTGGGCGCGCTGGCCTTCGTCCTGACCATGGACAAGACCGTCGCCATCAACTTCCAGCTGCTGGGCGGCATCTGGATCCTGCAGACCTTCCCGGCACTGGTGGGCGGCCTGTTCACCCGCTGGTTCCACCGCTGGGCGCTGATCGGCGGCTGGGCCGTCGGCATGGTCTACGGCACGGTCGCCGCGTACGGGGTGGCCTCGCCGACGCAGAAGCACTTCGGCGGGTCCGCGAAGGAGATCCCGGGGATCGGCGAGATCGGCTACATCGGTCTCACGGCCTTCGTGATCAACGTCGTGGTGACGGTCGTGCTGACCTTCGTCATGCGGGCCCTCAAGGCACCCGAGGGCGTCGACCAGACGAAGCCGGGCGACTACACGGCGGACGCCGGCGACCCGGGCGTCCAGGTGGAGCTCCCGCCCGCCACGGCCGGCAGCGCGCACTGACGCCGCAGGGCGACGGACGACGGGCCGCCGGAGGAGAACCGGCGGCCCGTCGTCGTACCCGTGCGGCACGGTGCCACGGGCCGATCGCCGAGCTGGAGAGCTGACTGTCCGACACCAACGCAGCACAACATATGGGGTTGTCGGCGGCACCCGGCACAAGATGTATGCTCATGCTCGCTGTCGCCGCAGGGGAATCCGGTGCGAATCCGGAACTGTCCCGCAACGGTGTACCCATGCCTTGCCCCCGCACGCGCATGGGCGTCAGTCCGAGGACCTGCCGACAGTGCGCCCGGCCGTCCGGTCCGGGTGCCCTGACGTCCGGGCCTCGCGGAATGGGCCGGTGGACGCGACGCCCCGTGCGCTCGTGTACTGCCCCCCGCGCTCTTCGAGGCCCCCGTGCCGAGCGAGGGAGAGCCCCACGTGACCATCGCGCCAGCCGATCCGGCTTCAGCGATCGACGTGACCCGGGAGAGCGAGGGCCCCGGTGCCGCGCTGCTGCGGACCCTGACGGAGCTGACCGCCGACCTGCCCGACGCCGACCCCGGCCGGGTCGCCGCCGCCGCGCTGCGCGGCCGGTCCGCGGTCGCGGACTCCGACGCCACCGCGCAGCTGCGGGAACTGGCCACCGAGGCGGCGGCCGGGCTCATCTCCGAGGACCCCGCCTACTCCCGGCTCGCCGCCCGGCTGCTGACCATCGGCATCCGCGCCGAGGCCGCCTCGCAGGGCGTCACCTCCTTCACCGGGTCCGTCGCGACCGGACACCGCGAGGGCCTGATCGCCGACCGCACCGCCGCGTTCGCCGCGCTGCACGCGGACCGGCTCGACGCGCTGATCGACACCCGCGCCGACGACCGCTTCGGCTACTTCGGCCTGCGCACCCTGCACAGCCGCTACCTGCTGCGGCACCCGGTCACCCGCAAGGTCGTCGAGACGCCCCAGCACTTCCTGCTGCGCGTCGCCTGCGGTCTCGCCGAGGACGACAGCGCCCGCTCGCTGGACGAGGTGGCCGCGCTCTACGGCCTGATGAGCCGCCTGGACTACCTGCCCTCCTCCCCCACGCTGTTCAACTCCGGTACCCGGCACCCCCAGATGTCGTCCTGCTACCTCCTCGACTCCCCCAAGGACGAGCTGGACTCCATCTACGACCGCTACCACCAGGTCGCCCGGCTCTCGAAGCACGCCGGCGGCATCGGTCTGGCCTACTCCCGCATCCGCGCCCGCGGTTCTCTGATCCGCGGCACCAACGGCCACTCCAACGGCATCGTCCCGTTCCTGAAGACGCTGGACGCCTCGGTCGCCGCCGTGAACCAGGGCGGGCGGCGCAAGGGTGCGGCGGCGGTCTACCTGGAGACCTGGCACCTGGACATCGAGGAGTTCCTGGAGCTGCGCGACAACACCGGTGAGGACGCCCGGCGCACGCACAACCTGAACCTCGCGCACTGGGTGCCGGACGAGTTCATGCGCCGGGTGGACACCGACGGCCCGTGGTCGCTGTTCTCCCCGGCGGACGTGCCGGAACTGGTCGACCTGTGGGGCGGGGAGTTCGACGCCGCGTACCGGGCCGCCGAGGCGAAGGGCCTGGCACGGAAGACCCTCCCTGCGCGCGAGCTGTACGGCCGTATGATGCGCACCCTCGCGCAGACCGGCAACGGCTGGATGACCTTCAAGGACACCGCCAACCGCACGGCCAACCAGACCGCCGAACCGGGTCACGTCATCCACTCCTCGAACCTGTGCACGGAGATCCTGGAGGTCACCGACGACGGGGAGACGGCGGTCTGCAACCTGGGGTCGGTCAACCTCGGCGCCTTCGTGGAGCACGGGGACATCGACTGGGCGCGCCTGGACGAGACGGTGCGCACGGCCGTGACGTTCCTCGACCGGGTCGTCGACATCAACTTCTACCCGACCGAGCAGGCGGGCCGCTCCAACGCCCGCTGGCGCCCCGTCGGCCTCGGCGCCATGGGCCTGCAGGACGTCTTCTTCAAGCTGCGGCTGCCCTTCGACTCCCCCGAGGCGAAGGCCCTGTCGACGAGGATCGCCGAGCGGATCATGCTGGCCGCGTACGAGACCTCCGCCGGCCTGGCCGAGCGTCACGGCCCGCTGCCCGCCTGGGAGAAGACCCGCACCGCCCGGGGCGTGCTGCACCCCGACCACTACGGTGTCGAGTTCGCCTGGCCGGAGCGCTGGGCGGCGCTGCGGACGCGGATCGCGGCCACCGGGATGCGCAACTCGCTGCTGCTGGCGATCGCCCCCACCGCCACCATCGCGTCGATCGCGGGCGTGTACGAGTGCATCGAGCCGCAGGTGTCCAACCTGTTCAAGCGCGAGACGCTGTCCGGGGAGTTCCTCCAGGTCAACTCGTACCTGGTGGACGACCTCAAGCGGCTCGGCGTGTGGGACGCGCGCTCCCGCGAGGCGCTGCGCGAGGCCGGCGGCTCGGTGCAGGACTTCGCGTGGATCCCCGAGGAGGTGCGCCGGCTGTACCGCACGGCGTGGGAGATCCCGCAGCGCGGTCTGATCGACATGGCCGCCGCCCGCACCCCGTACCTGGACCAGGCGCAGTCGCTCAACCTGTTCCTGGAGACGCCGACCATCGGCAAGCTCTCCTCGATGTACGCCTACGCCTGGAAGCAGGGTCTGAAGACCACGTACTACCTGCGTTCCCGCCCGGCGACCCGGATCGCCCGCGCCGCGGCCCGGACCACCGTCCCCGTCCAGCAGGCCGCCGACCCCGAGGCCGTCGCCTGCTCCCTGGAAAACCCCGAGTCCTGCGAGGCCTGCCAGTGATGACCAGCGACACCAAGAACCTGCTCGACCCGGGCTTCGAGCTGACCCTGCGCCCCATGCGCTACCCCGACTTCTACGAGCGCTACCGGGACGCCATCAAGAACACCTGGCACGTGGAGGAGGTCGACCTCCACTCCGACGTCGCCGACCTGGCGAAGCTCAGCCCCGAGGAGCAGCACCTCATCGGCCGGCTGGTCGCCTTCTTCGCCACCGGCGACTCGATCGTGGCGAACAACCTGGTGCTGACGCTGTACAAGCACATCAACTCCCCGGAGGCGCGGCTGTACCTGTCGCGGCAGCTGTTCGAGGAGGCGGTGCACGTCCAGTTCTACCTGACGCTGCTGGACACCTACCTGCCCGACCCGGACGACCGGGCGGCGGCCTTCGCGGCGGTGGAGAACATCCCGTCCATCCGGGAGAAGGCCGAGTTCTGCTTCCGGTGGATGGACTCGGTGGAGAAGCTCGACCAGCTTCGGACCCGGGCCGACCGGCGCCGGTTCCTGCTGAATCTGATCTGCTTCGCCGCCTGCATCGAGGGCCTGTTCTTCTACGGCGCCTTCGCCTACGTCTACTGGTTCCGCGGCCGGGGCCTGCTGCACGGTCTGGCGACCGGCACCAACTGGGTGTTCCGGGACGAGACGATGCACATGTCGTTCGCCTTCGACGTGGTCGACACCGTCCGCAAGGAGGAGCCGGAGCTGTTCGACGAGGAGCTCGGTCAGCAGGTCACCGACATGCTGCGCGAGGCGGTCGAGGCGGAGCTGCAGTTCGCGCGCGACCTGTGCGGCGACGGGCTGCCGGGCATGAACACCGAGTCGATGCGGCAGTACCTGGAGTGCGTCGCGGACCAGCGGCTGGTGCGGCTGGGCTTCGCGCCGGTGTACGGCTCGGAGAACCCGTTCTCCTTCATGGAGCTCCAGGGCGTGCAGGAGCTGACGAACTTCTTCGAGCGGCGTCCGTCCGCGTACCAGGTCGCCGTGGAGGGCACGGTCGACCTGGACGAGGACTTCTAGGAAGTACTCCCCGGTGCCGTCTCACGCCGCGCGTGCGGTGCGGTGCGAGACGGCGTCCCGGGCGGGGCGGGACCGGCCGGCCCCGGCGGGCGGGGACTGCCGTCCGGCCTCGGCCCGCCGGAGCTGCCGGTCGATCCGCAGGTCGTGCACGATGCCGAACACGGCGGGCAGGACCGTCGGTGCGAGCAGTCCGAGCACGGTCAGTGTTCCGGTCAGCGCCTGGGTGTGTGTCGTATCCATGGACACCACTGTCGCGCCGTACGCTCCTTACCGGCAGTGGCAGGACTGCCGCACACCCTCGATTTACTGCCAATCGCGGGGCACACTGGGGACCATGCTCCGGAACGTGGCCGCCGTTCTGCTCGACGGCGTTAACCCCTTCGAACTCGGCGTCGTCTGCGAGGTCTTCGGCATCGACCGCAGCGACGACGGGCTGCCCGTCCACGACTTCGCCGTGGCCTCGGCGGACGGCCCCGTCGTGCGCAGCAGCACGGGCTTCGCACTCCAGGTCGAGCACGGACTGGAGCGTCTGGAGACGGCCGACCTCATCGCCGTACCCGCCGGAGCCTCCTACGTCTCCCGGGAGTTCCCGCCCGAGCTGCTGGACGCCCTGCGCCGGGGCGTGGACCGGGGCGCGCGGGTGCTCAGCGTCTGCTCCGGGGTGTTCGTGCTCGCCGCCGCCGGGCTCCTCGACGGCCGGCGGGTCACCGTCCACTGGAAGCACGCGCGGGAGCTGGTCCGTCGCTACCCCCGGCTGACCGTGGAGCCGGACGTGCTCTACGTCGACGAGGACCCGGTGATCACCTCGGCCGGCACCGCCGCGGGCATCGACGCCTGTCTGCACCTGGTGCGCAAGGAGCTGGGCCCCGAGGTCGCCAACGGGATCGCCCGGCGCATGGTGGTGCCCCCGCACCGGGACGGGGGCCAGGCCCAGTACATCGAGCGTCCGCTGCCGCGTTCCGGAGGCGACACCGTCTCCGAGGTGCTGGTGTGGATGGAGCGGCACCTCGACGAGGAGACGTCCGTCGAACAGCTCGCCGCCCGCGCCCACATGTCCCCGCGCACCTTCGCCCGCCGATTCCAGCAGGAGACCGGCACCACGCCCTACCGCTGGATCCTGCGCCAGCGCGTGCTGCTGGCCCAGCGGCTGCTGGAGGGCACGGACGAGACGGTGGACGCGGTGGCGGGCCGCACCGGCTTCGGCAACGCGGCGGTGCTGCGCCACCACTTCGTGCGCGCCGTCGGGACCACGCCGCAGGCCTACCGGCGCACGTTCAGGGGCCCACAGGCCGCCTGAACGCGCGCCCGTGCGGCCGGTCAGCGGGGCAGTGCCCGCAGCATCAGCCGGCGCGGCCGGAGCGTGATGCCGATCCGGGGCCGGATGTCGGAACCGGAGACGTGCGCGAACCGGAAGGCGGAGGCGATCACCGCGGTGAGGAGCGTGAGCTCGGCCATCGAGAAGTGGTCGCTGGGGCACTTCCGGTTGCCGACGCTGAACGGGCTCATCGCGTACTTGGGCACGTCCCCGGACCGCTCCGGGAGCCATCGGTCGGGGTCGAACTCCTCGTGCCGCTCGTACGAACGCCGGTCGCGCTGGATGGCGTACGGACTGTAGATGAGGTCCGCCCCCTTGGGAATGCGGTATCCGCCGAGTTCCGTGTCGGTCACCGCACGGCGGGTCAATATCCAGACGGCCGGATACAGCCGCAGGGTCTCCGTGACGACATTCGCGGTGTACGTCAGCTTCCGGACGTCGTCGAATGCGACCGGGCGGTCTCCGACGACGGTCCTCACCTCCTCACGGATCTTGTCGCCGAGTTCCGGATGCTCGGTGAGAACCAGGAGGAGCGACATGATCGTCGCCCCGACGGTTTCACTGCCGGGGGTGAGGATGGCGATGACCTGATCATGGATCTCCTGTTCCCCGATGGGCTCGCCATTGTCGTCCTTGGCGTCCAGCAAAGCCGTCAGCAAATCGTCCGGCTTTTGACCGCTCGCCCGTCGGTCGGCGACGATCTCGTCGACCAGGACATGCAAATCGGCCAGCGCCCGGTTGAATTCCCGATTGGCCGGAAGCGGCACCTTGTAGAGCGGCCCGAGCGGAACCACCATGCGCTGGTACATGCCGCTGAACAGGGCGGCGAGGTCGGTGCAGATGCGGTCCGCCCGGGCGTCCATGTAGCTGCCGCGCATCAGGCAGCGCGCGGCGATCCGGACGGCCGCGCGGAACGACTCCGCCGTGATGTCGAGTTCCCCGCCGGAGTTCCACCGCTCCACGAGCGCGTAGGCCTCCTCCGCCATGATCGGCCCGTAGGCGGGAATCGCGTCGAGCTTGAAGGCGGGCTGGATGGTGCGGCGCTGGCGCCGGTGCAGCGGGCCGTTGGCGGTGGCCACCCCCTCGTCGCCGAGCAGGTCCTGCAAGGACTCCCACAGCGGTCCGGCGATGATGTAGTCGGGGCTGAGCGCCACCGCCCCGGTGAGGGCGGGGGTGGTGACGGCGTACACCGTCTTCGGTCCGAGCCGCAGACGCACGACGTCGCCGTGGTCGCGCAGGGCGGACATGAAGGCCAGCGGGTCGCGCGCCAGCTTCCAGCCGTGGCCGAGCACGGGGACTCCCCCGCCGGCCAGGGGCGGCTCGCGCCGTGCGGTCGCCCCGGACGCTCCTGGTTTCACCGGTTCGACGCTCATTTCGCACCTGCCGCTTCGTTGTCGACGTACGGGGGCGTGGACCGGTCGTCCCAGCTGTCGACCCGGTACCGGCCGGACTCGTGGTGGAACCAGTAGACGGAACTGAACCAGTTCCGCATAGCGCCTACGCATGTGCGTACGGCAATGCCCGTCTCCTTCCCTCCCACCGTGCCGTCGTCCAGGGCGTCGGCGAACCGTAAAGCCTCCTTTTCGGCCCGCTGGAATGCGCTGACGCATTCCTCCACGCGGCGCCTGACGTCGGCGATGGATTCTTCGAGTGTCAGCCCTTCGTGAGTGACGAGACTGATTCCGAGGTTGTGCACTTCACTGCCCGCCATTTCCTTCGGGAGTGAGCACAGGTCGTTGTACCAGGCGGCGAATTCCTGACTGAGCAGTGCCGCCCTCCGGTACGCCGGGTTTTTGCGCACCTGCTCCGGCAGTTCCCTGCCCGCGCTCGGTTCCAGCAGATCGGTCCAGATCCAGTGCGCGAAAGTGAGCCGGCGCAGTTCCAGGTATTCCTCGACGCCGGGGACGATTCCCTCGGTACGGTTGTGGAACTCCCGGTCGTACGCCTCGATCACCGCGTGGAAGTGCCGGGCGAACCGGGCGTTCCAGGTGTCCGGCAGGAACCCGTACAGCCGCAGCACACTGTCCGCCAGCCCCGCGACCACCGGATCCTCGTGGCGGAGGTGGTCCCCGGGGCTGTCGAGGGCCGTGTGCAGCCGGTCCTTCAGCCGACGCCAGGCGGCGGGGCGGCCGTGCACGATGTCGCGGTCGTGCCGGTCGTCCCAGACGAAGAACCACGCGCTGTAGTCCGCTATCGCCTGCAGGACGTCGTCGGGGGCGGACGTGTAGTACCCCGCCATGAGGTCCGTGTAGCACAGGCCGTCGGCGTAGTCCGCCACCTTGTCGGGGGTCATGAGCCGCTTTTCGAGCAGCCACGCCCGCGTCGTTTCCTGAAGCTTCGGCCAATACGGGTGGAGTTGCCGGGGAAAAGCCGCCTCGATCACCGGAAGGTACAGCGCCGGTGGAACTGCGACGGTGGTCGGTGTCGATGTGGTGCCGTGTGACAAAGCATGCACGAACAATCCCCTCTCAGCCGCCGGTCGACGCGCGCCCACCCCCCGAGCCGGGCGCACGCCGCGGGTATCACCGCACCTCCATTCAGCACCACAACTGACCGTCGTGGGAACGGATTTGCCTGATTCACCACGTCTCCGCGCACAAAGACGCACGGCGCCCGGCCGGAGCTGGTCCGGCCGGGCGCCGTGCGCGGAGCGGTGGCGGGGGCCGCCGCCGCCGGTCAGTCGTTGGCGACCACGGGGTAACGCGGCTCGTTCTCGGCCATCTCCCGCAGCGCCGCCTTGCGCTCCCGCTTGGAGAGCCGGTCGATGTACAGGTAGCCGTAGAGGTGGTCGGTCTCGTGCTGCAAACACCGTGCGAAGTACCCGGTGCCGCGTACCCGGACCGGGTTGCCCTTCTCGTCCTGACCGGTCACTTCGGCGTAGTCGGGGCGGGCCAGCGACGCGTAGGCGGTGGGGACCGACAGACAGCCCTCGTTGCTGTCGTCCAGCCGGCGCAGCTCGGCGGGCAGCTCCACGAGCCGCGGGTTGCAGACGACGCCGGTGTGACGCACGCCCTCGTCGTCCGGGCAGTCGTAGACGAAGACCTTCAGGTCGACACCGATCTGGTTGGCCGCCAGGCCCACGCCCTCGGCGGTGCGCTGGCTGGCGAACATGTCGGCGACCAGCTGCTGGAACTCCTCACCGAAGTCCGTGACGTCCTTGCACTCCTTGTGCAGCACCGGGTTGCCGACCACCGTGATCGGGCGCGAGGTACCGCGCTCCCGCCAGGCCGCCTCGCGCTCCTCGCAGTCCTCCGTGTCGATGACGTATCCCTCGTCGTCGACGGGGAGCACGCCCGCGTGCTGCTGATCGGTGTCCTGCTGAGCCATGACCGACGTGTGCCTTCCTGGGAAATACGGGGGTGTGGTGCGCATACAGCGTACGGCGAACGGCGCGGGCGCCCGTCCCTAACAGACCTCTTCGAGATCCCGCCAGTCCCGGGAATCCGGGCTGTCCGCCACCCACCCGTCCAGCAGTCCCCGGACCAGCGAAGCCGGCGCGGCGAGCCCGCACTCGCGCTCCGGCACCCACAACTGCCCGTCCGTGACGTGGCCCAGCGGTCCGGGGTGCCCCGGCTCGCTGTGGTCGTGCGGGTCGAGGTGCTCGCCCTCGCCCTCGTCGGACGGCATCCGCGACTCCGAGCACATCCGGCACAGCAGCCGCACGGAGGACGACCAGTCCTCGGCGGCGAAACCGGCGTCGGACGCGAGCTGTTCCAGCGCGTCCCGGTCGGCCTCGGACGCGGCCTCCAGCAGCACCACCCAGGTCGGCACCGGTGAGGGCGCCCACAACTCGATCTCGTCGAACACCGGGTAGGTGTGGCCGGCCGCGGTGCTCCGCTCGCCGTGCGGGACGCCGTCGTGGAGCACGACCTCGCCCCAGCGGCGCCCGGAGGACGGCAGGGGAATGGACAGCACCTCGATCCGGGCGGGGTCCAGGCGCCGGCCCCACACGACCTCCGCCTCCCCCTCCGGGGACAGCCGGACGGCCGCGCTGCCCAGGTCCATGCCGAGGGGCTCACCGGAGTCGGTGGCCGGCCCCGGCACCTTCAGGCCGTAGGCCTGCCAGGCCCGCCGGGCCAGCGGCCAGTCCTGCAGGGCGGTGGCGGCGATGCCGACGTTCCACCAGTCGGGAGCACCGGAGTCCCGGTCGAGCAGCGCCACGGCGCGCAGACCGGCCGCGCGCGCCTGCTCCCAGTCGTGCCGGAACTTGTGCAGCAGCGCGAGGTTGAACCAGGACTCCGACAGCCAGGGTTCCAGGTCGGCGGCACGTGTCAGCAGCGCGCCCGCGTCCTCGTACCGGCCGTCGCCGATGAGCGTGAACGCGCGGTCCGTGGCCTGCCGCCAGGAGGCGGAGGGCCGGTGCCGTCCCTTGCCGAAGATCCTCACGATTCCCGCCTGCCAGTTCCGTTCGGTGGGCCGGCTGTTTCGATCCGCGCCCCCGGACACCCTCTCCTTCGCATCCAACCACGTACGGCCTCGAGGACGCTCATTACCCATGGGTTACCCAGCCTCGCACGGGGTCAGACAGCCGTGCTCGCGGCTCTCACCACGAGCGGTCCGGGTACGCACGCGCCTCCTCCGTCTTCCGTGACAGGACTCGCGCCAAGGCGTCGACGACCTCCGGCGCGTACTCCCCGGCGGCGAGCCTCAGGTCCTCCAGCGCGGTCAGCGGCCCGCCGGGACCTCCTTCCCGGGACTTCTCCTCGTACGCGTTCACCACCCGGACGATCCGCGCGGCGAGCGGTTGCTCCCCGTGCGGATCGGCCTGACGTTCGACGATCCGGGCCACCCGGGGGTCGACCCCGGTCTGGCGTACGACCGCGCCGCCGAGCAGGGCGATCCGCCGCTGTTCGGTGACCGGCAGCATGGCGGTGGCACCGGCCGGGACCGGGTCGACGAGGCTGAGCTGGCCGATGTCGTGCATCAGTGCCGCGTGCTCCAGGACGATCAGTTCGGGTTCGGTCAGTCCGAGGTCCCGGCCCACCGCCCGGCTGAGGGCGGCGACCCGGCGGGCGTGCCCGACGGGGGTGTATCCGGCGATCTCGGTGGCGCGCGCGAGAGAGGCGATGGTCTGCCGGTAGGTGGCGCGCACGGCGGCGTACCGCCGGTAGGACAGCTGCGCGAGCAGCAGGGGGACGGAGAAGACCGGCAGCGCCCACAGCCCGACGACCGCGACCCCGAGGGCCATCACCGCGCCGGTGGCGATGACGGCCGCCCCGATGCCGGGAACGGCCCGCAACTCGTCGCGGAGCATCGGCAGGAAGGGCCAGCCGGTGCGGGAGCGGGCGAGCGCGGCGGCGAGCACGGCGTCGCACAGCGCGGAGAGGGACAGCAGGGCGAGCAGCAGCAGCGCGTGCGCCGGCCCGCCCCAGTCGTCGAACACGCCCCTGCCGGAGAGGGGCTGGAAGCACACGGCGACGAAGCCGACGGTCAGGACCCGGCGGGCCGGCGCGTCGAGGGCGGGCCCCTCGCCGCGCCCGACGTGCGGCACGCTGCCCAGCAGCGACGCGGCGAGCACCACGGTGACGACCTGGGCGACACCGGGCTGGGCCGGGCGTCCGGCGATCTCCCCCAGCAGCGCGTACGACAGCGATCCGGCGGCGGCGAGCGGCGCGGCCTGACGGATCAGCGTCCCGCCCCGCCGGGTGAGCTCGCCGACGGTGACGAGCACCCCGAAGGCCAGGGCGGCGCCCCGGTCCCCGATGCCGTGGTGGAGGGTGCTGCCGAGGCACCCCGCGGCGAGGACGGCGGCGCAGACGTGCAGGACGGTGTGCGGGCGGGGCCTCACCGCCGCGCCCCGGGCCGGTCGGTGAGGCTCCGGGCGGCGGGACCGGGCACGGGGGTGGTGCGGGCCTCGTCGGCGGTCACCGCGGGGTGCCATCCCGTCCGGCCGACGGCCCGGACCAGCGCGCCCACCATCCGCGGGTCGAAGTGGGTGCCCGCGCACCGGCGGAGCTCCTCCAGCGCGGCCGGGACGGGCCGTGCCCTGCTGTAGGAACGGGTGGAGGTCATCGCGTCGAAGGCGTCGGCGACGGCGACCACCCGCGCGGACTCGGGGATCTGACCGCCCGCCAGCCCGTAGGGGTAGCCGGATCCGTCGAGGCGCTCGTGGTGGTGCAGCACCGCCGCGCGGGCCTCGCCGAGGAAAGAGATCCCCCGCACCATCTCGTGACCGTACTCGGGGTGCAGTTCGATCACCCGGCGCTCCTCGGGGGTCAGCGGGCCGTCCTTGGTGAGCAGCCGGGTGGGTACGCCGAGCTTGCCGACGTCGTGCAGGATGCCCGCGAAGCGCAGCACCTCGACGCGTTCGTCGTCCAGGCCGAGTTCCCGCGCGATCATCGTGGACGCCCGTCCGACACGTTCGCTGTGCCCGCGCGTGTAGCCGTCCTTGATGTCGACGGCCTGGACGAGCGCGCGGATGGTGGCCTGGTGGGCGGCCCGCTCACGGTGCGCCTGGGCGAACGCCCACCAGGAGACGCCCATCGGCAGCAGCACCAGCAGCGCGGCCACGGGGCCGTACGTACTGCGCCACAGCAGCGCCATCATCAGCCCGGCGAGACCGTGGACGGCGAGTGGTGCCAGGCACCTCAGGAACCGCCGCGCCCCCTCGGCGGCGGCCGCCGTCCGTCCTGCGCGCGGGGACGAGCCGGCCGGAGGGGCGGGGATGCCGCCGTCGAGCAGGGTGAGCACCAGGCAGAACGCCAGGACGGCGGCACCGGCCGCCGCGAGCGCGCCCGGTACGTCACAGTCCGCGACGGCACCCCGGCCACCGGCCGTCAGATGGGTCAGGCTCGCGGCCCACACCGCGAGCACCAGCCGGCCGGCCCGCCACAGCCTGCGCACCCGGCGGGGCCGCTGCTCCACGGGAAGCAGCAGCGCCCCGGGCAGCGCGACCAGCGCCGCGGCCTGCGGCGGCAGCAGGAAGGCCCCGGCGAGCAGGACGGGGTGGAAGATGCCGCCCGGGTACGGGGCGGCGACCAGCCGCGAGCGGGCGACGCGCTCGCATACGGCGTACAGCGCGGCGAGCAGGACGACCGGCGTCCAGGGGACCCGGGTGCCGGGCGGGAGTTCCGGTGACGGGAGCACCGGGAGGGGGAGCAGACAGAGCAGGGCCAGCAGGATGACACCGGCGACATGCGCCCGGGCCCGTGCCGGTAACGCCTCCATGAGCCCCTCCCCCGACCGTGCCCGCGAGTGTCCGCCAGGCTCTGGAGCCTAGGGCGGCGAGGGGTGCCTCCACGGGCCGATAACCCGCGGATTAGCACGTACGAGTGACACGGGGGCCGGCAGGAGGTCAGGACTCCTGCGGGGCGGCCGTGACGTCCTGGTCGGGGACGCTCTGGCCGGAGCGGATCAGGTCGATCCGGCCCATCACCTTCGAGCGCAGGTCACCGGGCACGTCGTCCTGTCCGCAGCAGCGCTTGACCAGCTTCTTCACGGCCTGCTCGAGCCCGTACTTCTCCAGGCACGGCGAGCATTCCTCGAAGTGGTGCTCGAACTTCACACAGTCGGAATCCGGCATCTCACGGTCGAGGAACTCGTAGAGATGATCGAGGATCTCGCTGCAATCCGTCTCGTGCGGCTCTCCGCAGCTCATGACCCCGAGCCTTTCGCTTCGTTCGACTCTCCGGCGCCGGCCGGGACCAGTCCGCGCTCACGCGCGTAGTCCTCGAGCATGCCGCGCAGCTGGCGGCGCCCCCGGTGCAGCCGGGACATCACCGTACCGATGGGTGTCCCCATGATGTCGGCGATCTCCTTGTAGGCAAAGCCCTCGACATCGGCGAGATACACCGCGATGCGGAACTCCTCGGGGATCGCCTGGAGCGCTTCCTTGACGTCCGAGTCGGGCAGGTGGTCCAGCGCCTGCGACTCGGCCGAACGCAGACCGGTCGACATGTGCGACTCGGCGCGCGCGAGCTGCCAGTCCTCGATCTCCTCGGCCGCGCTGCGCTGCGGTTCGCGCTGCTTCTTGCGGTACGAGTTGATGAAGGTGTTGGTGAGGATCCGGTACAGCCACGCCTTGAGGTTGGTGCCTTCGCGGAACTGGTGGAAGGACGCGTAGGCCTTGGCGTACGTCTCCTGCACCAGGTCCTCGGCGTCCGCGGGGTTGCGCGTCATGCGCAGGGCCGCCGAGTACATCTGGTCGAGGAACTCGAGCGCGTCCCGCTCGAAGCGCGCGCTGCGCTCCCCGGCCGACTCCGCTCTCGCGCTGCCCCGGCCCTCGGGCGGCTCCGCCTGGCCGTGATCGGTCCCTGCGTCGGTACCGGGAACCGGACCCACCTCCTCAAGTGTCGTCGTGAGGCCGAGACCGGTCTCACCCGAAACGGAGGATAGACGACGATCCGGTCCGCCCGCCGCCCGAACAGGGGCGGTCTTCGCCGCGTGCAGCACCGTCCAGTCCAGGTCGGCGCGGGCACTGCGGCTCGGGCAGAACGTGGAACCCATGCGGCGGACTTCCTCTCCTACGACGGTGGTGCCGTCGACCGGCAGATACGTCCGTCCCAACAGCGGGGGCCACCCGGGCATTCCCGGAACTCAGCCGAGCGTGCCGGTCCACCGCACGACGGCGCCGGTGACGACCGCCACGGCCTCGTCCTGGGTGATGTCCGCCCGCTTGGGCACCGCGAGGCCGTGATCGCCGTGCGGGACCTCGACCAGTTCGTAAGCCCCCTCGGGGAACTCCCCGGGCCTGCCGAACGGGTCGTTGCCGCCCTGGACGACGAGCGTGGGCACACCCGCGCCCAGCAGCTCGTCGGCGCGGGACTTCTCCGGCCGGCCCGGTGGGTGCAGGGGGAAGCTCAGGGCGAGGACGGCACGGGCGCCGAGTTCCGTGGCGGTGCGGCAGGCGACGCGGGCGCCGGCGCTGCGCCCTCCGGAGATCACCGGCAGGCCCACAGCGGTCAGCGCGGGCCAGACGCCGCGCCAGCCGGTGTCCAGGGTCCTCGGGGCGGGGGCGACCTTCTTGCCGGCCACCCGCCAGGGCTGTTCGACGAGGGCGACGCTCACCCCGTGCGCGGGGAGCGCGGCGGCGAGCGCCCGGAGGTCCCGGGCCTCGATGCCGCCGCCGGCGCCGTGGCCCACGGCGAGGACCAGGCGGGCCCGGCCCCGGGCGCGGTGCCAGGTGATGCGGGCGGGGCCGGCGTCCGTCCCGACGGTCTCGGTCACGTCCGTCACGTCCGTGCTGTGGGGGGTCACGTCAGAAGAGTGTGCCCTCTTCCGGCCCTTCCAGCTCCTTCAGTAGCTCCGGTCCGTTGTTGCGGACGTTGCTGACCGCCGTGGCGACCGGGTAGGCGCGCATCAGGCCGGCGGGCGGCGGGGCGAGCAGCTCGCGCAGTTCGTCGACGCCGGTGCGGGCCGGGTCCAGCCAGGCGTCCCAGCGGTCCGGGGTGAGCATCAGCGGCATGCGCGGGTGGATGTCGGCCAGGGCGTGCGGCCCGTCCGCCGGTGACACCGCGAGCGGGCTGCTCTCCGCCTCGGTGGTGATCACCGAGCAGGTCGCCCACCAGGCCAGGGGGTGGTCGTCGGGCAGCGTCCGGTCCCGCCAGAACTCGTAGAGGCCGGCCATGGCGAACACGGAGCCGTCGGCCGGCGTGACGAAGTAGGGCTGCTTGCGGGGCCGTTTCTTCCTGCCCTCGGTCTCCAGGTCGCGCTCCTGCTTGCCGGTGACCCACTCGTAGTAGCCGTCGGCGGGCAGGATGCAGCGCCGGGAGGAGAAGGCGCGGCGGTAGGACGGCTTCTCGTGGACCGTCTCCGCGCGGGCGTTGATCATCCGGGCACCGCCCTCGGGGGTCTTGGCCCAGGAGGGCACCAGTCCCCATTTCAGCTTCCGCAGCTGCCGAACCGGGCGCGGGTCCGTCTCGTCCTTCAGGGCACGGTCGACGACCGCGTAGACCTCCTTGGTCGGCGCCACGTTGAAATCGGGCTCCAGGGCCTCCTCCGGCTCCCACTTCTCGATCTCGAAGATCCCCGCGAGGTCCTCGGGCCTGCGACTCGCTGCATACCGTCCGCACATACGTGCAACACTGCCAGACTCCGTACGCACACAGGGGGCGATCCGAAACACATGGAAAGCATGGTCAGCACCGCGTCCGCGTCGCTCGGCTCCCTCTGGGACGAGGTGTCCGGCACCCAGCCCGACCCGGACGCGTGGGTGGTCGTCGCCACCCTGGTCGCCGCGGCCGCGGTGGTCCTGCCCCCGGGGCTGTGGCGGCTGTCGCGCAACGCCATCACCATCGCGCACGAGGGCGGGCACGGGCTGGTGGCGCTGCTCACCGGCCGCACGCTGACGGGGATACGGCTGCACTCGGACACCAGCGGCCTGACCGTCAGCCGCGGCAAGCCGGACGGCATCGGCATGATCCTCACCGCCGCGGCCGGCTACACCGCTCCCCCGCTGCTGGGGCTGGGCGGCGCCGCGCTGCTGGGCGACGGGCGCATCACGCTGCTGCTGTGGCTGGCGACGGCGCTGCTGCTCGTGATGCTGGTGATGATCCGCAATGCCTACGGGGCGGTGTCGGTGCTGGTCACCGGTGGTACGTTCGTCCTGGTGTCCTGGCTGGCCGGGCCCCAGGTACAGGCGGCGTTCGCGTACGCGGTGGTGTGGTTCCTGCTGCTGGGCGGGGTGCGCCCGGCGTTCGAACTCCAGGCCAAGCGGGCCCGCGGGGGCGCGGGGGACTCGGACGCGGACCAGCTGTCCCGGCTGACGCACGTACCGGCGGGACTGTGGCTGTTCCTGTTCCACGCGGTGTCGCTGTGCGCGCTGCTGGGCGGGGGCAGGTGGCTGCTGGGGCTGTGACGCCGGGACCGGCCACCGGCACTCCCGGCGCACGGACGCGCAGGTGGCGGACGGCCGTGTCACCCCCCTCCTTATAGAGTGGCCCCATGGCCCCGAACCCCACGCACACCGCTCTCTGGCCCGCCCCGTACGCAAGCGGAGCCGTCGACGCGACGGTTCACGTGCCCGGGTCCAAGTCGGTCACCAACCGCGCCCTGGTGCTGGCCGCCCTCGCCTCCGAGCCGGGCTGGCTGCGCCGCCCGCTGCGCTCGCGCGACACCCTGCTGATGGCGGGCGCGCTGCGCGCCATGGGCGTCGAGATCGAGGAAGGCGTGGGCCCCGACGGCACCGGCGAGGCCTGGCGGGTGCTCCCCACCGGTCTGCACGGCCCGGCCACCGTCGACGTCGGCAACGCCGGCACGGTGATGCGGTTCCTGCCCCCGGTCGCCACGCTGGCCGACGGCCCGGTGCGCTTCGACGGGGATCCGCGCTCGTACGAGCGTCCGCTGAACGGAGTCATCGACGCGCTGCGCCGGCTGGGCGCGAGGATCGACGACGACGACCGCGGTGCGCTGCCGATGACGGTGCACGGCGGCGGTGCCCTGGACGGCGGCACGGTGGAGGTCGACGCCTCCTCGTCCTCCCAGTTCGTCAGCGCCCTGCTGCTGTCGGCGCCGCGGTTCAACCAGGGCGTGGAGGTGCGGCACACCGGGGCGACGCTGCCGTCCCTGCCGCACATCCGGATGACCGTCGACATGCTCCGCGCGGTGGGCGCGCAGGTGGACACCCCGGAGTCGGGCGGCGAGCCGAACGTGTGGCGGGTCACCCCGGGCGCCCTGCTGGGCCGGGACCTGACCGTGGAGCCGGACCTGTCCAACGCCCAGCCGTTCCTGGCGGCGGCGCTGGTGACCGGCGGCAGGGTGGTCGTACCGGACTGGCCGGCCCGTACCACCCAGCCCGGTGACCGGCTGCGGGAGATCTTCACCGAGATGGGCGGCTCCTGCGAGCTGACCGAGTACGGGCTGGTGTTCACCGGCTCGGGTTCGGTCCACGGCATCGACGTGGACCTCGGTGAGGTGGGCGAGCTGACGCCGGGCATCGCGGCCGTGGCGGCCCTCGCCGACTCCCCGTCCACCCTGCGGGGCGTGGCCCATCTGCGGCTGCACGAGACGGACCGGCTGGCCGCGCTCACCAAGGAGATCAACGAGCTCGGCGGCGACGTCACCGAGACCGCCGACGGTCTGCACATCCGCCCGCGCCGGCTGCACGGCGGCGTCTTCCACACCTACGAGGACCACCGCATGGCCACCGCCGGTGCGATCATCGGCCTCGCGGTCGAGGGCGTGCAGATCGAGAACGTGGCCACCACGGCGAAGACCCTGCCGGACTTCCCCGATCTGTGGACCGGGATGCTCGGGGCGTAGGGGTCCGTCATGCGCCGCTACGGCAAGCACACCGACGAGGACGACATCCGCTCGCGCCCCAACCGCAAGGGCAACCGGCCGCGCACCCACACCCGGCCCAAGCACGAGGACGCCGCCGAGGGCCTGGTCCTCACCGTGGACCGGGGCCGGCTGACCTGCCTCGTCGACGACCGCGTCGTGCTGGCGATGAAGGCCCGCGAGCTGGGCCGCAAGGCGGCGGTGGTCGGCGACCGGGTGGCGATCGTGGGCGACCTGTCCGGGAAGAAGGACACCCTCGCGCGGATCGTGCGGATCGCGGAGCGGACCTCGGTCCTGCGCCGTACCGCCGACGACGACGACCCCTACGAGCGGGTGGTCGTGGCCAACGCCGACCAGCTCGCCGTGGTCACCGCGCTCGCGGATCCCGAGCCCCGCCCGCGGCTGATCGACCGCTGTCTGGTCGCGGCGTACGACGGCGGTCTGGAGCCGCTGCTGGTGCTGACCAAGTCGGACCTGGCGCCGGCCGACAAGCTGCTGGAGCTGTACGGCGACCTCGACATCCCGTACGTCGTCACCAGCCGCGCGGAGCTGGAGAGCGGTGAGGCCGCGGACCGGGTGCGCGAGCAACTGGACGGCCGGATCACCGCGTTCGTGGGGCACTCCGGGGTCGGCAAGACGACGCTGGTCAACGCGCTGGTACCCGAGGAGCGGCGGCGTACGACCGGGCACGTCAACGCGGTGACGGGGCGGGGGCGGCACACGACGACCTCCGCTCTGGCGCTGCCGCTGGCGGGCGCCGGGGGGTGGGTGATCGACACCCCCGGGGTGCGGTCCTTCGGACTCGCCCATGTCGACCCCTCCCGGGTCATCCACGCCTTCCCCGACCTGGAGCCGGGCACCGAGGGCTGTCCTCGCGCGTGCGGTCACGACGAGCCGGACTGCGCGCTGGACGCCTGGGTGGCCGAGGGGCACGCCGATCCGGCGCGGCTGTACTCACTGCGGCGGCTGCTGGCGACACGCGAGCACACCGAAGGCGACTGACCTTCGCGTGTTTGCCGTGGTGTGCGGACGGTAAGTGCATAATCGCACCGAGCCGGACCCGAACCTGCCGAACCTGGCGAAGCGGTCACCGTACGTGGGAATGCGGGAGGACGACACATGGCGTGGCTGCTGGTCATCGTGGCCGGGTTGCTCGAGACCGGTTTCGCCGTGTGCCTGAAGCTGTCGCACGGGTTCACGCGGCTGTGGCCGACCGTCGCCTTCTGCGCGTTCGCGCTGGGCAGCTTCGGGCTGCTGACCCTGGCGTTGAAGAAGCTGGACGTCGGTCCCGCGTACGCGGTGTGGACGGGCATCGGGGCCGCGGGGACGGCCATCTACGGGATGGTGTTCCTCGGGGACCTGGTGTCGACGCTGAAGATCGTGTCGATCACGCTGGTGATCGTCGGGGTGATCGGGCTGCAGCTCTCGGGGTCCGCTCACTGAGGCGTTCAGGGCACCGGCTGCCGGTGCAGGGCGCCGCGGACCAGGTCGGCGACATTGTCGTCGGCCGGTGGGGCGGCGACGCAGGACAGGGCGAGCCGGATGACGAGCTCGCAGGAGCGGGCGGGTTCGGCGGTGTCGCTCCTCGGAACGCCGGGCCCCGCGATCACGGCCGCGGCGCGGTCACGGACGAGGGCGACGAAGCCGGCGGGTGAGGGCAACGGGCCGTCGGCACGGCGCTGGGCGGGAACGGCGGAGCCGGACGGTACGGCCGGGAGTGCCGGCGCGGGCAGGCGTTCGCCCCAGAACCCGGTGAGCATGGCACGGACCAGGGCGTTGCCGCGGGCGCTGGAGACGGTCCACTCGGCGACCGCGGCCAGCCGGTCGCGCGGGTCGGCGTGCGCGGCGAGGGCGCGGTCGACGCCGGCGAGGTAGCCGTCGGCCTCCCTGCGGACGAGGGCCCGGGCGAGGCCGTCCTTGCTGCCGAACTCGTTGTAGAGCGTCTGCCGGGAGACACCGGCCGCGGCGGCCACGTCCACCATCCGCACCGCGGACCACGGCCGGCGGGCCAGTGCCGTGCAGGCGGCGTCCAGCAGGGATTCCCGCGCTGCGGGCATCGTGGCCTCCCTCGGGGCGAGCGGCCGGTCCTGCGGTTCAGATTTGACGCGCCGTCGAGCACTGTCAAGGGTTCTCGGAGCAGGCCCCCGGTGGCCCCGCGGCCACCTCGGCGGATACCGTTCGTCGCATGCCCGACTACCTCGACGACCTGCGTCTCGCCCATGTCCTCGCGGACGCCGCCGACGCCGCGACGATGGACCGGTTCAAGGCCCTCGACCTCAAGGTGGAGACCAAACCGGACATGACTCCGGTGAGCGAGGCGGACAAGGCGGCGGAAGAGCTCATCCGCGGCCAGCTGCAGCGCGCCCGCCCGAGGGACGCGGTCCTGGGCGAGGAGTACGGCGTCGAGGGCACGGGGCCGCGGCGCTGGGTGATCGACCCGATCGACGGCACCAAGAACTACGTCCGCGGCGTGCCCGTGTGGGCGACGCTGATCTCCCTGATGGAGGCCGGCGAGGGGGGCTTCCAGCCGGTCGTGGGAGTCGTGTCCGCACCTGCCCTGGGCCGCCGCTGGTGGGCCGCGCGCGGGCACGGCGCCTACGCGGGCCGCAGTCTGTCGTCGGCCTCCCGGCTGCGGGTGTCCCGCGTCGCCGAGCTCTCCGACGCCTCCTTCGCGTACTCCTCGATCAGTGGCTGGGAGGAGCAGGGCCGCCTCGACGGCTTCCTCGACCTCACCCGTGAGGTGTGGCGCACCCGCGCGTACGGGGACTTCTGGCCGTACATGATGGTCGCCGAGGGTTCGGTGGACCTGTGCGCCGAACCGGAGCTGTCGCTGTGGGACATGGCGGCCACCGCGATCGTGGTGACGGAGGCCGGCGGTTCGTTCACGGGCCTCGACGGCCGTCCCGGGCCGCACAGCGGCAACGCGGCGGCGTCGAACGGGCTGCTGCACGACGAGCTGCTGGGGTATCTCAACCAGCGCTACTGACGGATCGCAGGGGGCGGCACGCGCCCCCGACTCGCGGCACGCGCCCTCTTGTTGACCCCCGCTTTGCCTGCCACTCTGAGAGTCCCCCCACTTGTGAACTTGTGAAATCGCGAACGAGCGGGCGATCTCGCCCGTGAGCTCGCGTTTTCCGGTAGGAGGTGGCTCCATCCATGCTCGTCCATGACGCCATGAGCACCGTGGTCCTCACCATCGGCCCCGCCCACACACTCCGCCAGGCCGCCGCCCTGATGTCCGCCCGCCGGGTGGGCGCGGCCGTGGTCCACGACCCCGACGGCACCGGCATCGGCATCCTGACCGAGCGCGACATCCTCAACTCGCTCGGGCTGGGCCAGGACCCGGACACCGAGCGCGCCCACGCCCACACCACCACCGACGTCGTCTTCGCCACCCCGGCCTGGACCCTGGAGGAGGCCGCCGTCGCCATGAGTCACGGCGGGTTCCGTCACCTGATCGTCCTCGACCGGGGCGAGCCCGCGGGCATCGTCTCGGTCCGCGACATCATCCGCTGCTGGGCACCCCTGCGGCAGCGGGCCCTGCACGTACCGGCGTAGCGAACGGGGAACGGGCCGGACCCCCGAAGGGAGTCCGGCCCGTCGATCGGCAAGCGGTCCAGCGCTGGAATCAGCCGCGCAGGGCCTGCACCGCGGCCTCCAGCCGCTTGCCGAAGTCCTCGTCCGCCTGGCGGAAGTTGTTGATCGCGCGGGCGGCGATCTCGTCACGGGTGACGCCGGAGATGGCGTTCGCCAGGTTGTCGACCAGGCGCCCCTTCTCCTCCTCCGTCATCAGGCGGTACAGGTTGCCCGCCTGGACGAAGTCGTTGTCCTCGGCGTGGACGGGCGTGACCGTCTCACCGGTGACTCCGGTGACCGGGATCGGCTGCCACAGCGCACGGCCGGTCTGGGTGGGGCCGCCGAAGCTGTTCGGCTCGTAGTTCTTCGCGCCCTTGTGGCGGCCGTCGTACAGGTAGCCGTCACGGGAGTGGGTGCGCGCCTCGGTGGCGTGCGGGCGGTTCACCGGCAGCTGGTCGGCGTTGATGCCGACGCGGTAGCGGTGGGCGTCGCCGTAGCCGAAGAGGCGGCCCTGGAGCATCTTGTCCGGGGAGGGACCGATGCCCGGCACGAAGTGGGCGGGGCTGAAGATGGACTGCTCGACCTCGGCGAAGATGTTCTCCGGGTTGCGGTTGAGCTCCAGCTTGCCGAACTCGATCAGCGGGTAGTCCGCGTGCGGCCAGACCTTGGTCAGGTCGAACGGGTTGAAGCGGTACGTGGCCGCCTCGGCCGCCGGCATGACCTGGACGTAGACGGTCCAGGACGGGAACTCGCCGCGCTCGATGGCCTCGCGCAGGTCCCGCTGGTGGGAGTCGGGGTCCTTGCCCGCGAGGATCTCGGCCTCCTCGGCGGTCAGGTTCTTGATGCCCTGGTCCGTCTTGAAGTGGTACTTGACCCAGAAGACCTCGCCGGCCTCGTTGTTCCACTGGAAGGTGTGCGAGCCGAAGCCGTCCATGTGGCGGTAGGACGCCGGGATGCCGCGGTCACCGAACAGCCAGGTCACCTGGTGCGTGGACTCGGGCGACAGGCCCCAGAAGTCGAAGACGTTGTCCGCCTCCTGCGAGCCGGTGTACGGGTCGCGCTTCTGGGTGTGGATGAAGTCGGGGAACTTGATCGCGTCGCGGATGAAGAACACCGGGGTGTTGTTGCCGACGAGGTCGTAGTTGCCCTCCTCGGTGTAGAACTTCAGCGCGAAACCGCGGGGGTCGCGCACGGCGTCCGGGGCACCCAGGTTGCCCGCCACCGTGGAGAAGCGCAGGAAGACCTCGGTCTCCTTGCCGACCTCGGAGAGGAACTTGGCGCGCGTGTACCGCGTGACGTCGGCGGTCACCGTGAAGGTGCCGTAGGCACCGGCGCCGCGGGCGTGCACCACACGCTCCGGGATGCGCTCACGGTTGAAGTGGGCCAGCTTCTCCAGGAGGAGCTGGTCCTGCACGAGGACCGGGCCACCGACGCCCGCGGTCTCGCTGTTCTGGTTGTCGGCAACCGGAGCACCGGCCTCCGTAGTAAGCGGTCCCTGCGTCACGTACGCCTCCTGCGTCATTTGCTGACCAACCTGTCCCTTGGCTAAAGCCGAGCTCGATCCTACAATGGACAATGTCTAAGTCAAGTAAAGCTCCAAAGTCACACCCATTCGGGACCCGATCCCCCTGCTGTTAGGCTGGTGCCTATGAGTGACCTTCTGGAACGGCTCCGTGGACGTGGATGGCGGATGACCGCACAGCGCCGTGTCGTGGCCGAGGTCCTCGACGGCGAACACGTCCACCTGACGGCCGACGAGGTGCACGCCAGGGCTGTCACCAAGCTGCCCGAGATCTCCCGGGCGACCGTCTACAACACGCTGGGCGAGCTGGTCTCGCTCGGCGAGGTGGTCGAGGTCGCCACGGACAAGCGGGCCAAGCGGTACGACCCCAACGCCCACCGGCCGCACCACCACCTGGTGTGCGCGCAGTGCGGGGCGATCCGCGACGTCCACCCGACCGGCAATCCGCTGGCGGACCTGCCGGACACCGAGCGCTTCGGCTTCACGGTCTCCGGTGTGGAAGTGACCTACCGCGGCGTCTGCCCGAACTGCGCGGCGGCGTAGACGCCGACCGCGCACGCATACGACGAGAGCCCCGGCACTGACCAGTGCCGGGGCTCGAACGATCGAGGGCCGGAATCCTGATCGGATTCCGGCCCTCGACCTTCAGTAGCGGGGACAGGATTTGAACCTGCGACCTCTGGGTTATGAGCCCAGCGAGCTACCGAGCTGCTCCACCCCGCGGCGATGAGTGAAACACTACGTCAAGGCCACCGGCGGAAGCAAATCCGTTCCCCGCGCGAGCGCAGCTCACGCCGACAGTTCCTCGCGCAGTGCGTCCCGCAGCCGCGTGGCGCGCTCCGCCACCGCCGTCGGCCCGAGCGCCACCGCGCGGTCGGCCCACCGCTGCCCCTCGGCCAGCTCACCCCTCCGGGCGTACACCAGCGCGAGCCGCAACGCCGCACGCCCATGGCCCGCGTCCGCCGCCCGCGTCCACCACACCGCCGCCTCGGGCTCGCTCCCCTCCCGCGCCAGCAGCAGCCCCAGATTGAACGCCCCGTTCCGCGACCCGGCCTCCGCCGCCTCCCGGTACCACCGGGCCGCCTCGACCACGTCTCCCCGCGCCGCGGCCAGCATGCCCACCCGCACCTGGGCCCGCCGGTGCCCCTGGGAGGCCGCCCGCTCGTACCACTCCTCGCACTCACTGCGCCGGTGCACCGGTTCCCCCAGCTCGTGCGCGGGCTCCGGCGGCCGGCGGGCGTCCAGCACCGTCGCCAGCCGGTAAGCGGCCTCAGCGCTGCCGCCGCCCGCGGCGCACCGCAGGAATCTCTCCGCCTCGCTCTCGTCGCCGTCCCTCAGTCGCGCCATGCCGACCTGGAGCGCCGCCTCGGTGTGCCCGGCGGCCGCCGCCCGCTCGTACCAGCGCAGCGCGGCCTGCTCCTCGCCCCGGCCGGCGTGCAGGATGCCCAGGTTGAAGGCGGCGTCGACGCTGCCGGCCTCCGCGGCCTTGGAGAACCACGGCTCCGCGCCGGTCTCGTCCCCGGCCCGCAGCAGCAGGATCGCCAGCGCGTTCGCCGCTTCGCGGTGACCGGCGTAGGCGGCCCGGCGGTACCACTGCTCGGCGGGGCCGGTCCGCCCCTGGTCGGCACAGAGCAGCCCGAGGTTGTACGCGCCGTTGATGTCGCCGGCGTCCATCGCGGCCCGGTACCAGCGCTCGGCGGTCTGGGTCTCGCCCCGCTCGGCGTGCAGGGCGCCCAGGGCGTTGGCGGCGTTGCCGTCGCCGTCCTGCGCGGCGCGCAGCCACCACACGGCGGCGTTCTCGGTGTCGCCGGCGTCACGCAGCAGGAAACCGAGCGCGCACGCGGCCCGGGCCTCCCCGTCCTTGGCGGAGGTCAGGTACCAGCGGCCGGCCTCCTTGAGCTCGCCGCGCTTCTCCAGGATCGCCCCGAGGTGCAGCGCGGCCCGGCGGTGTCCGCGTGCGGCAGCCTGCCGGTACCACTGCTCGGCCTCCTCGACCGGCGCGGCGCCGTCGTCGCCGGACTCCCGCGCGGCCCGGCGGTCCAGGGCGCGGGCCAGCCGGTACGCCCCCTCCCGGTGCCCCCGTTCGGCGGCGGCCCGCATCCAGCGCTCGGCCCCCGCGGTGTCCCCGCGGTGTTCCAGCAGGTCGGCCAGGGCGTAGGCGCCGAGGGCGTGCCCCTGCTCGGCGGCCTGCCTGAGCCAGTACTCGGCGGCGGGCTCGTCACCGCGCTCGCGGTGGTGACGGCCGAGCGCGTGGGCCGCCGCGGTGGAACCGGCGACGGCGGCGATCCGCCACCATCCCGCGGCCTCGTCGGGGTAACCCCGCTGGTGCAGCAGGACGCCCAGGTTGTTGGCGGCGGCGCGGTCGCCCGCCGTGGTGGCGGCACGCAGATGGGGTTCGGCTCCGTCGAGGTCACCGCGGCGCAGCAGCATGGCGCCGAGCACGCTCATCGCCTCGACGTCACCGGCCTCGGCGGCGATCCGCCGGCGCAGCTCCTCCGCCGCCACGTCGGCGGCTTCGCCGTCGCGAGGTTCCTCCCGAGGGAGGGACTGCACAAATCGTCCTGACTCGAACAGAGTTGCCTTGTCCCCCATACCATCCATCGTCGCACCACCTGCAACCTGGGTACACCTGGTATACCGCAGTCAGTGAGGTCACTACAGCGTTTTGTCGACATGCCCACAGAGAGACAAGTCAAACACAGATCGGGCAACTCCCGTCGGCGGCAGGGCCGTCGACGGTCCAGGTACATGCGTTCACCCATCACAAAGGCCCGGACTCCGTTGGGAATCCGGGCCTTTGGTGTCGCGACTGCGCGACGTCAGTAGCGGGGACAGGATTTGAACCTGCGACCTCTGGGTTATGAGCCCAGCGAGCTACCGAGCTGCTCCACCCCGCGCCGTTGTGTTGCAACCGTAGCACGGCACGGGGTGGGCCTTTGACCAGCCCGCTCGCTAACCGCTGGGGCTCGCGGTGGCGCCGGGACTGCTCTGCGCGCCGCCGCCCCCTTCGGTCGACTGGGCCTCCTCGGCCCTGCGGAGCGCGTCCTCCAGGTCCTTCTGCGCCTTGCCGTAGGCCTCCCAGTCATTGTTCTTCAGGGCTTCCTGGCCGGCGTCGAACGCCTTCTGGGCGTCGTCCAGAGCCTTCTGGACCGAGGGGTCCTCGGTGGTGGGCGGTGGCGTGGTGCCCTCGTCCTCACCCGTTCCCTCGTCCTCGCCCGGTGGTGGCTCGACCGGCGTTCCCTCTCCCCCGAAGATTTTGTCCAGGGCCTGTTCGAGGGTGTCCTCGAACGCGGTCTGACCGCCGTAGGTCACCAGCACCTTCCGCAGCAGCGGGTACTTCAGTCCGCCACCGCGCACATACACCGGCTCCACGTAGAGCAGTCCCCCGTCGAGCGGGACGGTCAGGAGGTTGCCGTACTCGACCTCCGAGTCGCCGCCCCTCAGCAGCCTGATCGTCTCGGCGATGTCCTGCTGGGAGTTGAACTGGCTCTGGACCTGCTTCGGTCCGGAGACGGTCGTACTCGTCGGCAGCTTCAGGACTCTGATCTTCCCGTAGTCCTCGGTGCCGGGATCGGCGTTCACCGCCATGAAGGCGCTGAGGTTGTCACGTCCGTTGGGAGTGAACGTCGTGGTGAGCGAGAAGACCTGTTCCTGCTGGTCCGGCATCTTCATGCTCAGGTAGTACGGCGGCACCGCGTCGCCGGTCTTGTTCGTCGGGTCGTCCGGCACCTGCCACACCTCGCTGCCGGAGAGGAACGTGTTGGCGTCCTTCACGTGGTAGCGGGTCAGCAGTTCGCGCTGCACCTTGAACAGGTCCTGCGGGTAGCGCAGGTGCGCCATCAGGTCGCCCGAGATCTCCTTCTTCGGTTCCACCGTGCCCGGGAACGCCTTCATCCACGTCTTGAGGACCGGGTCCTTGGTGTCCCACTGGTAGAGCTTGACCTCGCCGCTGTACGCGTCGACGGTCGCCTTCACCGAGTTGCGGATGTAGTTGACCTGGTTCTGCTGGGCCACCACCGCACGCTGGTCGTTGGTGGCGGTCAGCGAGTCGGCCGTGGTGTCACCGAGGGTCGTCCGCGAGGCGTACGGATAGCCGTTGGTCGTGGTGTAGGCGTCGACGATCCACTGGATCCGGCCGTCCACCACCGCCGGGTAGGCGTCGCCGTCGATGGTCAGCCACGGGGCGATCGCCTCGACGCGCTCCTTGGGCGTGCGGTTGTACAGGATCCGCGAACCGTCACCGATCGCGCCGGAGTACAGGATCTGCGGCTCGCTGAACGCGACCGCGTACGCCGCCCGGTTGACCGGGTTGGCGAGGTTGACCCCGCTGTCGCCCTTGTAGCTGTACGTCTTCTCGCCGCTGTCGTCGGAGTAGTCGATCTCCTTCTGGGGACCGCCGACGATCGAGTACGTCGTCGTCCGCTCGCCGTAGTAGACGCGCTGCTCGTACTCGCCCAGCTCGCCCTTGGACGGCAGGTCCGACTCAGTGAACGCCGGACGGCCGCCGGCGTCGGCGGTGGTGCCCTCCGCGGCGACGACACCGTAGCCGTGGGTGTAGCGGAAGTGGTCGTTGATCCAGTTCCGCTTCGGGATGCCGTTGTAGTTCAGCTCGCGCAGGCCGATGACCGTGTCCTGCTCCTTGCCGTCGATCATGTACCGGTCGACGTCCAGGTTGGTCGGGAACGCGTAGTAGTTCCTGATCTGCTGGAGCTGCTGGAAGGTCGGCGAGACGACGTTCGGGTCCATGATGCGGATGCTCGCCGCGTCGTCGACGTCCTTGCGCAGCTTGGTCGCGTCCTCGGTCTGCGCCGTGCCCGGGTACTCGGTGACCTGCGAGTCGTTGATCCCGTAGGCCTCACGCGTGGCCTTGAGGTTCTTCTCGACGTACGGCGCTTCCTTGGCCTGCTCGTTCGGCTGGACCTGGAACTTCTGCACGATCGCCGGGTACAGGCCGCCGATCAGGATCGCCGACAGCACCATCAGGCCGAAACCGATCACGGGCAGCTGCCAGGTGCGCCGCCACAGGGTGGCGAAGAACAGCAGCGCGCAGATCACGGCGATGCAGAACAGGATCGTCTTGGCCGGCAGATACGCGTTCGCGTCGACGTACCTCAGGCCCGTCCAGCTGTCGGTCGCCTTGAAGTCGCTGGACTTCACCGCCAGTCCGTACCGGTCGAGCCAGTACGCGACCGCCTTCAGCGTGACGAACACGCCGAGGAGCACCGACAGGTGCCCGGTGGCCGCCGCGGTCGCACGCGCGCCCGGGCTGGTGATGCGCAGCCCGCCGTACAGGTAGTGGGTGAGCGCGGCGGCGATCAGCGCCAGGATCGTGGCGGCGAAGCCGAAGCCCAGCATGAAGCGGTACCACGGCAGGTCGAAGGCGTAGAAGGAGACGTCGAGGTTGAACTGCGGGTCCTTCTGGCCGAACGCCACGCCGTTGACCCACATCAGCCAGGTCCGCCACTGGCCGGACGCCGAAGCGCCGGCGATCAGACCGACCAGCGCGGTGATGCCGAGCAGCAGCCACTTCTTGTACGGGGCGATGCCCATCCGGTACCGGTCGAGGTTCTGCTGCTCCATCGACATGGCGCTCAGCGGCGGCCGCATGCGGTGGGCCAGCCAGATGTTGAAACCGACCGCCAGGGCCATCAGGAGACCGAAGACGAAGAACAGCCCGATCTTGGTCCACAGGGTCGTCGTGAAGACGGACGAGTAATGGACCGAGCGATACCACAGCCAGTCCGTCCAGAAGCCCGCGAACATGGTGAACACCATGCCGAGGACGGCCAGGACGCCCAGTGTCATCAGCAGGGTCCGGACCCGCCGGGACGGGCGGCCCACTCTGATCCGTGGCCCCGTCGGGCCTCCGCCGCGGTCCGGCATCTGGAAAGCCAAGGTAGGCACCTCGAAAGTCGCTGTCGATTCGTCAGGCCCGCGGTTCCACGGACCGTGTGTGGCCCCCCGTGATCGCGGGCCCACACCTATGCAACTTACCTACGCTTTACTCGGTTCCCGATTCCGGCAAGGAACGAGAGAGGATTGTGACCATGTCCAACACACCCATGGCCGCGAACCCGCTCACCCGGGCCGTACTCGAGATCGACGAGTACGCCTCCGGGCTCGGCTGGGACCAGCCCGCTCGCCTGTTCGCCCTCGTCGACACCGCCCGGCTGCGGGCCGAGCAGCCCTCGCTCGCGGGCCGTCTCGGCACCGGCGGCGAGCAGGAGACCACCGCCTACACCCCGATCGAGCAGGACAGGATTCCGGCGGGCAAGCCGCTCGACGAGTTCCTGGGCACCATCGCCTGGCCCGAGGCGGTGGCCGGCTGCGCCCTGACCGTGGAGCGTCTGATGCTGCCCCCGTCGGCGGAGGCCCAGGTCCCGAAGGACCTCGGTGAGGCCGCGCTGACCAAGTGGGTGGCCCAGCACCCGGAGCGTCAGGAGGTCCGCATGACGGTCGCGGTGCTGCGCGACGGCGCCCGCGAGTCCGCGCTGCGGCTGCGCGAGAAGGACTCCCCCACGGAGGTCCTCACCGGCTCCGATCTGGTGCCGGGTCTGGCGGAGGCGCTGACGGCGACGTTCGCGGAGTAGGCCCGTCGGTCAGGACGCCGTGCACGCCGGCAGGCCGGCGGTGTCGCCGGAGCGGATGTCCTCCAGCGCGCCCAGGGCGTCGTCGATGGTGTCCACCTTCACCAGGGTGAGGCCCTCGGGGACGTCCCTGGCGGCGGACGCGCAGTTGGCGGCGGGCGTGAGGAAGTACTCGGCGCCCTTGTCGCGCGCGCCGACCGTCTTCATCTCGATCCCGCCGATCGGCCCGACCTTGCCGTCGTCGCCGATGGTGCCGGTCCCGGCGACGAACGCGCCGCCGGTCAGGCTGCCCGGGGTGAGCTTGTCGTAGATGCCGAGGGCGAACATCAGGCCCGCGCTCGGCCCGCCCACGTCGGCGAGCTTGATGTCGATGCTGAACGGGAAGGTGTGGTCGGTCCCGGCGGAGATCCCGACGATGGCGCGCTTCTCGCCGGAGTCGTCGGACGTCGCGGTGGTGATGGTGACCTTCTCGGTCTTCTCCGGCGCCCGCTTCTCCTTCTCCGCGGCGGCCTGCTCCTTGGCGGGGACGATCGTGAAGACGACGTCCTCGCCGGGCTTGTGCTCGGTCACCAGATCCGCGACGTCGGCCGGCTCCTTCACGGCCGTGCCGTCGACACTCTTGATCACGTCGCCCGCGTGCAGCTTGCCCTCGGCCGGCGACCCCTTGACCACCGTCGCGACGATCACCCACGACTCCACCGGGACGTCCAGCGCCTTCAGCGCCGCGACCTTGGCGCTCTCCTGGGACTGGCTGAACTCCTCGGCGTTCTCCTGGGTGGACTCCTCCTCCGTCTTGCCGTCGGGGTAGAGGGTCTCGTGCGGCACGACCTTGCTGTCGTGCGCCAGCCATCCGTACACGGCCTCGACGAGGTTCATCCGGTAGTCGGCGCCGGTGACGCGCACCGTCGTCATGTTGAGGTGACCGTCCGCGGGATAGGTCTTGCGGCCGGCGATGTTCAGCACCGGCTCCCCGTCGTGCTCGCCGAGCGTGTTCACCGTCGGCCCCGGCGACATCTCCGCGTACGGCACGGGGATGAAGACTCCCGTGCACAGCAGCGCGATCAGCATCAGGGTGGAGGCGAGCATCGTCGCGGTGCGGCGTGGCATGCCTCGACAGTACGGGACCGGCCTGTCGGCGCACCGTCAGGGCCGCCCGGACGGGCGGCCCCTGCCCTGCTGTCCGCCGCGACCTGCTGTTCTCCCGCTCTCAGCGATCCGAGCGCGGTTTCTCCATGGCCTCGCGGAACCGGGCGTAACCGATGAGTTCGGGCCCGTCGCTGCGGACCTTGCGGGTCCTGTTGGCCCAACTGCCCCACAGCCCCGCTCCGATCGCGGCCACCAGCGGAATCAGCAACCAGGCGAGAGCCCCCATGCCGACCTCCCAACCATGAGCGTCCGCAAATGACTGATCAGCAGATTAACCATCCGCAGTGACAACGCTCACCTCGGGGGTGGGGTTCCGCAACCGGACGTCCCGCCGCCGCTCCGGCCGGTCCCCGCAGCGGAACGGCGCGCCGCCCCGCCCCCTACACGCCGACCCACTCCTCGGTGCCGTCGGAGAACGTCTGGTGCTTCCAGATCGGCACCTCGTGCTTGAGGTCGTCGATCAGTTTCCGGCAGGCCTCGAAGGCCTCCCCCCGGTGCGGGCACGACACGCCGACGACCACGGCGAGGTCGCCGACCTCGAGATCGCCCACACGGTGGACGGCGGCGAGCGCCCGGACGGGGTACTCGGCGACGATCTTCCCCGCGATCCGCCGCATCTCGTCCTCGGCGCTGGGATGACACGAATAGCCGAGCGCGTCGACGTCCGCGCCGCCGTCGTGGTTGCGCACGGTCCCCACGAAGAGCGCCGTCCCGCCGGCCGCGTCGTCCCCGACCGCCCCGAGGACCTCGTCCACCGACAGCGGCGTGTCCCGGATCGCGATCAGCCTGATCGCGTCCTGTGCCGCCTGCTCACCCGGGTGATCGTGCGTGGATGCCATGGCACCATCGTGCCCCACCGCGGCGGCGGCGCGGAACAGAGCCGCCGCCCGGCACCCGCGGGCGGCCGCTCCGGAGCCTCGTCCGGGGACCGGCCCGGCGCCGGCGGTCAGATGCGCCGGCGTGCCTTCCTGGCCCGGCGCACCACCGCGGCCGCGCCCAGCAGGGCCACCGTCGCGCCCGCCGCGCCCGCGGCCGTCGCGTCCTTGCGGCCCAGCCGCCGGCCGGCGACCGTGTGCCGGCCGGCCACCTCCTCCAGCAGCTCCTCGAGCACCTCCTCGTTGGTGTGCGCGGGCCGCCACCCGGCGTCGTACAGCCTGCTCCCGCTGACCACCCAGGGGTACATCGTGTACGCCAGGTCCCCGGCCGGGGACGGGGTGAGCCCGATCCGGTGGAGCCGGGCCGCCGCGCCGAGCGCGACCGCCGACGGCAGCTCCATCCGCCGGATGCCGCTGAGCTCCTCGACCTCCTCCTGCTCCAGCCAGCCGTCGCAGCCGACGACCAGCTCGCCCTCGACCTTCTCCAGCACGGCGTATTCCAGAGCGCTGCACAGGTCGTCGACGTGGCAGAACTGCCAGGCAGGCCGCGATCCGGCCACCACCAGCAGCCGAGGCGACTCGAAGTACCTGGTCAGTGCGGTGTCGGTGCCCCCGACCAGCACGGCGGGGCGGACCACGGTGACGTTGAGTCCGGGGTGCGCGCGGGGGGCCCGGCGCGCCAGCCGCTCGATCTCCAGGAGGTCGCCGACGCCGGTGGCCTCCGCGGTGGCGCGCAGTTCCGCGTCCTCGGACAGCGGCAGCCCGTTGTCCGGCAGCGCCCCGTAGACCATCGTCGAGGTGCACAGCACCACCCGGTGCACTCCGGCCGCGGCGGCCGCGGTCAGCACGGTCTGGGTGCCCCGGACGTTGTAGGCCGTCCGGGCGGCGGCGTCGGACTCCAGATCGAGGTCGAGCGCCAGGTGGACCACCACGTCGGCCCCGCGCAGCTTGTCCGCGATGGCCGGGTCCCGTACGTCCAGGATGTGCCAGAGCGCCTCGTCGCACTCGCCGCGCCGTTCGTCGAGGGCGACGACCTGCCTGATCTCCTCCGACGCGGCGAGCCGCGCGGTGAGCAGCGCGCCGACACCCGACGCGGCTCCGGTGACGGCGACGACGGGCCCGCGCGGCACGGTCGTCCTTTCGGCGTCCTGGGCGGCCGTCGAGGGTCGGTGGTCGGGTGACGGGCGCGCCGACTCGTTTCGCGCTGCGCGAACCTGCGGATCTGGGGAACTCACCGGGCGTCTCCAGCGGTTGTCTTCAGTACGAGCGCGAGCGACGCGTGCGTACCAGGTGGCATCCATCCTGCCGCAGGCCTTCTGTCGGCGAAGCACCGAGGCCCGAACCGCTCCAGGTGTCTACGCTGGGTGGTGTTGTCGGGCAGCCGTGCCGCCGGAAAGAACCGGTGGCCCTACAAGCCGAGGAATCCCGTGAGTGACACCCCATTCGGATTCGGCCTTCCGCCGGAGGAGCCGGACGACGGCGACGAGGGCAAGAAGAAGGACCCGCAGAGCGGCGGTGGTCAGGGCCCGGCCAACCCGTTCGGTTTCGGCATGCCCGGAGCCGGAGGCTTGGGCGGCCCGGGCGCGGACAATCCGTTCGCCGCGATGTTCGGGTCGCTGAACCCGGGCGACCTGGGGGCCGCGTTCCAGCAGCTGGGCCAGATGCTCTCCTACGAGGGCGGGCCCGTGAACTGGGACATGGCCAAGCAGATCGCCCGCCAGACGGTCTCCCAGGGGACAGCCGGGGGCTCGAAGGACGCGAGCGTCGGCCCTGCGGACCGCAAGGCCGTGGAGGACGCCGTTCGCCTGGCCGACCTGTGGCTGGACGACGCCACCTCGCTGCCGTCGGGCGCCAACTCCGCCGTGGCCTGGAGCCGCGCGGAGTGGGTCGAGGCCACCCTGCCGGCCTGGCGTGAGCTGGTCGACCCGGTCGCCGAGCGCGTCGGGAACGCGATGGGTGACGTCCTGCCGGAGGAGATGCAGGCCATGGCCGGCCCGCTGATCGGCATGATGCGCTCCATGGGCGGCGCCATGTTCGGCACGCAGATCGGGCAGGCCGTCGGCGTGCTCGCCGGGGAGGTCGTCGGTTCGTCCGACATCGGTCTTCCGCTGGGCCCGGCCCGCCGTGCCGCGCTGCTGCCGCTGAACATCGAGGCCTTCGGCAAGGACCTGGGCGTCCCGCAGGAGGAGGTGCGGCTGTACCTCGCCCTGCGCGAGGCCGCCCACCAGCGTCTGTTCGCGCACGTGCCGTGGCTGCGCTCGCACCTGTTCGGCGCGGTCGACGGTTACGCCCGCGGGATCAAGGTCGACACCGGCAAGCTGGAGGACGTGGTCGGCCAGTTCGATCCGCAGAATCCGGAGCAGCTCCAGGAGGCGCTCCAGCAGGGCATGTTCCAGCCGGAGGACACGCCGGAGCAGAAGGCGGCCCTGGCCCGTCTGGAGACGGCGCTGGCCCTCGTCGAGGGCTGGGTCGACGCGGTGGTGCACGCGGCCGCCAAACCGAGGCTGTCCTCGGCCGACGCGCTGCGCGAGACCCTGCGCCGCCGTCGCGCCTCGGGCGGTCCCGCCGAGCAGACGTTCGCCACGCTGATCGGTCTGGAACTGCGTCCGCGCCGGCTGCGCGACGCCTCGCGGCTGTGGGCCTCGCTCACCGACGCGCGCGGAGTCGACGGCCGGGACGCCCTGTGGGCGCACCCGGACATGCTGCCGACGGCCACCGACCTGGACGATCCGGACGGGTTCGTGCACCGCGAGCAGATCGACTTCTCCGAGTGGGACAAGATGCTCGGCGAGGCCGCAGACAAGCCCGACCTCAAGAAGAAGGACGAGGGCGACGGCGACGGCGACAGCAAGGGCGACGGCACCGAGTGAGCCTGTACGACGACGCGGTCCTCGTGCTCAAGGGCTACGGGGACCAGCCGGAGCTGCGCCAGGCCTACCTGGACCACCTCGCCGCGCATCCGGACGGCATGTGGAAGGCCTGCCAGGCGGGCCACGTCACCGCGAGCGCCCTGGTCGTCGACCCGGAGCGCGGCCGGGTGCTGCTCACCCTGCACCGGAAGCTGCGGATGTGGCTCCAGATGGGCGGCCACTGCGAGCCCCAGGACGCCTCCCTCGCCCAGGCGGCACTGCGGGAGGCCACGGAGGAGTCCGGCATCCGGGGTCTCACCCTCCTGGCGGGCGGGCCCGTCCGTCTGGACCGGCATCCGATCCCGGCGCCCTGCCACTGGCACTTCGACGTCCAGTACGCGGCCGTGGCCGCGCCGGACGCGGCGCACGCGATCAGCGACGAGTCCCTCGACCTGCGCTGGTTCCCCTACGACGAGATCGCGGACGTGGCCGACGCGTCGGTCCTGCGTCTGCTGGAGGCGGCCCGGTCGAGGCTGGGCGCCTGACACGCGTGTGCGGGGCGGCCGCCGGGCGGCCGCCCCGCACAGCCGCACCGGTCAGCTCCAGACGTTGCCCTGGTTCTGGCCGCGGGCGCCCTGCTGCCCCATGCCGTACTGGGCGGCGAGGCCCGAGCCGACCTGGGCGTTCTGCGGCGGCAGCAGCTCGCTGGGCTGGACGAGCGCGAAGCCGCTGCCCATGAAGCTGAGCTCCCAGCCCTCACCCGTGCTGCCACGGCGCCGCCACACTCCCGAGGAGTGGGTCTGGGCCTGCATCTGCACCCGCAGCGAGGTGGACCAGGCGACGATGGCGTCGGCGTCGCAGTTGACGTACTTGTCCGGCGTCACCTGCATGAGCAACGGCATGCCCGAGGTCATCAGGGCGACCTTGCCGCTGCCGGTGATGTTGAGCTGGTACTTCCCGGAGCCGGAGATGCCGTACAGGCTGTCCACGGCGATGACCTCGTGGTGCAGCGAGGAGTCCATGGCCAGCACATAGCTGCTGTCGACCGTCAGCCCGTCGTGGTCCACGTCCATGATGTGGATGCGCTGGGCGAGGTTGGCGAGGTAGACCGTGCCCTGGCCGTGGCAGCGCATCAGGTCGAGGCCCTCACCGGTGCGCGCCCGCGTGCGGGAGGCACTGCTGCTCTGGAACTCGGCGTCGAACTCCATGAGCCCCTGATAGGCGACCATGCTGCCCTTGCGGGCGAGGACGTCGTCGTGGCCCTCCAGGGCGACGCGGAGCATCTGCTGGTTCTGCAGGCTCCAGCGCTCCTGGGTCTGCTGGTCGTTGAAGGCGAAAAGCGGGCTCTGCATGATGTGGTTGCTCCCCCTCAGCCCCGGACCCGGAGACGGTCGGTGCTGTCCTCACTGGGCTGGACGACGACGATGCCCTGACCGGAGAAGGCCATCTGGTAGGCCTCACCGCTGCCGCGGCCGATCAGCGACTGGGCGCGGAAGCTGCGCTTGCCCTTCACCTTGAGGTTCGGGGACCAGGCGACCAGGGCGTCCGGGTCGACGTACGTCTCGTCGTCGCCGCCACCGCAGTCCACGACGATCGGCTTGCCGCGCGAGGTCAGCGCGACCCAGCCCTGACCGGAGATCTTGGTGTTCCACAACCCCTGTCCGGCGAACTTCGCCAGGCCCTTGACCCGCTCCACACCCCAGGTGAGGTGGGCGTCGAAGGCGAGCAGGTTGGTGGCGTTGACGGAGATGCCGTCGCCGTTGAGGTTGATCACGACGACGTTGGCGCCGTAGTCGGCGAGGTAGAGCAGGCCGTCGCCGGAGCACTTCATCAGCGGCGCGCCCTCGCCGGTCATCCAGTCCTTGGCGATCTGGCGCACGGCCGGCGGGTTGGGCTCGTACTGGACGAACCCCTCGTAGGCGACCATCGAACCCACGCGCGCGAGGAGGTCGTTGCCGGTCTGCATGGCGACCTTCAGCATGTGGTTGCCGTGGTTCTCCATGCGCGCGGTGACGGGGGCGGGGGCGAAGCCCGCGAGTGGCTGGTTCATGACGGGCTCCTCAGATCTCGTACGGCTGGACGACGATGAAGTTGCCGGGTGCGCCCCGGAACTGCAGGTTGACGCTCTCCCCGGTGTCGCCGGGGTAGGAGTTGCGCCGCATCCGCACCTGGCTGGAGACGACCACCTGGGAGGCGGCCGACCAGGCGACCACGGCGTTGCAGTCGGCGAAGGTGGTCGGTGTGACGGGGAGGACCACGGGCGTGCCGTGGGTCTTGACGACGATCGTGCCGGTGCCCTGGAACTGCATCGTGAACAGGGCGCCGCCGGGGATGCCGTGGCCCTCGATGCGGCGGACCTCGTACTGGAGGCCCTCGTCGAAGGCGAGGACGTTCTCCGCGGAGACGCACACGGCGTCGCCCTGGAGCTCGATCGGGTGCAGCATCGTGGAGTCCTCGGCGAAGAACACCTGGCCCTGGCCGGTGCAGCGCATCAGCTGCATCTCCTGGCCGGTGGCGTTGCCCACGATGCGGCCGGAGAAGCCGGCGCCCTTGTAGCCGAAGTCGACCTTGCCCTGATAGAGCACCATGCTGCCCTGCCGGGCCAGCACGGGCTGCCCGCCGATGCCGAGGTCCGCGCGGACGAGCTTCTTGTTCTGCTGCGTCCAGCGCTGCCCGGTGGGCGTCTCCTTGAACTGCTGGAGCGCGCCGAGGACGCCGGGGGCCTGCGGTGCCCCCTGCGGGGCGCCGTACGGGGCCTGCTGGTGAGGCACCTGGGCGGGAGGGGGCTGCTGCCCGTAGCCCGGAGGAGGCGTGGGTCCGCCGCCGTAGCCGGGCGGCGGCGGGGGTGCCTGCGGTGCCTGGGGCTGTCCGTATCCCGGGGGCGGCGGGGCGGTCTGGCCGTACGGCGGCGGCTGCTGGCCGAAGGGCGCGGGGGCCGGGGCGGGAGGCGGTACCGGGGAGCCACCGGGCGGGGTGTGCAGGGGTGCGACGATCGTCGGCGCGGAGTGCACCGGCGGGACGGAGGGCGCGGGGGCCGGCGGCGGGGTGGCGCCCGGAGGCGGCGCGAAGCCCTGCGCGGCGGGCTGCGGAGCGGGGGCCGGGGCGGGCGAGGGAGCGGGCGGGGGCGGGATGGGCGCGCCGCCGCCGGGTACGCCGAACGCGGGAGGCGCGGCGGCCTGGGCGGGCGGTGCGAAACCGGGCGCGGCGGCATCGGCCTGCGGCGGCTGCGGGTCGGCCGGCTCGTCCTCGGCCACCTCGCCGCCGAAGTTCCTCAGCAGCGCGTCGAGCCCGCCGTCGAAGCCCTGTCCGACCGCGGCGAACCGCCACACGTCCTTGAAGTAGAAGTCGCCGAGCATCACGGCCCGCTCGGTGGAGAACTCCGAGCCGCTGAAGGGGTACCGGGCCACTTCCTCGCCGCCCGCGACGATACGGATGTAGCCGGGGCCGACCTGCGACATCTGCCCGGCGCCGTCGAGCGTCGCCGTGAAGGACAGCTTCCTGATCTGCTGCGGGATCCGGTCCAGCGTCACGCGGAAGGATTCGGTGTCGCCCGCCTGGGCGCCCAGGAGCTGAACGGACTCCTCGGGGGACTTCGGCTGGTTGTAGAAGATGAAGTACCGGTCGTCCGAGAGCCGCTCGTCGGCGTCGAGACCGAAGCAGCTGATGTCGAAGTTCAGCCCCGGGCCGGAGATCTGCACGCCTACGTACAGATCCGTGCCCGCGGTCAGATCACTGATCCTGGCCTTGTGGCCGCGCTGGAATTCCCTGGCCATGCGTACGACCGTCCCCCATCCCGAATGTGAGTGCGTCGCGCCAGGCTAACGGCAAACACCGACACCGGATGATGTCGGTACAGACCCGGTACACAACGCGTACAGGGGCCTACGGTGCGCTCACGCGCGGGCGGACGCTCACGCGTCACGGGCACCCGGGAGGTGCGGCAGCCGCTCCGCCGCGACCACGCCCTCGAGGTAGCCGCGGGCCCGCTCGGTCCTCGGGTACGCCTCCAGCAGCCGCCAGAAGCGGGGCCCGTGTCCGGGCACCAGCAGATGCGCCAGTTCGTGGCAGAGCACGTAGTCGACGACGTACTCGGGCATGCCCTGCAGCCGGTGGGACAGGCGGATGCTGCCCTCGGAGGGGGTGCACGAGCCCCAGCGGGTGTTCTGGTTGGTGACCCAGCGCACGGAGGCGGGCCTGGCCCGCCCGTCGAAGTACTGGCCCGACAGCCGCCGGGCGCGCTCGGCGAGCTCCGTGTCGTCGAGGGTGCGCCGGCTCTCCTGGGCGGCCAGCTTGTCGAGCATGACGTTCACCCAGCGCTGCTCCTCCGCCTCGGACATCCGGGCGGGGATGAGCACGACGGTGCGATCGCCCTCGCGGTACGCGGAGACCGTCCTGCGTCGACGGGCGCTCCTGCGGACCTCGATCGCGCTCGCCCTCGAGCCGTTCGTCGGCTGGCTCGTCGTGCTGCGCTGTGACGTTCCGGCGCGGTGCAGTGGGTCGGCGGGCACGCCCCGACGTTACCCGCTGCGCACGGGGAAGTCTTGGCTCCGGGACGCTTCCGTGGCGATCCCCTCACCGAGCGCCGGATTCATACGATGAATTCGGGCGTCTGTGGACAACTTTCGACGGCCTCCGGCCCGTCCGTGCATGCTGTCACGCGTGGCCCGAGTGCGGACGGACTCGGCCACCCCACGGGAACGAACCTGGACATACGGGGGCCAGTCATGCATCCGATGGTCAAGCCCGCGCTCAGGCGCGGCTGGCGTGATCTCAACACCGTACAGTTCGGGATGACACCGGCGCACGCCCTGACGGTGGGTCCCGTGGACACGGCCACGGGCAGCTTCCTCGACCTGCTCGACGGCACCCGCGGTCTGGAGCTTCTGCGCGAGGAGGGACGGCGCATGGACCTGCCCGACGGTCACGCCGACCGGCTCGTGCGGCGGCTTTCGCGGGCCGGGCTGCTGGACGACTCCCGGGGCGGCGGACCGGCCGGGGAGGCCCTGCGCGGCAAGCCGGAGGTGCTCGAGCGGCTCCGCCCGGACCTGGCCTCCCTCAGCCTGACCACCTCCGAGCCCGGCGACCCGCTCCGCCGGCTGGCGGCGCGTCGCAGCATGCGGGTGCAGGTGAGGGGCGCGGGCCGGGTCGGCGCGGGGGTCGCGGCGCTGCTGTCGGCGGCCGGTGTGGGCGAGGTGCTGGTGCGTGACGTGGGCCGGGTGGAACCGTGGGACGTCGCGCCGGGCGGGCTGCCCTGTGAGGCCGTCGGCGAGCGCCGGGAGGAGGCGGCCCGCCGCGCGGTGCGCCGGGCGGCACCGGACCGGCCGCCGCGCGGCACCGCCCGGTCACCCCTCGAGGAGGGCGACCCCGGTTACTCCCTGGTGGTCCTCGCCCCGCGGGACGATGTCGCCGTGCACGCGCCCGATCCGTCGGCCGTCGAGCCCCTCCTCGCCTCCGGCACGCCCCATCTCTACGCCGGGGTGGTGGAGGCGACCGGTGTGGCGGGTCCGCTGGTGCTGCCCGGGGAGACGGGCTGCGCGGGCTGTCTCCAGCAGGACCGTGTCGACCGGGACCCGACATGGCCCCGGCTGGCCGCCCAGTGGCGTTCCGGCCGCCGGCGCCGGGCCGGCGCCTGCGATGTGACGCTGGCCATGACGGTGGCGGGGCTGGCGGCCGCCCACGCGCTCGCCTTCCTGGACGGTCTGGTCCCGTCCACGGCCGGCGCGCGCTGGGAGGTGTCCCTGCCCGGCCTGCACTGGCACGCCCGGCCGGTGTGGCCCCACACCGCCTGCCCCTGCGGAGCGGCCGGAAGGGGTCCGCGGGAGGGGACGGGGAGCGGCCCGGGCGAAGGTAAGCGAGAACACACCGGGGACGGGGCGTCCCGCGCGACAATGGCCGTGCAAGGGCCGCCGGACCAGTGTCCCCGTCAGGCGGACGCGGAGCGGCCGGCAGGTACTTGGAGGGCGCATGTCTGATCTTCCCCGGAAGGCGGTCACCCGGACCGCGAAACTGGCCGCGCTCCCGCTCGGCTTCGCCGGGCGGGCGACCTGGGGGCTCGGCAAGCGGATCGTGGGCGAGTCCGCGGAGATCGTCGGCCGCGAGCTCCAGCAGCGCACCGCCGAGCAGCTGTTCAAGGTCCTCGGCGAGCTCAAGGGCGGGGCGATGAAGTTCGGCCAGGCCCTGTCGGTCTTCGAGTCGGCCCTGCCGGAGGAGGTCGCCGGCCCCTACCGAGCGGCACTGACGAAGCTTCAGGAGGCAGCCCCGCCGATGCCGACCGGCACCGTCCACGCGGTGCTCGGTCAGCGGCTCGGCGAGGACTGGCAGGAGCTGTTCCTGGAGTTCCAGGACAAGCCGGCCGCGGCCGCGTCGATCGGCCAGGTGCACCGCGCGGTGTGGCACGACGGCCGCGAGGTGGCGGTCAAGGTGCAGTACCCGGGCGCCGGGGAGGCCCTGCTGTCCGACCTGAACCAGCTGAGCCGCTTCGCCCGGCTGCTGGGTCCGCTCATTCCCGGCATGGACGTCAAGCCGCTGATCACGGAGCTCAGGGACCGTGTGTCGGAGGAGCTGGACTACGGCCTGGAGGCGCAGGCCCAGCGGGCCCACGCCGAGGAGTTCGCCGGCGATCCCGATGTCGTGGTGCCGGGCGTGGTCCATCAGTGCGAACAGGTACTGATCACCGAGTGGATGGAGGGCATCCCGCTGTCGGAGATCATCTCCGGCGGCACCGCTGCACAGCGCGACCGGGCCGGCCAGCTCCTGGCCCGTTTCCTGTTCTCCGGCCCCGCCCGCACCCGTCTGCTCCACGCCGATCCCCATCCGGGCAACTTCCGTCTGCTGCCGGGCGGGCCGGACGGAGAGGACGACTGGCGCCTGGGTGTACTGGACTTCGGCACCGTCGACCGGCTCCCCGGCGGCCTGCCCGCCCCCATCGGCGAAGCGCTGCGCATGACACTGGACGGCGAGGCGGAAGCGGTCTACGAGATGCTCTGCGCGGAGGGCTTCGTCAAGGAGTCGATCGAGCTGGACCCCGACGCGGTCCTCGACTACCTGCTGCCGATCATCGAACCGGCCCGGGCCGACGAGTTCACCTTCACCCGCGGATGGATGCGCAGCCAGGCCGCCCGGATAGCCGACCCCCGCTCCCCCGCCTACCAGCTGGCCAAGCAGCTCAATCTGCCCCCGGCCTACCTGCTGATCCACCGGGTGACGCTGAGCACGATCGGTGTGCTCTGCCAGCTCGGGGCGACGGTACGGCTGCGGGACGAGCTGGAGGAGTGGCTGCCGCTGTTCGTCCCCGAGGAGCCGGTGGAGGAGGAACCCGCCGCGGAGGCATGACCGGCACGGCCGGTGAACCGCGCGCCCCCGGAAGCGGGGCAGTACCGACGGGCGCCGTCCTCCACGGAGAGGGTCGAGGTCGGCTGCGGGGCCATGGCGCGGATGCCGCAGCGGGCGCACACCAGCGGCTCCCGCTCCACCGCGGGACCGTCGTCACCGCCATCGGAACGACTCGTCACCCGGCGACAGTAACGCCGTCGCGAACGGGGTGCCCGGCGCAACGCACCGCGGGGGCCGGTCCGTTGACACGGACCGGCCCCCGGAAGAAGAGCTGGGCCCCCGGCCGGGGGCCACCGCTTCGGGTGGATCGGTTACTGCATGACCGCCATCGCCAGCGCGCGGCGGGCGCGCCGGGAGGCGCGCTCCGCCCGGCGCTGCATCCGGCGCGCGGTCACCAGGCGCACGGCCTGGCGCTCCTGTTGCGCCTCGTGCAGTCGCTCGTGCATTCGCGCACGGGCCATGGCTTCTGGGATGAGTTGCATCTCTCGGGTCCTGTTCTGGCGCGAGTCGTTCGCACCGCTGGTGGTGAAGTCTTCGGTCGCGGAGCCTGCGGGCTCGTGGGCGGACGGCATCATCGGGGCCTGCTTCTGGGGGTCGTGCGTGAGGGGGCGGTCGATCGTTCCGGGGGTGTTCATGCCGTGACCGGGTTCTTGCGCGGGCGGCCACGCGGCCGCTTCCGGGCGACGACGACCCCCTGGACGAACAGCTCGCCACCCCAGACGCCCCAGGGCTCGCGCCGCTCCTTGGCGCCGGCGAGGCAGGCCTCGACCAGCGGGCAGGTGCGGCACAGGGACTTGGCGTACTCGACGTCCGCGGGCGACTCGGCGAAGAAGACCTCCGGGTCGTAGGAGCGGCACGGGACGGGCACGCCGAGGTTCTCGATGGCGTCGTCGAGCGCGGTGAGCGCGGTGAGCGGAGTCAAGGTCGGGTCCTCCGTGGAGCCGTACTTGGGGATCGTGTCGGAAGGCGGTACGGACGGGGCGTGCGCTTCGAGTTGCACGGTTCGTCTTCCTCGTCTGGTCGTTTCCGGCCGGTCGGCCGGGTGGCGGCCTGGTACTGGGTTCTTTTCTTGTCCCGAGGCGCTTCGCCCTGCTCCCCGTTCGGGGCAAACAGAAGGGCCGCGGATCCCGGATGGGGTTCCGCGGCCCTGAAGGCGCCGGCCTGATCGAATCAGGCTGGATCACTCCAGGGTTCTGGCCCACGGAAGGCCCACATCAGGTGGTGCTGCGTCGTCTGCTTCCGGAATCCGGCACCGGTCGCCGCAAAGGCATAGGCCTGCGCCTGTGCCACTACTGCTTCCGGTGCCCTGGTCGGTCGCTCATCGCGCTCACGGACGGCGGAGGCCGCAGGAGCGAGGGAGGACACCAGGCGTGCGGCAGGCATGCCGGACAGACCGGTGCCCTGGTTCGAGGCGCCGAGAATGCACAGGGAGACAGCCGAGCGATCGGTCAGTTTGACGACGGAGCTGGTGTTGATGCTGATCACTGGACTCGCCTCCTCTCGGCGTCTCAGGGACTGGGTGAACCAGTCCGCGGATGTGCAAGTAGAACACGGAATCAGGGCCTTGGAGAAGGCCGCTGTCCCCGTGCCTAAGAACCTATGGGGATCGTCGGGGCATGCGCAAACTATTTTTTCGACGAGTTCGCATCAGTCCGGATTGCGCTCCCCGGCCGCCTCACGGCCCGCGCAGATGGCCAGGACATCGGCTCCGTAGCGGCCCAGCTTGCGCATCCCCACCCCGGGGATGCGGGCCAGATCGTGCTCGTCGTCAGGAGCCGTCTCCGCGATGGCGATCAGCGTCTTGTCGGTGAAGACGCAGAAGGCCGGCTGTCCGCTGCGCCGCGCCTGGTCGGCACGCCACTCGCGCAGCCGCTCGTACAGGCCCTCGTCCATGTCGGAGGGGCAGTCCTCGCAGCGCATCAACTTCATCTCGCCGGCGTCGGTCAGCGTGCGGCCGCAGACCCGGCAGCGGGCGGGGCTGCGCTGTCCCCGTCGCGGGCGCGGCGCGGCCGGGACCGACGCCGCGCCGGAGCTGCCCCGTTCCACTCCCCCCGGACCGGCCGCGCCGCCGCGTCCGCCGGCCGCCTGCGATCCCGGGCGCAGTCCGTCGAGGAAGCGGCTGGGACGCCGGTTGGGCCGGCCGCCCGGCGTCCGGGAAAGCGCCCAGGAGAGGTGGAGACGCTCACGGGCTCGGGTCACACCGACATAGAGGAGGCGTCGCTCCTCCTCTATCTGTTCGTCCGTCTTTGCGTAGGTGATCGGCATCATGCCCTCGGCGACACCGACCAGGAAGACGACGTCCCACTCCAGCCCCTTGGCCGAGTGCAGCGAGGCGAGCGTGACGCCCTGCACGGTCGGCGCGTGCTGGGCCCCGGCCCGCTCGTCGAGTTCAGCGACGAGGTCGGCGAGGGTGACCCCGTGCCGGGCGGTGGCGAAGTCCTGGGCCAGGTGTACCAGTGCCGCCAGTGACTCCCAGCGCTCACGGACCGCGCCCGAACCGGCCGGCGGCTGCGTCGACCAGCCCTCGCCCGAGAGCACGGCCCGCACCTGGGACGGCAGGTCGGGGGCGTCGTCGAGGAGCGCGTCGTTCCGCCCGAACCGGGCCGCGGCTCGCAGCGAGTGGATCGCCCTGCGCACCTCGGGACGGTCGAAGAACCGCTCGGCCCCGCGCAGCTGGTAGGGCACCCCCGCGTCGGCGAGGGCCTGCTCGTACGACTCGGACTGGGAGTTCGTCCGGAACAGGACGGCGATCTCGCTCGCCGGGACGCCCCCGTCGATCAGCTCACGGATGCGGCCCGCGACGCCCTCGGCCTCCGCGGGTTCGTCGCCGTACTCGGTGAAGGCCGGCTCGGTCCCCGCGGCGCGCTGCGAGACCAGTTCCAGCCGGTGGTCGGCGGCACGGCCGCGGGCCTGGGCGAGCAGTCCGTTCGCCAGCCGGACGACCTGGGGGGTCGACCGGTAGTCGCGGACGAGCTTGACGACGGTGGCGCCGGGATGCCGCGTACGGAAGTCGAGCAGATGGTCGGGGGTTGCTCCCGTGAACGAGTAGATCGTCTGACTGGCGTCGCCGACCACGCACAGGGTGTCCCGGTCGCCGAGCCACAGTTCTAGCAGGCGCTGCTGGAGCGGGCTGACGTCCTGGTACTCGTCGACGACGAAGTGCTGGTACTGGGCGCGGACCTGGTCGGCGATGTCGTGCCGGTCCTGCAGGACGGCGACGGTCAGCAGCAGTACGTCCTCGAAGTCGATGACGGCACGCTCGCGCTTGAGCTCCTCGTAGGCGGAGTAGAGCTGGGCGATCTCGGCGGGGTCGCGGGGCGTCTCCCGGCCGGCTTTCGCCGAGGCGGCCGCGTAGTCCGCCGGGACGGTCTGGGTGACCTTGGACCACTCGATCTCCGCGGTGACGTCCCGCAGCTCGCCCCGGTCGAGCCGGATGCGGCAGACGGCGGCCGCGTCGGCGACGAGCTGGATCTTGCGGTCGACGAGCCGGGGCATGGAACCGCCGATCGCTTTCGGCCAGAAGTACTGGAGCTGGCGCAGCGCCGCGGAGTGGAAGGTGCGGGCCTGGACCCCGACGGCACCGAGCTGGCGCAGCCGTCCGCGCATCTCTCCGGCGGCCCGGTTGGTGAAGGTGACGGCGAGCACGCTGGAGGGCTGGAGGATCCCGGCACGCACCCCGTAGGCGATGCGGTGGGTGATCGCCCGGGTCTTGCCGGTGCCCGCGCCCGCCAGCACGCACACCGGACCGTGCAGGGCGGTGGCCACGGCCCGCTGCTCGGGGTCGAGCCCTTCGAGCACCGCGTCGGCCGAGTCCGGTGCCTGCGGGAAGAGGGTGGAGTGCGTTGCTGCTGTCACACAGCCATGCTGCCAGGTCGTGCGGGACAGGTGAGCCGGTTGTCCACAGGGAGGGCCTCGCGGTCGTACGAATGCGGCGGGCGTCACGCCGGCACCGTCCGCGGGCCGGCGGGCGGCGCACCGCGCGGTGGGAATGCCGGCGCTTGCACGTACGTTGCCTCCACGACGAGGACTTTCCCCGAGCCGCCGAAGGAGCGCGAAAGGCATGCAGGGCACTGTGACGATGTACAGCACCACGTGGTGCGGCTACTGCCGTCGGCTGAAGAGCCAGATGGACCGCGAGGGCATCGCGTACACCGAGATCAACATCGAGCAGGACCCCGCGTCGGCGGCGTTCGTGGAGAAGGCGAACGGCGGAAACCAGACAGTTCCGACCGTCCAGGTGGTTCCTTCCCGTGGAGGCGCCGAGGTCGTCATGACGAACCCGAGCCTCGCCCAGGTGAAGCAGGCGCTCGGCGCCTGAACTCTTCGGGCTGCGCGCCCCCTCCGGTCGACATGACCGGTGGGGGCGCACCTGTTTCCGTGCGGTGCTCCGAGCGTTCCGAGCGGTGATCCGAGCGGTGCGGGGGTCCTCGCGTCGCGGCGGGTCCTCGCGTCGCCGCGGGTGGGGTGGCCACCCCACCGCGTCGTGAGCCGGGTCAGAAGGCGCCGCGGGTCGGCAGGTCCTTGCCGTACCAGCGCTCGATGAGGCGGGCCGCGATCGAGATGCCGTAGGGCGGGAGCATCTCGCCGGACGCGAACGCGGCCCCGAGTTCGTCGCGGGAGAACCAGCGGGCCTCGTGGATCTCGTCGCCGTCGACGTCGATCTCGGTCGTGGTGGCGCGGGCGGTGAAGCCCAGCATGAGGCTGGAGGGGAAGGGCCAGGGCTGGCTGGCGACGTACTCGACCTCACCGACGGTGACGCCGACCTCCTCGTGGACCTCGCGGCGCACCGACTGCTCGATGGACTCGCCGGGCTCGACGAATCCGGCGAGCGTGGAGAAGCGGCCCTCGGGCCAGTGGACCTGCCGGCCGAGGAGGATGCGGTCGCGGTCGTCCACGACGGCCATGATCACCGCGGGGTCGGTGCGCGGGTAGTGCTCGGCGCCGCAGGCCGGGCAGCGGCGGATGTGGCCCGCGGCGGCGATGACGGTGCGCTCGCCGCAGCGGGAGCAGAAGCGGTGCAGCCGCTGCCAGTTCTCCAGGGCGACCGCGTGCACCATCAGGCCCGCCTCGCGCGGGGACAGGAGCAGGCCCGCCTCGCGCAGGCCGGCCGGGCGGGCGGAGTCGTCCATGCGGCCGGGCAGGGAGTCCTTCTGCAGGGCGAAGTAGCTGACGCCGTCCTGGTCGGTGCCCAGGAAGTAGCGGTGGGCCTCGGTGAGCGGGGCCTCGAAGGTCGGGGTCATGACGAGTTCGGTGCGGCCGTCCGCCGTCTCGTCGATGAGGACCTGGCCGCCGGAGACCACGAAGCAGCGGGTGGAGGGGTGGCTCCACGCCGCCGCGAGCCATGCCTCGTCGAGCCGGTGGTGGGCGGCGCGGTCGATGCCGCTCGGGGCGGTGAGCGAGATGGGGCGGTCGGCGGTGTGGTCGGTCCAGGTGGTCACGGGTTGTTTCCAACTCCCCCGGTGAAACGGATTGGGTCGGCGGGGCGTGCGGCGGGAGGGGCCGGTCGCGGCGTGGTGGCGGGCCGGTTCCGGGTGTCCCGCGCGTGCTTCGGGTGCGGACGGCGTGGGGCGGTCAGGGGGCGTGCCGCCAGTGCTCGGCGAGGTCGCCCCACAGGTGGGCGCTGGTCTCGACGCCCTTGAGGAGGAGGTCCAGTTCGACCTTCTCGTTGGGGGCGTGCCAGCCGTCGGACGGGACGGAGATGCCGAGGAAGAGCACCGGCGCGCCGAGGACGTCCTGGAGGTCCGCGGCGGGGCCGGAGCCTCCCTCACGGGTGAACAGGACGGGTTTGCCGAAGGCGCGGCCCATCGCGCGGACGACGGACTGGAGGGCGGGGTGGTCCAGCGGTGTCAGGCAGGGGCGGGTGGCGGGGCTGAAGGAGATCTCGTGGCGGATGCCGTCGGGGAGCTGTCCGGGCACCCAGGCGCGGACGGCGTTCGCCACGTGCTCCGGGTCCTGTCCGGCGACCAGCCGGAAGGAGAGCTTCACCGTGGCGGAGGACGGGACGATCGTCTTGCTGCCGGGGCCCTGGTAGCCGCCGCCGATGCCGTTGACCTCGGCGGTGGGGCGTGCCCAGACGCGTTCCAGGGTGCTGTACCCGGCTTCGCCGAGGGTGCCGTGGGACTTGGCGGTGCGCAGCCACCGCTCCTCGTCGAAGGGCAGGGCGGCGAGGAGTTCGCGCTCCCGGTCGGTCAGGTCGACGACGCCGTCGTAGAAGCCGGGGACCGCGACGCGCTCGCGTTCGTCGTGCAGGGCGGCCACCAGGCGGGCGGCGGCGGTGGCCGGGTTGGGGACGGCACCGCCGAAGGAGCCGGAGTGGATGTCCTGGTCGGGGCCCTCGAGCCGGATCTCGCACTCGGCGAGGCCACGCATGCCGGTGCACACGGTCGGGGTGTCCTCGGACCACATGCCGGTGTCGGAGACGATCACCGCGTCGGCGGTGAGCCGGTCGGTGTGCTGTTCGACGAGGGCCCGGAAGTGCGGGGATCCGGATTCCTCCTCGCCCTCGATCAGCAGTTTCAGGTGGACGGCGGGGGTGGTGCGGCCGGTGGCGGCGAGGTGGGCGCGGACGCCCAGGGTGTGGAAGAAGACCTGTCCCTTGTCGTCGGCCGCGCCGCGTGCGTGAAGGCGGTTGCCGCGGACGACGGGTTGGAAGGGGTCGGTGTCCCAGCCGTCCTCGCGGGCGGCGGGCTGCACGTCGTGGTGGCCGTAGACCAGCACGGTGGGCGCCCCGGGGTCGGCGGAGGGCCACTCGGCGTAGACGGCCGGGGCTCCGGGGGTGTGCCAGACCTCGGTGGTGGGGAAACCGGTCTCCTTGAGCTTGGCGGCGAGCCAGTCGGCGCTGCGGAGCACGTCGGGGGCGTGGTCGGGCTGGGCGGAGACGGACGGGATGCGCAGCCACTCGGCGAGGTCGTCGAGGAAGGCGGCTCGGTGCCGCTCGATGTACGTACGGACGGCGCTGACGGCACTGTCAACGGGCTGGCTCATAATCTCGAGCCTATCGGCCCGCGGGGGTGTCCTCGGAGTGCGGTATCTCACCGGGGGGCACTTCCAGGAGCAGCCTCTCCAGCCCGTCGCGGCCGGGCAGGGAGCCGGGGCGAACCACCTCGCCGGTGCGTACGTACAGGAAGGCGGCTGTGACGGATTCCACCTCGATTCCCTGCTGCTCGGCCCAGGCGAGCCGGTACACGGCGAGCTGGAGCGGGTCGGCGGTGCGGCCGCGGCCGGTCTTCCAGTCGACGATCTCGTACGTCGTGCCGTGCTCGCCGTCCTCCTTGTAGACGGCGTCGATGCGTCCGCGGACGACGCGGCCGGCGATCGACAGCTGGAAGGGTGCCTCCACGCGGTGGGGCGTCCGGTGGGCGTATTCGGTGCGCTCGAAGGCTTCCTTGAGTGCCTCCAGGTCGCGTTCGTCGTCGATCTCGGCGTCGCCGCCGGGCAGCTCGTCCGGGCCGAGCAGGGGGAGGGTGAGCGCCTCGAAGCGGGCCTCGACCCAGGCGTGGAAGCGGGTGCCGCGGCGGGCGGCGGGCTGCGGCGGGCGGGGCATGGGGCGGGCCAGCTCCCGGGCGAAGGCATCCGGGTCCTCGGCGAGGCGGAGCAGCTGGGAGGCGGTGAGGGAGGCGGGCAGCTCGACGTCGGTGACGCTCGCGCGGGTCCGCAGCAGTTCCCCGGTGAGGGCGTCGAGGTCACGGTCCCAGGAGGCGACGGTGCGGGCTTCCTCGGGGGTGAGCGGGGGGTCCGCCGGCGTTCGGGCGGGCCGGTGCTCCCGCACGCGGGGGCGTCCCGTGGTATCGGGGGCGGTCGCCTGGTGGGGGACGGTGGGACGGGCGGTGCTCCACGAGTCCCAGTCGTCCGGGCCGGCGTCGGAGAAGGGGTCCTCGTCGGGGAAGGCCTCCTCGTCGGGGAAGGCCTCCTCGTCGTCCGGTGGCGGGGGCCAGTCCGGGTCGTCGTGGGTGTCCGGGTCGTGTAGGGCGGTGACGGGGCCTTCGGGCGGCGCGTCGAGGCCGTCGAGGTGGGCGAGGACCGCCTCGGCGGCCGCGCGGCGGCGGGCGAGGGCGGCGTCGTCCAGCGGCAGCGGCCACGCCCGGTGGTCGCCGGCCCGGTGCAGCGCGGGGTTCTCCTCGTCCTCGGCGGGCTCGTCCGCCCATGCCTCGATCTCGCCGTACCCCGCGGCGCAGTGGTCGTGGAGGGCGTGGAGGAAGTCGGAGGGTCCGCGGGGCTTCTTCTGGCTGGGGCCCCACCAGTGTCCGGAGCCGAGCAGCAGGGAGCGGGGGCGGGTGAAGGTGACGTAGCCGAGGCGGAGTTCCTCGGTGTGCTGGTGGTCCTTCATGGCCTCGTGGAAGGACTTCAGTCCCCGGGAGTCCCAGGAGGGGACGTCGGGCAGGGTCTCGGCGTCGCCGCGCAGCGCGTGCGGCAGCACCTTGCCCTGCGCGGTCCACTTCTCGCGGCCCTGGCCGCTGGGGAAGGTGCCGGTGACCAGTCCGGGGACGGCGACGACGTCCCATTCGAGGCCCTTGGACTTGTGGGCGGTGAGCACCTTGACGGTGTTCTCACCGCCGGGCAGCGCGTTGTCGAGGCCCTTCTCGTACTGGGCGGCGGTGTGCAGGAAGCCGAGGAAGGCGAGCAGGGTGGCCTCGCCGTCGCCGGCGGCGAAGGAGGCGGCGATGTCGAGGAAGTGGGAGAGGGTCTCGCGGCGGCGGGCTGCCAGGGCGTGCGGGGAGGCGGAGAGCTCGACCTCGAGGCCGGTGACGGCGAGGACGCGGTGCAGGACGTCCATGAGGGGGTCGGCGAGGGAGCGGCGCAGGTCGCGCAGTTCGGCGGCGAGGCGGGCGAAGCGGACGCGCGCGTCGGGTGAGAAGGGCAGGCCGTCGTCGTCCCCGCGGCCGTCCAGCGGTGTCTCCAGGAACGTGTCGAGGGCGTCGGCGAGGGAGATCACCTCGGCCGGGTCGACGCCCTCGACGGCTTCGGCGAGCCGCCGGTCGGGGTCGTCGTCGCCGTCCACGTACGCGTGGGAGACCAGGCGCCGGGCGCGGCGCCCCAGCAGGGCGAGGTCGCGGGGGCCGATGCGCCAGCGCGGGCCGGTGAGCAGCCGTACGAGGGAGGCGTTGGCGCCGGGGTCCTGGAGGACCTCGCAGACGGCCACCAGGTCGGCGATCTCGGGCAGGTGGAGCAGCCCGGACAGGCCGACCACCTCGACGGGGACGTCCCGGGCGACGAGGGCGCCCTGGATCTCGGCGAAGTCCGTCGCCGTGCGGCACAGGACAGCGATCTCGCCGGGTGCCTTGCCGGTGTCGACGAGGTGGGCGATGGAGTCGGCGATCCAGTCGATCTCCTCCGCGTGGGTGGGCAGCAGGGCGCAGCGGACGGTGCCGTCGCGTTCGGCGCCGGGGGCCGGGCGGAGGGCTTCGACGCCCTCGTGCAGGGCGCGCAGCGGTTCGGCGAGGCCGTTGGCGAGGTCCAGCAGGCGGCCTCCGCTGCGGCGGTTCTCGCTGAGCGACTGGCGGGTGGCGGGGCGGCCGTCGGAGTGGGCGAAGTGGTCGGGGAAGTCGTCGAGGTTGGCGACGGAGGCGCCGCGCCAGCCGTAGATGGCCTGGCAGGGGTCGCCGACGGCGGTCACCGGGTGGCCGGTGCCGTCGCCGAACAGTCCGGCCAGCAGGACGCGCTGGGCGACCGAGGTGTCCTGGTACTCGTCGAGGAGGACCACGCGGAACTCGTCGCGCAGGATCCGCCCCACCTCGGGGATGGCGGCGAGGCGGGCGGACAGGGCGATCTGGTCGCCGAAGTCGAGCAGGTCGCGTTCGCGTTTGGCGGCCCGGTAGCGCGAGACCAGCCCGGCGAGTTCGCGCCGCGCGGCGGCCGCCTCGGGAACCTTGCGCAGGTCGGCGTTCGTGAGCTTGACGTCGTCCAGGGTGCGCAGCAGGTCGGCGTCGTGGGCGCGCAGGTCCTCGGGCCGTACGAGGTGTTCGGAGAGCTCGCCGTCGAGGGTGAGGAGGTCGCCGACCAGGTCGGGGAAGGAGCGGGTGAGGGCCGGGTAGGGTCCGGGGGCTTCGCGCAGGACGCGCGCGGCGAGCTGGTAGCGGGTGGCGTCGGCGAGCAGCCGGGAGGTCGGCTCCAGGCCGATGCGCAGTCCGTGGTCGGTCAGCAGGCGGCCCGCGAAGGCGTGGTACGTGGAGATCAGCGGTTCGCCCGGGGGGTTGTCCGGGTCGATGGCGTCGGGATCGGTGACGCCTGCCTTGATCAGTGCCTTGCGGACGCGTTCGGCGAGTTCGGCGGCGGCCTTGTTGGTGAAGGTGAGGCCCAGTACCTGTTCGGGGGCGACCTGGCCGGTACCGACCAGCCACACCACGCGGGCCGCCATGACCGTGGTCTTGCCCGATCCGGCTCCGGCCACGATCACCTGCGGGGCGGGCGGCGCGGTGATGCAGGCCGTCTGCTCCGGGGTGAACGGGATCCCGAGGAGCTCCTTGAGCTGATCGGGATCGGTGATACGAGCGGGCACACGGAGAATCTAGCGGCGGGTACTGACAGCGGGGGCCCACGGAGCGGTCCGGTTCTGAGGAACCGCAGGTCGGGGCGGGTGGTGCGATGCGTCACGCCGGTCACTCGACGATGCGCCACGCCCATCGCTCGACGATGTGCGACGTCCGTCACTCGACGATGTGCCGGCCCTCGGGGCGGGCGCTGCACGAGGCGCGGAAGGCGCAGTGGGCGCAGTGCTGGCCGGCGGTCGGGGTGAACCGTTCGTCGAGGACCTTGCCGGCGGCGGTGGCCAGCAGGTCGCCGATCCACTCCCCCTCCGGCGGCTCCTGGGCCTGCACCTTGGGCAGGGCGTCGCCGCCGTCCCGTTGGGCGGCGCCCTGGCGCAGCTGCACGAGTTCGGCGCCGCCCGGTTCGGGGCGCGCTCCGTCGAAGACCTCGTCGACGGCGCCCTCGCCGACGGCTAGCTGGTAGACGGCGAGCTGGGGGTGGCGCTCCACCTCCTTGGAGCTGGGCGCATGCTTGCCGGTCTTGAAGTCGACGACGTAGGCGCGTCCCTCGGCGTCGGTTTCGACGCGGTCCATCTGGCCGCGGACGCGCACCTCGTAGTCGCCCGCTTCGAGGGTGACGTCGAAGTCGTGTTCGCTGGCCACCGGGGTGCGTCCGGTGCGGTCCATGACGTGCCACCGCAGGAAGCGTTCGAGTGCCACGCGCGCGTTCTCCTTCTCCTGTGCCGATTTCCACGGCGCGTCGAAGGCGAGCGCGTTCCACACGGAGTCGAGGCGTTCCATGAGGACGGCGAGGTCGGCCGGGGTGCGGCCGGAGGCCACCTCGTCGGCGAGGACGTGCACCACGTTGCCGAAGCCCTGGGCGGCGGTGGCGGGCGCGTCGGCCTTCACCTCCCGGCCCAGGAACCACTGGAGGGCGCAGGTGTTGGCGAGCTGGTCGAGGGCGCTGCCCGAGAGGACGACGGGCTGGTCGCGGTCGCGCAGCGGCACCTTGCTCTCGGTCGGGTCGAACATGCCCCACCAGCGGTAGGGGTGCGCGGAGGGGACGAGCGGGCGGCCGTCCTCGTCGGCGAGCGCGGCGAGCCGGGCCAGCCGCCGGGCGGCGGCCCGGCGGAGGGTGTCGGAGACCCGGGGGTCGACCGTCGTGGCGCGCAGTTCCGCGACCAGCGCGGCGACCGCCAGGGGCCGGCGGGGGCGGCCGGTGACGTCCTTGGGTTCGACGCCGAGCTCGGTCAGGAAGCGGGAGGGCTGGTCGCCGTCGTCGGCGGGGGCCTGCACGGCCGTCACGACGAGACGCTCGCGGGCGCGGGTGGCCGCGACGTAGAACAGGCGGCGTTCCTCGGCGAGCAGCGCGCCGGGGGTGAGCGGCTCGGCGAGTCCGTCGCGGCCGATGCGGTCGGCCTCCAGCAGGGAGCCGCGGCGGCGCAGGTCGGGCCAGAGGCCCTCCTGCACGCCGGCCACGACGACCAGGCGCCACTCCAGGCCTTTGGAGCGGTGCGCGGTCATCAGGCGCACGGCGTCGGGGCGGGCGGCGCGGCGGGTGAGGGTGTCGGCGGCGATGTCCTCGGCCTCGATCTCCTCGAGGAAGTTCAGGGCGCCGCGTCCACCGGTGCGTTCCTCGGCGCGGGCGGCGGTCGCGAACAGGGCGCACACCGCGTCGAGGTCACGGTCGGCGTTGCGGCCGGCCGCACCCCCTCGGCGCGCGGAGCGTTCCAGGCGCTGGGGCCACGGTGTGCCGTCCCACAGGTCCCACAGGGCCTCCTCCGCCGTGCCGCCGCCCGCCAGACGCTCGCGGGCCCGGCGCAGCAGGGAGCCGAGCCGCTGGGCACCGCGCGCGTACACGGGGTCGTGCACGGCGAGCCGTTCCGGTTCGGCCAGCGCGCGGGCGAGCAGGTCGTCCGAGGGCGGTGGCAGCGGGTTGCCCCCGGCCCGCTCCTCCTCGCGCAGGGCCCGCCCGAGGCGGCGCAGGTCGGCGGTGTCCATGCCGGCGAGGGGGGACGTGAGCAGGGTGAGGGCGGTCTCGGTGCTGAGCCAGCACGCCTCCGTGCCGGTGTCGGCGGCGGGGCCCGAGGTCGGGGCGTCGTCCCGCGCGCCCGCCTCCGCGGTCGCCACCGCGCGCAGGGCCGTCAGCAGCGGGGCGACCGCCGGTTCGTGGCGCAGGGGCAGGTCGTCGCCGTCGACGTCCACGGGGACGCCCGCCGAGGTGAGGGCGCGGCGGACCACGGGCAGGGTGCGGGAGCCCGCCCGTACCAGGACGGCCATGTCGTTCCAGGGCACCCCGTCCTCCAGGTGGGCCCGGCGCAGGATGTCGGCGATGTTGTCCAGCTCGGTGCCGGACGTCGGATACGTGTGGACCTCGACGCGGCCGCCGTCCCGCACCGGGGTGAGTTCCCGGTGGGCGCGGACCTTCTCGGCGGGGAGCCGGGGCAGCGGCATGCGCCGGGTGATCCGCCGGGTGGCCTCCAGGAGGACGGCGGCGGAGCGGCGGGAGGTGCGCAGCACCTCGACCGGTGCGGGGCGGCCGTCCGGGCGGGGGAAGGCGTGCGGGAACTCCAGGATGCCGCCCACGTCCGCGCCCCGGAAGGCGTAGATCGACTGGTCGGGGTCGCCGAAGGCGACGAGGGTGCGGCCGCCGGCCAGCGCGTGCAGCAGCCGCACCTGGGCGGGGTCGGTGTCCTGGTACTCGTCGACGTAGACGGCGTCGTACCGCGCGGCGAGCTGCCCGGCGATCTCCTGACGGCCGGCGAGGAGCACCGCGCGGTGGACGAGTTCGGCGTAGTCGAGGACGCCCTGGAGGTCGAGGACGTCGAGGTACTCGGCGAGGAAGGCGGAGGCGGCCCGCCAGTCGGGGCGTCCGATGCGGCGGGCGAAGGCGTCCAGGGCGTCGGGACCGAGCCCCAGTTCACGACTGCGGGCGAGCACGGCGCGGACCTCGTCGGCGAAGCCGCGGGTGGTCAGGCAGGCACGCAGTTCGTCCGGCCAGCGCACGTGGGCGAGCCCGAGCCGCTCCAGGTCGACCTGGCCGGCGAGCAGCTCGCGGACGGTGACGTCCTGCTCGGGGCCCGACAGCAGCCGCAGCGGCTCGACGAAGAGGTCGCTGTCCTGGTGGGCGCGGATGAGGGCGTAGCAGAACGAGTGGAAGGTGGTGGCCTGCGGGGCGTGCGCGGCCCCGATGCGCAGGGCCATGCGGTCGCGCAGTTCGACGGCCGCCTTGCGGCTGAACGTCAGCACCAGGATGCGCTCCGGGTCCCCGCCTCGGGCGATCCTCGCGGCCACGGACTCGACCAGCGTGGTGGTCTTCCCGGTGCCCGGACCTGCGAGGACGAGCAGCGGACCGGTCGTGTGCTCAACCACGGAGCGCTGCGCGGCGTCCAGTTCAGGGGGGTGCACGTGAGCCGGGGGGGTACGCACCAGCCGGTAAGCGCCACGGTTCCCCCGTCGCACCGGGGGGTGCGACAGGCCGCTGGTGGAAGAAGAGGAGCTCACGTGGTTCGCCGGTCCTGGTGGGTGTGCTGTGGGGCGGTTCGCCGCGCGTGCGGGGCGGTGGGCGGGTGGTGAACGGGATACGCGCTGCCGACGCTACGCCGGGGAAAACAGTGGATGCAGACCTTCCGCTTCTTCTCTCCGGCCACTCACGGCGCACATGTCCCTCATCTCACGAACGTACGTCATGCCACGGATGTGACCCCTCTCACCGGGACGGATCACCGGTCACACGGCGATGCGCCCGATGGCGGAAGCTGTCAGGTGTGACCCCCGGTGTCCCCGCCGCCGTCCCAGCGCGCGTGTCTCATGTCGACCCGCGGCACATGGCCCTGCGCGGCCCGGCTCGCCTCCTTCAGCGGCGTGCCCTCCTCGCGGTAGTGGCCGAGGGCCCTCGGTTCGTGGCCCGGCAGCAGCACGCCGTCCGCGCGGACCACGCGCCACCACGGCACGGCTCCCCCGTAGAGGGCCATCACGCGCCCCACCTGCCGGGGGCCGCCCTCGCCCAGCCACTCGGCCACGTCCCCGTAGGTCATGACGCGTCCCGGCGGGATCAGCTCGGCCACTTCGAGGACCCGCTCGGCGTACTCGGGCAGGGCGTCCGGACCCTGCGGGTGGCCGTCCGGCGCGAGGCTTTCCTGGCTCATCCGTCCCATCCTGCCCCACGCCACCGACAACGCGGCGCGCTCACGCGTGTGCGTACGACTCGCCCCGCGGCAGCGCTTCGGGCAGACTGTGCCGCCCCGCTTTTCGACCCTGATGCCCCCTTGTGCCGATACGGCATGCCACCATCGTGCGGGCGGTGACCGGTGATACGAGATCGAGAAGAGACGATGAAGCAGCAGGGCGCGCACCCCGAGGACACGGAGGGCAACCCTGACGCCTCGTCGCGCCCGGACACCGCGGACCCCGGCCGCACGGACCCCGACACGGCGCACATCGACGAGCTGGAGGGCGACGAGCCGCTGCTCCCCGCGCGGGTGCACCGCCCGTCCGACCTCATGCGGCTCCTCGGCGGGGTACTCGCCGTCGTGGTGCTCCTGGCGATCGCCGCGTTCGCCCACGGCACGACCTCGGGGCTGGAGCAGGACATCACCAAGGGCACCGGACAGGCGCCCGACCTGCTCATCAAGATCGCGGGCCTGGCCTCCAGCATCGCGATCCTCCTGGTACCGGTCGCCTTCGCCATCGAGCGGCTGATCAAACGGGACGGGCTGCGGATCGCCGACGGTGTGCTCGCCGCCGTCCTCGCGCACGGTGTGACGCTCGCCACCGACCTGTGGGTGGCGCGCGCCGCCCCCGACTCGATCCAGGACGCGCTCACCCAGCCCTCCCCCGGTGACATCCACGCCCTCACCGACCCGGTGCACGGCTACCTGGCCCCCGTCATCGCGTACATGACGGCCGTCGGAATGTCCCGCAGACCCCGCTGGCGCGCGGTGCTGTGGGTGGTGCTGCTGCTCGACGCCTTCTCGATGCTCGTCACCGGGTACACGACCCCGTTCTCGATCATCCTCACGGTGCTGATCGGGTGGACCGTCGCCTACGGGACCCTCTACGCGGTGGGCTCCCCCAATGTGCGCCCCACCGGCCGCACGCTGATGGCGGGCCTGCGCACCGTCGGTTTCCACCCCGTGACCGCCTCGCGCGAGGAGGCGTCGGACGCGTCCGAGACCGGTGACCGCGGGCGCCGGTACTTCGTCACCCTGGAGGACGGTCCGCCGCTGGACGTCACGGTGGTCGACCGGGAACAGCAGGCGCAGGGATTCTTTTACCGTGCCTGGCGCAATCTCGCCCTGCGCGGCTTCGCCACCCGCAGCAGTCTGCAGTCGCTGCGCCAGGCCCTGGAACAGGAGGCGCTGCTCGCGTACGCCGCCATCGCGGCCGGCGCCAACGCGCCCAAGCTGATCGCGACCTCCGAACTCGGGCCGGACGCGGTGATGCTCGTCTACGAGCACAGCGGCGGGCGCACACTCGACTCGCTCCCGGACGAGGAGATCACCGACGAACTGCTGCGCGACACCTGGCACCAGGTGCGGGCCCTGCAGTCCCGGCGCATCGCGCACCGCAGGCTGGTGGGCGACGCCATCCTGGTGGATCCGTCCGGCACGGTGATCCTCACCGATCTGCGCGGAGGCGAGATCGCGGCCGGCGAACTGCTGCTGCGCATGGACGTCTCCCAGCTGCTGGTGACGCTGGGCCTCAGGGTGGGCGCGGAACGCGCGGTCGCCTCCGCACTGAGCGTCCTCGGCCCCGATGCCGTGGCGGACTGCCTGCCGATGCTCCAGCCCATCGCGCTGAGCCGCTCCACGCGCGGGACGCTGCGCAAGCTCGCCCGGGAGCGCGCCGAACGCGAACGCGAGGCGGTCCTCGAGGCCTCCCGGCAGTCCAGGACGGCCCGCGCGGAGCCCAGCGGTGCCCACGACGCCGAACGGCCCCCGCCCGACAAGGCCGCCGACCGGTCCGGCAAGAAGGCCGTACGCGCGGAGCAGCGGGCCGAGAAGCGGGCCATCGACGAGGCGCTGGAGGAAGCGCGCGAGGAGGACCTGCTCACCCAGATCCGGCACGAGGTGCTGCGGATCCGGCCGCAGGCCCCGGTCGAGCCGGCCCGTCTGGAGCGGGTGCGCCCGCGGACGCTGATCAGTGTCATCGCCGGCGCGATCGGCGCGTACTTCCTGCTCACGCAGCTCACCCACATCGAGTTCGGTCCGCTGATCGCGAACGCGGAATGGGGCTGGGTGGCCGCGGCGGTGCTGTTCTCGGCGGCCAGCTACGTCGCGGCGGCGATGGCCCTGCTCGGGTTCGTGCCGGAGCGGGTGCCCTTCGTGCGGACCGTGGCGGCGCAGGTCGCCGGGTCGTTCGTGAAGATCGTCGCCCCCGCGGCGGTGGGCGGCGTCGCCCTGAACACGCGCTTCCTCCAGCGCGCCGGGGTGCGGCCGGGTCTCGCGGTGGCGAGCGTCGGTGCCTCGCAGCTGTTCGGGCTCGGCTGCCACATCCTGATGCTGCTGGCCTTCGGCTACCTGACCGGGACCGAGAAGACGCCCTCCCTCTCACCGTCCCGCACGGTGATCGGCGGCCTGCTCACGGTGGCGGTGCTGGTCCTGGTCGTGACGTCGGTGCCGTTCCTGCGGAAGTTCGTCGTCACCCGCGTGCGCTCGCTGTTCGCCGGAGTCGTGCCCCGCATGCTCGACGTGCTCCAGCGGCCGCAGAAGCTGGTCACCGGCATCGGCGGCATGCTGCTGCTGACGGGGTGCTTCGTGATGTGTCTGGACGCCTCGATCCGGGCGTTCGGCGACGAGACGACCTCGGTCAGCATCGCCGGCGTCGCGGTCGTCTTCCTCGCCGGCAACGCGCTGGGGTCGGCGGCGCCGACGCCCGGCGGTGTGGGCGCGGTCGAGGCGACCCTGACGGTCGGCCTGATCGCCGTCGGCCTCCCCAAGGAGGTCGCCGCACCGGCCGTGCTGCTGTTCCGGCTGCTGACGCTGTGGCTTCCGGTGCTGCCGGGGTGGATCGCGTTCAACCACCTCACGCGCAAGGCCGCCTTGTAGGGGCGGGGGGCGGCCCGGTGCGGCGGGGTCCCCGCGGCGCACGGCCAGTGAGGCGCGGGTCCCGTACCGCGTACGGCCCGGTGCTGTGCGGGCCCCGCCGCGTACGGCCCGGTGAGGCGTGGGCCCCCACCCCGTAGAGGCGTGGGCCCCCACCCCGTACGGGCCGGGCGCCGCGGTGGAGCGCCCCTACCTCGTACGGACCGTGCCCCGCGCGTCCCGACCCGGGCGACCGCAGGATGGGAGCATGCCCCGCCCCTCCCGCCTGCGTGCCGCCGCCCTGACCGCCTGCGCCGTCCTGCTCCCCGCGCTGCCGGCGGGCTGCGGCGAGGACGACAGGGGCGTGGACGTGACCCGGCAGGGGCTCGACTGGAAGGACTGCCCGGCCCCCTCCCAGGCACAGGGCGGGGGGCCTCCCCCGTCCCCTCTGCCGGGCCACCGCGGCGAGTGGGCCTGCGCCACCATGAAGGCGCCGCTCGACTGGGACGACCCCGGGGGCGCCACCATCGACCTCGCCCTGATCCGGGCCCGGTCGAGCGGCCCGGCGGGCGACCGCCTCGGGTCCCTGATCTTCAACTTCGGCGGCCCGGGCGTCTCCGGCGTCACCGCGCTGCCCGCCTTCGGCGACAAGTACGCGACCCTGCGCACCCGCTACGACCTGGTCGGCTTCGATCCCCGCGGGGTCGGCCGCAGCGCACCGGTGACCTGTGAGGACGACCAGCGGCTGGACGCCCTCCTCCAGCAGGACGCCACTCCCGACGACGCGGCGGAGCAGAACGAGCTCCTCGATGGCACCGAAGAGTTCAACGCGGCCTGCGAGGCGAACTCCGGACGGGTCCTGCCCCATGTGCGCACCACCGACGCCGCCCGTGACCTGGACCTGATGCGTGAGGTCCTCGGCGACGAGCGGCTGCACTACTTCGGCTTCTCCTACGGCACCGAACTCGGCGGCGTCTACGCCCACCTGTTCCCCCGGAAGGTGGGGCGGGCGGTGTTCGACGCGGTCGTCGACCCCACCCTGACCGCCGGACAGGGCGCGCTCGGACAGGCCCGCGGCTTCCAGCTCGCCCTCGACAACTACGCCGAGGACTGTGTCTCCCAGGCCGAGGAGTGCCCCGTCGGGGACAGCGCGCAGGACGTGAAGGACCGTATCGCCCGGCTGCTGAAGGACCTGGACAGCACGCCCGTACCGGGGGTCTTCCCGCGCCGGCTGACGCAGACCGCGGCGACCGGCGGGATCCTTCAGGCCCTCTACTCACGGGACTTCTGGGCGTTCCTCACCGATGGCCTGGAACAGGCGTACGACGGTGACGGCACGATCCTGATGCTGCTGTCCGACTCGATGAACGGACGCGGGGAGAACGGCGAGTACAGCAATCTCCTCGCGGCCAACACCTCCATCAACTGCGCCGACGCCAAGCCCCGCTACAGTCCCGAGGACGTGCGCCGGAGCCTGCCCGCATTCCGTTCCGCTTCCCCTCTGTTCGGCGACTTCCTGGCCTGGGGCATGATCGGCTGCACCGACTGGGCGGTGCCGGGTGCCGCCGACCGTCCCGACGTGAGCGCCCCGGGCGCCGCCCCGATCCTGGTGATCGGCACCACCGGCGACCCGGCCACGCCGTACGAGGGGACACGCAGGATGGCGCGGGCCCTCGGTGAGGGGGTCGGTGTGGAACTGACCTACGAGGGGGAGGGACACGGCGCCTACAACAGCGGGGACGCGTGCGTGCAGCGGGCGGTGCACGGCTATCTGCTGGACGGGAAGGTACCGGCGGCCGGAACCGTCTGTTCCTGAGCGGGCACGTCGGCCCTCCCGCGTCACTTATTGAAACCCCGCAGGTCAGAGCGTTTTCCACAGGCTGTGACGGTGGGCGGCGAATCTGCCTACCATGGCACGACCGCCATCCGTGGCACGGTGCGGACGGCAAGCGAGGGGGGAATCGGCGCATGACCCGTTTCACACGGTGGGCGGCCCTGACGGCCGCCGCCGCGCTGCTGACGGCCGGCTGCACCGGCGGCGGCTCGTCGGAGGGCGGCACGAAGGGCGACGACGGCAAGAAGGGGGACGACGGCGCGTCGGCGCTCGACTGGGGGCGCTGCAAGGCATCGGGTGACGAGCCCGCGCCGGGCGGCGACTGGCAGTGCGCCACCCTCCAGGTGCCGCTGGACTGGTCGAAGCCGGACGGCTCGACGATCGGGCTCGCCCTGATCCGGGCCAGGGCGACGGGAGACGACCGGCTCGGCTCGCTGCTGTTCAACTTCGGTGGCCCCGGCGGCTCGGGCGTCTCCATGATGCCGTCCTACGCCCCCGCCGTCTCCGCACTGCACGAGCGGTACGACCTGGTCAGCTGGGATCCGCGGGGAGTGGCCGCCAGCGAGGGCGTCCGCTGCCGCGACGACGAGGACATCCAGGCGGCCGAGTCGACGGTGGACGGCACCCCGGACACCCCGGCCGAGGAGCGGACGTACCTCCGGGACGCGGCCGACTTCGGCAAGGGGTGCAAGGAGTCCGCGGGCGAGCTGCTGGCCCACGTCTCGACCACCGACACCGCTCGTGACATGGACCGCATCCGGCAGGTCCTCGGCGACGACAAGCTGAACTACTTCGGCATCTCCTACGGGACCGAACTCGGCGGCGTCTACGCCCACCTGTTCCCCGGCAAGGTCGGCCGGCTGACGCTCGACGCGGTGGTCGACCCGACCGCGGACACCGTGGGGCACGCCAAGAACCAGACGCGCGGCTTCCAGACGGCCCTCGGCAACTACCTGAAGTCCACCGGACGGGACCCCGAGCGGGGCTCCCGGGAGATCGCGGAGCTGCTGGACCGGATCGACGCCGAGCCGCTTCCGACGTCCTCCTCCGGACGGGAGCTGACCCAGTCGCTGGCACTGACCGGCATCGTCCTGCCGCTGTACAGCAAGGACGGCTGGCCCGCGCTGACCAGCGCGCTGGACGCGGCGGAGGACGGCGACGGCTCGGAACTGCTGGCCCTGGCCGACGGTTACAACGAACGCGACGCCTCGGGGCGCTACGGCACCACGACCCACTCGCAGCGGGTCATATCGTGCCTCGACGACAAGCAGCGGCCGACCGTCGAGGAGACGAGGAAGCTGCTGCCCGAATTCGAGGAGATCTCGCCCGTGTTCGGCGCCTTCCTCGGCTGGGACACGGCCGGCTGGTGCCACGGCTGGCCGGTTCCGGGCCAGTTCGACACCCCGGAGGTGAGCGCGCCGGGCGCCGCGCCGATCCTGGTCGTGGGCAACACCGGCGACCCGGCCACGCCCTACGAGGGCGCCCGGAAGATGGCGGACGAGCTGGGCGAGGGCGTCGGCGTGGTCCTCACCTGGAGGGGCGAGGGCCACGGCGCGTACGGCAGCGGCAGCGACTGCGTCGACTCCACGGTGAACGCGTACCTGCTGGACGGCACGGTGCCGGAGGACGGCAAGGTCTGCTCATGACGACGGCGGGGGCCCCGCGCACCCGTGGTGCCCGGAGCCCCCGCCTCGGTCTTCCTGCCGGCCGGCGTCGCTCAGTAGACCGGCTTCGCCGGTTCGATCTGGTTGACCCAGCCGATCACGCCACCGCCGACGTGGACGGCGTCGGCGAAGCCCGCGGCCTTCAGGACCGCGAGGACTTCCGCACTGCGGACACCGGTCTTGCAGTTCAAGACGATCTTCTTGTCCTGCGGCAGGCTCTCCAGGGCGTTGCCCATGAGGAACTCGTTCTTCGGGATCAGGCGGGCGCCCGGGATGGACACGATCTCGAACTCGTTCGGCTCGCGGACGTCGATGAGCTCGATGCTCTCGCCGTCGTCGATCCACTCCTTGAGCTGCTTGGGAGTGATCGTCGAGTCGGCGGCCGCCGCCTGGGCCTCCTCGGACACGACACCGCAGAAGGCCTCGTAGTCGATGAGTTCGGTGACGGTCGGGTTCTCGCCGCAGATCGCGCAGTCGGGGTCCTTGCGAACCTTGACCTGGCGGTACTGCATCTCCAGGGCATCGTAGATCATCAGGCGGCCGACGAGGGGCTCACCGATGCCGGCGAGCAGCTTGATGGCCTCGTTGGCCTGGATGGAGCCGATGGACGCGCACAGCACGCCGAGGACGCCGCCCTCGGCGCAGGAGGGAACCATGCCGGGGGGCGGGGGCTCCGGGTAGAGGCAGCGGTAGCAGGGGCCGTGCTCGGACCAGAACACGGACGCCTGGCCGTCGAAGCGGTAGATCGAGCCCCAGACGTACGGCTTGTTCAGCAGCACACAGGCGTCGTTGACCAGGTAGCGGGTCGCGAAGTTGTCCGTGCCGTCGACGATCAGGTCGTACTGGCTGAAGATGCCCTTCACGTTGTCGGCCTCGAGCCGTTCCTCGTGCAGCACCACGTTCACGTACGGGTTGATGCCCTTGATCGTGTCCCGGGCGGACTCGGCCTTGGGGCGGCCGATGTCGGCCTGGCTGTGGATGACCTGGCGCTGCAGGTTGGACTCGTCGACCTCGTCGAACTCCACGATGCCGAGCGTGCCCACGCCCGCCGCGGCCATGTACATCAGCCCCGGGGAACCCAGGCCGCCGGCGCCCACAAAGAGCACCTTGGCGTTCTTCAGCCGCTTCTGCCCGTCCATCCCCACATCGGGAATGATCAGGTGGCGGGAGTACCTGCGGACCTCGTCTACGGTGAGCTCGGGGGCCGGCTCGACCAGGGGTGGCAGCGACACGGGGACTCCGTTGGTCGGTCAATCACTACGGTTGTTCTCGGCTCAACACTGCCATGCGCTTTTTCATTCCGAGACACCCGTCCCGACTCGCGAGACGATGTCGTCCCAGTAGCCGGGCATCGGCTCCCACGGGTCGACGTGGTGCCCCGGGGCGTGGTCGGTGAAGTAGATCGTCGCCGCACCCTGCCAGCGGGCGATGCGCAGGGCCTCGTCCAGGTGCGGCCCCGGCACCCCGTGCACGAAGTGGCAGAAGCGTTCGGGCGGGTGCTCGGCGGTCCACTCCGCCACCTGCGACCACCGGTAGTCGCTCCACCCGCCGGAGAAGGTGACCAGCTGGTCGGCGTGCTCGGCATACCCGGGGCTGGGGTGGGTGCCGTGGCCGAGGACGACGTGGGCGTCCTCGCGGATCGCCCGGAGCGTGCGGACGGTGCGCCGCACCTCGGGGAGCGCGGCGGGGTCGGCCGGGCAGCGGTGCAGCAGGAAGCCGTCGACCTGGTACCAGTCGAGGAAGCGGTGGGCGTCCGCGATCACCTCCCCGAAGGAGCGCAGACCGTAGGCGGTGTCGAGGTGGCCGAGGACGCGGACACCGGCGTTCCGCAGCCGGCCGGCCGCTTCCAGGCAATGCGGGTCGGGCTGGACGCCGGGGCCGCCGGCCACGTTGAGCACCACCCAGTGCAGGGGGGTGCCGGGGCGGGTGAGCCTGTTCCACTCGGTGGCGGCGAGGAGGGGGTGTGCCCAACCGGGGACACCGAAGCCGGCGCGGACGTCCGTGCCCGCGGTGCCGGGTCTGGTGCTGGTCAGATACGGCACGCCGCCTCCATCCAGATGTCGGCCAGGGACTCCTCGAGGTTGATGCGGGGACGCCAGCCGAGGCGGTCGCGGGCGGTGCGGACGTCCGCCTGCTGCCAGGTGCCGCAGCCGTCGGGGTACGGGAAGGCGGCGGGCGAGCCGGCGGCGTGGGGGTGGTCGGGGTCGGGGCGGGGGTGGCCGATGGCGGGCCTGAGGTGAGGGGTGCCGGTCGCGTGGGTCATGTGGGCGGCGTGGTGCGCCCCGGGTGCGTGGTCGAGTTCGTTGAGGGAGCCGCCGTAGCCGGCCACGCGGGCGAGGATCCCGGCGGCGTCACGAAGGCGGACCGCTCGGCCGGAGCCGATGTTGATGACGCCCTGCGCGGCGGAGAGGGAGGCGGCGTGGACGGCGCGGGCCACGTCCCGGACGTCGACGAAGTCCCGTTGTGCGCCCAGGCCGCCGAGCTTCAGTTCTGCGTCACCGGACTGCATGGCCCGGCGCATGGCCTCGGCGAGGCGGCCGAGGGGCGAGCCGGCGGGGGTGCCGGGGCCCACGGGTGAGAAGACCCGCAGGACCACGGCGTCCAGGCCGGAGCCGAGGACCAGTTCGGTTGCGGCGAGCTTGCTGACCCCGTAGGGGCCGCCGGGTCGGGGCACGGCGTCCTCCGCGGTGGAGGAGCCGGGCTGGCTGGGGCCGTACTCCGAGCCGCAGCCGATCTGCACCAGCCGGGCACCGCAGCCGCTGCGGCGGAGGGCCTCGCACACGGTGGCGACGGCGACGGTGTTGTGGCGGGCCAGTTCGCGGGCGCCGCCCCGGGTGGCGCCCGCGCAGTTGACGACGACGCCGGGGTGGACGGCGTCGAGGAAGCGGGTGAGGGCGCCGGGGCTGCCGGTGGCGAGGTCGAAGCGCACGTCGGCGTCGTCGCCCCGGCCGAGGACGGTCAGCTGGACGGCGGGGTCGGCGAGGAGGCGGTCGGCGACGAAGCGGCCGATGTAGCCGTTGGCTCCGATCAGCAGGACTCTCATCGGGGGGCTCCTTCGGAGTGGCGCGGAGCGGCTGAACGGGAGGTCATGTGGGTTCTCCTTCGGGTGGGGTCGTACTGCACGCCGCGCGGCGTCCGGCGCCGCTGTCCCGGGGGGTGGGGGCCGGCGCGGGCCGGTGCCGTCGCGCCGGGTCGCGACGCCGCGCGGACAACCGCCCTGCGGCCGGCTCCCACGCGTCGGCCGGTCACCGGGCCCGCCCCGGCGGAAGGTGCGCCGAGGCCCGGGGGAGCCTCCGGCAGGCGTGGACCAGGAGGGTCAGGGCGGCGACGCCGCAGGTGAGAGACGGGACGGCCGCCGGGTGCCAGGCGGTCAGGGCCTCCACCGGTGCGGACAGGGCGCCACAGCCGGGCAGGCGGCCGGCGAAGACGGTGGCCAGGGCCGTCGCCTGGGCGCCGGCCGTGAGGGTGAGGATCACCTTCGGGGCGTGGGCGAAGCCGTGGACGAGGAGGAGGCGGGCCAGGAAGAGCAGTGCGCCGAGCGTGAGCGTCCCGGGGAGGGCGGAGCGCTCGTCGAGGAGCGCGGACGCCGCGGTGGTCAGGGCGGTCAGCGCGAGCAGGAACAGGGCGAACGTGCCCAGCAGCACGGGGCGCACGGAGGCGGTGAAGTCCTCCAGGCCGCGGCTGGAGGAGAGCCTGCGGCAGGCGCTGGCGGTGAAGAGGTGGGTGGTCCAGGCGGCGGGCGCGCAGGCGAGGGCGAGTGCCAGGACCGGGGCGGTGGTGAGCGGCCAGTGGCCGCCGCTGGTGCCGTCGGGCGGGCCGTCGGGACCGCCGGTGATCGCCAGGTGCAGCAGGCCGTCACCGAGGAGGGCGTAGCCGATGAGCCAGCAGGTCCAGGACGCGGTGGCCGGGCGTGGTGCGTGGGCGGGGGTGCTCAGCGGGCCCCGGCGCAGTACCGCGCGGACGGCGAGGGTGAGGGCGAGGACGCAGGCCCCCGCGGCGTACAGGCGCGTCCCGCCGCCGGTGTGCCGCAGGGCGACCACCGATGTGGCGCACACGGCACCGGGCAGGAGGGGGAGGAGGAGGGTCGCCCTGTCGAGGGGGACCACCCGGGGCGGGACGGGGTGGGAGGGGTCGCCGTCGCGGGCGACCCTGGCGTAGAGCTCCTCCGCCAGGGAGAAGACGTCGCGGTGGCGGAAGCGGGCGGCGGTGCGGTCGGTGATGCCGTGGGCCTCCAGGCCCGCCGCGATCTCCAGGGGGTCCACGGCCCGCAGGCACAGGTCGCGGTGGCGGTGCAGGAGGGCCTTGACCGGGTCGGCCGCCCCGTGGGACGTCCTGCGGTTCAGTTCGCCGAGGTCGCTCATCGTGCTGTCTCCGTCGCGGGTACCGGCGCGTCCATGGCCCACCGGGGGACGGCGCGGGGGCCGGGGTCGGTCGTCCAGTGGCCGGGGACGTGGGCCTCGGCGGGCGCCGCGAAGGGCAGCGGGTCGCCGGTGTCGTCGAGGACGAGGTGGCGGACCGGGGTGCGGGCGACGGTCTCCAGATAGAGACCGTCGAAGGCCGCGACGTTCTGGTCGACGGTGAACAGTTCGAGTGCGCGGGCGCGGGCGGCGGCGCCCAGGCGCGTGCGGCGTTCGGGATCGCGCAGCAGGCAGACGCATGCCTCGGCGAGCGCCCGCGGGTTGCGCGGTGGTACGACGAGTCCGGTGCCGCCGATGGCCTCCACGACGGCGCCGACGTCGGTGGAGACGGTCGCGCGCCCGCAGAGCATCGCCTCGACCAGGCCCAGGGGGAATCCCTCGACCACGCTGGACAGGACGGTCACGGCCCCGGCGGCGTGGGCGTCGGCGGACGTGGACAGGCCGGGGCCGCCGAGTTCCTCGAAGGACACCGGGTTGTCGCCCACCGCGTGCGGGCCGTCGGCCTCGTCGGGGAAGAGCTGCGCGGCCAGGGCCCTGCAGTGGCCGAGGTAGGCGGCGCCCTCGTCGCCGTGCGGGCCGCCGATGATCCGCAGGCGGGACTTCGGTTCCGCCGCGCGGACCTGCGCGAAGGCGTGCAGCAGGGAGACCAGGTCCTTGGCGGGCTCCACCCGGCCGACCCAGACGAGGGTGTGCGGGTCCGCGTCCTGCGGGGACTCCCCCACGTCGGCGAAGGGCCCGGGGTCCATGCCCGGGTACACCGTGCGCAGCTTGGCCCGGTCGGCGCCGCAGCGCTCCTGCCAGCGGCGGGCGTGGGTGTTGCCCGGTGTGATGAACGCGGCCCGGCGGTAGGTCTCGGCGGCGAGCCCCCGGTGGAAGGCGGCGAGCAGGGAGCGGACCGCGGGTGGGGCGTCGGGGCGGGTGAGGTAGTGCGTGCGCAGGCGTACGCCGTACTCGGTGACCAGGAGCGGGATGCCGAAGAAGTGGTGCGCGAGCAGGCCCGGCAGGGCCGCCGCTCCTCCGGCGGCGGCGTGGCACAGGTCCACCGCGCCGAGCCCGTCCGTCTCGTACCAGTCGAGCGAGAGGGGGCGCAGGGCGCACTCCAGGTGTGCGGCGACGGCGAGCAGGTCGGGGACGCGAGCCTCCCGCGCGGCGCGACGGGCGCGGGGCGCACGACAGGCGCGCTCCAGGGCGCGTACGGCCGTCTCGGAGCGGAGCGCGGACACCAGGCCGCCTTCGTCACGGGCGAGTTCGGCCAGGCCGTGGAGCGCGGTGGTGAAACGGTCCGCCTCCGGGGCGGCCGGGTCGCCGGCGGCGCAGAGGGCGGCGGCCAGTTCGCCGTAGTGCTCCCGGAAGCGCCGGCGTGCGCGGCGGCCGTACACCACCCCGTCGCCCTCCGCCGTCCACAGCGGCGCGGTGCGCACCCTGTGGACCTGGGGAGGCAGCGGAACCCAGCCGGCGTCCTCCTGGGCTTCGCCGCTGCTGAACGCGTAGACGTCGAACTCGTGTCGGTCGAGTCCGCGCACCAGGCGGTCGCACCAGAGCCCTCCCTCACCGCCCACATACGGGTAGCCACCCTCCGTAAGCAGTCCGATGCGCACGTGTGCACCCCCGATCTCCCGTGTGGGGAGCCGCCGTTGACCCGGCGGCTCGCAGCGGGACGAACGTACGCGGAAGAGGTGGTGGCGCGACGGACGGTTGTCCATCACGCCACCAAAAGGGGTGAACGGGCGTAACCTTCCCGCGCGGGGCGCGTTCGGGGCGCCGGGCGTCAGGGTGCGATCAGAGGATGATCAGGCGTTGGGGTAGGCCCAGGGGTTGGGGCGGCAGCTGATCCCGTCGTGGTCGAGGAACTTGGTCTGCTGCTGCATCACCGGGGCGAGGTCGCCGTCCTTGTCGCAGGTGACGTGGTTGTAGCCGAGACGGTGGCCGATCTCGTGGTTGATCAGCATCTGGCGGTAGGCGTGGATGTCGTCGCCGTAGGTCTCGGACCCCTGCGCCCACCGGAACGCGTTGATCATCACGCGGTCGGTGGCCGCGGAGTCGCAGGAGACGTTGTCCTCGGTCGTGTCCAGGCCCGACCTGGCACACCACTCGGCGGTCGTCCGGGGACTGGCGAGGGTGATCACCCAGTCGACGCGGCCGGAGTGGACGCGCTCGAAGGTGCGGGCGCCGTTGTGCGCCCAACTGCGGTCGTCGTTGAGCGTCTTGTGCACGGCGTCGGCGAAGAGTTCACCGTCGAGGCCGAGCCCCTGCTCCACGTCCACGCGGTAGGTGATCTTCTCTCCCCTGCCGGGCGCCTTGTCGATGCCGGGGATCGCGTCGAACTTCCCGCTGCCCGCGCCCGTCGCGGCCAGCGGGTACGTCCTGTCCATCTTCTGCTCGTACGTCAGCGGCTCGGCGGAGGGCACGGCGGGCGTTTGCCGCTCGTCACCGCGCGAGGCGGAACCCTGTACGTCACGGGTCTGTTCGCCGGCGGACCGGGCCTGTGCCCCGGCGGCGTCCTGCTCCTCGGTGACCTGGCCGGCCACGACGACCGCCAGCACGGTGGTGACGGCGGCGGCCGCGATTCCCGTGAACGCGCGCCCCTTGCCCCCCTTGGTCTGCGCGGGCTCACCGGCCGGCGGCTCCCGACCGTCGTCCGCGCCGGCGGCCGGGACGCCGTCCCGGTCGGTGACGGTGGCGCGGCGGCCTGCGGAGTGCGCGGGGTCCGACGGGCGGGGAGCGGGGAGGGTCGTGCGCGGGGTGAAGAGGTCGACGTCCTCGCCGAAGGCGTCCACGTAGTCCTGGCGCGGGCCGTGCGGGCCCGGCGGGTCCTCCTGGGGCGCCCGCCGCTGTCTCGGGAGGGGTACACCCGGCCCGGCGGCCGGTGTGCCGTACCCGGTCCCGTCCGTCGTCCGGCCGTGCAACGTCCCCCAGCCGCCCCCGGGTTCCCGCTGTTCGGGATGCCCACCGCGGGCCCGGGGAACACCGTGGGCGGGAGTGCCGTCGGGCAGCAGCGGCATCCCGCGCGCGGGCGTGCCGTCGGGCAGCCCCGGAACGCTCTGAGGCGGGGTCCCGTCGGTGAACCGCGGCATCCCGCGCGCCGGGGTTCCGTCCGGCAGGCGGGGGAAGCCGTGCGCCGGTGTGCCCTGCGGGACCCATCCGTCCGGCAGGCGCGGCACGCCGTGGGCCGGCGTCCCGTCCGGGAAGCGCGATACGTCCTCGGCCGGGGTGCCGTACGGGGTTCCGTACCCCGGGGACCCGCCCGCGGCCGGCCGCCCCGGCGGCGGCTGGAGCGGTCCCTGGGCCGGCGGGGCCGCGGTCGTCCGGCGCCGGGCGGCGCGGGTGTCCCGGCGGCCTTCGCCGCCGTCCCGGCCCTCGCGGGCCGTGCGTGCCGCGGCGGTGTCCGCGGCGTCGCCCTTGGGGGCGGGCCCACGACGGCTGTGGCGTCCCACGTCGCGCCTCAGCCCCTCTTGTCGTCTGCGGTGGAACCGCCACCGGTGTCGGCGGGCGGCCCCGGAGCGCCCTCGGCCCCCGGCTGCCCAGTATCCCCCTCATCGGCAGGATCCGTTGCCTGCATGAGGAGTTCGCGGAAGGCGAGCGCCACGGCCTCGGGGTATTCCATCATCGCCACGTGTCCCGCGTCCGGGAGGGTCACCAGCCGGGAGTCGCGGAAGGCGCGCGCCGCGCGCTGCGCCATCCGGAACCCCACGAGCTGATCCCGGCCGCCGTAGACGAGCAGCGTCGGCGCGAGCACCCGCTCGGCCTGGCGCCACAGTCCTTGCTGGCCACCGAGCGTGTACGCGTTGACGAGTCCGCGCGCGGAGCGCGCCATCGCGTCCCAGAAGTACGGCAGCCGCAGCCGCCGCTCCATCTCGTGCACGGCGTTGCGGAACCCTTCCGGCGATACCCGCGCGGGGTCCCCGTAACAGAGTTTCAGCACCCCGCGGACCCGCTGTTCCGCCGTCCACTCCCGTGTGATGCGGGTGAACAGCAGTGCGATCCCGGGCAGCGCCAGCAGTCCCGTGGGGACGGCGGTGCGCTGCACCCGCAGCTCCGGCAGGGCCGGCGACACGAGGGTGAGGGTGCGGACCAGATCGGGGCGCACGGCGGCGACCCGGGTGGCGACCGCGCCGCCCAGCGAGTTGCCGAAGAGGTGCACCGGGCCCCGGCCCGCGGACTCGAGGTAACGGATCACCGCGCGGGCGTGCGCGGTGAGGGAGTAGTCGCCGTCGTCCGGCGGTGGGGAGTTGCCGAAGCCGGGGAGGTCCACGGCCTCGCTGTCGACGACGTCGTGCAGCAGGGGCATGAGGGCCGACCAGTTCAGCGAGGAGCCGCCCAGTCCGTGGACGTAGAGCGCCGGGGGCAGGCCTTCCCGCGCGGGCGGCCTCGACCGCAGCGAGAGCGTGACGCCGGGCAGTTCCACCGACCTGATCCGCTCGCCGTCGGCGACCCTGACGTCCGCGACCTCGGGCACCACGTTGGCGGGCGGCACGGACGGCAGCTCGGGCGAAGACATGCGGCAATGTTACGAGACGATCACGTATTGGCTCACGTGTTCGGCGTCACAGAATGCTCCGGCCCGGCGTGCGCACTCGGGCTCACCGGCGCGCGTAGCCCGACTCAGCGCGTGCGCACGCCGGACCCAGCGCGTGCGCTCCCTGTCACGTCCCGGTCGCGGATCGCATGGCGTCCGGATCGGGTGTCTCCTAGGCTCGGGAAGAGGGCACCCGTTTGTGGCCCCTGCATCCCCAGGGACATGCGTAGGAAGGGAGCCCAGCATGACCGTAGACCCGACCGACCCCGAGACGTTCGCGGAGGACCAGGAGCTGTCCGAGGGCCAGGAGTACGACGTCGAGGCGCCCGAGGTGGACGCGGCGGAGCAGCAGGCGGAGGTCGCGCCGGACCGCGACGACCCGCTGACCGACGTCGATCCGGACACCGGCAGCGAGGCCGACCTGGTGGAACAGGCCCGGGTCGTCTCCCTCGACGAGGACGACTACCGGTGAGGAGCTCGCCCGTCACCATGCCGTCGAGCGACGAGGGGCCCACTCTTGCCCGCTCTGACTGCTTTTGAAACCGTCGGTACGGCTTTCGCCTCCGTCCGGTCCGTGAAATTCTGCACTCTCACCGCGCACTCCACGGTTACCGAAAAGTACGATGGCGGCGCGGCTCACTCCGCACAGGGACGACATTGGGAGGCGGCGTGACAGCCATCGAGCAGACGGACGCGGTACGCCCGAGGGGTACACGCCTGCCGCGCCGTGCCCGGCGGAACCAGTTGCTGGGCGCCGCCCAGGAGGTTTTCGTCGCGCAGGGCTACCACGCGGCGGCCATGGACGACATCGCCGAGCGCGCCGGTGTCAGCAAGCCGGTGCTGTACCAGCACTTCCCCGGCAAGCTCGACCTCTATCTGGCGCTGCTTGACCAGCACTGCGAGGCGCTGATCCAGTCGGTGCGCCAGGCGCTGGCGTCGACGACGGACAACAAGCAGCGGGTCCGGGCGACCATGGACGCCTACTTCGCGTACGTGGAGGACGACGGCGGCGCGTTCCGTCTGGTGTTCGAGTCGGACCTGACGAACGAGCCCGCCGTGCGCGAGCGCGTCGACAAGGTGACCAACGAGTGCGCGGAGGCGATCTGCGACGTCATCGCCGAGGACACCGGGCTGTCGCGGGCGGAGTCGATGCTGCTGGCCTCGGGGCTGGGCGGGCTCGCCCAGGTGGTGGCGCGGTCCTGGCTGCACAGCGACCGCAGTGTTCCGCGCGACCAGGCGGTGCAGCTGCTGACCTCGCTGGCCTGGCGGGGCATCGCCGGCTTCCCCCTGCACGGCACCGACCAGCAGCTGTGACGGCGCCGCGGGCGTTTGTTCCCGCGGACTGTTCGCTCCTGGCGTGGCCGGGCGCGGCATGTACGTCCCCTCACCGGGCTAATGTGTGCTGGTACGGCGCGGAAGGTCGCGCACTTCACTGACCGTCGGAGGGACATAGCCGTGGAGGTCAAGATCGGCGTGCAGCACGCGCCCCGCGAGATCGTTCTGGAGAGCGGTCAGAGCGCCGAGGAGGTCGAGCGTGTGGTGGCCGAGGCGCTGGCCGGCAAGTCGCAGCTGCTGAGCCTCGTGGACGAGCACGGCCGCAAGATCCTGGTCCCGGCCGACCGTCTCGCGTACGTCGAGATCGGCGAGCCGGCCCCGCGCAAGGTGGGCTTCGGCGCGCTGTAGGCGAGACCGGAAGCAGTGCGAAGGGCCCGGCGGTCGCGAACCGCCGGGCCCTTCGGCGTTCCCCGCGACGACAGCTCGGGTCACCCGCAGGGGTGGATTGGATTCCGCAGGTCAGGGGTAGGACGGGCTAGGACCGATACGAGCAGGCCGGCCATGTGGGAGGGACCCCAGCATGCTCTTGGAAGCGCTCAGCTCCGCGATTCTCGGCCTGACCCTGGCGTGGGCGGCGTGTCACCGCCTGTCGCACCGCCTCCCCGCCCCCGCCCTGGTCCTGCCGACCGGTGTGGCCGGAGCGCTGTCCGGCGCCTTCGTCATGAACACCGCACTGGACGCCGGAAACTTCCTGACGATACTGCTCGGTGCGGTGATCGTGTCCGTGGCGTCGCTGTCGCTGCTGCTGCGCCCCGCGGGAAGACTGCGCCGCCGATCGGCGACCGCCTGACCGGCCGCCGTCGGTGGCGCCGGGGGTGATCCGGACACCGCGCGAGTCGGGAGGGCCCTCAGGCCGCCAGTCCCAGGGCAGCCATCCGCTTGGTGTGCGCCTCGGTGATCCGGGAGAACATCCTGCCCACCTCGGCGAGGTCGAAGCCGTCCGCCACACCGCCCACCAGCATCGTCGACAGGGCGTCCCGGTCCGCGACCACCCGCTGGGACTGCGAGAGCGCCTCGCCCATCAGCCGCCGCGCCCAGAGCGCGAGCCGCCCGCCGACGCGCGGGTCCGCGTCGATCGCCGCGCGCACCTTCTCCACGGCGAAGCCGCCGTGCCCCGTGTCGTCGAGCACGGCCAGCACCAGGGCGCGGCTGTCGGAGTCCAGCCGGGCCGCGACCTCCCGGTAGAAGTCACTGGCGATGGAGTCGCCGACATAGGCCTTGACCAGGCCCTCCAGCCAGTCGGAGGGGGCCGTCTGCTTGTGGAAACCGTCGTAGGCGGCGACGAAGGGCTCCATGGCGAGCGTCGGTTCCTCACCGATCTCGGCGAGCCGGTCGCGCAGCCGCTCGAAGTGGTGGAACTCGGCCGAGGCCATCTTCGCCAGCTCCGCCTTGTCCGCCAGGGTGGGCGCCAGCTTGGCGTCCTCCGCGAGCCGCTCGAACGCCGCCAGTTCGCCGTAGGCGAGCGCGCCGAGCAGATCCACGACGGCTGCACGGTACTGGGGGTCGGCGGAGGCGGCCGCCCAGTCCAGGGCGGCGACGCCGGTTTCTCCGGCGGTGGTGTCGGGGGTGTCCGCGGCGTTGTCAGGCTTGTCAGAGCTCGTCATAAAGCGCACAATAGCCCGCTTGCCCCACCCCGTAAGGACCTCGCCGATCAGTGTGACGACGACTACGTGACCACATCGGCCGTGGCGTGTGCGCGAATCCGGGGTATGGTGGTAAGGCGCCTGCTGAGCACTCTGACGTACTCGACGGGCCGCATGTATGAGGATGCCCGGTCGGAGGCCCGATCGGCTCCGACCCGACAGCCTTCTCGGTCGTACGGCACAGTGCGTACGGAATCCGGAGGGACACCTCAGCGGTACGAACGCTCGAGCGTCGGCAGTGGTCCCGTGTCCTATCGGCCCCGCCCCTGAGGCAGCCGACGTCCCCGGCACGGTCCCTACACGACCCCCGCGCTCGCCTCGCACCGCGCACACAGAAGAGGCAGCATCCTGACTACGACGTTCCGAGAGCTCGGAATCCTTCCCGAGACGGCCGAGGCCCTGGAGGCCGTCGGCATCACGACTCCCTTCCCCATCCAGGAGATGACGCTCCCCGTGGCCCTGACGGGCACGGACGTCATCGGCCAGGCCAAGACCGGCACCGGCAAGACGCTGGGCTTCGGCCTCCCGCTCCTCGAGCGCGTCACCGTCCCCGCGGACGTGGAGGCCGGCCGGGCGCGGCCCGAGGACCTCACCGACACCCCGCAGGCGCTGGTCGTCGTTCCCACCCGCGAGCTGTGCACGCAGGTCACGAACGACCTGCTGACCGCCGGCAAGGTGCGCAACGTGCGCGTCACGGCGATCTACGGCGGCCGCGCCTACGAGCCCCAGGTCGAGGCCCTGAAGAAGGGCGTCGACGTGATCGTCGGCACCCCGGGCCGGCTGCTCGACCTCGCGGGCCAGAAGAAGCTGAACCTGAAGGACGTGAGGGCGCTCGTCCTCGACGAGGCCGACGAGATGCTCGACCTGGGCTTCCTGCCCGACGTCGAGAAGATCATCAACATGCTTCCGGCGAAGCGCCAGACCATGCTGTTCTCGGCCACCATGCCGGGCGCGGTGATCGGCCTGGCCCGGCGCTACATGTCGCAGCCCACGCACATCCGCGCCACGACGCCGGACGACGAGGGCGCGACGGTCGCGAACACGACGCAGTTCGTCTACCGCGCCCACAACATGGACAAGCCCGAGATGGTCGCGCGGATACTGCAGGCCGACGGCCGTGGCCTGGTCATGGTCTTCTGCCGCACCAAGCGCACCGCCGCCGACCTCGCCGACCAGCTCAAGCAGCGCGGCTTCGCCTCCGGCGCGGTCCACGGCGACCTCGGCCAGGGTGCCCGTGAGCAGGCGCTGCGCGCGTTCCGCAACGGCAAGGTGGACGTGCTGGTCTGCACCGACGTCGCCGCCCGCGGCATCGACGTCGAGGGCGTCACGCACGTCATCAACTACCAGTCCCCCGAGGAAGAGAAGACGTATCTGCACCGCATCGGCCGCACCGGCCGTGCGGGGGCGAAGGGTACGGCGATCACGCTGGTCGACTGGGACGACATCCCGCGCTGGCAGCTGATCAACAAGGCGCTGGACCTGGGCTTCAGCGACCCGCCGGAGACGTACTCCACCTCGCCGCACCTGTTCACGGACCTGGGCATCCCCGCGGGCACCAAGGGCGTCCTGCCGCGCTCGGAGCGGACGCGTGCCGGGCTGGACGCGGAGGAGCTGGAGGACCTGGGCGAGCCGGGCGGCCGCGCACCGCGCGGGCGCGGTGGCCGGGACGGCGGTCGAGGTGGCCGGGACGCACACGGCGGCTCGCGTTCCGAGGAGCGGGAGAGCTCCACGCGGACGCCGCGGCGCCGCCGCCGCACGCGGGGCGGCACGCCGCTGGACGAAGCCGCTCAGCAGCAGTCGGGCCCGGTCACCGAGGACTCCGGCGAGGCGGAGGCCGGCACGGCCGCACGCACCCCGCGCCGTCGTCGCCGCACGCGCGGCGGTGCCGCGTCGGGGACGCCTTCGGTGGCCACGGCGAGCCCGGTGGAGCCCGTGGAGGCGGCGGAGTCCGCCGTCGACACGGCCGAGGGCACGGTGGACGCCGCCGAGGCCCCCGCGAAGCCGCGCCGCCGCCGTACCCGTCGGTCCGCGGAGCCGGAAGCGGTGGAGAGGGTGACCTCCGTCGCCCCGTCCCCGGTCGAGGAGGCCGCGGTGGCCGTCGAGACCCCGGTCGCCACGGAGCCCGAGGTCCCGGCCGCGGAGTCGAGCCGCCGCACCCGCAGGACGGCGGCCACGGCCGAGGCCACGGCCGACACCGCCGAGGCGAACGCCGAGCCGGTCGAGGCCGCGGAAACCAAGCCGCGCCGCACCCGCAAGACGGCGGCGAAGGCCGAAACGGTGCTCGACACCGCCGAGGCGAACGCCGAGCCGGTCGG
>NZ_JBVIYR010000001.1:244657-917239 GCF_055592385.1 Streptomyces sp. NPDC041124
CGGCGCCGCGGAAACCAAGCCGCGCCGCACCCGCAAGACGGCGGCGAAGGCCGAAACGGTGCTCGACACCGCCGAGGCGAACGCCGAGCCGGTCGGCGCCGCGGAAACCAAGCCCCGGCGCACCCGCAAGACGGCGGCGAAGGCCGAAACGGTGCTCGACACCGCCGAGGCGAACGCCGAGCCGGTCGAGACGACGGAGACCAAGCCCCGGCGCACCCGCAAGGCCGCCCCGAAGGCCGAGACGGTCGTCGAGGAGGCGGAGGCCAAGCCGCGCCGCACCCGCAAGACCGCCGCGGCGAAGGCCGAGGAGGCCGTCGACACCGCCGAGGCCAAGCCCCGGCGCACGCGCAAGACGGCAGCCGCCACCGCGGCCGTCGACACGGCCGAGGCCACCGGGGCCACGCCGCGCCGCCGCACCCGCAAGGCCGCCGAGCCGGCGGAGCCGGCCGTCGCCGTCGGGATCCCCGCGCAGACGGCGCCGGAGGCCGAGGACGCGGAGGCCAAGCCGCGCCGCACGCGCAAGACGGCCGCCAAGAAGGCGGAAGCCGCCGTGGACACCGCCGAGGCCAAGCCCCGGCGCACGCGCAAGGCGGCAGCCGCCACCGCGGACGGTGACACCACGGAGGCCGCCGAGGCCAAGCCGCGCCGCACGCGCAAGGCCGCCGCCGACATCCCGGCGCAGTCCGCGCCGGCGACGGAGGCCACCGAGGAGGCGAAGCCCCGGGTCCGCCGTGCCCGGAAGGCCACGGCCGCCGCGGAACCCGCGGAGGGCTGACGCACCCACCCCGACGGCCCGGTCCCCACGCGCGGGACCGGGCCGTCGGCATGTCCGCCCCACAGCCCCCCGCCCGCGCTCTGCCCCGTCCCGTCCCGTCCCGCGGCACAGGACCGTCCGCCCGGCCCCGGCCGCCGCTCCCCCTCCCGAACCGCGCTCACCCCGCGGTGCGTCAGGCTGTCCGTCCGAGCGGTTCTCCCTCACCCGCCGGCCAAGCGGCCAGGAAGGCCCACGCACACCCCCAGAGCCCGCCCGCGCCCGCCTCGGCGGGCCTTCCGCGTGACCGCCGGCGGCGGCTCGTCGCCGCGCCCGCCGTGCCCGCCGTGCCCTGTCGGCCGCGGCGGACGGGGCGTCGCCCGGAGGTCCCGTCCGGCGCCGGCCGCCGCTGTGGTCGCACCCGCTACCCTCACCCACGTGACCAGCCATTCCGCCCCCGTCCTGCCCTCCGGCTCACGCCGACTGCGCACCGCCCGTGGTGAGTTCGCCGTCGTGGACGTGCCGCCCGCCCCCGGGGCCACGGCCCGCGGGACCGTGCTGCTGCTGCCCGGGTACACCGGCAGCAAGGAGGACTTCGCGCTGGTGCACGAGCCGCTCGCCGCGCGCGGCTATCGCACCGTCGCCGTGGACGGGCGGGGGCAGTACGAGTCGGACGGGCCCTCGGACGACGAGTCCGCCTACGCGCAGGAAGGGCTGGCGCGGGACGTGCTCGCCCAGGCGGAGGCGCTGGACGTGCCCGTGCACCTGGTCGGGCACTCGCTCGGCGGTCAGATCGCCCGGGCCGCCGTCCTCCTCGACCCCACCCCCTTCCGCACCCTCACCCTCCTCTCCTCGGGGCCGGCCCGGATCTCCGCCTCCCAGGAGCAGCGGGTGAAGCTGCTGCGGGACGCGCTCGCGGTGATGTCGATGGCGGAGTGCTGGGAGGCGATCCTCGCCATGGGCCCGCCGGAGGAGGTCGGCGGGCCGGCCCGCGGGATCGGGGGTCAGCAGTGGCTCAGGAAGCGCTGGTTGGGCACCAAGCCCGCGCAACTGCTTTCGACCGGACGACAGTTGTGTACCGAACCGGACCGCGTCACCGAACTCGCCGCCGTGCCGCTGCCGTTCCACGTCCTGTCGGGTGAACGCGACGACACCTGGCCGGTGCCGGACCTCGACGTGATGGCCCTGCGGCTGGGCGCGCACCGCACGGTCGTCCACGGCGCCGAGCACTCACCCGCCGTCGACCGGCCCGCGCCGACCGCCCGTGCCCTCGCCGACTTCTGGGACGCCTCCCGCTAGCACTGCGCCTGAAGATGGGCCCAGAAGCCGTCGCGCAGGGAGCGGCGCAGGTCCGCCTGGCCGCGCAGGGAGTACTGGAGCAGGCTCTCCGCCTCCACCAGCAGGTCCTGGTCGACGGACCCGGGCAGATAGGGATGGCCGGGGAGGAGTTCCGCCATGGCTTCCCGGCCGCGTGCGCCCAGCCACTTCGCGGCGATCTGCGCACCGACGAACCGGACGTCCTCGCGGGTGGGCCGGCCCGTGGTGGCGTCGTACGCCGGTGCCGTGCGCCGGGAGACGTAGGGCTTGAAGAAGTCGAGGTCGAGGGTGCGCTGGCTGTCGACCTCCCAGAGCAGCGGCTCCGCCTGGTTGCGGCCCTCGGGCGCCTCGATGCCCCAGAGGTGGACCCGTGCGCCGTAGCCCTGTGCCGCCTCGACGGCGGAGACGAGGTCCTCGTCGCCGCCGAGCAGGGCCGCGTCGCTGATGGCGCGGTGCCGGGCCAGTGACTCCAGGTCGGTGCGGATCAGGGAGTCGACGCCCTTCTGCTGGTTGTTGGCGTTGAGGTTGCCGAGGCGGACCTTGACGTCGGGGAGTTCGGCGATGGTCTGCTGCTCGGCGGTGTGGATGCGGCGCCTGGCCCCGTCGTACCAGTAGACGCGCAGCAGCCTGCTGTCGGCGAAGATGGTGCGCGCCCGGTCGATCAGCGCGTCGATGAGTCCTTCGGCGTCGAGGTCGAAGGCCCGGCGGTCCTCCGTCCCGGCCACGAGCCGGCCCGCGGCGGCGTACAGGTACCCGGCGTCGACGAAGATCGCATGGGTCGAGGGTGTCTTCGCCACCTCGGCGAGCATGCGCTGAAGCAGTTCGTTCGTGCGGTCGATACGGGCGTGCAGGGCCGCGAGGTCGTCGTTCATCACGTCCATTGTCCCGGTGGTCACGCTATGAACACAACCGGTCCCGGTCGGTCCTCTTCGAAACCCTTACTCGTCAGTATTTAGTCGATTGAACATTTTCTTTAGCATAGGGAATGTCTGCGCCACGGATGCCGTTGAACCGTTCAGGAAACACGGGCCCCGGATGCCCGTGGGCCGCCCACCCAGTAGTTCTCCTCCAGGAGGATGACCAGACGAAGGGAGAAGCCCTATGCGCTTCGAAATCATGCGACTCGACGACGTCGACGGCACACCCGTGGACTCGACCGTCGTGGACGCCGCCTCCGTCAACAGCATCGTGCAGCAGGCCGCCGCCATCGGACAGCGCCTGTGGATCCGCCCGGCCGACACACCGGCCTCGTAACGCCCGTCGCGCGGGGACACCGGCCACACGGGCCGGGAGACCCTGGATCGCATGCTTCGAGGCCCCCGTACCGCCAGCGGTACGGGGGCTCCGCGCGTCTCCGCGCCGGTGCGGCGTTCAGGCGCCCTGGATCACCTGGGTGACGCCGTTGATGATCTGCTGCACCGCGATCGCGGACAGCATCATGCCCGCCAGACGCGTCACCAGGACGACTCCCCCGTCCTTGATGACCCGGATGATCAGCAGCGAGTAACGCATCACCAGCCACAGCACGACGTGGATGGCGAGGATCGCCGACCACACCGAGAGCTGCCCGGTGACGCCGTCGGCCTTCTGGACGGCCAGGATGACCGACACGATCGCCCCCGGTCCGGCGAGCAGCGGCATGCCCAGCGGGACGAGCGCCACATTGACGTCCTTGGTCTGCTGGGGCTCGTCGGTCTTGCCGGTGAGCAGGTCGAGGGCGATCAGGAGCAGGAGCAGCCCGCCCGCGATCATCAGCGCGGGCACCGAGACGTGCAGGTAGGCCAGGATCTGATGGCCGAGCAGCCCGAATACGGTGATCACTCCGCCGGCCACGCAGACGGCCTGGAAGGCCATCCGCTTCTGCACCTTGGCGGGCCGGCCCGCGGTCAGGGCGAGGAAGATCGGGGTGATCCCCGGGGGATCCATGATGACGAACAGGGTCAGGAAGAGAGAGCCGAAGACGGCGATGTCGAGCATGACTGCCTTGCTGAAGAACCGGTGAAGACGTACGGGGGCGCACGAGAGCGCGTGCGGCGATACGCACGCACGACGGGACCCGCGTGCGGAATGGTGTGGGTCGAGTGGGTGAGGGGCCGGCCCCGGACGCGTCGGCGCCGGGCCCGCCGGGCGGATCAGACTCCTCCGGCCCCCGGCACCGGGAACGCCCCGGTCGCGCGGCGCGTGATCTCGCCGTACACCTCGGGGTCGGTGGTGAATTCGCCGAGGACGCAGGTCTTGCGGCTGCCGTGGTAGTCGCTGGACCCGGTGACCAGGAGCCCGAGCTCCTTGGCCAGGCCGCGCAGCCGCGCCCGGGTGTCGGGGTCGTGGTCCATGTGGTCGACCTCGATGCCGTCGAGACCGGCCTCGGCGAGCGCGGCGATCGCGGACTCCGGCACGGTCCGGCCGCGCTTGGCCGCGGCGGGATGCGCGAAGACGGCGACCCCGCCCGCGTCCTTGACCAGCCGCAGGGCCTCGAAGGGGTCGGTCTCGTGCTTCTCCGTGTACGCGCGGCCGCCGTCGGCCAGCCACTGACGGGTGAAGGCGTCGTTGACGCTCGGCACGACCCCCAGCTCGACGAGCGCGGAGGCCACGTGCGGCCGTCCCACCGAGCCGTCGCCGGCGATCCGCGCGACCTGCTCCCAGGTGACCGGCACACCCAGCGCGTTCAGCTTGGCGATCATGCCTTTGGCGCGGGGCACCCGGTCGTCCCGGACGAGTTCGCGCTCGGCGAGCAGCGCGGGCTCCTCGGGGTCGAAGAGGTAGGCCAGCATGTGCATGCTGATGCCGTCGAGCCGGCAGGAGAGTTCGGCGCCGGTGACCAGGGTGAGCCCCGCAGGCAGCACGGAGAGCGCCTCGGCGTGTCCGCGGGTGGTGTCGTGGTCGGTCAGCGCGACGACGTCCAGACCGGCGGCGGCCGCCTTGCGGACCAGGTCGGCCGGCGTGTCCGTACCGTCGGAGGCGGTGGAGTGGGTGTGCAGGTCGATGCGCACGACGCGTTACTCCAGGCGGTGACGGACGGAGGGGGACGCTCCAGGATAACCGGATCCGTGACCTCCTCCGTCATACCCGAACCCGCCCCGCGCCCCCTACCGATCCGCCGCCACGCGTCGCACCGGGGTCGCTATGCCTCGCTCCGGGGTCGCTAGGCCTCCAGCAGTCGCGGGGAGAGCGCCCCGCAGGGCACCAGTTCCACCTCGGCCCCCGCGTCCCGCAGGTCGGTCAGGACCAGCTCGTCGTACATCAGCAGTCCGGACTGCTCCGGCCACACCACCGCCCACAGCCACATGCCGAGCGCCTCGCCGGCGAACACGGCACGGTCGTCGGGCGTCCCCGAGACGTGCCAGAGCGGGGTCGGCCGGCCGGCGGCCAGCACCTTCGCCTGGGGCGGCTTCTCGACGTTCATGTACGGGCCCGGGTCCGGACCGTCCGTGCCGGCGTACCGCGCGCCGAGGCCGACGCCGAGCTCCTCGGCGACCAGGATCAGCTCTCCCATGCCGCCGAGCGGTCCCGGGCCAGTACAGGCGACGGCGGTCGCCCGGCCCCCGCTGCGGTCGTCGCCCGCGCTGGCCGCCCCTGTGAAGAGCCAGCCGACCGGCAGCGGCCAGGGCATCCACACCGGCACTCTGGTGCGGTGCACGACGACCTCGAGGGCCTCGACGCTCGGTGGTATCACGGGCTGCATCGGGTGCACGGTGCCGTGTGCGTCGCACTGCCAGGCATCCGAGAAGAGGCCGGGAGCCCTGACCCGGCCACCGCACTTCGGGCAACTGGGTTCGCCCCTCATAGGGCCCCACGGTCCTAGCTCTGCCGCGCCACGTCAAGGACGATCACCCGTCCAGCGCACTCATCTTGTGGAATGAACACATCCATCGCGGCGACGCGTCCCGACCGCCGGGCTCAGTCCAGCGAGGCGGACCTGCGGGACGGGTCGCGCAGGTCCGTGCCCTGGTTCAGCCAGCGTTCCTGGAGGGCCTGGGCGCCGTGCACGCGCTTCCAGGCGGCCTCGTTCGGGGTCATCGGCAGCAGCGGCAGGAACCGGACGGGGTCCAGCGGCTCGTCGAGCTCCAGGTCCTCCACCAGCCCGCCCGGCTCGGCGACCAGCACCGAGGTGAACGGGGCGCCGGGCCACAGCGCTTCACCCACGTCGAGCGAGGCGCCGGGGGCCACGACCACGCCCTCGACCTGCGGGGACGCGGCCAGGACCGCGAGCGGGCGGAGCACCTTGTCGGTGTCCGCGACGCCGGCCCGCACCGACAGCACCAGCTCGACACGCGGCCCCCTGACCGGGTCCGCGACCACAGCCGTGGGGTCGGTCATGGGCTGCGCGGACATGCCGAGGGTGGCGTAGCGCGCGATGTCGCCCTCGTGGAAGCGCAGCACCTCGATCCGGTCCGTGCCCAGGAAGGTCACCGCCGCGCGTGCGTCCGGTTCGCCCAGCGCCGTGCGCAGCCGGGCCTCGACCAGAGGAAGAACATCAGCCATGCCGCGAGCATAGAACTCGTCGGTACGGGGCGAAGCGGGGCCTTGACACGGCAGTCGGCTGATACGCTTGCCCGGTGATTCGGGCAGCACGTGGCGTCCGATCGTCCCGAACGCTGTACGACACTCCCCGGTCACGGGGAAATCCCCCAAGGGGATCGTGGATCGTCCCTCACGAGGGACCGGCCGGAGGAGGTGGGGCTGGCATGGACCGAAGTCGACCGTGCAGTATCACCCGCTCTTCCGCCCTCTGATGTAGCTCCCTGTCCGGCTGCCGCCTCACTCTCCGCGCGCGTCTCCATCGGAAGAGCACTTCGTTTCGTTCCGTCTGATCTGCCCCAGTAGCTGAATCAGCGACGAAGCTCGCCACCGCGACGGTGCGGTGCTCCCCGCTTTGTGGACGTGCCCACACGCACAGTCCAGGACGTCCTCATTCCGGGTTGTTCCACCCGTCGTTCCGGCGCCTTTCGTTGCCTGCCCGCGAAGGAGCCCGCCATGTCGATGATCCGCGACCTGCGCGCCGTGGTCCGTCCCTCCTCCCGCATCTCGCTGCGCAAGGAGAGCGGCCCCTACGACCCCACCCGCGACACCGGGACGGCCAGCGCCGTCGTGGACTGCGCCGTCTACCGCGACGGCCGCCGCCTGGAGGCCGGGGACGGCCCGCTCACCCCCCAGGAGGCGATGCGCCTCGTACGCCGTGACGGGGGCTTCGTGTGGATCGGCATGCACGAGCCGAACGAGGCCGAATTCGCGGACATCGCGCAGGAGTTCGGGCTGCACCCGCTGGCCGTGGAGGACGCCGTCCAGGCCCATCAGCGGCCCAAGCTGGAGCGCTACGACGACTCGCTGTTCACGGTCTTCAAGACCGTCCACTACCTCGACCACCAGCGGCTCTCCGCCAGCAGTGAGGTCGTCGAGACCGGTGAGGTGATGTGTTTCACCGGCCGGGACTTCGTCATCACCGTCCGGCACGGCGGCCAGGGCTCCCTGCGGGCCCTCAGGCACCGCCTCCAGGACGACCCCGAGCTGCTGGCCAAAGGACCCTCGGCCGTGCTGCACGCGATCGCCGACCACGTGGTGGACGGCTACATGGCGGTCGCCGACGCGATGCAGGACGACATCGACGAGGTCGAGACGAAGGTGTTCTCGCCGGGCCGCAAGGGCACCCCGCGCGGTACGGACGCCGGTGAGATCTACCAACTCAAGCGTGAGGTGCTGGAGTTCAAGCGGGCCGTGGCACCGCTGCTGCGGCCGATGCAACTGCTGAGTGAGCGTCCGATGCGGCTGGTCGACCCGGAGATCCAGAAGTACTTCCGGGACGTCGCCGACCACGTGGCCCGGGTGCAGGAGCAGGTCGTCGGCTTCGACGAACTGCTGAACTCCATCCTCCAGGCCAACCTCGCCCAGGCGTCCGTCGCGCAGAACGAGGACATGCGGAAGATCACCTCGTGGGCCGCGATCATCGCCGTGCCGACCATGGTGTGCGGGGTGTACGGGATGAACTTCGACTACATGCCGGAGACCCACTGGAAGTACGGCTACCCGGTGGTCCTCGGTGTCACGGTGGCGATCTGTCTGGGCATCCACCGCTCCCTGAAGCGCAACGGCTGGCTGTGAGGGCGACCGGACCGGGCCTGGATAGGCTGCCCCCATGACAGGTGCGCTGCTCGACCGGGCCCTCATCGAGGAGGCCACGAAGAAGTCCGGCCTCGTCTGGGCCGGGGGCCCCGGCGTTCCCGCCCGCGCGCTGTGGCACGTGTGGCACGAGGGCGCCGCGTGCGTGGTCGGTGACGGACCCGGGGAGCAGCCGCTGCCGGGGCTGGCCGACGGCGGGCCCGCCGAGGTGACGGTGCGCAGCAAGGACAAGGGCGGCCGGCTGGTGACGTGGGCCGCGACGGTCGTGGAGCTGGCGCCGCACTCCGAGGCGTGGGCCGCGGCGGTCGCCGAACTCAAGGGCAAGCGGCTCAACGCGCCCGACGCCGAGGCGATGCCCGAGCGCTGGGCCCGCGAGTGCCGGGTGCTGCGGCTGGAGCCGACGGGGGCGACGTCGCCGCTCCCCGAGGGTTCCCTGGCCGAGGCTCCGCTGCCGACCCCGGTGACGACCCGCCGGCCGGTCCCGGCCGGACTGCCCCGGCTGCTGCTGAAGAGGAAGCGGCGCCGGGGTTAGGTGTGCTCTCCCGGGACACCGTGCCTAGGACGTCGGGAGCTGTTTCCCGTAGTCCAGGGTCTCGTCCTCGGCCGGCTTCTCCAGCGGGAAGTCGGTGCCCCAGGCCGAGAAGGTGAGGGTGCCCGCCTCGCCGGCCCGCACCAGGCGCACGGGGTAGGGCTTGCCCTCGAGCGAGACGTCCAGGGTGCCTCCGGAGCCCTCGTCGCCGGTGACCCGGATGGTGCGCACGCCGGACTGCTCGTGGTGGCCGTCGGTGGCCAGCGTGCCGTGCAGGGTCAGCAGACCACTGAGCAGCACACTCTTGTCGGTGAAGCCGATGAACTTCTTGTACGAGGGATCACCTTGCGGGACCTTCACGTACTTCGAGGCGAGCTTCTCGGCCGCCGCCGCGTCCGCCTCGCCGCCCGACCCGCCCTCGGCCCCGTCGGCCCCCTGGCCCCAGAACCCGGCGTCGGCCTTCAGGAACAGCTCGTCGTCGATCCGCAGCAGGCGGAAGGTCTCCCCCTTGGTGGTGACCGAGCCGACGCCGCCCTCCTCCTTCAGCCGCATGTCGAGCGTGTACGTGCGTCCGCTGCTGACCACGCTGCCGTGCAGCCGCACCGTGCCGACCGAATCGGCGGCCTTCTGCGCCCTGTTCCGGATCTGGTCGGCGGGCAGCCTGCCGACCCCGTTGGTGCCCTCGTTCGGATCCTCGGAGCATCCCGTGAGCGCCGTCCCCGTCACGAGCAGTGCGCACACGGCACCGGCCAGCGCGGCCCTGCGGGATCGGCCCGGGGAGATCGGAATCACAGGTGGGCTGCCTCTCTTACGGGGGACCTGAACGGCGTACCGCAGAGTACCGGTGCGCTCGCGGCCGGGCGGAGCCAGTCCGTCCGGACCGGCCGCGAGCGCACCGCCGATCGGGACGGGCTAGCCTGAAGCCCACCCGAGCGGGCAATCCGGAAAACGAACGCAGCAGGCAGTACACGGCAACGAAAGACCCCGCACGCAAAGGAGCCGCCGCCATGGCAGCGGGTGCCCCCCGGTTCTTCGTCTCCCACGTCTCCGGTGTCGCCGTCTTCGACCCGGCCGGCGACCAGGTGGGGCGCGTGCGCGATCTCGTCGTCATCCTGCGGCCCGGCCGGCGGCCCCCGAGGCTGCTCGGTCTGGTGGTCGAACTCTCCACCCGCCGCCGCATCTTCCTGCCCATGACCCGGGTGACCGCGGTGCAGTCCGGCCAGGTCATCACGACCGGGGTGCTCAATGTGCGGCGCTTCGAGCAGCGGCCCACGGAGCGGCTCGTCTTCGGGGAGCTCCTCGACCGGCGGGTGACGCTCGTGGAGAGCGGCGAGGAGGTCACCGTCCTGGACCTGTCGGTGCATCAGCTGCAGGCCCGCCGCGAGTGGGAGATCGACCGGGTCTTCGTGCGCAAGGGGAAGAAGGGCGGCGCGTTCCGGCGCGGCAAGGGCGAGGCGCTGACCGTGGAGTGGTCCGCGGTGACCGGCTTCTCCCTGGAGGAGCAGGGACAGGGCGCCGAGAACCTGCTCGCCACCTTCGAGCAGCTGCGCCCCGCCGACCTCGCCAACGTCCTGCACCACCTCTCCCCCAAACGGCGGGCGGAGGTGGCCGCCGCCCTCGACGACGACCGGCTCGCCGACGTGCTGGAGGAGCTGCCCGAGGACGACCAGATCGAGATCCTCGGCAAGCTGAAGGAGGAGCGTGCCGCGGACGTCCTGGAGGCCATGGACCCCGACGACGCGGCCGACCTGCTCGGTGAGCTGCCGGAGGAGGACCAGGAGCGCCTGCTGAGCCTGATGAAGCCCGCCGACGCCGCCGACATGCGGCGCCTGATGTCGTACGAGGAGCACACGGCGGGCGGTCTGATGACGACCGAGCCGATCGTGCTGCGGCCCGACGCGACCGTCGCCGACGCCCTGGCGCGGATCCGCGAGCCCGACCTGTCCCCGGCGCACGCCGCGCAGGTGTACGTCTGCCGCCCGCCCGAGGAGACGCCGACCGGCAAGTACCTGGGCACGGTGCACTTCCAGCGGCTGCTGCGCGATCCCCCGTACACGCTGGTCGGCTCGATGCTGGACGACGATCTGCAACCGCTGGACCCGGACGCGGCCCTGCCCGTGGTCGCCGGGTTCTTCGCCACGTACGACATGGTGGCGGCGCCCGTGGTCGACGAGTCGGGGGCGCTGCTGGGCGCGGTGACGGTGGACGACGTGCTGGACCACATGCTGCCCGACGACTGGCGGGAGACCGAGTTCCACCTCGACGGCGAGGAGGCGGTGCCCGATGGCGGCTGAGCGCGACGGCGCACGCGAGCGGCTGCCCGCGGGCGCCACGGCCGCCGGACGGCCGCGCACGCCCCGGCTGGACCAGCCGCGGCCGCCCAGGCGCCGGTTCCTGCCCGAATGGGACCCGGAGGCCTTCGGACGGCTGTCGGAGAGCGTCGCGCGGTTCCTGGGCACCGGGCGGTTCATCGTCTGGATGACGTTCGTCATCATCCTGTGGGTGCTGTGGAACGTCTTTGCGCCGAAGGAGCTGCGCTTCGACGAGTACCCGTTCATCTTCCTGACCCTGATGCTGTCCCTCCAGGCCTCCTACGCGGCCCCGCTGATCCTGCTGGCGCAGAACAGGCAGGACGACCGCGACCGGGTCAACCTGGAGCAGGACCGCAAGCAGAACGAGCGGTCCATCGCGGACACCGAGTACCTGACCCGGGAGATCGCCGCACTGCGGATCGGTCTCGGGGAGGTGGCCACCCGCGACTGGATCCGCTCCGAGCTGCACGACATGGTCAAGGACATGGAGGCGCGGCAGAACGGACACAAGGACCAGCACGGGTCGTTCCCGGCGATGCGGGCGGAACGGCCACCGGGACGTGACGCAGACGACCGCTGACGTCCTTACCGGCGGGCGCACCCGGCGCCGTACCATCGTCGGTATGGCTACGGAAGACGCGGTGCGCGAAGCACTGGCGACGGTGAACGACCCCGAGATCAACCGGCCCATCACCGAGCTCGGGATGGTCAAATCGGTGGAGATCGGTGCGGACGGTGCGGTCGCGGTCGCCGTGTACCTGACGGTGTCCGGCTGCCCCATGCGGGACACCATCACGCAGCGCGTGACGGACGCGGTCTCCCGGGTCGAGGGCGTCACCGGCGTCGAGGTCACGCTGGACGTCATGAGCGACGAGCAGCGCAAGGAGCTGGCCAGCGCCCTGCGCGGCGGCCAGACCGAGCGCGAGGTGCCCTTCGCCAAGCCCGGCAGCCTGACCCGGGTGTACGCGGTGGCGTCCGGCAAGGGCGGCGTCGGCAAGTCCTCGGTGACGGTGAACCTGGCGGCGGCGATGGCGGCCGACGGCCTGAAGGTCGGTGTCGTGGACGCCGACATCTACGGCCACTCCGTGCCGCGCATGCTGGGCGCCGACGGGCGCCCCACCCAGGTCGAGAACATGATCATGCCGCCGTCGGCGCACGGCGTGAAGGTCATCTCCATCGGCATGTTCACTCCGGGCAACGCGCCGGTGGTGTGGCGCGGCCCGATGCTGCACCGCGCGCTTCAGCAGTTCCTGGCGGACGTGTACTGGGGCGACCTGGACGTGCTGCTGCTCGACCTGCCGCCGGGCACGGGTGACATCGCGATCTCCGTGGCCCAGCTCGTGCCGAACGCGGAGATCCTCGTCGTCACCACGCCCCAGCAGGCGGCGGCCGAGGTGGCCGAGCGGGCGGGCTCGATCGCGGTGCAGACGCATCAGAAGATCGTCGGCGTGGTGGAGAACATGTCCGGGCTGCCCTGCCCGCACTGCGGCGAGATGGTCGACGTGTTCGGCACCGGCGGCGGCCAGACGGTCGCCGAGGGCCTGACCCGCACGACCGGTACGAACGTGCCGGTGCTCGGCGCCATCCCCATCGACGTCCGGCTGCGCGAGGGCGGCGACGAGGGCAAGCCCGTGGTGCTGTCCGACCCGGACTCCCCGGCGGGCTCGGCGCTCCGCTCGATCGCCGGCAAGCTGGGCGGCCGCCAGCGGGGCCTGTCGGGCATGTCCCTGGGGATCACCCCGCGCAACAAGTTCTGAGGGTGGTGACGCCGAAGGGCGCCGTCCGCGTGGACGGCGCCCTTCGGCGTACACGCTCGGTGCGGGGATCGCTCAGTCGTCGTACGCGGCGATGTCCTTGACCACGGCGAAGCCCAGGCCGTAGGCGCTCATCCCCCTGCCGTACGCGCCGACGTGCACGCCGGTCCGCGTGGAACCGGCGAGCACCCAGCCGAACTCGGACTCCCGGTAGTGGAACGGGGTCGGCACCCCGTCCACGGGCAGGGACAGGGTCGACCAGTCCTCGCCCTCCATGTCGTCGGCGAGGGCCCAGGCGGTCTCGGTCTGCTGCTCCAGCCAGTCGTCGCGCAGGGAGTGGTCCATCTGGCCGGGCCAGGTGAAGGACAGCAGTCCGACACCGGCGAGCCAGGCGGCGGAGGACACCGAGGTGGCCTCCAGCAGCCCGGTGCCGTCGGCGCTGCGGCGGACCGGGTTGGCGGCCACGGTCACCACGACGGCGAACTTCTCCTTGGCCTCCGGGTCGCCGCCGGCCACGACCTCGCTGCGCACCGAGGGCTCGTCGCCGTGGCCGACCGATCCGTGCTCCACGGCTCCGTCGGCGGCCAGTCCGACCTGCATCAGCCAGCGCGGGCCCGTGAAGGCCTCGTCGAGGCCGTACCAGGGGAACGGTGCACGCAGATAGCCGTCGACCGTACGCCGGGCGGAGGGGACGTGTTGTCCGTCCTCCGCGGCCGGCGCCTGCGCGACCGCCGAACTCGTCGTCTCCATGTGCCCGGACGCCTCCTCGCTCTCGTCGGACCGGGCGGCCCGCCCCCCTTCGGGCGTACTCGTCCGCTCCGCACAACAACTCGGCAGCATAGTCACCTTGTGGCCACAGGTCGGGAAACCGCCCGGCACGTGGGTCACCCGGACGTCCGGATCGGGCCGCACGGGGCCCGGGTGGAGTATGAAACGCGTCACGTGCGCGGGGGCGTACGCCCGGTGCCGTCGGGCACGCGGCGTCCGGGCCCGTGGATCAGGTGGCGTCCATGTCGAAGGGCGGGCGGTCGTCGGCGGCCGCCGCACGCTCCGGCTTCTTGGTCATGTCCACGCGGCCACCGGTGGGGTCGGCGGAGGCCGGCGCGGCCTCGCTCTCGCGGCCGTGGACGGCGTCCGTGACCTCGGCCATCTCCTTCTTCAGGTCGAAGCCGCTACGGATCTCCTTCAGCCCCAGCTCGTCGCTGTCCAGCTTCTTGCGGAGATACGTCTTGGGGTTGAGGTCCTCGAACTCGAAGTCCTTGAACTCCGGGCCGAGCTCCTCCCGGATGTCCTGCTTGGCGCTGTCCGAGAAGTCCCGGATCTTCCGGATCGTACGGGTCACGTCCTGGATGACCTTGGGGAGCTTGTCCGGACCGAAGACGAGCACGGCGAGGACGATGAGCGTCACCAGCTCGAGCGGTCCTATGTCATTGAACACCTGAAGCTCCTCGCGATGCCTTCGGTCCTCGGCCCTCGGTGCCGGCCTGTGCTCTGTCCGTGGTCCGGGCCGGGTCCACGGTACCCGGCCACCCCGTACGACCGGTACTGTCCCGGGCCCCGTCGTGGTTCAGTCGCCGCCGGAGGAACCGAGCACCAGGGAGACCTTCCGCTCCTTACCGTCCCGCTCCACGGTGAGCTCCAGCCGGTCGCCGGGGCGGTGGGCGCGGGTCTTGACGATGAGCTCCTCGCCGGAGTGGACGCGGCGGCCGTCCACCTCCGTGATGACGTCACCGGCCCTGATCCCCGCCTTGGCGCCGGGGCCGCCGGCGGTGACGGGGGGTCCGCCCCCGCTGCCCCGGGCGGCGACGCGCGCGCCGTCTCCGCTGTAGTCCATGTCGAGGGTGATGCCGATCACCGGATGGGTCGCCCTCCCCGTGTTGATCAGTTCCTCGGCGACGCGTTTGCCCTGGTTGACCGGGATGGCGAAGCCGAGTCCTATGGAACCGGCCCGGCCGCCGCCGTCGGGGGCGTCGCCGCCGCCGGCGGAGCGGATCGCGGAGTTGATGCCGATCACCCGGCCTCCGGCGTCGAGCAGGGGACCACCGGAGTTGCCGGGGTTGATCGGCGCGTCGGTCTGGAGGGCGTCGACGTACGACACGTCACTGCCGTCGCCCTTCTCGCCGCCGGCGGTGATGGGCCGCTCGCGGGCGCTGATGATGCCGGAGGTGACGGTTCCGGCCAGGTCGAAGGGGGCGCCGATGGCGACGACGGGGTCGCCCACGCGCACGTTGTCGGAGTTGCCGAGGGGCAGCGGGGCGAGCCCGCTGACGCCCTTCACCCTGACCACGGCGAGGTCGTAGCCGCTGTCCCGGCCGACGACGGTGGCCTCGGCGGTGTCACCGCTGTGGAAGGTGACGGTGATGTCGCCGTCGTCGCCGGCGGGCTCGACGACGTGGTTGTTGGTGAGGATGTGGCCGCGCTCGTCCAGCACGAAGCCGGTGCCGGTGCCGGCCGCTCCGGCGCCGCTGACGTGCAGGGTGACGACGCTGGGCAGGGCCTCGGCGGCGATGCCGGCGACGCTCGCGGGGTCGCGCCCGGCGTCGTTCTTGGCGGCCTGTGGCAGCTCCACGGTCCCGATGCCGCCGTTGCGCTCCAGATGGGCGCCGACGATCCCGCCGACGCCGCCGGACACGAGGGCGAGCAGCAGCGCGCCCGCGACGAGCGTCCGCCGGGTGCGCCCGCGCTGCCGTTTCCGGTCCGGCAGGGCGGGCTCGGCCTGCTGCAACGGCGTGGCCGCGGCGGCCGCCCAGGGGTCGTAGCGGCCCCAGGGGTCGGCGGGCGGGGTGACCGCCGGGGTGTCCGCGTGCGCCGGGGCGGGGGCGGGCGGGGCCGCGTCCACGGCCGGTGGCGGGGCGGAGCCCAGCACACCGTGCGCGGGGGTGTTCCCCGGGTGCTGCACGGGCGGTGCGGGCGCCCAGGGGCCCGGTTCGCCGTACGGCGGGGTGCTGTAGGGGTCGGGATCGTGCAGCGGCCGCGCCTGCCCCTCGGCCGGCCCGGCGCCCGCATCCGCTCCGGCCGGAGGAACACCCTGGCCGCCCGTCACGCCGCCCCGCTCGGCCACGGAGTCCGCCGGGTGGCGGTCGTCGGCGCCTGACGCTCCGGCGGGCACCGGAGGGGTCGTCCCGGGGCCCGGTGCGCCGCTCACGGCGGCTTCGGGGCCGGGGGCGCCGGGGGAAAGCGGAGCCGCACCCTCGTCCGGCGCCTCGGGTCGGGCGGCCGGGGCCGCGGTCCCGGCCGGAGGGAGGGTGGTCCCGGGGCCGGACGGCTGGGGGCGCTCCAGTTCGTAGTCGCCCTCGTCGTGGGCGGCTGCCCGGGCCGGGCTCGGCAGTTCGAAGTCCCCCTCGGGTGTCTCCGGACGCGCGGTCGGCTCATCCCCCGGTGGGCCCGGCTTCCCCTGGTTCATGCTCTCCCCACAGCTGGACACTGACTCGGCGCCCGGCCGGAGGGGCCTGGGCGCGCCACCTGGAATTCAACCAGGTTCGCGCGCCCCTGCGCAGTGAACGGTCAGCGGGCCGTGCGGGCGGGCGTCGGCTCCGGCGTCGTACCGGCGGTGACGGGCCCGGGTGCCCGGAGGCCGGCGGACGCGGCCCAGGCGGTCAGGGTGAGCGGCGGGGCGGTGCCGAGCGGGCGTATCAGCGGGGACACCGCTGTCGCGCCGCCCGTGGTCTGCGCCGGCAGACCGGGCAGCAGCGGTGCGGCCGCGGAGGTCGGGGCGACGGGGGTGTGTCCCAGTCCGCTGTGGCCCGTCAGCTGCCCCAGCAGTGGTCCGACGCCACGGCGGCGCGTGTCGGGCGTCGCCGACGCCGCGCCGGCGCCCTGGGTCCGCACGGGCGTCACGTTGCTGCCCTTGCCCGAGCCGCGCGTCTCCGTGTCGACGGGCCCGCTCACCGTGACGCCGCCCAGGGCGATCGCGGCCAGCGACACCGCTCCGGCGGCGACGAAGGCGAACCGCAGTCCGCGGGAGGACGGCCGGTCGGTCTCGTGACGGCTGACGTCGTGGACGCCGAGGCCCCGGCCGGTCGCCGCGGCCACCGGCGGGTGCCGCCGCACCGGCGTGTACGCGAACTCGAAGCGCTCGCTCCGCCTGGGTCCGAAGACCCCGGACGGACCGAAACGCCCGGAGGCTCCGCCCGGCAGCCCGCCACCGCCCAGCGGTGAGCCGCCGTCGCCGAGGTCGCCTCCGCCCGGCAGCCCCTGGAGACGGGCCAGGAGGCTCTCCGAGGGCGGCGGCGGGGCCGCCGCCGCGAAGACGTTCTTCAGACGGCGCTGCGCGTCCACCTCGGCCTTGCATTTGGGGCAGGTCGCGACGTGTGCCAGTACGCGCTCACGCGCGTCATGACCGAGCTCTCCGTCCACCAGGGCGGAGAGTCGGTCTCCCAGGTGCTGCTCTGCGAGGTGTCCCTCGGCCGACTTCGGCTGTGAACCGCTCACGCGCTCGCGCCCCCTCCTCCCAGTGCGGGAACACGCGGCACGAAGGAGCGGCGCTCCGCGCGTGCCTTGGGCGAGCGGTGTGCGAGGGCCTTGCGCAGCTGGGAACGGCCGCGGTGGATCCGGGACCGGACGGTGCCGAGCTTCACGCCCAGCGTCGCCGCGATCTCCTCGTACGACAGCCCCTCGATGTCGCACAGGACGACGGCGGCGCGGAACTCGGGGGCCAGGGTGTCGAGCGCCTGCTGGACGTCCGCGTCGAAGTGGGCGTCGTTGAACACCTGCTGCGGCGAGGGCTCCTTGCTGGGCAGCCGCTCGGCCGCGTCGTCGCCGAGCGCGTCGAAGCGGATCCGCTGCTTGCGGCGGACCATGTCCAGGAAGAGGTTGGTGGTGATGCGGTGCAGCCAGCCCTCGAAGGTGCCCGGCGTGTACGTCGACAGGGAACGGAAGACGCGCACGAAGACCTCCTGGGTGAGGTCCTCGGCGTCGTGCTGGTTGCCCGTGAGCCGGTAGGCGAGCCGGTAGACCCGGCCGCTGTGCATGCTGACGATCTCCTCCCAGCTGGGCGGAGTCCACGCCTGCCCGTCCGCGTCGCCGGAGAAGGTGGCGGTCTGGGCCGGGTCGCCGGCGCGGTCGTGGTCAGCTGCGGTGTCGTTCACGGATTTCGGCCTGCCCGCCGATCCGAGGATGCGCCGCAGCACTCCTCCGCGATCCACAGGTGCAGCCGCACCTCCCCTGTCGGCTCTGGTGGTGTCCAGTGGAGCCCCTACCATAGCCACCTCGCCCGTTAGCTCCGGATAAGCGGTTTTACGAGAATTTGATCTGGGGTGCCACGGCTCGTACGGCTGCGTCAGCACTTGCTCGGCGTCCTCGCCCACTCCCTGCCCCCCGTCATGGCGCACACCACTCGCTCACCCCTTCAAACGACCGGTCCCATCTGCGGGTTCCCGACGCCAACGGATACAGTCACGCCCAGGCAACCACGGGGACAGGAGAGGGTCATTACCGCCAACCGGCAGACGAGCTGGGCGTTCGCCGACGCCTATGTCGCCGAGGACGAGGCGCTGCACTGGGCCCGGGACCGGGCTCGCGACGCAGGCCTGCGCTCGGTGTCGCCCGGCACGGGCGCGGCCCTGCGGTTGCTCGCCGCCAGCGTGGACGCCAAGGCGGTCGCGGAGATCGGCACCGGCTGCGGCGTCTCCGGGATCCATCTGCTGCACGGCATGCGGCCGGACGGCGTGCTGACCACGGTCGACCAGGAGCCGGAGCACCAGCAGTCCGCCCGGCAGGCGTTCCGCGAGGCCGGTTTCGCCGGCAACCGGGCACGCTTCATCCCCGGCCGCGCGCTGGACGTGCTGCCCCGTCTCGCGGACGCCGGTTACGACCTGGTCTTCTGCGACGGCGACCGGCAGGAGTACCAGGACTATCTCGCCGAATCGCTGCGTCTGCTGCGCCCGGGAGGCCTGGTCGCCTTCGAAGGTCTCTTCGCGAACGGACGCACGGTGGACTCCGGTCCGCAGCCCTCGGAAGTACTGCGGCTGCGGGAGCTGGTGCGGGCCGTCCGCGAGAGCCAGGAGCTGGTGTCGTCACTGCTGCCGGTGGGGGACGGGCTCCTCTGCGCCGTGAAGCGGTGACCGGCCGGCCCCTGCGGCGCCCCTTCCCCGCGCCGCGCCCGCACGCGAAACAGCCGCCCCGGTACCGCGTGCGGCACCGGGGCGGCTGAAAGGGTATGGTCGCTTGCGCGTCAGCCGACGACCTTCTTGAGGGCGTCGCCGAGCGCGTCGGCCTCGTCCGGGGTCAGCTCGACGACGAGCCGACCGCCGCCTTCGAGCGGAACGCGCATGACGATGCCCCGCCCCTCCTTGGTCACCTCGAGCGGGCCATCACCCGTCCGCGGCTTCATGGCCGCCATGCTCGTTCCCCTTCCTGAAACCCAGCTAAACCGTCTGAGCCGACGGCCCACTGAAGGGCACATGCGGTCCCTGAAGCAGGACACACGCCACCGGCATCGAACACATTGCTTCCAGGCCATTATCCCGCATGGCAGGACCCGATGACCAACATCAGTAGGCATCGCTTGGGCAACGCGCGCGAGCAAAACCACTCAATTCGGCGATGTGACTGCGATACTTCGCCGCCGCACTCACTCCCGGCGACCGGAAACGGCCCCGGATTGTTTGACGCAGCTCACACGGAGGGCCTCCTCCACGGCCGGTGATCTCCGTCATGCTGTCCAGCAGAGGGGGACGCACGCACCGCTACGTCCCGAGCCGCACACGGAGGGATACACCATGGCCGACACCGTGCTCTACGAGGTGAGCGACGGGCTCGCGACGATCACGCTGAACCGCCCCGAGGCGATGAACGCGCTGAACGTCGCGGCGAAGGTCGCCCTCCGGGACGCGGTCCGCTCCGCGGCGGACGACGACGCCGTACGGGCCGTGCTGCTGACGGCCGCCGGTGACCGGGCGTTCTGCGTCGGCCAGGACCTCAAGGAGCACATCACGCTGCTGACCGAGGACCGGGAGACGGGTTCGGGGCAGACGATGAGCACGGTGCGCGAGCACTACAACCCGATCGTGAAGGCGATCGCCGGAGCCCCGAAGCCGGTGGTCGCGGCGGTGAACGGGGTCGCGGCGGGCGCGGGCTTCGGGTTCGCGCTGGCCGCGGACTACCGGATCGTCGCGGACTCGGCGGCGTTCAACACCTCGTTCGCGGGGGTCGCGCTGACCGCCGACTCGGGGATCTCCTGGACGCTGCCGCGCGTGGTCGGCCCCGGGCGCGCCACCGACCTGCTGCTCTTCCCGCGCGGCATCTCCGCCCAGGAGGCGTACGAGCTGGGCATCGCCAACCGTCTGGTGCCTGCGGCGGAGCTGCGCGCCGAGGCGGAGAAGGTGGCCCGTGCGCTGGCCGGGGGGCCGACGGTGGCGTACGCGGCGCTGAAGGAGTCCGTGGCGTACGGGCTGAGCCACTCGCTGGAGGAGGCGCTGGAGAAAGAGGACGAGCTGCAGACCCGGGCGGGTTCCTCGGAGGACCACGCGATCGCGGTACGGGCGTTCGTCAACAAGGAGAAGCCGAAGTACCTGGGTCGGTGACCTCGGGAGTGCGGCGGCGGCTGCGGGTTCGTGGCTGGTCGCGCAGTTCCCCGCGCCCCTGGAGGGAGCCCGGGGCTGCGCCGCCGCCTTGAGCTGCGGGTTCGTCGTGGCTGGTCGCGCAGTTCCCCGCGCCCCTCAAGGGGCGCTTCTCATGGCGCAGGTGTCCAGGTGGTCGTTGACCAGTCCGCATGCCTGCATCAGGGCGTACGCCGTGGTCGGGCCGACGAAGCGCACGCCCCGCTTCTTCAGGTCCTTGGACAGGGCCGTCGACTCGGGGGTCACCGCCGGGACGTCGGTGAGGGTCGTCGGTGCCGGCCGGACGGCCGGGTCGGGGGCGTGCGACCAGATCAGCGCGTCCAGGGCACCGGGCTCCCACGCGGCCAGCAGGCGCGCGTTGGCGAGTGTGGCGTCGATCTTGGCGCGGTTGCGGATGATCCCGGTGTCCGCCAGCAGGCGTTCGCGGTCGGTGTCGGTGAACTCCGCGACCGTGGCGATCTTGAAGTCGGCGAAGGCGGCGCGGAAGCCGGGGCGGCGCCGCAGGATGGTGATCCAGGACAGGCCGGACTGGAACGCCTCCAGGCTGAGCCGCTCGAAGAGCGCGTCGTCCCCGCGGACCGGGCGGCCCCACTCCTCGTCGTGGTACGCCACGTAGTCCGGGGTGGACAGGGCCCACGGGCAGCGCGGGAGGCCGTCCGGGCCGGCGACGGCGGCTGCTCCCCCGGTCACGGCCGCTCGTCCTCGTGGTGCGGGGCGGACTTGTCCAGGGACATGTGCGCGGCGGCGGCGCGGGCGCCTGCCAGCGCGGCCTCCAGGTCGGCGATCCGGGCGTCGCGCTCGGCGATCTCGGCGCCGAGGCGGCCGAGGGCGTCGTCCACGTCGGCCATGCGGTAGCCGCGGGGGGCGAGCGGGAAGCGCAGGCCGTCCACGTCCGCGCGGCTGACCGGCCGGTCCGGCGGGAGGTGGTCCACCAGGCGCTCGGGGGCGGCGTCGGGCAGCGGGCCGTGGTCGCCGCCGCCCACCACGGCGAGGGTCACCGCGGCGACCACGACGGCGAGCGCCACCACCAGGAACAGGAACATAACCATCGCCGGGGCCCCCACGGTCGGATGAGTCGGAGTCGGATGTGTGGCTCCGATCGTGCCATGCGAGTCTGACACCCGGGGCCGTCGGGCGGACACGGGCGGCCCGGACCGGACGCGCGAGGAAGAGGTCTCAGGGGATGCTCAGGCTGGGCAGGCGGGAATTCGCACCGCACGAGCGGGTGATCATGGCGATCGTGAACCGGACCCCGGACTCCTTCTACGACCGGGGCGCCACGTTCCTCGACGAGCCGGCGCTCACGCGCGTCGAGCAGGCCGTGGCCGAGGGCGCCGCGATCATCGACATCGGCGGGGTGAAGGCCGGCCCCGGCGAGGAGGTGTCCGCCGAGGAGGAGGCGCGGCGGACGGTCGGCTTCGTCGCCGAGGTGCGGCGGCGCTTCCCGGACGTCGTGATCAGCGTGGACACCTGGCGGCACGAGGTCGGCGAGGCGGTGTGCGAGGCGGGCGCGGACGTCCTGAACGACGCGTGGGGCGGGGTCGACCCGCGGCTCGCGGAGGTCGCCGCGCGGTACGGGGCGGGCCTGGTGTGCACCCACGCGGGAGGCTCGCAGCCGCGGACGCGGCCGCACCGGGTGGCGTACGACGACGTCATGGCCGACATCCTCGACGTGACCGTGGGGCTGGCGGAGCGGGCGGTGTCGCTGGGGGTGGCGCGGGAGTCGGTGATGATCGATCCGGGGCACGACTTCGGGAAGAACACCCGGCACAGTCTCGAGGCGACGCGGCGGCTGGGGGAGATGGTGGACACCGGGTGGCCGGTGCTGGTGTCCCTGTCCAACAAGGACTTCGTCGGGGAGACGCTGGACCGGCCGGTCAAGGAGCGGGTGGTGGGGACGCTCGCCACGACGGCGGTGTCGGCGTGGCTGGGGGCGCAGGTGTACCGGGTGCACGAGGTCGCGGAGACGCGGCAGGTGCTGGACATGGTGTCCGCGATCGCCGGGGAGCGGGAGCCTGCCGTGGCGCGGCGGGGACTGGCCTAGGACCAGGGGGCCGGCGGGCGGGTGCGCCGAAGTGCTTCCGCCCCGCCGCCGTTCCCGGGGTTTTCTAGCGCCCCGCTTCCTTGGAGACCAGGGCCACCGCCTCCTCCACGTCGTCCGTGACGTGGAACAGGAGGAGGTCCTTCTCGGCCGCCTTGCCCTGGGCGATGACCGAGTTGCGCAGCCAGTCGACCAGGCCGCCCCAGTACTCCGTGCCGAACAGCACGATGGGGAACTGGGTGACCTTCTGGGTCTGGACGAGGGTCAGGGCCTCGAAGAGCTCGTCGAGTGTGCCGAGGCCGCCGGGCAGGACCACGAAGCCCTGGGCGTACTTCACGAACATCAGCTTGCGGACGAAGAAGTACCGGAAGTTCAGGCCGATGTCGACGTACTGGTTCAGCCCCTGCTCGAAGGGCAGCTCGATGCCCAGGCCGACCGACATGCCGTCCGCTTCGAGGGCGCCCTTGTTGGCCGCTTCCATGGCTCCCGGGCCGCCGCCGGTGATCACCGCGAAGCCGGCTTCGACCAGGCCCCGGCCCAGCCGTACCCCGGCCTGGTACTCGGGCGAGTCGACGGGTGTGCGGGCCGAGCCGAAGACGCTGATGGCGGGCGGGAGTTCGGCCAGCGTGCCGAAGCCCTCGATGAACTCCGACTGGATGCGCAGCACCCGCCAGGGGTCGGTGTGCACCCAGTCCGACGGGGCGCGCTCGTCCAGCAGGCGCTGGTCGGTGGTGCTTCCCTGCACCTGGCCGCGCCGGCGGAGCACCGGCCCCAGTCGCTTCTCCTTTGGTGGCTGCCGCTTGCCCTCCGGGTTTCCCGTAGCCATGTGCGCTCCCTCCGATTGCCAGGTCGTACCGCCTCAGCGTAGATCCACGCGGGTTACGTACGGGGGACGTCAGCATGTCCACGGGAGACGGTTCCAAACGCCCCCGCGCCCGTGCGGGCTCAGGCGGTCAGCCAGGAGCGCAGCCGTTCCTCCCCCGCGAGGATCTTCGACGTGTCCACGCGCTCGTCCCGCTTGTGCGCCAAGTGGGGGTTGCCGGGGCCGTAGTTGACGGCGGGGATGCCCAGGGAGGCGAAGCGGGAGACGTCCGTCCACCCGTACTTGGGCTGCGGGGTGCCGCCCACCGCTTCGATGAAGGCGGCCGCAGCCGGGTGGGAGAGGCCGGGGAGGGCCGCGCCGCTGTGGTCGTCGACGACGAAGTCGCTCACCTGGCAGTCCGCGAAGACCTCACGGACGTGCGCCAGGGCCTCCTCCTCGCTGCGGTCCGGGGCGTAGCGGAAGTTGACGGTGACGACGCACTCGTCGGGGATGACGTTGCCCGCCACTCCCCCGGAGATGCCGACCGCGTTCAGGCCCTCGCGGTACTCCAGGCCGTCGATCACCGGGTGGCGCGGCTCGTAGGAGGCCAGGCGGGCGAGGATCGGGGCGGCGGCGTGGATGGCGTTGGAGCCCATCCAGCCGCGCGCGGAGTGGGCGCGCTCGCCGGTGGTCCTGAGCAGCACCCGCAGCGTGCCCTGGCAGCCGCCCTCCACCTGGCCGTCGGAGGGTTCGAGGAGCACCGCGAAGTCGCCCTCCAGCCATTCGGGGTGGGCCTCGGCGACGTGCTTCAGGCCGTTGAGGTCGGCGGAGACCTCCTCGTTGTCGTAGAAGACGAAGGTCAGGTCGCGGTTGGGTGCGGGGACCGTGGCCGCGAGGCGCAGCTGGACGGCCACGCCGGCCTTCATGTCGCAGGTGCCGCAGCCCCACAGCGTGCCGTCGGCGTCGAGCCGGGAGGGGACGTTGTCCGCGATGGGGACGGTGTCGATGTGGCCGGCGAGGATCACCCGCTCCGCGCGCCCGAGCCTCGTACGGGCCACGACGTTGTTGCCGTACCGGTCGACCGTGAGGTGCGGCAGTGTGCGCAGCGCGGTCTCGATCGCGTCCGCGAGTGGCTTCTCGGAGCCGCTCTCGGAGGGGAAGTCGACGAGCTGCGCGGTCAGCCGCGCGGCGTCCAGCGTGAGGTCAAGCGGGGTGTCGGCCATGGCCTCGACCCTAACCCGCCGGGCGTGCGCGCACGGTGCGCACCCGGCTCACAGCGAACCGTACTCTCCAGTACCTTGTACGCGTGCCAGAGCCGTCCCTTCCCACCAAGCGCACGCGTCGCGGCCGTGTCTTCCGCTGGAGCGCGGGTCTCGTGGTGCTGTCCGCGGTCGCCGGATACGTCGTGGTGCAGTACGACACCGGGGGCACCCGCGGTCCGGGCTGCAAGGTCGTCTCCGGCAGGGGCGACGGTGCGACGTACGAGTTCACACCCGAGCAGGCGGTGAACGCGGCGACGATCACCGCCGTGGGCACCGCGCGCAACCTGCCCGAGCGGGCGGTGACGATCGCGCTGGCGACCGCCCTGCAGGAGTCGGCGCTGCGCAACATCGACTACGGCGACCGTGACTCGCTGGGCCTGTTCCAGCAGCGTCCCTCGCAGGGCTGGGGCACGCCGCGGGAGATCATGGACCCGTCGTACTCGGCGGACAAGTTCTACGAGCACCTCGAGGAGGTGCCGGGCTACACCCGGCTGCCGCTCACGGTCGCCGCGCAGCGGGTGCAGCGCAGCGGCTTCCCGCAGGCGTACGCCAAGCACGAACCGGACGCCGCCCTGCTGGCCGCCGCCCTCACCGGGCGCTCGGCGGCGACGCTCACCTGCGAGGGCCGTCCCTCGGCGACCCGGGCGTCGGGTACGGACGGGGTGCGTCAGGCGCTGGCGCGGGACTTCGGGCGGGACGTGCTGGAGCCGGCGGGTGCCCAGGTGGGGGGCTCGGCGACGGCCTCTCCCTCCGCGGACGCCTCCGGTGGCTCCGACGGGCGGACGGTGACGCTTCCGGTCACCGGGGACGCCGGTGCGGGTGCCGGGCGGAGCGCCGGGGCGCGGGGCTGGCAGCTCGCCCACTGGGCCGTGGCGAACGCCTCGGAGCTGCGCATAAAGCGGGTGTCGTACGCCGGGCGGGAGTGGGTCGCGGGGACGACCGACGGCCAGTGGCGGCAGGACGACGCCAAGGCGCCGGCCGGGGACGGGGACGGCGGCGCCGGGACGGTCAGGATCACGACCGTGCAGTAGTGCGGGCTGTCCCCCGCAGGCGTTGAACGCGGCCGGTCGGGCGGCGCATTGCCAACTCTTTACGGTGCCGCGCCGCAACCTTCCTGGCGGTCGAGCGGTAGTCACTGCGTCCGAGTTCTCTGCCGTCGAAGGAGCACCATGTCCCTCCCCCTGACCCGTCGGATCGCCCGTGCCGCGCTGATCGTCGCTGCGGGAGCGGCCGCCGGGGTCGGTGCCGCCGGTTCCGCGAGCGCGGCTCCGCAGCTGCCGGCCGCGCCCGGCCTCGGGCTGAACGCCCTCGACGGTGCCCCCGGCACCACCATGGACAACGTGTCGAGGGGTGTCGGCAAGACCACGCCCGACGCGGGCCAGGTGGCGCCGGCCGCGGGCACGGCCGTGAAGAAGGCCGTGCCGGTGGTGAAGGAACTGCCGACGGACTCGCTGGGCAAGGGTGGTGGCCCGGCGCAGAACCTGCCGGTCGAGGGGCTGCCGATCGGCTGAGGCCGGCTTGCGGCCGGGCTGTACGGCGACGGGGTCCGGGGTGCTTTCCCAGGCCCCGTTCTTCGTGTGCGCGCACCTGCGGGCGCCGGGGCTGCGCGTCGCCGCCGGCGCCGCCCCGGCCACCGGTCCGGCGAGGCCGGGGTCAGGCGGTCAGGCGGGTGACCGCTGCCTGGACCCGGGCGTCCGACGCCGTGAGGGCGACGCGGACGAAGTCGGCGCCCGCCGGGCCGTAGAAGTCGCCGGGGGCGACGAGGATGCCGAGGTCGGCGAGGTGGGCGACGGTGGTCCAGCAGGACTCGTCGCGGGTGGCCCAGAGGTAGAGGCTGGCCTCGCTGTGCTCGATGCGGAAGCCGTGGGCGAGGAGGGCGTCGCGCAGGGCGGTGCGGCGGGCCGCGTAGCGCCCGCGCTGGACGCGGACGTGCTCGTCGTCGCTCAGCGCCGCCACGACGGCCGCCTGCGTCGGCGCGGACGTCATCATCCCGCCGTGCTTGCGGATCTGGAGCAGCGGGCCGAGGACCGCCGGGTCACCGGCGAGGAACGCGGCGCGGTAGCCGGCGAGGTTGGACCGCTTGGACAGGGAGTGGACCGAGACGATGCCGTCGTAGGACCCGCCGTTGACGTCGGGGTGCAGCACCGAGACGGGGTCGGCCTCCCAGCCCAGTTCGATGTAGCACTCGTCGGAGAGGAGGAGGACGCCGTGCTCGCGCGCCCAGGCGACGATCCGGGTCAGCTCCTCCCGGGAGAGCACCCGGCCGGTCGGGTTGGACGGGGAGTTCAGCCAGAGCAGCTTCAGGTTCGCCGGGTCCAGCTCGGTCGGATCGTCGTAGGCCTCGTACTGCGCGCGGGCGAGGCGGGCGCCGACCTCGTACGTCGGGTAGGCCAGGCGCGGGAAGGCGACCTTGTCGCCGGGACCCAGTCCGAGCTGGGTGGGGAGCCAGGCGACCAGTTCCTTGGAGCCGACGACCGGCAGGACGTGGTGGTGGGTCATCCCGCGGGCGCCCAGCCGGTGCTCCGCCCAGCGGGTGATCGCGTCACGCAGTTCCGGGGTGCCCCAGACGGTCGGATAGCCCGGGGAGTCCGCCGCGGCGGTCAGCGCCTTCTGGATCGGCTCGGGCACCGGGTCGACGGGCGTGCCGACCGAGAGGTCGACGATGCCGTCGGGGTGCGCGGCGGCCGTCTTCTTGTACGGCTCCAGCCTGTCCCAGGGGAAGGTGGGCAACCGGTCGGAGACTGCGGACACGGGCGGGGCTCACTTTCTGGTTCGGCGAACGCCTCGGCCCCGTACGGCGGCGGGGCCGTACGGGACCGGGGCGGCACGTCGGTGCGGGGCCGCTTGCGGGACGGTTACGCCTGCGGCGGCAGCGCGGCGATGAACGGGTGGTCCCGCTCGATCAGGCCCAGCTTGCTGGCCCCGCCGGGCGAGCCGAGCTCGTCGAAGAACTCGACGTTCGCCTTGTAGTAGTCCTTCCACTCCTCGGGAGTGTCGTCCTCGTAGAAGATGGCCTCGACCGGGCAGACCGGTTCACAGGCGCCACAGTCGACGCATTCGTCCGGGTGGATGTACAAGGACCGCTGGCCCTCGTAGATGCAGTCGACCGGGCACTCCTCGATGCACGCCTTGTCCTTCACGTCGACACAAGGCTGCGCGATGACGTAGGTCACGCTGTCGTTCCTCCTCGATAGGGCGCTGGCGGGCCTCCTCAGGCTCCGCCGCCTGGCGCGCGGGAGCGCGGCGTCGTCGATGCCCGCCCCTAGTATCTCCGTTTCTGGGCATGATCCGAACAGGAGGGGTGAACTGACCTGTGGAAATCTCTGCCGCCGGGCGCCTCGAGGTCCGTATCACCACTGCTGACGTGGGGAAACGGGTCTCCGTGAGGAGCTTGGTCGAACATGGCCCCCCGGGTGAGAAGTTCACTGACACGGTCGGTGTTCTCACATCATGGGACGACGGTGTGCTGCGGATCACACGGAAGAGCGGGGAGAGTGTCCGCGTCGCCGAGTCCGCGCTGGTCGCGGCCAAACCCGTGCCGTCCGCTCCGGCGCGTCGGCGCGGTCCGGCCGCCTCCTACGAGGAGCTGGCCCGGGTCTCCGCGCGGGCGTGGCGGCCCGTGGAGAGCGAGCGGCTCGGGGAGTGGGAGCTGCGGGCCGCGGCCGGGGAGGTGCCGTGCCAAGGACGTCCTCGGGGGGCGGTGGCCGGGCGGCGGGAGGGCTTCACCCGGCGGGCCAACTCCGTGCTGCCGCTCGGGGACCCGGGCGTGCCGCTCGACGAGGCGCTGGGGGCCGTACGCGGCTGGTACGCGGCTCGCGGGCTGCCCGCGTACGTCCAGACCGCGACGGGTGCCGAGGGGACTCAGGAGCTGCTCTGCGCGGAGCTGGAGCGGCGCGGCTGGGTGCGGGAGGTGACCGCCGAGATGTGGGTGGGTCCGCTGGCGCCGGTCGCGGACCTGGACGGGGACACGTCGGGGGTGGTGTTGTCGCGGGAGGCCGGTGAGGCGTGGCTGGCCCGGTATCAGCGCAAGGGGGTGAGCGAGGTGGCCCTGCGGGTGCTGACGGGCGGGCCGTCGGTGTGGTTCGCCACGGTGCCGGGCGGCGCGGACGCGCCGGCGGCCATCGGGCGGTGCGTGGTGGACGGTCGGTGGGCCGGGTTCGCGGCGGTCGAGGTGGATCCGGAGCGGCGCCGACGGGGGCTGGCGACCGCCGTGATGGCGGCGCTGGCCCGGCGGGCGCTGGACGAGGGCGCCTCGGCGGCGTGGCTCCAGGTGGAGGCGGACAACGCGGGCGCGCGGGCGCTGTACGAGCGCATGGGGTTCGCCGCGCACCACGCGTACCACCACTACCGCGCCCCGGAGGGTGAGGGAGCGCCGTGAGCGGGCACGTACCGGGTATGCGCTCCCCCTGTCCGCCGCCTCCCGGACGCTCGGCCGAACTGCGCGGGCGGTTCGCCGAGGAGGCCCGCAGCGAGCGGCCCGGACTGTCCGCGCTCTGTCTGCTGGTGGGCGCCGTGGGTGACGGCACGCTGGACGAGGCGGGGATGGACGCCGTGGAGGTGGAGCTGGACCGGCTGGCCGGTGAGCTGCCCTACCGGCCGGGTTCGCCGCACGCGTGGGCGTCGGCGCTGCGGGAGCTGCTGGGTGAGCGCTACGGCTTCCGCGGCAGGCCGGAGGACTACCAGCGGCTGGAGTCGTCGCTGCTGCACGAGGTGGTGCGGCGGCGGTGCGGGCTGCCGATCCTGCTGTCGGTGGTCTGGCTGGAGGTGGCGCGGCGGGCGGGCGCGCCGGTGTACGGGGTGGCGCTGCCCGGGCACTTCGTCGTCGGGTTCGGGGAGCCGGGGGCGGGGCAGGTGCTGGCCGATCCGTTCGACGGGGGCCGGGTGCTGACCGGGGCGGACGCGGAGCTGCTGGTCGCGGGGGCGACGGGGGCGGCGCTGGACGCGTCGATGCTGACGCCGGCGGGGCCGCTGGAGGTCGTCCTGCGGATCCTGAACAACGTGCGGGCGTGGGCGGCGGCCCGGCCGGAGCGGTCGGACGTGGGCCTGTGGGCGGTGGACCTGTCGCTGCTGCTGCCCTCGCACGCGGCGCGGCTGCGGTACGAGCGGGCCCGGCTGCTGGTGCAGCGGGGGGAGTTCTCGGCGGGGGCCGGGGAGCTGGAGGCGTACGCCGAGGTGGTGGAGGCGGTGGACGAGGATGCCGCCGAGCGGGTGCGGGGCGAGGCGCTGGCGGCCCGGGCGATGCTGAACTGATCGGTGCCGTGGTCGCCGTACTCGGCACCGAGCGCCGCTCGCACGAGGAGGCCGCCGCCGAGGGCGCCCAGGCCCCGGTGGTCGTCGCCGCCCACTGACGCGAACGCGGAGCGGCGCCGTACGGGTCCCGGACCGGGACCCGTACGGCGCCGCTTTCCCGTGCGCCCGCGGGGGGCCGCGTCAGCTGGGGTCGGTCTCGATGACGGCGACGCGGTCGGTCTTGCTCATCAGGGCCTGCCGGAGGGCGCCGTAGACGTCCTGCGGGGTGACGGGCGTCTTCTCGCCGTTGCCCCGGGTGATGAGCACGCCGTCGAAGGTCTGCCCGTACAGCTCCTTCAGGGCGTTCAGGTCGGGCTTGTCGACCAGCTTCCCGCCCACGGCCTGCACCCGGAGGAACTTCCACAGGGACTTCTCGGGGCTCATCGGGATGGAGTGCGCCGGGTCGGTCTGCACGGTCACGATGTCCGACATCGCCGGCTCGGCGAACTCCTTCAGCATCCGGTCGACCTCGGCCTTGGAGACCTTCGGCTGCTGGGGGCTGGTCGGCACGTTCACCGCGGCGGCGGAGCCCGTCTCCACCTGGGCGCGGTACGCCTCCGTCACCACGCCGGACGCCTCGGCCACGTCGATGCCCTGGCCCGCCTTGGGATAGACGGGGACGGCCTTGCCGGACTCGAATGTGATGGAGCCCTCGGTCACGGAGCCGGAACCGCCGGCCGCGTTCTCCAGGGCCGCCTGGAGCTTCTCCTCGTCGACGGGCATGACCGGGTCGACGACGCGCTGCTGGCCGAAGAGCGAGCCGATCACGTTGACCGGGTTGTAGTCGCTGGTGGCGGCCGCGGCGGCGGTGGCGTCGGTGTCGAACTGCAGACCGGCGTTGTCCGGCTGGAGCTCCACGGTCCTGCCGTCGACCGACAGCTTCAGCGGCTTGTTCAGCCGGCTGTCGAGGGCGGCGTCCAGCTTCTTCACGGCGTCGTCGCGGGTGCCGCCGCCGATGTCGACGCCGAGCACGGTGGTGCCCTTGGGCACGTCGGAGCTGTTCATCAGCAGACCGGCGCCGTAGGCGACCGCGAGGACGGCGACCACACCGGTGCCGAGCAGGACGAGCTTGCTGCGGCCCTTCTTCTTCGGCGGCTTGGCGGAGCTCGCCGGGGGCGCGGCGGCCGGTTCGGGCCGCTCGGGGGGTGTCTGCGCGCGGGGGCCGGCCGGGCCGGTGCCGGGCGCGTCGAAGGCGGCGCTCGCGGGGACGACCGGGATGCCGCTGGTCACGGTGTGCCCGGAGACGTTGTCGTGGCGGGGTCCGTAACCCGGGGTGCCCGGCTCGGCGGGCTGCTGGGGCGTGAGGATCGCGGTGTCGTCACTGAGACCGGTGCCACCGACCGCCTGGGCGCCGGGACGGCCGCCCTGCTGCGCACCGGCGGGAGCGGCACCGCCCGGAACACCCGGACCGCCCGGAACGCCTCCCGCCGGCGGGGCCATCGGGCCGCTGCCGGTGACCGGGCCGCCCGTGGGGCCGGCGGGGCCCTGCGGCCCGTTCGGGTGGCCCTGGCCGCCCGGAGCGCGCCGCCCGGGCGGAGCGGCGGGGCCGCCGTCGGGGAGGAACGGGGGGTCGTCGCGGCGCGGCTCGCCCCCGCGGTCGGCGCCCGGCCGGGTGCCGTTGGCGGCGGGACCGCCGGCCAGTGCCTCGGTCACGTCGAAGGAGCCGGTGCCGCCTCCGTGTCCGGGGGCGACGGGACCGCCGGTCGCACCGGTCGTGCCGGTCGGTCCGGAGCCCGTCGCGGCGCCGGGACGGGGGCCGCCGGGCGCGCCCATGGCACCGACCACGCCTCCCGGACGCCCGGCACCCGGCCGCGCACCACCGGGTGCGGCCGGTGCGGGGGGACCGGCCGGGGCGCCGCCGGGCGCTCCGCTTCCCGAACCGCTCGCGGCAGCGGCTCCGTTGGCGGAGCCGCCGCCCTGAGTCCCCTTGCCGGAGCCGCCCTTGCGCGGCGCGAACCAGTCGCTGGCCGGCTTGTCCTCGGCCGCCGGCTTGGCGGGCTGAGCGGACTGGGCGGGCCGGGTGGGCAGCGCCGGAAGCGCGGCCGTCTCGTCGGCGGGGGCCGGAGCGGGAGCCGCCGAAGCCTCGGCCTCGGCGGGGCCCTTGCTCTCCGCGTCCTTGACGGGCTGGCGCACGACCACCGGCGGAATGGGCCGCGATCCGGGGATGTTGATCCGGATCCGGGTGGTCAGCGTGGTCTCGGTCTTGCGTTCCTCCGGTCGCGCGGCCGAACGGCCCGCGTCCGTACCCGCGTCCGGAATCGCCGGAATGCCGTAGGGCGGGGTGCCCGACGGGTAGGCGGCTCCGCCGCGCCCGTCGGGCCCGGAGGACGGAGTGTCAGTTTCACGACTCAAGGCAGGTTCTCCCGGTTGGCTCCGCCGCCCGTCACGACCTCACGGTGGGGGTCCCCCCTGCTCGGGCGAGGCCGAGGGTTCGAGGGAGGCTCGGCGGCGCGCACCACCTTACTGGCCACATCCGGCCCGTATCCCAGTACCGCTGGCGAAACCCACACGGGACCCGCACCCCCCAGACACGGCGAAGTGGTACGTCACTTGCCAAGTCGGGCGGGGTCGGCGGCCGGTTTCCGCCCCCCGCCAACGGTGGCGCAGATCACAGCCACGCCGATGCCGCCGAGCAGGAAGAGGTACGATCCGGCACCCGCGGCGAACAGGAAGTCGCCTTCCGGACGGCTGGCCGTGAGCAGGACGACGACGAGCATCCACCCGGCGGCGACCGCCACGCCACCGGCCCGACTGCCCATCACACGGGCCGCCGCCAGCACCAAGCCCGCCTCGGCGGCCAGCGCCAGCAGCAGCCCGCCCGGGAACCAGGCGGGCTGGACGAGCGCGCCCGCGACGCCGGTCACGGCCCCGAGCAGCACAAGTCCCAGGTGGGCGACGGCCCGCCCGGCGGAGGGCGGGCGCAGCGGCTGCGCCAGCATCGGCGCCCGCTCGCCGCTCACGACGCTCCCCCGGCGTCGGCTCCGGCTCCGGCGAACAGGTCGCTCTCCCGCCCTTCGGGACGTTCCCCGCGCACCAACTCGTAGTACTCGGTGGTGAAGAGGGGCTGCGCGAGTTCGTTGGAGAGCACGAAGTACGGCTCGGCGACGGTGATCTGGGTGACGTGCGCGCGCATGGCGGCGGCCTTGGCGGAGGCGTACGCGGTGCCGTCGATCGCTGCGGTGATCCGCTCGTCGTCGACCACACCGGGTACGTCGGCCATGGCGCCGGCCTTGTCGAAGGGCAGGGTGGCGAGGTCGTCGTCCAGCCGGGCGAAGGACTCCTCGGCCACGGATCGCGGAACGCGGTTCCAGTACACCTTGGGGACGTCCCACCCGGCCTCGGCGGCGAGCTCGACGGCGCGCATGGCGACGCGGTGGGTCTGGATGTGGTCGGGGTGGCCGTACCCCCCGTTCTCGTCGTACGTGACGAGGACCTGCGGCCGCACCTCGAGGATCACCTCGGCGAGCGTGGCGGCGGCCTGGTCGACGTCGGCCTGCCAGAAGCAGCCGGGGTCGTCGTTGTCGGGCAGTCCCATCATCCCGGAGTCGCAGTAGCGCCCGGCCCCGCCGAGCAGCCGGAAGTCCGTGACCCCGAGCGCGCGCATGGCCTCCTTGAGCTCCCCGAGCCGGTGCCCGCCGAGGGCGGCCCCGCTCAGGTGCCGCAGCTCGCCGGGGATGACCTCACCCCGCTCACCGAGCGTGCAGGTGACCAGCGTCACGTGGGCGCCCTCGGCCGCGTACCGGGCCATGGTCGCGCCGTTGTTGATCGACTCGTCGTCGGGGTGGGCGTGCACCAGCATCAGACGCCGGGCGGGGAGTTCCGTCATGAGGTCAGCTTATGAGGCGCCGGCGTCCTGGTAGCGCGGCAGGCCGCTCGTGGGGATGGTCCATTCTCCGATGGTGACGTCCTCGCCGTAGACGAAGTCCTTACGCACCGCGTAGCGGGGTCCGTCCGGGGTGGAGTGGATGTCGGTGAAGACGGCACCGCTCCCCGTACGGGGATCGAAGATGACATAGATCGGAATGCCGAGCAGCGGATAGTCGCGCATCTTGCCCACCCAGTCGTTCTCCGGGTTGGACCGGGACACGACCTCGATCGCGGCGACGACCGTGCGGGGGTCGACGGATCCTTCGACATCGAGGTCGGCCCAGGCGATCACCATCACGTCCGGGTGCCGCATGATGCCCTCGGGCACGTCTTCCACGTCGGGTGTGCCGTTGTGGGCCAGCAGTTCGTCCGGCATGACCTTCTCCAGACGGCGGCTGACGTGCGCGGCTGTGACCTCGTGCGGGCCCCCCGGCGACATCATGTCGTGCACGATCCCTTCCTTGGTGACTTCGAATTTCCCGGGAAGGGTGTCGTCCATCGACTGCACGACGTCCCTCATGGCCCGGTAGTGAGGGGAGCTGTTCCGCCGCGCGTTGCCGGGTGCGATGGTCATGGCGCTCGCTCCTCGTCGTCTGTGCCCAGGGGCAAGGATCGTCACGTCCATGCTAGGGGGCCTCCTGAAGGTCGGAGCGGCAGTCGCGGCAGAGACCGGGCTCGGGTGCGCGGAAACCGCGGTCGCAGCCGTCGCAGTTCCGCAGGGGAAGCCGCGGCCGTGCGGGCGGGGCGGTGGCCGGCTCGCGGTACGGGGCCGGGGGTGGGAGCTGGGCGGCGAGGCGGTGCGCCAGGAAGGCGGCGGGGCGGCGTACGCCCTCGGGCGGCAGGTCGGCGGTCAGGGCTCGGCGTACGGCGGCGGGAGTGACGTCCCGCTCCAGCCAGGCGGCGACGCCGGGGGTCAGGTGAGCGGTGTCGGAGGCGGAGAGGAGCATCTGGGAGTCGTGGCGGCGGAGGTCCGCGAGGAGGTCGGCGGCGGCCCGGAACAGTGCGGGGACGTTGCACTGGGGGCGGGGTACGGCGGGGAGCGGCTTGCGGGGTACGCGTGGTTCGCGCGGGGCCTGTGGCGCGCGCTCTTCGCAGGGTCCCTGCGGGCGCGGCTGTGGCTGTGCTTCCGGCGCTGTCGAGGGCTCCGGCCGGTCGGCGGTCCGGGGAGAGGGCTCGGGGTGGGTGCGGGCCATCGCCGGCTGATTGCAGGAGACGGTGCGGCTGACGATGCAGCCGGTCGGGGTGCGATGGCGCTCGCGGCGCAGGTAGCCGTGGCGCTCCAGCTCGCGCAGGGCGGCGGCGATACGGGTGGCTCCCTCGGGGAACCGGGTGCTGAGGCTCTTGATGTCGGCCGGGGCGCCCTTGGGCAGCGACTGGAGGTGCACGCCGAGCCCGATGGCGAGAAGCGAGAGCTGCCGGTGCTGGGCGAGGTGGTTGCCGATCACCGTGAAGCGGGTGGTGTGGGGCGAGTTGTCGTGCTGGAGCCCGCCGGTGGTGGGGTGGGCCGGGCTCGGGTGGTTGTTGCCCGTAAGACGGGCCTGGGCGCGCGGGGGCGCGCTAGGGTTCTGGGTACCCATCGGGAAGCTTCCTCTTCCTCGGTGGTCAGGCCCTCGCATCGGGATTGCAGTCCCGGCGGGGGCCGTCTCATGTCTGCTGTCGTGTGGTGCGTTGCGCTGAGCGTCGGGCCTCGGCAGGCCGAAAATCCAGCCGAAGCGGAGATGTTCACCCGCCCGAGTGAGGCCGGCTACGGGCGGGAGGGTCGGGTTTGGTGGGGGTGCTTTCCCCCGAGTTCTTTGTCTTTCAGTCGCCGAGACCACCGGAGCGCGAAGGTGCGGGTCGCGGTGGTGAAAAGCCCAGTTCGGCCCAGACGGTCTTGCGCGGGAACCGCCCCCCGGTGACGCCCCAGCGGTCGGCCAGCGCCTCGACGAGCAACAGTCCCCGGCCTGACTCGGCTGCCGGGTCCGGCACGTGCGGCACGGGCATCTCGTCACCGCGTGTGTCCGTGACCTCGATGCGGAGCGTGGTGCCGACCACGTAGAGCGTGAGCCGGAAGCTGCGGCCGGGGACACGGCCGTGCGTGGCCGCGTTGGCCGCCAGTTCCGCGATGACGTGGCTTGCCCGCTCGTGCGGGAGCCCCCAGCTCCGGAGTGTGTCCACGGCGAGCAGGCGGGCCAGGCGGGCTCCTCGCGGGGTGGACGACAGCAGCATGGTGAAGTCGCGGACGGCGTCGTCGGGTTCGGGTCGTGTCCCGGGCGCGGCAGGTCCCTGAGTTTGCTGATTCACATCACCGAGCGTGGCCGACCGGACATACTGAGATGCGTAATTGAGCTGTCACGTAGAGCTACGGTCCAAGGTTCAGCGGGCTTTGTCCGAGCTGTCGAAGTAGCTCCTGCGAACAGGTCGGAACAGGACGTCGCAGCACGACGGAGGGGCACGCATGACGGTGAGCGATGAGGCGGTGCGGGTCGGGACGGAAGCGGACCGGACGGACGAGCCGGGGTGGGAGGTCGACCCGGACGACGACTGGGCACTGGCCGTCGTGGCCACGGTGGGACGCCAGTTGCGGCTTCGCCGGGACGCGGCGGGGATGCGGGTCAATGACTTCGCCACGGCGGCCGGGTACGGCGCGGATCTCGTCTACAAGATCGAGACGGGGAAGCGGATCCCCCGGCCCGAGTACTTGGACAAGGCGGACGAGGTACTGGGCGCCGGCGGACTCGTCGCGGCGATGAAGGAGGACGTCAAGAAGGTCCGGTATCCCAAGCAGGTCCGGGACCTGGCGCAGCTGGAAGCGCGGGCGGTCGAGCTTCAGCTCTACGATCCGCTGCACGTCCACGGGTTGTTGCAGACTCCGGAGTGCACTCGCGCCCTGCTGTCCATGCGGCGCCCTGCCTACTCGGCGGAGGAAGTGGAGCGCTTCATCGCAGCTCGCGTAGCGCGCAAGGCGGTCTTCGAGCGGGACACCGCGCCGGACCTCAGCTTCATCCTGGAGGAGTGGACCCTTCGACGGCCACTGGGTGGGAGGGACGTCCTGCGCGGTCAGCTTGAACACCTGCTCCGGATCGCACAGTTGTGTAACGTCGAGCTACAAGTGATGCCGCTGGAACGCTACGAGCACGCCGGCGTGGACGGAGCTATCGAGGTACTCAAGTTCGAGGACGGTTCAGCGGTCGGCCGCTCACCGGCGGTGGCCAACGGACGACCGGTGTCCGACCTACGGCAGCTCCGTATCCTGGAACTCCGGTACGGCATCATCCGCGCGCAGGCACTCACGCCACGTGAGTCGACTGCCTTCATCGAACAACTGCTGGGGGAGACATGAACCGCAAGACCACATTCGGGGGCGCCTCCGACCTGGCCTGGTTCAAGAGCAGCTACAGCAGCGGCAGCGAGGGTGACTCCTGCGTCGAGATCGCGACCGAACCCGCCACCGTGCACGTCCGTGACTCGAAGAACCTCGACGGCCCTCGTCTCGCCTTCGCCCCCGTCGCGTGGGCCGGTTTCCTGCCGTACGCGGTCGAGGGCTGATCCAGCGGGGCCTGATCCGGGCGTGCGGAACGTGTGATCATAATGCGCGGGTGTCCACACATCCCGTGCCGTTGCCCGCCGAGCACATACCGCCCGGCACCGCCGACTGGCGGACTCCCGACGCCCAGCGCTGGCTCGACGCCGTACCCGCCCGGTGGGCCCGGCCGCTGTGGGCGGTCCTGGCGTATCTCGTCTCCGTGGTGTGGGAACTGGAGTCGGGCCCCGTCGCCGCCTGCACGTCCGCCGACCCGTGCGGCACCGACTGGCCGGGCCTCGGGGTGGCCGCCGTCATGGTGCTGACCCCGTACTGGGTGGGGCGGCAGCCACGGCTCGCGCTCGCCGGGCTCGGGGTCGTGTCGGTGGCGCTGGTCGCCGAGGAGGGTTTCGCCGTGTTCGGCCGGCCGTCCGCGCTCGCGTTCTTCCTCGCTGTTGCGTTCACCACCGCCGGGATCCTCCACCGGCTGGCCGCCGCCGCCCGGCAGCGGTCGCTGGCCCTGGAGGCGGCCGGACCGGTCGCACAGCCGCTGCCCGCCGCCGCGCGGGCCTTCCGCCGGGGCAGGTTCTCCGTCGTCCTGGGCGGACTGCTGCTGGCCGTCGCCGGGTTCGGCTTCTGGCAGGCCCAGCAGGTCGTCGACGCGTACGAGGAGCGGGCCGCGGGCGCCACGGCGCTGTCCGGACGGGTCACCGCCGTCGACCGGGGAGACGAGGACGCCGACGTCGTCACGGTGACGGCCGACGGGCGCGCGTACCGCTTCGAGACGGGGTACCCCGAGGACTTCCCCGCGGGCACCCGGGTCGACATCGTCGTGGACGGCGACTGGAAGGCGCTCGTCGCGGAGCCGTACGACGTCTTCGGCTGGGAGCTGCTGGTGCTGGGCGGCTCCGTCGCGGGGCTGGCGTTCCTCGTGAACGGCGCGGCCGGGCGGATGCGTTCGCGGCGGCTGCGGCGCGGGCCGCTGCCGGTGCTGCACGTGCTGGTGCGCGAGGGGCACGACGACGGCCGCACCTGGGTGTTCGCGTCCGACGACCCCGGGGGCCTCCGGCCGGTCCTGCACTTCCACTCGCTGTACGCCGCCGACGACGAGGACGACGGCGAGGAGGAGGCGGACGGTCACGAACGGGGCGACGACTCCGCGGCCGCCGTCGAACTCGGCAGGCTCACCGACATCCTCCGGGGCGAGGACCCCGCCCCGCCGTTGCGGGAGGCCGTCCTGTACGGCGTCCCCTACGCCGGCGCCGAGGTCGCCTTCGTGGCGCGCGACGACGCGGACGACGACGAGGTGGCGGTGGAGTGCAGCGTCAGCGCGGTGAAACCGGCGGACGCGGGCCGGAGCGGGTCCCGGCCGCGGCTCCGTGAGCGGGAGAGTGCCCAGCGGTCCGCCGACGAGGTCGCCGCCGGTATGACGCCCACGGCGGGCCCGCGCGTGTGGAAGGCGCACGGCTTCTCGCGGGCGGTGGGGCTCTTCCTGCTGCTGGTGGAGGGCGGCGGCATCTGGGCCATGCTCGACGAGAAGCCGTCGTGGACCTGGCTGTTCCTGCTCGCGGGTCTGCCGTGGCTGGTGACGGCCGTGGCGACGGCGCTGACCTGGCGGATCACCGCCGACCGGGACGGGCTGTGGGTGACCGGGGCGTGGCGCGTGCGGCGGGTCCCGTGGGACGGGATCACGTCCGTGCGGCACGCCGAGGACAGCATCCGCGTCGGAAGGGCCAAGGACGACTCCGTCGACGTCTCCCCCACCGGCTTCGCGTGGCTGGAGCGCCGCCTGGGCCGCGAGCCGGCCGCGGAGCGCGCCGCCGACGAGCTGCGGGCGCTGCTGCTCCACCCGGAGCTGCGACCGGCGCAGGAGGCGACGGCGGGGCAGCAGGGCATGCCGGTCGGGCCTCCGCTGGCGGCCCTGTCGGTGCTGTGGGGCGCGGCGGTGCTGCTCCTGCTTTGACGGACGGCGGGGCCGTGGGGGCGCCGCCCGTCCGTCACCGCGAGGACGACCGGGCCCCTCAGACGTCCTGCAGGCGCCGGAACGGCCGGTCCGCCTCGAGTTCGAAGGCCAGCTCGAGAAGCATGCGTTCCGCGCCCGGGCGGCCGGAGATCATGACGCCGACCGGCAGTCCGTCCGCCGTCGCGTGCGCGGCCGGTACGGAGATGGACGGGGTGCCGACCACGTTGTTGACCGGGGTGAACGCCACGTAGGCGAGGAGCCGTTCGACCAGCGTGTCGTAGGGGACCGTCGGGTCGAGGTGGCCGATCGGCGGGGTGGTGTGGCCGAGGACCGGGGAGAGGATCACGTCGAGGCCCCGGAAGCCCGCCGCGTACGCCTCGCGCGTGCGCTTCAGCCTGCGTACGACGCCGGGCGTGGTCCGCCACCTGCTCACGTACATCTCCCGCAGGCCCCGGCTCAGCCCGTCCATGCGCCGGCGGTCGAAGTCCGCGCCCATCGTCCTGCCGGTCACGCCGATCAGGAACGACAGCATGCCCCAGTAGGTGAGGAAGTCGTCGGTGAAGTGCGGGTCGATGGAGAGTTCCACCGGTTCCACGGTGTGGCCGAGCCGGTCGAGGTGCTCGGCCGTCTCCGTGACGGCGGTCCGGGTGTCGGCGTCGACTCGGACACCGTTCGGGGAGTCCACCAGGAGGCCGATGCGCAGACGGCGGTCCGCGGGGCCCTCGACGAGGCCGACGGGCGGCAGCTTCGGGTTCCACCAGTGCTCTTCCGCCGCGGCCAGGAACGCGGCGCTGTCGCGGACCGAGCGGCTCACCACGCCGTCGCTGACCAGGTCGATGGGAAGCTGACGGCCCTGCGCGTTCGCCACCACCCGGCCGCGGGTCGGCTTCAGGCCGACGAGTCCGCACGCCGCGGCGGGGATGCGGATCGAACCGCCGCCGTCGTTGGCGTGCGCGATCGGCACCGCCCCGGCGGCGACCAGGGCCGCGCTGCCGCCCGACGAACCGCCCGCCGAGTGGTCCGTGTGCCACGGGTTGCGGACCGGTTCGGCGCCCTCGAACTCCGTGGTGGGGCTGAAGCCGAACTCGGGCAGCCGGGTCTTGCCCAGGACCGTGACGCCGGTGCTCAGGAACTGGCGGGTGAACGGGGCGTGCCGCCGGGCCGCGCGGGGCGCGAAGGCGGCGCTGCCGTGGCCGGTGGGCAGGCCCTGGTAGTCGGTGTTGTCCTTGACGAAGGTCGGCACCCCGGCGAGGGGGCCGGCGGGCTCGGAGGCGTGCGCCGGGAGGTCGAGGTGGACCTGGACGGCGTTCAGCCGGGGCTCGGCGGCCCGGACGCGTGCCGACGCGTCACGGGCGGCCTCGGCGGCACCGACCTCGCCGCGGCGGATCGCCTCGGCGAGTCCGACCGCGTCCAGGTCGCCGAGGGCGTCGTCCCGGAAGACGTGCACCCTCGTCCCCGCCTCGCTTCGTTCCCCGCTCTGTTCCTCGGAAGTCGTCACCGTCGGCTCCGCCCTGCGCGCGTGGATGATGGCCCCGCCATCATTGCTTACCGGCGGGTAACACGCGAGGGGGCGGGCGGACCGAGTCGGAGGATCACCCGCTTCTCCCCTGCGGAGGACGGGACGTGGACTCCGGCCGGGTCCCGGGACCCGCCACGGGGCCCCAGCCGGAAGAAGGTTCGCTCAACCGCGGGACGGCGCCTAGAAGTTGATGCTGCCGATCATCCCCGCGATGTTCGTCGTCAGCTCGCTGATGGTCGGGGCGATCGTCGACGAGGCCAGGTAGAAGCCGAGCAGCATGCACACCACGGCGTGCCCTGCCTTCAGACCCGACTTCTTGATCAGCAGGAAGACGATGATCGCCAGCAGCACCACCGCCGAAATCGAGAGTGCCACGGCGGCTCACCTCCAAGGATCCCAGGGCGCGGGGGGTAGGAATATGGGGGCAGATAAATCCACACAGCAGCCAGCAGGTTCATACCCACTATGCGCTAACGATCATAACTATCCGTACGTGCGCATCGCTCGGCGCACGGCCGCACAAGGGGGCGCATGGCCAATATGGTCAGGGCATGACGACCGAGGCTGACTCCTTCCCCCGACGGCACGCCCGCACCCTCCGCTTCACGCTCGGCGCGCCGCGTTCGTTCAGCGTGGCGCCCGACGGTTCGCGCGTCGCGTTCCTGCGCTCGGGTTCCGGTACCGACCGGGCCAACTCGCTCTGGGTCCTCGACACGGAGGAGGGCCGGGAGCGCGTGGCGGCCGACCCGCGCGCCCTCCTGGGCGGGGCCTCGGAGAACCTCTCCGCCGAGGAACGCGCACGGCGCGAACGCAGCCGTGAGGGCGGTGCCGGCATCGTGGGCTACGCCACCGACGCCGCCGTCGAGTTGGCGGCTTTCGCCTTGTCAGGGCGGCTCTTCACGGCCGGCCTGCGGGCCGGGACGGCACGTGAACTGCCCGCGTCCGGACCGGTGATCGACCCCCGGCCCTCACCCGACGGGCGGCACGTCGCCTACGTCGCCCGGGGGGCGCTGCGGGTGACCGCGGCCGAGGGGGCGGACGACCGCGCCCTCGCGACCCCCGAGGCGGAGGAGGTCACCTACGGTCTGGCGGAGTTCGTCGCGGCCGAGGAGATGGGGCGTTCGCGGGGCTTCTGGTGGGCGCCGGAGTCCGACCGGCTGCTGGTGGCGCGCGTGGACGACACGCCGGTCCAGCGGTGGTGGATCTCCGACCCCGCCCGTCCGGAGCGTGAGCCGCACCACGTGCGGTACCCGGCCGCCGGCACCCCGAACGCGGACGTGCGGCTGTTCGTGGTCGCCCTCGACGGGACCCGCACGGAGGTCTCCTGGGACCGTGCGCGGTATCCCTATCTGGCGCATGTGCACTGGTCAGCCGCGGGAGCCCCGCTGCTGCTCGTACAGGCGCGCGACCAGCGCGGGCAGCTCGTCCTGGCCGTGGACCCGGAATCCGGGGCGACCCGGATGGTGCACGCCGACGAAGATCCAACTTGGCTGGAACTTTTCCCCGGGGTGCCCTGCTGGAGCCCCTCCGGCCGACTGGTGCGGATCGCGGACGAGGGGGGCGCACGACGACTCGTCGTGGGTGAACGACCGCTCACCGGAAGCCAGTTGCACATCCAGGCCGTGCTGGACGTGTCCGACGACGACGTGCTGGTCTCGGCGTCGGCGGGTGAGGACGCGGCCGCTCCGGAGACCGGCGAGACGCACGTCTACCGGGTGAACGAGCTCGGCGTGGAGCGCCTCTCCCAGGAGCCCGGCGTGCACTCCGCCGTACGCGCGGGGGGCGTCACCGTGCTCGTCTCCGCCACCCCGGACCGGCCAGGTTCCCGGGCGGTGGTGCTGCGTGACGGGAAACCGACGGCGACTGTCCCCTCGTACGCCGAAGACCCCGGAATGTCCCCCCGCCTGACCCTGACCCAAGGGGGCGCACGACGAATCCCGTGCGCCGTGCTTATGCCTCGTGACTACGCCGGTGACACCCTTCTCCCGGTGCTCATGGACCCCTATGGCGGTCCGCACGGCCAGCGGGTGGTGGCCGCCCACAACCCGCACCTGACCTCCCAGTGGTTCGCCGACCAGGGCTTCGCGGTGATCGTCGCGGACGGCCGCGGCACGCCGGGCCGCTCCCCCGCCTGGGAGAAGTCGATCAGGGACGACATCGCCGCGATCGTCGTCCAGGACCAGGTCGACGCGCTCCAGGCACTCGCCGCCGACCTCCCGCTCGACCTCGGCCGGGTCGCGATCCGCGGCTGGTCCTTCGGCGGCTACCTGGCGGCCCTCGCGGCGCTGCGCCGCCCCGACGTCTTCCACGCGGCCGTGGTGGGCGCCCCCGTCACCGACCTCCGCCTCTACGACACCCACTACCAGGAACGCTACGTCGGCCTCCCCGGCGAGCAGCCGGAGGTCTACCGCCGCAACTCGGTGATCGACGACGCCGGTCTGGTCGACGCCGCCGAACCGCACCGCCCGATGATGGTCATCCACGGGCTGGCCGACGACAACGTGGTGGTCGCGCACTCGCTGCGACTGTCCTCGGCACTGCTCGCGGCCGGCCGCCCGCACGAGGTCCTCCCCCTGTCCGGCGTCACGCACATGACCCCGCAGGAGGAGGTCGCCGAGAACCTGCTCCGCCTCCAGCTCGACTTCCTCAGGCGCTCCCTGGGCCTGACAAACGGGGACGAACCGCGTTAACAGCGAGGCAACTTCACGGAAGCCGTCCCGATATACGGACACGGGAAGCTGAACAGCGTGCGGCCGTGCGGGTGCCGTGAGCGGGCCGGGGTGCAGCCATGTCACCCCGGCCCGTCGCCGTGTCACCCCGGCCCGTCGCCCTGTCCCCGCGGCCCGTCGCCCTGTCCCTCCGCCGGCACCACGTGCTTCTCCTCCGCGAAGTGGCAGGCCGAGTCGTGCGCCGCCGGACCGCCGGCCGCCTCGAACCAGGCGGGCACCGCGAGCGCCGGCACCTCCAGCGCGCAGCGCTCCTGCGCCTTCCAGCAGCGGGTGCGGAAGCGGCAGCCGGAGGGGATGTTCGTCGGGGAGGGCACGTCCCCGGTGAGGATGATCCGCTCCCGGTGCTCCCGGGCCTCCGGGTCCGGCACGGGCACGGCGGAGAGCAGCGCCTGGGTGTAGGGGTGGGTGGGGTGCTCGTAGATCTCGGTGTCCGTGCCCGTCTCCACGATCCGCCCGAGGTACATCACCCCGACCCGGTCGGAGATGTGCCGGACGATGGACAGGTCGTGGGCGATGAAGACGTAGGCGAGGTCGAACTCGCTCTGCAGCCGGTCCATCAGGTTGATGACCTGCGCCTGCACCGAGACGTCCAGCGCGGAGACCGGCTCGTCGGCGACGATCACCTCCGGCCGCAGCGCCAGCCCCCGAGCGATGCCGATGCGCTGGCGCTGGCCGCCGGAGAACTGGTGCGGATAGCGGTTGATGTACTCCGGGTTGAGGCCGACCACGTCCAGCAGTTCCCGCACCCTGCGGCGCCGGTCGCCCTTGGGGGCCACCTCGGGATGGATGTCGTACGGCTCCCCGATGATGTCGCCGACCGTCATGCGGGGGTTGAGGGAGGTGTACGGGTCCTGGAACACCATCTGGATGTTGCGGCGCACGGCCTTGAGGGCCCTGCCCGACAGGCGGGTGATGTCCTCGCCCTTGTAGCGGATCGAACCGGCCGTCGGACGCTCCAGGTTGACCAGCATCTTCGCGACCGTCGACTTGCCGCAGCCGGACTCGCCGACGATGCCCAGCGTCTCGCCCCGGCCCAGGTGGAAGTCCACGCCGTCGACCGCGCGCACGGCGCCGACCTGCTTGCGGAAGACGACGCCCTGCGTCAGCGGGTAGTGCTTGACCAGGTCGCTGACCTGGAGGATCGGCTCAGTCATCCATGCACTCCCTCCAGAAGTGGCAGGCGCTCCCCCGCGTCGCCGAGACCTCGTACAGCGGCGGCTCGTCGGTGCGGCAGACGTCCCGGGCCAGGGGGCAGCGGGGATGGAAGGCGCAGCCCGGCGGGATGTTCATGAGGTTGGGCGGCAGACCCTTGATGGCGTAGAGCTCCTGGCCCTTGAGGTCCAGGCGCGGGATCGACTCCAGCAGGCCCCGGGTGTACGGGTGGGCCGGGGCCTTGTAGATGTCGTGGACCGGTGCCGACTCCACGATCCGGCCCGCGTACATCACGGCGATGCGGTCGGCGACGTCGGCGACCACGCCCAGGTCGTGGGTGATGAGGATCAGGCCCATGCGGTACTCGCGCTGGAGCTCCGCGAGCAGCTCCATGACCTGGGCCTGGACGGTGACGTCGAGGGCGGTGGTCGGTTCGTCGGCGATGATCAGGGCGGGCTCCAGGGCCAGCGCCATCGCGATCATGATGCGCTGGCGCATGCCGCCGGAGAACTGGTGCGGGTACTGCTTGACCCGCTCCCGGGCGGCGGGGATGCGCACCCGGTCCATCAGCTCGACGGCCTTGGCACGGGCGTCCTTGCGGGACATGCCCCGGTGCACGGTGAACATCTCGCCGAGCTGGTCGCCGACGCTGATCACGGGGTTCAGTGACGACAGGGCGTCCTGGAAGATCATCGCCATCTCGGCGCCCCGGACCCGCCGGCGTTCCTCCTCCCTGAGCTTCAGCAGGTCGCGCCCCTGGAAGACCACCTCGCCGCCGGTGATCCGGCCGGGCGGGACGTCGAGGATGCCCATGACGGCCTGCGCGGTCACCGACTTGCCGGAGCCGGACTCGCCGAGCACGGCCAGGGCCTCGCCGGCGTCCACGCCGTAGCTGACCCCGTTGACGGCCCTGGCGACCCCGTCACGGGTGTGGAACTCCACGTGCAGGTCCCGCACTTCGAGCAGCACGGCGGTTCACCTCAGCTTCGGGTCGAGGGCGTCGCGCACCGCGTCGCCGAGCATGATGAACGCCAGGACGGTGATCGCGAGGGCCCCGGAGGGCCACAGCAGCGCGTGCGGGGCGTTGCGGATGTACGGGGAGGCGGCGGAGATGTCGATGCCCCAGGAGACGCTGGGCGGCTTCAGGCCCACGCCCAGGTAGGACAGGGTGGCCTCCAGGGCGATGTAGGTGCCCAGCGCGATGGTCGCGACGACGATGACCGGTGCGACGGCGTTGGGCGCGATGTGCCGCAGCACCAGACGCGAGTTGGAGGCGCCGAGCGCCCGCGCGGCCTGGACGTAGTCGTTCTGCTTCGCGGTGATGACCGAGCCGCGGGCGATGCGGGAGAGCTGCGGCCAGCCGAGCAGCACGATGAACCCGATGACCGGCCAGACGGTGTTGCTGGTGATGACGGAGAGCAGCACCAGTCCGCCGAGGACGACGGGGATGGCGAAGAAGACGTCGGTGATCCGGGACAGGACCGAGTCCCAGATGCCGCCGAAGAACCCGGCGAGGGCGCCCAGGACGCTGCCGAGGACGGCGACGCCGAGGGTGGCGAGGACACCGACCGCCACGGATGTGCGGGCGCCGTAGACGGTGCGGGTGTAGACGTCGCAGCCCTGGCCGTCGAAACCGAAGGGGTGACCGGACTGGGAGCCCTGCTGGGCCTTGGACAGGTCGCACTTGAGGGGGCTGCCGGAGGCGATCGCCGAGGGCCACAGGGAGATGAAGACCAGGAAGAGGATGACCAGCGCGGAGACGATGAAGACGGGGTTGCGGCGCAGGTCCCGCCAGGCGTCGGACCACAGTGAGCGCGGCCTGCCCTCGGGGCCGGGGCCGCCCGCGCCCTCCGGCCGCCTCTCCAGGGTCTCCGCCTCGTCCACGCCCAGGTCCATGGTGCCGCCCATCCCGGTCCCGGCGATGGCCTGCTCGGGTTCGTGGCGTCCGTCAGGCATAGCGGATCCTCGGGTCGAGTACGGCGTACAGGAGGTCGACGATCAGGTTGGCGACCAGGAACACCAGCACCAGCACGGTGACGAAGCCGACGACGGTCTGCGTGTTCTGCCGGAGGATGCCCTGGTAGAGCTGGTAGCCGACGCCGTGGATGTTGAAGATCCGCTCGGTGACGATGGCGCCGCCCATGAGGAAGCCGATGTCGGCCCCGATGAAGGTGACCACGGGGATGAGCGAGTTGCGCAGCAGGTGCCGGACGACCACCCGGTGGCGGGGCAGGCCCTTGGCGATGGCGGTGCGGACGTAGTCGGAGCGGCGGTTCTCGGCGATGGAGGTGCGGGTCAGCCGGGTGACGTAGGCGAGGGAGACGGAGGCCAGCACCAGGCCGGGCAGGATCAGCTCGTCGAAGGGCGCCTCGGAGGAGACCGAGGGGCGGATCCATCCCCACTTCACGCCGAGCAGCAGCTGGAGCAGCAGACCGGTGACGAAGGTGGGCACGGAGATGACGACGAGGGTGAGCAGCAGCACGCCCGTGTCGACGGGGCGGCCCCGGCGCAGTCCGGTGACCACGCCGAGGGTGACGCCGATGACGATCTCGAAGAGGATCGCGATGAGGGTGAGCCGGATGGTGACGGGGAACGCCGTCCCCATCAGCTCGGTGACCTCCTGGCCGTTGAAGGCCGTGCCGAAGTCGCCGGTGAAGACGTTCCCCATGTAGGTCAGGTACTGCTGCCAGACGGGCTTGTCGAGGCCGAACTCCTGCTCCAGGCGGGCGGCGGTCGCCGGGTCGCACTGGCGCTCGCCGCAGAGTCCGGCGATGGGGTCGCCCATCACGTTGACCATGAGGAAGATCAGCAGCGTGGCCCCGACGAACACCGGGATCATCTGGAGCAGCCGCCGGACGACATAGCGTCCCATGGACGGTCAGCTCACCTTGATCTGGTCGTACACGGGGACGCTGAAGGGGTTGAGCTTGACGTCGGAGAGCCGGTCGGACCAGCCGGCGCTGCCGTTCTGGTACCACAGCGGGATGGCGGCCATGTTGTCCCGGACGACCCCCTCGGCCTGCTGGAACAGGTCGATGGCCTTGGCGGTGTCGGTCTCCTGGTTGGCCCGGTCGACGAGGTCGTCGAACTGCTCGTTGGACCACTTGCCGTCGTTGGAGGAGGCGTTGGTGTAGTAGAGCGGCTGGAGGAAGTTCTGGATGAGCGGGTAGTCCATCTGCCAGCCGGCCCGGAACGGCCCCGTCATGTTCCGGTCGGTGATCTCGTTGCGGAAGTCGGCGAAGGTGCCGACCGGGTTGGCGGTGCAGGCGCGCTCGTCGTCCAGCGCGTTGTTGATGGAGTTGCAGACCGCGTTGACCCATTCGCGGTGGGAGCCGGTGTCCGCGTTGAAGGTGATCGTCACCTTGCCGCCGGGCAGCCCGCCGCCCTCCTCGATGAGCTTCTTGGCCTCGTCGGGGTCGTACTCGCAGGCGTCCCCGCACAGGCCCGCCTGGTAGCCCCCGTCCTCGCCGAGGACGGGTGAGGTCCAGTCGGTGGCGGGAGTGCGGGTCTTCTGGAAGATCGTGTCGGTGATCTGCTTCCGGTCGATCGCCATGGACAGGCCGGTGCGGACCTTCTCCGAGCCGGCCTTGTTCCAGTTCTCGTCGTAGAAGGGGAAGGCGAGGGTCTGGATGATGCCCGCGGGGGTGTTGAGGTAGCGGTCGCCGAGGTCGTTCTGCACGTTCTTCAGCTGGGCGGCGGGGACGTCGTCGACCAGGTCGAGGTTGCCGGCGATCAGGTCGGTGTAGGCGGTGTTGTTGTCGGTGTAGACCTTGAGGTCCACGCCGCCGTTCTGCGCCTTGTCGTCCCCGGGGTAGTCGTCCCACGTGCGCAGGGCCATCTGCGAGCCGCGCGTGTAGGAGTCGACCAGATAGGGGCCGTTGCCGACGGGCTTCTTCACCCAGGCGTCGTGGTCGTCGAAGAACGCCCGGGGCAGCGGGGCGAACGCGGCGTAGCCGAGGGTGTCGGGGAAGGTGGAGAACTTCTGGGTGAGCTTGACGGTGAAGGTGCGGTCGCCGGTGACCTTCAGGCCTGACATGGTGTCGGCGGTCTGGTCGCCCTCCTCGGGGTGGACCTGGTCGTAGCCCTCGATGTAGGCGAAGAAGTACGCGTTGCGCTGGTTGTTCTTCAGACTCGCGCCGTAGTTCCAGGCGTCGACGAACGACTGGGCGGTGACCTTCTCCCCGTTGCTGAAGGTCCAGCCGTCCTTGACGGTGATGGTGAAGTTCTGCGAGTCGGAGGTCTCGATCTTCTCGGCGAGCATGTCCTGGGCCTCGCCGGTCTCCGGGTCGTACCGCTTCAGCCCCCGGAAGATCATGTCGAGGACCTTGCCGCCCTGCACCTCGTTGGTGTTCGACGGCTCCAGCGGGTTCTGCGGATCGCCCCAGGAGGCGCTCAGCACGGCCCCGGAGTCACTGCCGCCACCGTCCCCGTCGCCTCCGCAGCCCGTCGCAGCGAGGGCGACCGCCATCGCGCAAGCGGCCCATCCGGCGTGCATGGCTCCGCGCATGGGTGCCTCCTCGTACGTGCGCCGATCCTTTCCGCCAATATCGGGGCACACCGCGCATCCCGCACATGCAGGGCACCTGTCCGGGGGGCGCTCCAGCCATATGCACGTACGGCCCCGGGACGAACGACGGCTGCCGCCCGCCCCCTGCGGGGCGGACGGCAGCCATGGCGTACGACGAGGTGTCAGTCCTTGCCGGCCGACTCCTCCAGCGCCTTCAGCGCCGGGTCGAGGACGACGTCCTCGCCGCGGGCCTCCGTCGTCGGGTCCTCCGGGAAGTGGCAGGCCGTCAGGTGCCCGTCACGGTTGCCGGAGATCTGCACCAGCGGCGGCTCGTCGGTCGCGCACTTGTCCTGCGCCTTCCAGCACCGGGTGCGGAAGCGGCAGCCGGACGGCGGCATGATCGGCGAGGGGACGTCACCGTAGAGGCGGATGCGCTCCCGGTTCTCCGTCTCGTCGTCCATCGCCACCTCGGGCACGGCCGACAGCAGCGCGTGGGTGTAGGGGTGGCGGGGCCGGTTGTAGATGGAGTCCCGGTCGCCGACCTCGACCACCTTGCCGAGGTACATCACGGCCACGCGCTGCGAGAAGTGCCGGACCACCGCGAGGTCGTGGGCGATGAACAGGAAGGCGATGCCCAGCTCGTCCTGGACCTTCTGCAGCAGGTTGACGACCTGCGCCTGGATGGAGACGTCCAGGGCGGAGACCGGCTCGTCCGCGACGATCAGCTTCGGGCTGAGCGCCAGGGCACGGGCGACGCCGATGCGCTGGCGCTGGCCGCCGGAGAACTCGTGCGGGAAGCGGTTGTAGTGCTCGGGGTTGAGGCCGACGAGCTCGAGCAGCTCGCGCACCTTCTTCTCCCGGCCGCCCGCGGGCTCGATCCCGTTGACCTCCATCGGCGACTTGATGATGGTGCCGACGGTCTGCCGCGGGTTCAGCGACGAGTACGGGTCCTGGAAGATCATCTGGATCTCGGACCGGACCGGCGCCAGCTGCCTGCGCTTGGCGTGCGTGATGTCCTGGCCCGCGTACTCGATCCTCCCGGCGGTCGGCTCCAGCAGCCGGGTGATGAGCCGGCCGGTGGTCGACTTGCCGCAGCCCGACTCACCCACCAGTCCGACGCTCTCGCCGACGCCGACGGTCAGGTCGACGTTGTCGACGGCCTGGACGGCGCCGACCTTCCGCTTGATCGGAAAGCCGCCGTAGATCGGGAAGTGCTTGGTCAGGCCCTCCACCTTCAGCAGCGCCTCGGTGGACGCGCCGGTGGAGCCCTGCTGTGCGGGGAGGGTGAGGTTGTCGCTCATGTCTCGGATCTCTCCCTAGCGCAGCCGGGGCTGGATCGTGTCGATGAATATGGACTGCTTCTGCTCCGCCGTCAGGTGGCAGGCAGCGGCCCGGCCCTCGCCGAGCGGCGGGCGCTCGGTGCTGCACCGGTCCCCCGGCACCTCGCCCGTGAAGGCGCAGCGCGGGTGGAAGGGGCAGCCGGAGGGCGGGTTCAGCAGGCTGGGCGGGGATCCGGGGATCGGGTTGAGGGCCTGCGACACGTCGGCGCCCAGACGCGGCATCGAGCTGAGCAGACCCCAGGTGTAGGGGTGCTTCGGCTGGCGCAGCACCTCGCGGACGCTGCCGCGCTCCACGGCCCGGCCCGAGTACATCACCAGCAGGTCGTCGGCCATGTCGGAGATGACGCCGAGGTCGTGGGTGATGAAGATGATCGCCGTGCCGAACTCCTGCTGGAGTTCCTTCAGCAGGTCGAGGATCTGCGCCTGGACCGTCACGTCCAGAGCGGTGGTCGGCTCGTCCGCGATCAGCAGGTCGGGGTCGCAGACCAGCGCCATGGCGATCATGGCGCGCTGGCGCATACCGCCGGAGAACTGGTGCGGGTAGTCGTCCACCCGGGACTCGGGCTGCGGGATGCCGACCTTGGTCAGCATCTCGATCGCCCGGGCCCGCGCCTCCTTCTTGGAGGCGCCGGTGTGCTTCATGTACGGCTCGGCGATCTGCCGGCCCACCGTGTAGTACGGCGACAGCGCCGTCAGCGGGTCCTGGAAGATCATCGCGACCTTGTTGCCCCGGAGCTTCTCCAGCTCCTTCTCCGGGGCGGTGACCAGGTCCCGTCCCTCGAGGAGGATCTCGCCCTCCACGGTGGAGCTCCTGGGGTTGTGCAGGCCCAGGATGGTCAGGTTGGTCACGGACTTGCCGGAGCCCGACTCGCCGACGATGCCGAGGGTCTTGCCGCGCTCGACGTCGAAGGACAGCCCGTCGACCGCCTTGACGATGCCGTCCTCGGTGGAGAACCGCACCCGCAGGTCGCGGACCGAGAGGAAGGAATCCGGCCCGGTCGGGGCCTTCTCGCCTTCGGTCTTGGTCAGTGTGGTCACGGTCATTCTCCTAGCTGAGCCGCACGCGCGGGTCGATGTACGCGTAGACGAGGTCCACGAGGATGTTCAGGAGCAGGATGAAGAACGCCCCGAACAGCATGACGCCCATGGTCACCGGCAGGTCCTTCGTCAGCGACGAATCCACCGCGAGACGGCCGATGCCGGCCAGGTCGAACGTGAACTCCGTGACCACCGCGCCGGACAGCAGCGCGCTGAGGTCGATACCCAGGATAGTGACGATCGGGATGAGCGAACCGCGCCAGGCGTAGCGGAAGAAGACGTAGCTCTGCTTCATGCCCTTGGCGCGGGCGGTGCGGACGTGCTCCTCCTGGAGCTGCTCGATCATGGTCGAGCGCGACATACGGGTGTACTGGGCGGTGAAGATGGTCGCCATCACCACCCACGGGATCAGCATGCCGGCGGCCCAGGTGAGCGGGTTCTCCGTGAAGGGGTGGTACTTGGGGTTGTCCAGCCAGCCCGTCTGGTAGACGACGATGCCGAGGACGATCGGACCGAGGAAGTAGATCTGGAACGAGCTCAGCACGATGGACGCGCCGCTGACCGCCCTGTCGGCCACCGTGCCGCGCTTCCACGCGGCCAGCAGGCCGGCGCCGAGACCCACGACGAGGAAGATCACCAGACCGCCGACGGTCAGCGACAGCGTCAGCGGGAAGCGGTCCAGGATCGAGTCCCAGACGAACTCACCGGTGCTGAAGGACTGGCCGAGGCAGGGTGCGGCACAGTGACCGGTCGCGAAGTCCCGCCCTGCGACGATGCCCGTCATGAACTCCCAGAACTGGGTGGTGATGGGCTTGTCCAGCCCGAGGTTCTCCCGGATCACGGCGAGGTTCTCGGGCGAGCAGTTCTTGCCGCAGGACAGCGCAGCGAAGTCCTGAGGAACCGTATAGAACAGGAAGAACGTGAAGGCGCCGATCAGGAACATGATGACGACGGCGCCGATCAGCCTGCGGATGAGGAACTGAAGCATGGCGGGTGGATGCTCTCTTCGAAACGCGGCGGCAGGGAGGGGGTACCGTCCGCGGGGGTGCGCTCCGCCTGGCGCACACCCCCGCGGTCAGCCGAGCTGACGGGTTACGGCTGCTTCAGGTACAGGTCGTTGATGTTGATGTAGCTCGACTCCGTGCTGTACTTGGCGCCGCCGATGTTCGAACCGTAGAGCTGGATCTGCTTCGAGTAGTAGACCGGAGCAGCCGGGTTGATCTCCTCCACCAGACGGTGGTGAGCCTGCTCCCACGTCTTGGCGGCCTCCTCCGGCTCCTGGACGAGGGCCTTCTTGATCAGCTCGTTCACCTGCGGGTCGTTGACGTGCGAGTAGTTGGACGCGCCGTCGGCGACCAGCTCACCGTCGTAGACCGGGGTGATGACCGTGGACGGGGAGGACCAGTCCTGGCCCCAGCCGGTCATGTAGATGTCGTACGGGTTGTTCAGCTTGCCGATCTGCTCGTAGTAGCTGGCCCGGTCGATCTCCTTGGCCTGGACGTCGAAGCCGACCTTCTCGAGCGCGTCCTTGATGATGACCTGCTGCGCCTGGCCACGCGGGGTGTTGGAGTAGGCGTAGGAGATCTTGGTGCCCTCCTTGAAGCCCGCCTCCTTCAGCAGCGCCTTGGCCTTCTCCGGGTCACCGTTGGGCTTCTTCAGCTTGCCGAACGGGTCGTACTCGGGGTCGTAGTTCGGCAGGGTCGGGGCGAGCAGACCGCCGGCGACCTCGCCGCCGTAGCGGCCACCGTCCGCCTGGACCATGGACTGGTTCGGGATCGCGTAGGTGATCGCGTCGCGGATCTTCTTGTCCTTGACGCGGTCCATGTTGAACGTCAGCTGCCACACGTAGGGCTGGTAGCCCTGGACCGTGCGCTTCTTGGCGTTCGCGTCACCGATGACGGTGGACATCTGCGCCGGGTCCACCGAGTCGGTGAACTGGATGGCGTTCTTCGCCTCGCCCTGGTCGGCGATCAGACGCTTGGTCTGGCTGGCCTGGTCGATGGTGGAGCTGAAGTTGTAGCCGTCGACGTACTGGTGACGCACGGCGTCCGTCTTGGCGTCCCACTGGTCGTTCTTGACCAGCTTCATCGACTTGCCCGGCTTGTACTCGGCGACCTTGTACGGGCCGAGCGCCTTCGGGGCGTCGTCGTACTTCTCCTTCGTGTCGGCCTTCGCCGGGACGATGGAGTAGCCGGCCATGGCGAGGGCCTGCGGGAGGTCCGGGCGCGGCTTGTCGAACTTGAAGACGACCGTCTTGTCGTCCGGGGTCTCCAGGACGGTGTCCGGGAGGTGCTTGCCCTTGTAGGGGCCGTCCGGCAGCGCCTTGCGGTAGTCGTTGCCCGAGAGCCAGGACTGGACGAACGTCGGGCCGTCGAAGATGACCTTCGAGTACAGGCGCTCGATGGTGTGGCGGACGTCGGCGGACGTGATGGCGTTGCCGTCCTGGTCCTTGACGCCGTCCTTGAGCTTGTACGTCCAGGTCTTGCCGCCGTCGGAGGACTGGCCGGAGTCGGTGGCGATGTCACCGACGACGGTCAGGTTGCCCTTCTCGTCCTCCTGGTAGTTCGTCAGACCGCGGTGGATCAGGTTGGAGAACTGACCCGCGTCGGAGACGTAGATCTGACCCGGGTCCATGTGGGTCAGGTCCGACTGCATGTAGACGTTGATGAAACCGCCGGACTTCGCGCCGGCGATCTCCTTGGCCGGACCGTTGGAGGCGGCGGCGTCACCGTAGGCGACAGGATCCTGCTGCTCGGCGGCGTCCTTCTGGCTCTTCGAGTCGTCCTTGCCCTTGCTGCCGCCACCGTTGTCGCTGGAGCAGCCGGTCAGCGCCAGCGAGCCGGCCACGATGGCGACGGCGATGGCACGCGCGGTACGCGTTCTGATGGGCTTCATGATGCCGATGCACCTACCTGTCATTAGTTGTCCACGAGTGCTGCCTAGCGGTCCGGTAGCCCGGCACGGGGGCGGCAGCTCCCCCACCACCAATGGACGATTACCGTCCGGTCTTGGGGTCGAATGCGTCCCGGACGGAGTCTCCGAGAAGGTTGAAGGAGAGAACGAACACCACCAGCGCCACGCCCGGGAAGAACATGAACATCGGGTCCTGCTCGTACACGTCGGCGCCGATGGCGAACATCCGGCCCCAGTCGGGGGTCGGCTCGACGAAGCCGACGCCGATGTACGAGAGGAAGGCGATGGAGAGGATCGTTCCCGGGAGGATGTAGGTGGCCTGCACCAGGATCGGCGTGACGATGTTCGGCAGGATCTCCTTGCGCACGATGCGCCACGGAGAAGCGCCGGACACCTTGGCCGCCTCCACGAACTCCCGCTCGGCGAGCGAGAGTACGGAACTGCGCACGAGGCGCGCCAGGCCCATCCAGCCGAGGAACCACATCACCAGGGTGATCGCCAGGGCCCGCAGGAAGGTGGGGGTTTCGTCCTGCGGGTCGACGAACATCGCGACCACCACGGGCATGAAGGCGATGAAGAACAGCTGCTGCGGGAAGGCCAGGAAGAAGTCCGTGACCCGGCCGAGCCAGTAGTCGACCCGGCCGCCGAAGTAGCCCATCACCATGCCGATGACCACGCCGGTGATCACGCACAGTGTCGTGACGACCACGGCCATGTACAGCGAGGTCCGCATGCCGTACAGCAGCATCGTGAACACGTCACGGCCCAGCTTCGGCTCCACACCGAACCAGAACTCGCCCGACATGCCGCCGAAGGATCCGGTCGGCATGGCGAAGTCGTCCAGGAGGAAGGGGTAGTCCGGCTCCTGGGCGTACAGCGTGTAGGGGTTCTTGCCGTACAGCTTCGCGATGAGCGGAGCCGCGGCGGAGACGACGAAGAAGAAAATCACTACGCACGCGGAGACGACCCCGGTACGGTCGCGCTTGAAGCGCTGCCACATCAACTGGCCGGGGGAACGACCCTCGGGCTGCTTCTCGCCCTTCACGGCCGCGTTCTCGGCGGTCGCTGCGAGCTCAGGGTCCAAGACAGCCGCGGACCCGGAGTCCTCGGCCTTGATTGGACTGGTCATCGTGTTCGTCCCCCGGGGGGTTGGAGAGTTGAGCGCAGCACAGATACCGGCAGGTTCTGTGGTTTGGGGGAACTTTCGCCAAGACGGTCAACGCGCGTCAAGGGCGGAAGACATAGGGATCTCCCTACCGTCCATATTTTGAGCAAAAATTGCAAAGATTGACACCTGCGCGCGCTTGACACACTCGGGGACGAACCGGCAATTCGGACATTTAGGCGCACCATTTTGTTTACATGTCCGAAACGTGTTTCCGTGCACACCGATATCCGAACGGCTCTACCCGCTTCCCGTGAACCGTCGGGGGCGCAACGGCTCGCGACGGCGCACCCCGCCGCGCACCCGTACCATGGAGTGAGGCCGAGGCATGTACAGCCCGGCAGGGCCCGCACACCACAGACGCTCGTGCGGGGCATTCCTCAGCACTCCGGGAGTACGCCTTTTATGGCACCGTCCGCAACACGCCACGACATCCGCAACGTCGCCATCGTCGCTCACGTCGACCACGGTAAGACCACCATCGTCGACGGCATGCTCAAGCAGGCCGGCGCCTTCGCCGCGCACCAGCTCGACCAGGTCGACGACCGCATGATGGACTCCAACGACCTGGAGCGTGAGAAGGGCATCACGATCCTCGCCAAGAACACGGCGGTGAAGTACCACCCCAAGGACGGCGGGGAGCCCATCACGATCAACATCATCGACACCCCCGGCCACGCCGACTTCGGCGGCGAGGTCGAGCGCGGCCTGTCGATGGTCGACGGTGTGGTGCTGCTGGTGGACGCCTCCGAGGGCCCGCTGCCGCAGACCCGCTTCGTGCTGCGCAAGGCGCTGCAGCAGCGGCTGCCGATCATCCTGTGCATCAACAAGACGGACCGTCCGGACGCCCGCATCGACGAGGTCGTCAACGAGACCTACGACCTCTTCCTCGACCTGGACGCCGACGAGGAGCAGATCGAGTTCCCGATCGTCTACGCCTGCGGCCGCGACGGCGTCGCCTCGCTGACCAAGCCGGACGACGGCACGGTCCCCTCCGACTCCACCAGCCTGGAGCCGTTCTTCTCGACGATCCTGGAGCACATCCCGGCTCCCACCTACGACGAGGACGCCCCCCTCCAGGCCCACGTCACCAACCTCGACGCCGACAACTTCCTCGGCCGCATCGCCCTGCTCCGCGTCCACCAGGGCGAGCTGAAGAAGGGCCAGACGGTCGCCTGGATGAAGCGCGACGGCACCGTCAGCAACGTGCGCATCTCCGAGCTGATGATGACCGAGGCGCTCACCCGAAAGCCCGCGGAGAAGGCCGGCCCCGGTGACATCTGCGCCGTCGCCGGCATCCCCGAGATCATGATCGGCGAGACCCTGGCCGACCCGGAGAACCCCGTCGCGCTGCCGCTGATCACGGTGGACGAGCCGGCGATCTCCATGACCATCGGCACCAACACCTCCCCGCTGGTCGGCCGCGGCGGCACCGGCAAGGGCGCGAACAACAAGGCGGCCGTCAAGGACCGCAAGGTCACCGCCCGCCAGGTCAAGGACCGCCTGGACCGCGAGCTGATCGGCAACGTCTCGCTCCGCGTCCTGGACACCGACCGCCCCGACGCCTGGGAGGTGCAGGGCCGCGGCGAGCTGGCGCTGGCCATCCTGGTCGAGCAGATGCGCCGTGAGGGCTTCGAGCTCACGATCGGCAAGCCGCAGGTGGTCACCAAGCTCGTCGACGGCAAGGTCTACGAGCCGGTCGAGCGCATGACCATCGACGTCCCCGAGGAGCACATGGGCGCGGTCACGCAGCTCATGGGCGTCCGCAAGGGCCGGATGGACAACATGTCCAACCACGGCTCCGGCTGGGTGCGCATGGAGTTCGTGGTGCCCTCCCGCGGCCTGATCGGCTTCCGTACGGAGTTCCTCACCCAGACCCGCGGCACGGGCATCGGCCACTCCATCCACGAGGGCCACGAGCCCTGGTTCGGGACGCTCACGACCCGCAACAACGGCTCCCTGGTCGCCGACCGCGCCGGTGCGGTCACCGCGTTCGCGATGACCAACCTCCAGGAGCGGGGCGTGCTGTTCACCGACCCCGGCACCGAGGTGTACGAGGGCATGATCGTCGGTGAGAACTCCCGCTCCGACGACATGGACGTCAACATCACCAAGGAGAAGAAGCTCACCAACATGCGGTCGTCCTCGGCCGACTCGTTCGAGGCGATCGTTCCCCCGCGCAAGCTGTCGCTGGAGCAGTCCCTGGAGTTCTGCCGCGACGACGAGTGCGTGGAGGTCACCCCGGAGGCCATCCGCATCCGCAAGGTGAACCTGGACGCCCGCGAGCGCGCCCGCGCCACGAGCCGCGCCAAGCACGGCTGACCCCGGCACGTACGCATGAGGCGGCGGCCCACCCCCGGCGGGGGTGGGCCGCTTCCGTACGCACCCGGGGCGTCAGTCCCCGGCCGGCGACCCGGAGGCCGTGGCGGCCGGTGAGCCCGACGGGCCCTGCGCGGACTTCTTCAGGAAGCCGATGTCCTGGAACACCGGCGTGCGCAGGCCGAAGGCGCCGGCGTTGGCCAGGTTCCTGCGGACCGCGGTGAGCTCGGGGCGCTGGAAGAGGGGGATCGAGCCGGCCGCCGCCCAGATGCGGGAGTCGGCCTTGCGGATCAGGGCGTGGCGCTCGGCGTCGTCGAGGGTGCCGATCGCCTGGTCGAAGAGCTGGTCGACCTGGTCGGTGCCGACGCGGGTGTAGTTCTGCTCCACGTTCAGGGAGCCGTCGGCCCCGACGACCGGCTTGGAGTAGACGGGACGGGCGTCGGTGGCGGGGAAGGCGGTCGCGGGCCACGAGTACAGGGCGAGGTCGTACTCGCCGGAGGCGATGTGGTCCTTGAAGTAGCTGTCGTCGTCGACCTTGGAGACGTCGGTGCGGATGCCGATCCTCTCCAGCATCGCCGAGATCCGGCCGGCCACGGTGGACAGCGTGTCCGACCCCGGCCCCGACGGCAGGACGAAGCGGAGGGTGAGCGCCTTGCCGTTCTTGGCGACGGGTGCGTTGTCGGCGCGGGCCGGGGCCGCGGTGCCCTTGGGGGCGTAGGCGCCGGGCGCGCTGCCCTGGTTGAGCTGCTGGGTGCCGGGGCCGGAGTCGCGGGGGGCCTTGTTGTCGCCGTCGTCCCCGTCGTCGTCCTGGCCGACGATGTACGTGCCGTCGTCGCCGCCCTCGGAGTCGGTCCCGCCGTCCTCGTCGCCGCCGTCCTCGTCGCTGCCGTCCTCGTCGCCGCCGGAACCCTCGTCGTTCTCGGAGCCCGCCGCCTTCTCCTCCTCCTTCTTCTTCTCCTCGACCGGGCCCCCCTGCACCCAGCCGGCGTCCGCGAGCAGCGCCCGGGCCTCCTTGGCGTCCTGCTCGCCGAGGGCACCGCTGCCGTCGGCGTAGGCGGCCTGGCCGGCCAGCGCCAGGTGGCTGCCGACGGGCTCGGCGGGCAGGCCCAGCGGCTTCAGTACGGCCGCGGCGATGGCGTCCCGGTCCAGGGCTCGGGCCACGGCCCTGCGGACCCGCTCGTCGGCGAGGGGGCCGTCGGCGCCGTTGAGGGCGAGCTGGGTGTAGGCGGGCTCCAGGGACGTGCGCACCTCGAAGCCCGCGAGGGCCTTCTGCTGGCGTGCGTACTTCTCGGCCTTCTTGCGGAGCTTCTTGCGGGCGGAGATCTCCTCGCCGGCGGCGTCCTCGTCGGAGCCGTTGGCGACCGCCCAGGAGCGCAGCGCGTCCGCGGCGGAGCGGTCCGCGCCGGGGCCCATGAGAGGAGGGCTCCCGCTCTCGCCGCGCGCGGGCGCGGCGGCGGCGCTGACACGGCCGGCCGCGGTGGCGTCGATCTCGGCCAGGTCGAGGGTGCCGGCGCTGAGCGCGGAGATCCGCTTGTCGCGGGGCACCGAGCGCAGCACGATCGTCGAGAGCTTCGCCGGGTCCCCCCACCAGCGGGTGTTGCGGGTGAGGGTCACCTCGTCCTCGTCTGTGTCGATCTTCTCCACCGTGAAGGGGCCGGCGGTGACCTTCAGCTCCTTGCGCGCCCCGTCGTTGAAGGAGTCCGGGGTGCCCATGACCTCCTTGGGGTAGAGCGGGGTGAACAGCGACTTCCAGTCGGCGTAGGGGCGGTCGAAGGTGACCTTGACCTCGAGGTCGTTCCTGCCCCGCTCGATCTTCCCGATGCGGTCGTAGCCCGCGTTGCGGGCGGTCCAGTAGGCGGTGTCCCTGCCGGACAGGGCGCGCCACTGGGCCGCGAAGTCGGCGGCGCCGATCTCGCGGCCGTCGCTCCAGACGGCCTGCTGGTCGAGCTGGTAGAGGACCACCTGTTTGGGCTCGGTGTCGACGACCCTGGCGGACTCCAGGTAGTCGGGGTTGGGCACCACCCGGCCGTTGCCGTCCGTCCGGTACAGGGAGGGCAGGACGGCCTGGGCGATCCGGGAGGTGGTGGAGTCGGCGTCCGCCTGGAAGGTGTTCAGGGTGGCCGGGACGGTGTCCACGGCCCAGCGCAGGGTGCCCCCGTCGGCGAGCTTCGCCCGGTCGGCGCGCGCGATGTCCGCCCCGGCGAGCGGCTCGCCCGCGGGGTCGTGGTCGGAGCCGCATCCGGCCAGCGCGGGTACCGCGAGGATGCCGGCGGTGAGGAGGGCGACCGAGCGCGGAGCCGCGCGGGGGCCGACGCCGTCGTGGGACATCTCTGAGTACCTCCGGGAAGCCGCGGGCGTTACGATCACTTTTGGTGGTATTTGGAGCTCATCCGATGTATGCGGCCCACTGAAGAGGAAAGGGTTCAGCAACTCAGGGCGACACGACGGCCATGGGTGGCAAGCCCACCCGTGCGGCGCAACGCACCGGACGATGCACCCGTACGCCTCGGCCAATCGATGCACATCCCTTCACAGCGCAAGGTGTGACGCGCGACACTCTCAGGCGCATGAGCGTTGCCGCCTTGGGCCCGAAGGACCCGTGGAAGTGAGGTCACGTCATGTCCGTGCACGACGAACTGACAGCCGTCCAGCGCTGTCTCGACGACCTGGTCCGGTCGGTGGGGCGCCTGGAGAAGCAGATGGGCAGCCGCGGCCTGGAGATGCGCCGCGTCCGCTCCGACACCGATCACCTGCGCGAGAGCATCGCGCTGCTGCGGGAGACGGCGGTCACCACCGCGGCCCCCCAGAAGCGGCCCGACCTGGTGACCATCTCCGACACGCCGTACGACCCCTCGCTGTGGGTGGACACGGACGACGAAGGGCTCGGTGCCCGCGGCCGTCACGCCCCCTGACCACCGCCGATCGCGGCGCCCTGACCCCTACCGGAGTGGACACGTGGCCACTGGCACGGAACCCCCTGCCACCGAACCCCATCCCCCGACCGGCGGTGTGCGCACCGGCACGCGCGCCGCGATCACCGCCCCGCACCTGCGGACCGACCGCTGGTGGCTGGCCCCGGCCGCCACCGCGGCCGGACTGCTCGCCTTCGTCGTCTACTCGGCCTGGCGGGCCCTGGCCAACGCCGACTACTACGCGGCCCCCTACGTCTCGCCGTTCTACTCGCCGTGCCTGGCGGAGAACTGCGAGCCGATGAAGGCCGGACCCAACTGGGAGCTCTTCGGCAGCTGGTGGGGCCTCTCACCGGCGATCATCATCCTGATCTTCCCGCTCGGCTTCCGCCTGACCTGCTACTACTACCGCAAGGCCTACTACCGGGGCTTCTGGGCGTCCCCGCCGGCCTGCGCGGTGGCCGAACCGCACGCGACGTACACCGGGGAGACCCGCTTCCCGCTGATCCTGCAGAACATCCACCGGTACTTCTTCTACGCGGCGCTGCTGGTCGCCTGCGTCCTGACCTACGACACCGTGCTCGCCTTCCGGGACGAGAACTACCACTGGGGCCACATGGGGCTCGGCACCCTGGTGTTCCTGATCAACATCGCCCTCATCTGGGCGTACACGATCTCCTGCCACTCCTGCCGGCACATCGTCGGCGGGAAGCTGAAGCACTTCTCCAAGCACCCGGTGCGCTACCGGATGTGGCAGTGGGTCGGCCGGCTGAACGCCCGGCACATGCAGCTCGCCTGGGCGTCGCTGCTGAGCGTGGCGGTCGCCGACCTCTACGTCTACCTCGTCGCGACCGGTGTCTTCGACGATCCGCGCTTCTTCTAGCTGGGGGCCTTCACCATGTCCGTGGTCGACCGACAGGAGTGGGACGTCGTCGTGGTCGGGGCCGGCGGCGCGGGCCTGCGCGCCGCCGTCGAGGCACGCGAGCGGGGCGCCCGTACGGCCGTGATCTGCAAGTCGCTGTTCGGCAAGGCGCACACCGTGATGGCCGAGGGCGGCATCGCGGCGGCGATGGGCAACGTCAACTCCGGCGACAACTGGCAGGTGCACTTCCGCGACACCATGCGCGGGGGCAAGTTCCTCAACCAGTGGCGGATGGCCGAGCTGCACGCCCAGGAGGCGCCGCAGCGGGTGTGGGAGCTGGAGACCTGGGGCGCGCTGTTCGACCGGACGAAGGACGGCCGGATCTCGCAGCGCAACTTCGGCGGCCACGAGTACCCGCGCCTGGCCCATGTGGGCGACCGCACGGGCCTCGAACTGATCCGCACCCTCCAGCAGAAGGTCGTCGCCCTCCAGCAGGAGGACTTCCGGGAGACCGGGGACTACGAGTCCCGGCTGAAGGTCTTCCAGGAGTGCACGGTCACCCGCGTGCTGAAGGAGGGGCCCCGGGTCTCCGGCGTCTTCGGCTACGAGCGGGAGACCGGACGCTTCTTCGTCCTCCAGGCGCCCGCCGTGGTGATCGCGACCGGCGGGATCGGCAAGTCGTTCAAGGTGACGTCCAACTCGTGGGAGTACACCGGGGACGGGCACGCGCTGGCGCTGCTGGCCGGGGCGCCGCTGCTGAACATGGAGTTCGTGCAGTTCCACCCGACCGGCATGGTCTGGCCGCCCTCGGTGAAGGGCATCCTCGTCACCGAGTCGGTGCGCGGGGACGGCGGGGTGCTGCGCAACTCCGAGGGCAGGCGGTTCATGTTCGACTACGTCCCGGACGTCTTCAAGGACAAGTACGCCGAGTCCGAGGAGGAGGGCGACCGCTGGTACGAGGACCCGGACCACAACCGGCGCCCGCCCGAACTGCTCCCCCGCGACGAGGTGGCCCGCGCCATCAACGCGGAGGTCAAGGCGGGCCGCGGCTCCCCGCACGGCGGGGTCTTCCTGGACGTCTCCACGCGCATGCCCGCCGAGGTCGTCAAGCGCCGGCTGCCGTCGATGTACCACCAGTTCAAGGAGCTGGCGGACGTCGACATCACGGCGGAGGCCATGGAGGTCGGGCCGACCTGCCACTACGTGATGGGCGGCATCGCCGTCGACTCCGACACCGCCGCGGCACGCGGCGTGCCGGGGCTGTTCGCGGCCGGTGAGGTCGCCGGCGGCATGCACGGCTCCAACCGGCTCGGCGGCAACTCGCTCTCCGACCTGCTGGTGTTCGGGCGCCGGGCCGGCCGGCACGCGGCCGAGTACGCGAGCGCCGCGGGCGACGCGCGGCCCCGGGTGGACGACGTACAGGTCGACACGGCCGCCGCGGAGGCGCTGCGCCCCTTCTCGGCGGAGGGGGAGCCGCCGGCCGAGGGCCCGCCGGAGAACCCGTACACCGTGCACCAGGAGCTCCAGCAGACGATGAACGACCTGGTCGGGATCATCCGCCGCGCGCCCGAGATGGAGCAGGCCCTCGACAAGCTCGCCGAGCTGCGGGTGCGGGCCGGCCGCGCCGGGGTCGAGGGGCACCGGCAGTTCAATCCGGGCTGGCACCTCGCCCTCGACCTCAGGAACATGCTGCTGGTCAGCGAGTGCGTGGCCCGGGCCGCGCTGGAACGCACCGAGTCGCGCGGCGGGCACACCCGCGAGGACCACCCCGGCATGGACCGCGCCTGGCGGGGCGTCAACCTGCTGTGCGCGCTCGCCGACCCCGGGGACGCTCTCCCGGTCGGCGAGGCGGCACCCGGCCGGATCGCCCTCACCCGGGAGACCACCGAACCCATCCGCCCCGACCTGCTCGCCCTCTTCGAGAAGGAGGAGCTGGTCAAGTACCTAGCCGAAGAGGAGCTCCACGAGTGAGCAGCTACGAGGCCCGCTTCAAGGTGTGGCGGGGGGACGTGCGGGGCGGCGGCCTGGAGGACTTCCGGGTCGAGGTGAACGACGGCGAGGTGGTGCTCGACATCATCCACCGCCTCCAGGCCACCCAGGCCCCCGACCTCGCCGTGCGCTGGAACTGCAAGGCCGGCAAGTGCGGCTCGTGCTCGGCGGAGATCAACGGGCGTCCCCGGCTGCTGTGCATGACCCGCATGTCGGTCTTCGAGCGGGACGAGACGGTCACCGTGACCCCGCTGCGGGCCTTCCCGGTGGTCCGCGACCTGGTGACCGACGTCGGCTTCAACTACACCAAGGCCCGGCAGGTGCCGGCGTTCGTGCCGCCGGAGGGGGTCGGGGCGGGCGAGTACCGGATGATGCAGGAGGACGTGGACCGCCCGCAGGAGTTCCGCAAGTGCATCGAGTGCTTCCTGTGCCAGGACGTCTGCCACGTGGTCCGCGACCACGAGGAGAACAAGCCGGCCTTCGCCGGGCCGCGCTTCCTGATGCGGGTCGCGGAGCTCGACATGCATCCGCTGGACGCCGCCGGGGAGTCCGGCCTGGACCGGGGGCGCACGGCCCAGGACGAACACGGTCTCGGCTACTGCAACATCACCAAGTGCTGCACGGAGGTATGCCCCGAAGGCATCAAGATCACGGACAACGCGCTGATCCCGCTGAAGGAACGGGCGGTGGACCGCAAGTACGACCCGCTGGTGTGGCTGGGGTCGAAGATCAGGAGGCGGTAGGGCGCAGCCAGCCCTCCCGGTACTCCTTCCAGTTCGTCTCCGTCGCCGCGAAGTCGATGTACGGGGCGACGCCGAACAGTTCACGGTCGGGGTCGGTGCGCGAGAGGCCGAGTCGGGCGCCGCGGACGGCGGCGGCGACGGTCTCGGCGTGGCCCCAGTGGCTGAAGTTGCTCTCGTAGTAGAAGGGCAGGCCCATCAGCAGGTGGGTGGTGGGCGGGGTGACCTCCAGGGCGAGGGAGGTCTGCTGGGCCACGTAGCCGCCGTAGGTGCTCTCCAGGGGCCGTGCGGTGTCGTACGACATCACGGCGATCTGGTCGACGCGCCGGGCCACCTGGCCGAAGAACTTCTGGGACCACCACTTGGGGTGGTCGGCGAAGAGACCGGCGACGGAGTGCAGACCCGGGAGCGGGTCGATCTGGTGGGCGGCGACGCTGAGTCGCGCGTCCTCGGCACGGGTGAGGGCGCGCAGGTCGTCGAGGAGGGTGAGGTAGTCCGGGTCGCCGGAGTGCAGCGGCTCCAGGTCGAGGTGCACGCCGTCGTAGCCGGTGTCCAGGACCTGACCGGCGCTGCGGACGACTTCCGCGCGGGTGGCGGCGCGGTCCAGGTGCAGCCCTTCGGGGCCTCCGTTGGCGAGGACGTCGCCGAGGAAGGCCTGGACCCGGACGCCGGGGAGCTCGCGGTGCACGGAGTCGATGAACCAGCGGGCGCGCGGGTAGGCCGACTTCGGCAGGGTGCCGTCGTGCTCCAGCGGGCCGGAGTGGACGTAGAGGTCTCGGATGCCGGTGCCCTGCAGGCGGCGGGCGAGGGCGGTGACGTCGGCGTCCTTCTTCCGCCCGTCGACCCAGGCGTGCCCGAGCCACATGGCGTCCCGGTCACGGCTGTACGTCCCCTCCGCCGGGTCCCCCGAGTAGTTGATCCGCAGGGCGGTCTCGACGGCGAGGACCGGCACGACCAGGAGCAGGACGAGGGTGAGCGCGGTGAGCCTGACCCGGCGGACCCAGGGTCTGCGGCGCTTGCCGGGGTGCCCGCCGGGGACCGCGGGTGGCGCACCCCCGGCCGGCGCTCCGGTCGTGGGCTCCGCGGACCCCTGCGCCGCGTCGGGCGTCGGTTCCCGGGGCGGGGCGTCCGGCGTGTCCGCCGGTTCCTGTGCGTCCGACGTGTCCGCCGGTTCCTGTGCGTCCGCGCGGTCCATGTCGGCGCCCCTCACCGGCCGACTCCCGCCGTCGGCCCCGTAGTCGATGTTGCGGGGGAGGACGAGGGGAACGGGTGTTCCGGTTGCGGTCAACCGGCGGCCGGTGGCCGCCGTATGTGCCGGTGACCGTCGAGGGGGAAGGCGGGCGGCGCCGCGGGGAGCACACCGGACAGGACGAAGCCGCTCTTCTCCGCGACCCGGCAGGAGGCCGTGTTGTCGACCTGGTGCAGCAGCTCCAGGCGGACCAGGCCCTTCCGGGCGAAGGTGGCGAACGCCCAGTCGGTCAGGGCCGCCAGGGCGCGCGGAGCCACTCCCCTGCCCCGTGCGTGGGCCGCCGTCCAGTAGCCGACCTCGGCCGAGGCGGAGCCCTTGGCCGGGCCCTTGAGGACGACGTTGCCCGCCGGCCGGGCGTCGGCCGCGCCCGTCTCCTCCACGGCGAACGCGAACCGCTCACCCGTCTCCCAGCCCCGCCGCTGCTCGGCCACCCAGCGTTCCGCGCTCGCCGTGTCGTGCACGGGCGCGGCCGCCCAGCGGCGCAGGGCCTCGTCGGCGTACAGTTCGGCCAGGGCTGCCGCGTCGTCCGGCGTCCAGGGGCGCAGGGTGAGCGGGCCGGCCGTCAGACGCAGCGGGCGGGTGTTCGGGGTGCCGGGCATGGCGTGAGCGTACGCGCCGGTGGCCGGCCTGCCGTCAGAACAGGCTCAGCAGGGCCTCCGCGGGGTCGGTGAGGGCGGTGTCGGTGCCGGGGAGGGGCAGTTCGAACCAGACCGTCTTGCCCCGGTGCGTACGGCGGGAGCCCCAGGCGGCGCTGAGCAGCCCGACGAGCTGGAGTCCCCGGCCGCCCTCGTCGGTGTCACGGGCCCGCCGCCGGCGCGGCTGGACCAGGCCGGAGTCCCAGACCTCGCAGACCAGGGAGCGGTCGAGGAGCAGCCGGAGCCGGATCTCGCCCTCGCCGTACCGCAGGGCGTTGGTGACCAGTTCGCTGACCAGGAGCTCCGTGGTGTCGACCAGGGGCTCCATGTCCCAGGCGAGCAGCCGCGCCCGGGCGAACTCCCGGGCCCGGCCCACGCTGCGGGGCTCGCGGGGCAGGGTCCAGTCGCCCACGGAGTCGGCGGGCAGCCCCTGGACGCGGGCCATCAGCAGAGCGATGTCGTCCTCGCCGTGGTGGGTGTCGAGGGTGTTGAGGACGTGGTCGCAGACGTCCTCCAGGGGGGCGGAGGGGTCCGTGAGGGCACCCACGAAGGCCTGCAGGCCCTCGTCGAGGGGGTGATCGCGGCTTTCGACCAGTCCATCCGTGTAGAGCGCGAGCAGGGCGCCTTCGGGCAGTTCGACCTCCACCTCCTCGAAGGGCTCCCCGCCGACGCCGAGCGGCATGCCGGGCGGCACGTCCAGCATCAGCGCGCTCTCACCCGGTTCGACCAGGACGGGCGGTAGATGGCCCGCGTTGGCGAAGGTGCAGCGCCTGGTCACCGAGTCGTAGACGGCGTAGACGCAGGTCGCCAGGTAGACCTCGGAGAGGTCCGCCTCGCGGGGGCGGCGGGCGGCTCGGGTGGCCTGCTGGACGCCTCCCGCGAAGGCCGGGGTGCCGAGGCCCCGGGCGATCTCGTCCAACTGGGAGAGCACCTCGGCGGGTTCCAGGTCGAGCTGGGCCAGGGTGCGTATGGCGGTGCGCAGTTCGCCCATGGCGACGGCCGCGCGCAGTCCGCGTCCCATGACGTCGCCGACGACCAGCGCGGTGCGGTGGCCCGGCAGTTCGATGACGTCGAACCAGTCGCCGCCGACCTCGCTGGGCCGTCCCGTCGCCGCGTTGCCCGGCAGGTAGCGGCAGGCGATGTCGAGGCCGGAGGCCTCCGGGTCGCCGGGCGGGAGCAGGGACCGCTGGAGTATCAGCGCGCGTTCGTGCTCGCGCCGGTACAGACGGGCGTTGTCGATGCAGACGGCGGCCCGGGCGGCCAGTTCGACGGCGAGTTCGCGGTCGCGGTCGCCGAACGGCTCGCTGCCCTTGGTGCGGGCGAACTGGGCGAGGCCCACCACGGTGTCGTGGGCGACCATCGGCACGGCGAGCGTGGACTGCACCAGGCCGCCGTCGTCGCCGGGCACCTTCTGCGGGCGGGCGGTGCGCAGGGCGTCCGCGCAGGGCGAGTTGAACGGGTAGTGGTGGACGGCGCCCAGCTTGACGGGCTCCCCGGTGCCGCTGAACGGCGCGTCGGAGACCGCGCTGGCGAAGGCGACCCTGCGCACTTCGGCGCTGCCGTCGGCGAGCCCCGGCGGGGTCTCGTCACCGGCCAGCAGCCCTTGGTACAGGTCGACGGTGGCGAGGTCGCAGAAGCCGGGGACGACGACGTCGAGCAGTTCGCGGGCGGTGGTCTCCAGGTCCAGGGAGTTGCCGATCCGGGCGCCCGCCTCGTTGAGGAGGGCGAGATTGCGCCGTGCGGCGGCGGCCTCGCGGGCGGCGGCACGGCGGGCGGTGATGTCCGTTCCGAGCCAGGCGACGCCGATGGGCCGGCCGCTCCCGCTGTGCACGCGGTAGAGGTTGACGGACCAGTGGCGGCGCTCGTCGGAGCCCGGGACGAAGCCCGTGACGTGCATGTCCGTGATGGAGTCGCCGGACTCCAGGACCCGGCGCAGGGTCGCCGCGACCCGCTCGGCCTCCCCGCGCGGCAGGTAGTCGTGCACGCCCTTGCCGCGGTGGTCGTCGACGGTGCCGCCGAAGACGGAGGCGAACCGCTGGTTGGCGCGGCGGACCCGCAGGTCGGGGTCGATCAGCAGGAAACCGAACGGAGATTGGCCGAATATGGCCTGCGAGGCGGCGAGGTCGGTCTCGATACGGCGCAGGGTGCGCACGTCGACGACGATGCAGACGGCGGCCTTCTCACCCTCCTCGGTGCGGGTCGGCATGACGTAGACCTCGGCGAGGCCCTCCCGGTCCCGAGCGTCCGCCGCCGACGACTCCGGCAGCCGGAAGGGCACCACACCGGTCCACTCCCGGCCGTCGAGGATCTCGGCCATCTTGCGCTGGCCCCGCTCCCGGCGGACCGGTTCGATGAACGCCTCTATGGGGTCCAGGCCGACGGCGCGCTCCGCGGGGATACCGAAGATCTGCTCGGCGCGCAGGCTCCACTGGTCGACCAGCCCGTCCGGGCCGATGGAGAAGGAGGCGACCTTGATGTAGTCGTACATGGAGCCGGGCGGACTGCTCTGCCACATCCCGTCGCCGGACGGAGCATCGCCTGGGACGGGGCCGTCGACGGCCCCTCTCCTCGCGCCGCCCGACGAGTCCTCGGACCCCGTGGCCTTCGCTGGTATCTCGCTCACGCGAACCGTCCCCTCCAGCTCACCGCGTCCGGCACCGGTCACCGGGGGCGGCTGCCCACAGTATCCAGCACTACGGCGCCGCACAACACGGTGTTCACGATCACAGCACGGTCCCGATGCTTTTCGGTCCGCGCCGTGAGAACACTCCCAGTCTTCTAACCAGCGGACACGTCGTCGAATCCCCCTCGTCGGCAACCACCACGGGCCCGAACCGGTCACTCGACGGAAGGCCCCGGTGCGTACACCGGCGCACGGCCGTGCGAGGGCTCATCCGGGCAGCGTGAGTTCGAACCACACGGTCTTGCCGCCGGCCCCCGGGCGGGTGCCCCAGCGGCGGGAGGCGGAGGCCAGGAGCTGCAGTCCGCGCCCGTCCTCGTCCTCGGGCCGTGCGGCGCGTGCGCGCGGGGGCCGCGGAAGCGGGTCGGAGACCTCGACCAGGAGGACTTCGGCGTGGGGGGCGGGGCGCACCAGGCGGACGCCGATGGGCGCGGTGGCGTGTTGCAGGGCGTTGGTGACGAGTTCGCTGACCAGCAGGGCCGCGAGGTCACCGACGCTGTCGAGGTCCCACAGGCGCAGCTGGTCCCGGACGGCGGAGCGGGCGGCGCGCACGGCCCCCGGGTCGGCGGAGAAGGTCCACGCGGCCCATTCGCCGTCGGTGCCGGTCACGCGGACCACCTCCCGCCGGGGAGTGAGGGAGCGAGGGGAGCGAGGGAAACCACCCATGTCCCTTTTCATGGGGTCAATGGGCACATACCCGGTATCCCGGACGGAGTACCGCGGACGACGGCGCATCGTGGTGTGCGCGGCACGGAAAGGCGCCCACACGTCGTCATGCCCGCGCCCCCGCGCCGGAATCGCGCCTCAGATGACCTCGTGCGCTCCGAGGTGGGCCAGGGTGTCGCGGACGGCGGGCACGTCGTGGTCGAGCCAGTCGACGTCCCAGATCCGGTCGGGGGTGAGCCAGCACAGTTCGTCATGGTCCTCGAGGGGGCGGGGCGGAGCGGATCCGGGGCGCAGGCGGGCGGTCCACACCTGCATCACGTACGGCGTCCGCAGCGGCCACTCGCCCGGTACGCGGCCCGTCGCCTCTGCGTCGACGCCGAGTTCCTCGCGCAACTCCCGTACGACGGCCGCGTCCGGGGCCTCCTCCGGTTCGACCTTGCCGCCGGGCAGCTCCCAGCGCCCGGCCAGTTCGGCGGGCGCGCTCCTGCGGGCGGCGAGCAGCCGGCCCTCGTGCCACAGGGCGGCACCCACCACCACGATCCGCTCACTCATGCGCCGGAGCCTACGGGAGGCGGTCAGCCGGACGGCGTTCCGCTCTGACTGATCCGCTCGACCCAGTAGAGCTGTCTGTGCCCGCGCCCGTCGAGGCTGTCCGCGATGCGTTCCGCCTCGGCGCGGGTCGCGTACCTGCCCACCCGGTAGCGATTGCCGTTGTCGTCCTGACGCACGACGAGCCAGGGGAGAGTCACCGTGCTGTCGTTCATCGCTCCCCTCCGCTGCCCGCCCGCGGTCCGCGTCGCGCCCCGCCCGATAAGGAAACTCCAGTCCGCATATGCCCGAGCGTACGCCTTACCTTCACTGAGCGAATACGCCTTTTCACAAAGAGGCACGCAACCGGCCAGGACGCGGGGGGCGCACGGGGGCGGACGCGCCGTGCGCGGGGGTCTGCGTATCCGGTCAGCGGCCTGCCACCGGGTGCGCTCCGCTCCGGGGGCGACCTGCGAGAACGGCCAGATTGCTACGGCGGCGGAGCTCCGGTGCCCCGCGGGGCACGCCGGAGCGGAGCCGGGCGCGGGGCGCGGAAAGGAGCGCGCGGGAGTGATGGGGCGGGAGTGCGGTGCGGGGTGAGGAGCGCGAGGGCCGGAACCGCGCTATCTCACCGGCAGGTGGTAGGCGGCCCGGTAGCGGTCGGCGGGGATGACCACGTCGGCGGTCTCCACCGGGCGGCCCGAGGCGAAGTAGGTGCGCTGGATGACCAGGACCACATGTCCGGGGACACCGCCGAGCAGCACCAGCTCCTCGGCGAGGCCGGGGCGGGCGCCGACCTCCTCCGTGACGTTGTCCACGACCACGTCGATGGCGCGCATGCGCTCGACGACGCCCATGCCGCCGAGCGGGCCCTCCTCGGGCAGCATCACGGGGGTCCGGCCGGTCAGGGCGAGCGGCTCCCAGGAGGTGGAGAGCATCATCGGCTCACCGGCCTCGCGGAAGAGGTACCGGGTGCGCATCACGCGGTCGCCGGGCTGGATCCCGAGCCGCTCCGCGAGGGCGGCACAGGCGTCCGTCTGCTCGCTGCCGGACTCCCAGGTGCCGCGGACGCCCGTGTCGGCCTGCTCCTGGCGGAACGGCGTGGCGCCGCGCTCCGGGCGGAACCCGGAGCGGGCGACCCTGCGCGGCACGGGACGCTCGCGCACGTACGTGCCCGAGCCGGAGCGGCCCTCCACGAGCCCCTCCGCCATCAGCACCTTGCGCGCCTCCAGCGCGACCGTGTCCGAGACGCCGTACTCCTCGCGGATCCTCGCCTGGGAGGGGAGCCGGGTGTGCGGGGGCAGCCTTCCGTCGACGATCTGCTTGCGGAGATCACCCGCGACGCGCAGGTACGCCGGCTGCTCACCGAATGTCACGGGCCACTCCCATCAGGTTGTACAGACAGCTACAGCGTGGCAACCGTAGGTTGTGCCAGGCAAGTGAAGGCCAAGGATTCACTCGATGTGATGACATCCGCCGGGTGAGGGCTTTACGCAGGCACTTTCTCCCCGCTATGGAGCGCGTCACACCTTCATGTCACCGCTTTCGGGGGCGTCTTCCCCCTCCTCCTCGTAGCGCGGCGGGGAGGTGGCCAGGCCCAGAGCCTTGCGTGCGGTGACCGATCGCTGCGGATCGATGAGGGTCAGTCCCCGGTCGGAGTGCTCGTAGTAGGCGTCCGCGTCGGCCGCGTCGGCGGCCCGCGCCCACGCCTTCTCCGCCTCGGCCAGTCCGGCGGCGAGTTCGCCCAGCGGCTCGTCCGCTCCGGCGGGCCAGTCGTGCGCGCGCAGCATCCGGGTCTGCTCGGCGAGCGCCGTCGCGACCTCGTCCGCCCAGGCCGTGTGCCCCGGCAGGTCGTCCTCCGCGAGCTCGTCGCCCGGCGCGTCGTCCAGGGCCGCGTTGAGCACCCCGGCGGCCTTCAGATAGGCCACCTGGTGCTCGTCCAGCGTGGTCTCGTCCCGGCGCAGCGAGCCGGTGAGGCGGGACCGGCCGTCCCGCTCGCCGAGGACGCAGGTGATCCCGCGGTCGCCGAAGCGCCAGCTCTCCCCGGTCGGGATGTAGTAGTACACGTCGACGGTGTCGGGCAGCGCCCAGCGGTCCATGACGTAGCCCTCCACCAGGTCGTAACACCGCTCGTCGGCCGTGTCGGTGAGGGAGTCCTCGCCGGGGTAGGCGCCGCCGGGCAGGGTGACGACGGCGAAGACCTCCCCGTCGTGCTCCCGCGCGCAAGGCACCTTGGTGGCCTCGTCGGCCCAGCCCTCCAGCCCGGTGGGCGAGTTGAAGCAGTCGCCCTCGCGCAGCGCGAGGACGCTCTCGGCGCGCGCTCCGTCCTTCACGCCCTCCCAGAAGTCGGCCGCGGCCCCGGTGGCGAGCATCAGCGTCCACAGGGCGAGCCCGACCGACGACAGCACGGCGCCCGCGACGGCCATCCCCCGGCCGCGCTCCCCGCGCCGCTTGACCTGCCGCAGCGCGATCAGTCCCAGCACCAGCCCGACGGCCGGCACGAAGCACAGCACGCCGAGGACCAGGGCGGCGACGGCGACCCCGTTGACCGCGGCGGGCGGCCGGGGACCGTAGGGGCCGTAGAGCCCGTAGGGCGCGAACCCGGGCTGTCCCCCGTAGGGGTGGTGCGGCGGCGGCTGGGCGCCCTGGGGCGGGCCTGCGGGGTGCGGGCCCGGGGGGTACGGGCCCGAGGGGTCCTGCGGGCCGTGGGAGTGCGGGGGCCCGTAGGGCGGAGGTATGGACACGAGCCGCATCGTAAGCGCCGGGTCACGGGTCTCACCCCCGGGGATGCCTCCCCCGGGGGTGAGCGTGCCGGTCGGCGGGGCGGGTCCGGGTCAGAACTGCAGGGCCCACCCGTTGACGCGGCCGGTGTCCCACGTGGCGTTGTCGCTGACGCGCAGCTTCCAGACGCCGTTCGCGGCCTCCGCGGAGGCGTTGACGGTGTAGGTGGTCCTGATGTCGTCCGCGCTGCCGCCGGTGCCGTACGACTTCAGCGTGTACGCCGTGCCGTCGGGGGCGATCAGCTGGACCTGGAGGTCACCGATGTAGGTGTGGGTGATGTCCACCTCGACGGACAGGTTCGAGGGCGCGTTGCCCGAGACGCCGGAGACGGTCACCGGGGACTCGACGGTGGCGCGGTCCGCGATGGTGTAGTCGGTGGTGTTCTCGAAGCGGTCACCGGTCGGGGGCGTGTCGTCCCCCTCGCCCGTGAACAGCAGGCGGTTGGGCGATCCGCTGCCCGGGTTGCCGACGACGCCGGTGGTGGCGGCTGAGGTCAGCGCGGCGGAGACCTGGGCGGGGGTGGCGGAGGGGTTGGCGGCCAGGTGGAGGGCGGCGGCGCCGGCGACGTGCGGGCTCGCCATGGACGTACCGGAGATGGTGTTGGTGGCCGTGTCGCTGGTGCGCCAGGCGGAGGTGATGGAGGAGCCGGGCGCGAACAGGTCCACCACCGTGCCGTAGTTGGAGTAGCTGGCGCGGGCGTCGCCGGAGGTGGTGGCGCCGACGGTGATCGCCTCGGTGACGCGGGCCGGGGACTTGGTGCCGGCGTTGGTGGACTCGTTGCCGGCCGCGACGACGAAGGTGACGCCGGAGGCGACGGCGTTGCGGACCGCCGTGTCGAGGGCGCTGTCGGCGCCGCCGCCGAGGGACATGTTGGCCACGGCCGGCTTGACCGCGTTGCGCGCCACCCAGTCGATGCCTGCGACGACCTGGGCGGTGGTACCGGAGCCGGAGTTGTTGAGCACCCGGACGCCGACGACCTTCGCCTTCTTCGCCACACCGTAGGAGCTGCCCGCGACGGTGCCGGCGACATGGGTGCCGTGGCCGTGGCCGTCCTGGGAGGTGTTGTCGTTGTCGATGGCGTCGTAGCCGTCGGAGGCACGGCCGCCGAAGTCGCTGTGGCTGACGCGGACGCCGGTGTCGATGACGTACGCCGTCACGCCCTGGCCGGCCGAATCCGGGTAGGTGTAGGAGCTGTTGAGCGGAAGGTTCCGCTGGTCGATCCGGTCCAGGCCCCAGGAGGGCGGGCTGGGCTGGGTGCCGGTGACGTGGAAGGTGCGGTTCTGGACCACGGAGGCGACGGCCGGGTCGGCGGCCAGACGCTTCGCCTCGGTCTCGGAGGCCTCGACCTCGTAGCCGTTGAGGGCCTTGGTGTACGTGCGCTCGATCTCGGCGCCGTGCTTCGCGGCGACGGCCCGGCCCTCGGCGGTGCCGGATCGGGCCTCGTCCGCCTTCAGGGTCACGATGTAGCTGCCGGCGACCGCGTTCGCGTCGCCCGCGTACTGGATGCGGCCTTCGGGGGCGGCCGGGGCCGCGCCCGCGGGGAGAGCGGAGACGAGACCCGCGACGAGCGCCACGGAGGCCGCGGCACCGAGGGTGGCCAGTCTTCGCCGGGGATGACGCATCACTGCCATATGAGGGTTCCTCCTCAGTCGGTGGTGCGTGTGCTGTGGGGGGTGGTGCGGTCGACGCACGTGCCGCGCGTGTGGCGGCACCGACCAGTCGCTGACGCGATCATGTCAATGTCGGCGGCCGGGTCCGTGCGTCAGCCGAAAGATTGAGGGTTCCACAGGAATTGCACAAGGGCCCCTGCACGACGTAATGGTCCACACCCGCGACAACCGGCCTCACCGGCGCCTGCGGGAGGAAGCCGGGAGCGGCGGCACACCCGCCTCACGGACCCCGCCCGCCCCAGGGACCGCGCCGGGCCCAGGGATCCCGCCCGCCCCGGAGGCTCCGCCGGGCCCACCACCGAGGCGACGACGCCCGCCCCGCCGCCCGGAACGGGAACAGCTCGGGCATCCGGCCGGCCGCGCGGGGCACCGCGGTCCTCGCCGCGTCCCCCGTGCCGCTCCGCGCGCCGCGCGCCGCCCGCCGCCCGCGGACATGGCCGAACTCCCTTGGGTGCCCCCGCGGTGCGGGCCTCGACGCCCGCACCTGACCGAGACCGGGTCGAGACCGGGCCGGCGGGCGGGGTCACGCGGCGGGACGCCGCGGTCGTGACCGTCCTACGGCCGGCCGGGGCGGCCGCCGTCGCCCGGCGACCGCCCGAGCAGGTGCCGGCCACGCGGTGTCAGCCGGTGGGTGACGTGCGCTCCGGCGCGTTCGCTGGCGACGAGTCCGGCGTTCCGCAACACGGTCAGGTGACCGCTGACCGACGACGCCGGAAGGGCGAGGCATGCCGCCACGCCTCCCGTGGTGCGGGTGGTCGCCAGGGCCGTGAGCACCCGTGCGCGGTTCGCCCCGAGCAGCCGTGCTAGGGCGGCCTCGTGGCGGGCTCCGTTCGGGACCCCGTGCGGGTGGTCGGTGTGCAGGGGGTACACCACGACGGGAGGCAGCCGGGGGTCGGCGATCGCCACGGGCCGCGTGTGGCAGAAGAAGGACGGGATCAGGCTCAGCCCGCGCCCCTGCAGGCGAAGGGTGACGTCCTTGGGGTAGGCGGCGCTGAGCACCGGCTCCCGCCACACGAAGGGCGTGAACGAGGCGAACACCGCCCCGAGTCCCCCTTCGAGCGCTTCCATCCGGCGCGCCCGGTCGGCCGCGCCGGCGGCCTCGACCTCGCTCCAGTCGGGTGCGAGCAGGCCGCCGTGGACCGTGGAGACGGCGGTCGCGACGTCGTCGAGCACCGCGCGGTCACCGGCGGCCAGGCGTCGGGTCCAGGCGGGCAGGGCCCTGTGGCGCGACGCCTCGCGCACCTCACGCTCCAGCCGGGCCCGCGAGGTCTCGCGCAGCACGCGCAGCCCGGCGGCGAGCCCCTCCTCCGACTCGGCGGGGGTGAGGAAGTCCGGCCAGTAGGAGGCGTCGGACGGGGCGAGATCGTGCAGCAGGCGGAACGCGTCCCGCACGTCCGGCCGTCGGGCACGCTCACGCACCCGGCTGCGCCAGTGGCGCAGCCGCGCCGGGAGCCGGTCCACCGGGGTGGTCAGCACGTGCAGCCCGAGGACGGCCTCCCACATCGGGTCCGGTGAGCGGGCGAAGCGCACGCGGAGGAAGTCGGCGGGGGTGAAGTGGATGCGCAGCGTTCCGGCCATGTCCGGGATGAAACAGCGTCCGGGCGTCCGGCGGAACCCCGCCCCCGGCTTCCCGCAGCCGGACTGCCTGCGCTTTTCGGCTGGCACGGAAAAGCTCCCCGGCTCTGGCATGGACACGCTCATACACTCGCTCCGCGACGCGATCCATCCCGCGTGCGCACGCGTCCTGCGGCCGCCGCTCTCCCGAGCCGCCGGCCCACCCTCCCCGGAAGGGCCCCGTGCCATGTCATTCAGACGCCTTCTGTCCGTCCTCCTCACCAGCGCCCTCGGGGCCATGGGCCTGGTCGGCCTCACCGCCGCACCGGCGCAGGCGGCACCCAACTTCAAGGCGCCCTACCCCTGCGGCCAGCAGTGGACCTACAGCCATCACTCCGCCGAGGTCCGCCTCGCCCTGGACTTCGTACGCTCCGACGGGGGCGCCACCTCGGGAGCCCCCGTGCTGGCCTCGGCCTCCGGCACGGCCTACCGCTACTACGAGGCCGGCGGTGCCGGCAACTACGTGGTCGTCGACCACGGCGGCGGCTGGAAGACGTACTACTTCCACCTGTCCGCCTACTCCATCAGCCACGGCCAGGGCGTGTCCCAGGGCCAGCGGATCGGCACGACCGGCTCCACCGGCGCGAGCAGCGGGGCCCACCTCCACTACGAGCAGCTCTACAACGGCGTCGGGCAGACCATCCGGATCAACGGCGCGTCCCTCTCCCCGTACCCCGGCTCGTACTACCAGAAGTACCTGACCAGCGACAACGGCTGCTCCGGCGGCGGCACCTACTGGGTCGACACCTTCGCCGACGCACCCGGCTACGCCTCGCCCACCAGCACCACCCGGACGGGCACGCTCTACGCGGGCACCCACTACGTGTTCTGCAAGGTCTGGGGCCGGGAGATCCGCGACGCCGCCGGCAACTACAACCACTGGTGGCTGCGCACCGACCTCGACGTCGGCCCCGGGAACCAGTACGTCTCCGCGTACTACCTCTCACGGTGGGGCAACGACCAGGCCCGGGACAACAACGGAACCGTCATCCGCGACTGCTGACCCCGGCCGGCGCCGACGCGGGCACCGCCTCCACGACGCCCCGCCGCCCAGTGGTGCACCCCAACTCGCCGTGTAGCGACGGAGATACACTCCTGCGACGAAAAGGATCACGGGGGGTGATCGAGGTGGCGGAGGCGCTCGCGGAACCCGGCCTGCCGCGCCGGTGGCTGCCGCGCGGCAGGCGCGGCCGGCTGTTGCCGGCATCCGCGCTGGTGCTCGTGCTCGCGGGTACCGGGCTCGGTACGCGGGCGGCGGACACGTGGCCGTGGCCCGAGGACCGCTACTGCTGGGGCGCGTGGGAGGAGGACAGCGGTCCGGGCTTCCTCGCCGACGATGACGACGTGTCACGCGGCGGCAGCGAGACGCTGCCCACCCGCGAGCGCCCGGCCGGCAGCTGCGAGATCACCATATCCCAGGCGTACACGAGCAGTTACGACGGCGACGAGGTCACGATCGACCAGACGGTGTCCGTCGAGTACGGTCCGGTCCCAAAGGCCCCCGAGGCCCGGCTCGCGATGATCCAGGACCGTTTCCTGGGCGGTGACGTGGTCCCGCTCCCGGACGGCCTGCCGGGCACGGTGAACGGGCGCGGCGGCCTGCTGGTGCTCCCCGAGTCCTGCGATGCGCGAGACGGCAGGCCGACCGTCGTCACTCTCCGCGCGTCCGGCACGTACACCAGCGGCTCCTCGTACACGCGGAGCGATCCGGCCGGTCTGGGCGGCGCCCGGCAGGCGGCGGTGCTGCTCGTCGAGGCGGCCAACCGGGGGATGACGGCAGCCGGTTGCGCACCGGACGAGCCGCTGAGGGTCAGCTCGCCGCTCTACGACGTACCGGGCAGCAGGGAGCGCGTCCTCGGCGCCTCCGGCGACGTCTGCGGCATCCGTGGCCTGAGCCTCGGCATGGAGGACGTCGAGGACCAGATCGGCGCGGTCACCCGCGACCTCCAGACGTGCAGTGTCCGGGGCGATCGCGACGGCGCACCGTACCTGGACCTGGCGATGGTCGCACAGCCCCGGCTGGCCGCGGTGTTCGACGGCATGACGGGCGAGCGGCCCGCGGCCCGCGGCTGGCGCGGCACGGGCACCCTCGGCAAGAAGCACTCGATCGCACGGGCCGACTGCGCGGGCCGGCCCCTCACCTTCCTGATGGGCGCCTCCGCCGACCCCGGCCACCTCGCCGTCTTCGCCAACGCGGTCGCCGCCCGCCTGGGCTGCGCCCCCGTCGCCCCCGAGGGAGCCGACCGGTGAGCAGCACCCCGGACGAGTCGAACGACGTCGCACAGCCCCTGCCCGCCGGGCGGGAACCGCTCGGCGAACGGCACCCGCGCCGGTGGCACTGGCGCCGGCTGCCGCGCGGCCGGATCCGGCCGCTGCTGGCCGCCACTCTCGCCGGGACACTGCTCGGCGCCGGCGGCACGGCCTGGCAGACGCAGGCCGGGCCGTTCGCGCCGGACGAGGTGTGCTGGGGCGCCCTGTCCCGCGACGACCTCGCCGCGACGTTCCGCGAGCCGGAGGACGTCAAGGCGGTCGAGGCTCCCGTGCTCCACAGTGAGCGGTCCAAGGACGGCCCCACCGGCAGTTGCCAGTTGACGAACAGCGACGGTGACGCGTGGGCGCTCACCGCCCGGGTGCACCGGCTGGACGACCGCCGTGGCGACCACCGCGAGTGGGCCGACGAGTTCCTCTCCGCCCGTCTCACCCCGCTCGGCGGCGGCCTGCTGGGCATGGCCTCGGACAACCGCGCCTGGCTCGCCATCCCGGACGGATGCCTGGGGCGCCCCGGCGACTTCACGGGGCCGACCGTCGTGGACATCGCTCAGGGCAACTGGATCAGCGACATGGAGCCTCGGACCAAGGAGCGGGACGGCATGGCCCGCATGGTCGTGAAGCTCGTCAACAAGGTCAGCGCGGACCTGGGTTGCACCGGCACGATCGCCGATCCGGTCGGACGCCTGCCGAAGGCCGTCCGCTACACCCGCACGGAGAAGCCGGACGCGTACTGCGGCATCAAGGGGCTGAGCCTGGACACGAAGCGCCGGCCGCACCACGCCCCCATGATCACCGACGGGCCCGGCCCGGTGCGCACCTGCGACCGGGACATCACCGGCTCACAGCCGAAGCAGCGCCTGATGACCGTCGAGGACCCGAGGCTGGCCGGGATCTTCACACGCATGGCACTGCACGAGGGCGACCGGGTGCGCGCCGCTGTCGGCTTCGGCGGAATCGGCCCCAACCTCGGCGTCTTCCAGGCCCGTTGCCAGGCGGGCGAGACGGTGTTCGTCGTACAGGTCAACGAGTCCGGGGCGAGCGCGGACCTGCGCACCCTCTTCCCACGCTACGTCGAGGCCGAGGCGGCCCGCCTCGGATGCGGCCCTCTGAAGCCGGAACTGCCACGGCCGGGCGAGGGCCGCTGACCCGCCCCCTCCCGGCCTCCCGGCCCCGTGCCGTGAGTCGCCGCAGGTGCCCGGGCAGCGGGGCCGCCCCCACCTGGACCGACCGTACCGACCTGTACCCCGAGAGGTGACCAATGCCGTTCCAGCACCCCGAGGAGATCGGCTACGGCTACGTGATCGAGCGCTACGTGACGAGGAAGGACTCGGGCCACGCGCGCTACCTCGTCCTGAGAAGTGGTCGATTCCTGCGGCCCGAGTGGCCTCACGGCGAACGTTTCGCCCATCACCTCATCGACGACGCGGCCACGATCACCGATGCCGAGTTGGAAGCCCTTCTCGGCTACGAGTGGCGCTCACGCCTCACGGCCGGCTGGCTGATCGGCGTCGACCGCCGCGAACGGTTCCGGGCACGAATCGGCGACCTGCTCCTGGCCAGCGAGGTCTGCTTCTCCGGCCGGGCCTACTGCTTCGCCCTGGCCCGATTCGGCACCCACGCCGACGCCGAGATCCTCACCGCCTACCTCGACCGCTGCCTCCCCCGCACCGACCTCCGCTACGACCAGCCCGCAGCGCTCGGTGCCCTCCTCCGCCTCGACGCCCACCTCGGCACCCACCACGCCGACCGCTTCACCCCGCCCGACGGCCTCTGGGACCAGTGGGTCAACGCCCTGGCCCACCTCCGCGACCACCCCGGCTACACCCCCGCCGAGCAGCGCCGCTGGACGAACCTCCAGTGCGACTTCGCCGACGGACGGACACGTCCATGACGTCGAGGAGCGCTGCGAGACGCGCCGAGGATTGTTGCTTTGCCGGTGCCTGTGGTCCCCCTGACTGTCTTTCTCCTCACAGGTTCGCCAGAGTGGACCTCGCGTCCGAGGGCGCTGTCACCTTCCGCCCATGACCGCATCAGACGCTCTGCTCCGCCGCATCGAGCAAGACCCGCCACTGGCTGCCGCGCTCGCCTGGCCAGACGACTTCGACACCGACCGCCGAGACCCTCTCGAGGACCTTGTCCTGCCGACGGGAAGGCCGCTGCATCCGACAGCCGGCTGCGGTGCCGGAGGCACGTACTTCCTCTGCGGGGAACGCGGGGCCGAGGACCGCACTCCAGCCCTTGGCCCGGCAGGCGGTACGTGCCAGTTTCACCACCTGTACCGGATGGCCGACGGAGCACCCCAAGAGGCAGACCGGGATACCCGTCCGGGCGAACAGAGCCTTGGCCGACGCCCGGTCGTGCTCTCCGAGGGGTTCACCGATCAGGGACAGCGTCAAGGGCCACCCAGCCCTTGACGCGTGCCGGTGCCGACCGGCCGCGCCCGCACCAACGCCACCTGTTCCGTCCCGACCGAGGGAACTGGCTCAGTGACGACACCGAGAACTCAGTAGTGATAGCGGGCCGCGAGGATCACGATCTCCTTGTCCGTGACCAGGTAGACCAGGCGGTGCTCGTCGTCGATCCGCCGCGACCAAGCACCTGGCAAGTGGTACTTGAGCGGCTCGGGCTTACCGATTCCGGTGAAGGGGTCGCGTTTGACGTCCTCGATGAGCTTGTTGATCCGAGCGAGCATCTTGCGGTCGTTCCTGAGCCAGGACGTGTAGTCCTCCCAGCCCTGATCTTCGAAGACGAGCCTCACTCAACACCTTCACTGGCCGCATCCGGCGAGTCGGGGTCGATCAGCTCTCGCTCTGCCACATTGATGTTGGCCAGGGCGTTCTCGTACGCCTTGAGCAACCGGCGAGCGTTCGCCGGCGAGCGCAGCAGGTACGAGCCCTCACGCAATGCCGCATAGTCCTCGGCCGAGACGAGCACGGCGTTGCCGTGCTTGGAAACGATCTCGATGGCCTCGTGGTTGTCGTTGACCTTCTTGATCAGCGGAAAGAGAGCCTTGCGGGCTTCACTCGCAGTTATGGACACGACCTCACCCTCTCCGATAGCGGTACCGGATAACGTACCACTCTCGCTGCTCATGGCCAGAGCAGACGCCCGGCGAAGGACCGGGCGACGGGAATGGCGTCGAGCTCCCGCTTCACCGCCGCGTCGTGGATCGGCTTCAGCGCCGCCCGTACCGCCTCCACTGCCCTTCCGTGGTCACCGACCACGGCCTGCGCCGCCTCGTACAGTCGCGCTCCCCTCGCGACTGTGTCCCGCTCTCCACGCCCCACGCTTCCGCCCCTCTCCCCGATCCTTCCCGCATCTTCCCACCGCCCCACACGGGCCTCGACGGGCCTTCGCAGCTCCCTTCGGATCGAACGGACCTCGGGGCAGTCATTCACACCCCCAGACTTACGACCACAGGTAGGATCAGCACCATGAGCGGTAGCAGGAAGTACTCGATCAGCCTGCCCGAGGATCTCGCCGAGGCCGTACGGGCCCATGTCGGGCCCGGCGGTTTCTCCGCCTACGTCGCCGAGGCTCTGGAACAGAGGGTCGCCATGGACAAGCTGCGGGAGATCGTCACCGACTTCGAGACCGACAACGAAGCTCTCACCCGCGAGGAGGTCGAGGCCGCCCGGGCACTGCTGCGCCACGACCACCGACAGGCCGGCGGGGCCGCCGCCTGATGCCCGGCACCCTCCTGCTCGACAGCGAAGGACTCTCGAAGCTCTACCGCAAGGACCGCACCGTCGTGGCTCTGGTCCAGGCGGCGTCGGAGGAGGGCGTCCGCGTCGCCACCAGCGCCATGACCACGCTTGAGGCCGACTACGAGCGCATCCACCCGGCCCGCATCAAGTGGGTCCTCTCCCGCGTCGACGTTCACGACGTCACCAAGGAGATCACCGACCAGGCCGCCGCGCTTCTGCGCACCCATCACCTCCACAGCCACAAGTACGCCATCGACGCTGCCTTCGCCGTCATCTCCCGCAACGCATCCCGGCCGGTCACGGTCCTCACGTCCGACCCCGAGGATCTGACACTCCTGTGCGGCCCTTCCGTGGAGGTCGTCAAGGTCTGAGGCGACCTGACGCCGACCAGACCTGCCGCTGCCCCGCATCGCGGGGCAAAGACTCCACACGGACAGACGCCTGTACCCGACCCGCCAACAGGCGGGTCGAGCAAGGTTTTGACGAGACGTCACACGTTGAAGCGGAATGTCTGCGGCCCGATCCTGACCTGCGACGGAGCCTCGCATAGGGACCTGAGGGATTTCCTCGTTGGCATGCGTTGGCTCCCGACAGCCGTTTACGGGTGTCCCGCGGACTGGATGCGGACTGGCCGGGCGGGCGGAGGCCGAGAAATCCATGGCGCACCGGCGGGACCGGCAAGGAGACTGCCCAGGTGAGCGACCGCTACCCCTGCCCATGCTGCGGGCACCGCGTGCTGGGCGAGACGCCCGGCTCGTACGAGATCTGCCCCGTCTGCTTCTGGGAGGACGAGGGGTCCAGTTCCGCTGGCCGGCCATGAGCGGCGGCGCGAACAAGGTCTCCCTGATCGAGGCCCAGCGGAACTACCAGGACTTCGGCGCCTGCGACGAGCACGGCCAGCGGTTCGTCCGCCCACCGGCCGAGGACGAGCCGCTCGACCCAGCCTGGCGCCCTATCGATCTGACCCGGGACTCCTTCGAGGACTGGGCAGCCGAGGACCGCGCCCCGTGGCCCGACGACAACTCGGTTCTCTGCTGGTGGCTCCCCACTTTCTGGCGCCGGGACCACTCCGCGTCATGACCTCCCACATCGAGACACTCGTCCAGCAGCTCGACGGCAAGGCCGACGAGTCCTACGACGCCCGCGCGGAGCTGATCTGGATCGGCGCCGACGCCATACCCGCCATCATCGACGGCCTGCCTTCCCTCGGGGGCTTCGGTCAGCTGACCGCCATCGAGGTCTTCGAGGAGGTGGGCGATCCCCGTTGCGGCCCCGCTCTCATCGGCCTGCTGGACAGCGACAACCTGACCGTCCGCGAATGGGCGGCCGTGGCCCTGGCGAGCCTGGGGATCGACGGCGCGGTCGAGCCCGTGCGCCGCGCCTATCGCGCCTGCCTGGAACGGGCGACGCCACCGGACTGGAGCGAGCCGGGAGGCATCCGCTGGGCCCTGACCGAACTCGGCGCCCGCGTCCCTGTCGTCCCGCCGCTCACGGCACGCCTACGAGCCACCGTGTCGGACGACGCCCCTGGCTGGCCCTCAACCCACTTCACCGAGATCATCAACGACCTGGCCGACCACGCCCAGGTGATCCTCTACTCCCAGTTCTGGCGAGTGGACGCCGGCCGCACGTACGGCGTCTCCGGCCCCGACCTGAACTGGGAACTCGACTGGACCGCGCCCTGGGAGCACCTGGTCGAGGGGTCCCGCACCTGGTCCCTACTGGAAGCCTCCAAAGCCCCCGCCAGCGACGACATCTTCGTCGCCCTCACCTGGATCGACCGTAGCGACCTGCACCCGGAGAGGTGACCGATGCCGTCCCAGCACCCCGAGGAAGTCGGCTACGGCCATGTGGTCGAGAGCTACGTGACGAGGATGTACGGCGGCCTCCCGCGCTATCTCGTACTGAACGGCGGGCGGTTCCTGGGCCCCCGGTGGTGGCACACCACCCGCTTCACCCGACACCTGATCGCTGACGCCGCCGCGATCAACAACGAGGAGCTGGAAGCCCTCCTCGGGTACGAATGGCGCTCGCGTCTCACCGCCGGCTGGCTGATCGGCGTCGACCGCCGCGAACGGTTCCGCGCACGAATCGGCGACCTGCTCCTCGCCAGCGAGGTCTGCTACTCCGGCCGTGCCTACTGCTTCGCCCTGGCCCGATTCGGCACCCACGCCGACGCCGAGATCCTCACCACCTACCTCGACCGCTACCTCCCCCGCACCGACCTCCACTACGACCAGCCCGCCGCCCTAGGCGCCCTCCTCCGCCTCGACGCCCTCCTCGGCACTCGCCATGCCGACCGCTTCACTGAGCCCGACGGCCTCTGGGACGCGTGGGTCAAGGGCGTGGGACGCCTCGGCTACCCCAGCCACACCCTCGCCGAGCTTCGCCGCTGGACAGACCTCCACTGCGACTTCGCCAACGGCTGGACCCGCACGTAGTGAGGATGTAGCCCGCTCACTGGGAACTGCCCGCCTCTCAACTCTGTAGGTGGCGAAGACGAGTGCGAGGAAGCCTTTGGTGGCTTCGACGCCCCAGGCGCCGTAGGGGATGTGAGGCAGCGAGCCCGTGGACAAGAGCTGGGAAGGACCGCCAACGTACACACGGGATGACATCTTCCTCGCCAGTAGTCTTAACGGATCCGCCCGGCGAGCCTCCGGAGACAGCATGCTGACCCGCCTGGAAGTCCACGGGTTCAAGAACCTTTTGGACCTATCCATCGACTTCGGCCCCTTCACCTGCATCGCAGGGGAGAACGGCACCGGCAAGTCGAATGTTTTCGATGCCATCCAGTTCCTTTCCCTACTCGCCGACCAATCGATGATGGAGGCGGCCCAGGAGGTCCGGGGCGTGCACGGTGAGCGTCATGGTGACCCTCGTGACCTGTTCTGGAAGGGCTTCGCGCCTGGCCGTCACCGGATGCGGTTCGCCGCCGAGATGATCGTCCCGCCTCACACTCAGGACGACTTTGGCCGAGCCGCCAAGGCCACAACCACGTTTCTGCGGTATGAGCTTGAAGTCGGCTACCAGGAGCCGTCCGGCCTGGACCGTTTCGGCCGCCTCACCCTCCTCCACGAGACGCTGAGCCACATCACCAAGGGCAAGGCCGCCCGGCACCTCCTCTTCCCCCACAGCGCGAAGGAGTTCCGCAACACCGTCATTCAGGGCCACCGCAGCGGCGCCCCTTTCATCTCGACGACGACTGAATCCGGCGAGTCGGTCGTCAAAATCCACCAGGACGGTGGCAGCCGAGGTCAGCCCAAGCCAGCCGCAGCGTCCCGGGCACCCGCAACCGTCGTCTCCACCATCACCAGCAGCGACGACCCGACCATCCTCGCCGCTCGCCGTGAGATGCAGTCCTGGCGACGGCTCGCTCTTGAGCCGTCAGCTCTGCGCAGGTCCGATCGGTACGTCGACCCGCAGGTGATGGGCGCCGACGGCTCCCACCTGCCCGCGACACTCTTCCGCGTGGCCCACGACACTCCAGGCGCGGATCCCAGCCAGGTCTACGCCAGGGTGGCGGGGCGTCTCTCGGACCTGACGGGAATCCATATCCGTGATCTGGATGTCGATCAGGACGAGGTCCGGCAGCTCCTCACGGTCAACGTGCGTGAGGTGGCCGGCATTACCCTGCCTGCCCGCAGCCTCTCTGAAGGAACCCTGCGTTTCCTGGCCCTGTGCGTCCTACTCGAGGATGCGTCCGTGCGCGGTCTGATCTGCATGGAGGAGCCCGAGAACGGCATCCACCCCGCCAACCTCAACGCCATGGTCGCCCTTGTCCAAGACCTTGCCGTCGACCCGTCGGAGGAACCTGGCACGGACAATCCGTTCCGACAGGTTCTGATCAACACACACTCACCAGGGGTCGTGCAGCTCGTCAATCCTGACGACCTCTTGTTCGCCGACACCGCGATCCACAAGGCGGAAGACGGCTCCCTGAATCGAGTACTGCGTTTGCGTCCGCTCGCCGAGACATGGCGCGCCACAAAGACGGGCGCCGACTTCGTGACTAAGGCCGACGTCCTGCCGTACCTCACCACACCTGCCGGAGCGCAGCTCACGCTGGACTGGGGGGCCGCGTGACCACTCGTATTCTCTTCATCGGCGAAGGCAGCAGCGACAACGGCCTCGTACGGCACGTCGAATCCATTGCCGCGCGCAAGGGGCTCGACGCCTCGATAACCGTTCCCGACTTCGGTCTGCTTCGGCCGCCACCTGGCCATTCCGTCCGGGACAAGCTGCGGGCAGCCCGTAAGCTCCACGGGACATACGACTTGGTAGTGGTCCAACGGGATGCCGACCGGGGTCCCGCCCAGGACCGCAGGGACGAGATCGCGGAGGCAGTACACGCCGAGTGGCCCGACCTCCAGCACGTCGCTGTAGTGCCTGTCCGCATGTTGGAAGCGTGGCTGCTTCTCGATGAGGCGTGTCTGCGTCAGGTCGCTGAAAACCCGCGCGGCCGCGTCAGACTTGATCTCCCCAAGGGCACTGCAGCGGAAACGGTCGCCGACCCTAAGCAGCTCCTCAAGGACTCGCTGGCGCGGGCAAGCGAGTACAAAGGACGTCGCCTCGTCCAGTTCCAGAAGCGTTTCTCGCAGCACCGGCTGCGCATGCTCGAACTCCTGGATCCGGAAGGCCCGGTGGCCTGTCTTCCATCTTGGCAGGATTTCGTCAGGGATCTCGACGAGGCATTCGACACTCTCCACGGATGAGTAATCAAGGCAGCGCGGCCCTTGGTGGACAATCGTCGAAGCGAGCAGTCCCGCTCACGCGGTCCTCGACGTACGCCACGACATGCCCCAGTCGGAGAGCACTGTCAACCTTGCGCCCCCATCCATGGAGAAGTCATGCCTGACGGAGCAATCATCTGGGTTCTTTCGACGAAACTCGAGAATTCTTTGGATGCCGCGAACAACATCAGCTACGGGAAGGTCGTTAGATACGATCAAGGGACACCCGGAAGTAACGTCTAGGCCGACAGTGCAACGCCCAGCAAGGTTCTCAATCACGAGAACTCCGCTCTCCACGCCAGTAGAACCGGAGGCGACCATTGCCCAAAAATTTGAGCAGTTGATTGACTCCGGTTCATGTGGACTATCTGCAGTGACACGCACACAATCTGATGCACAAGCGTCCAATAGATCAGACTGCGCAAATGCGAGCACTGGACGCAGCGCACCATCTTGCCATAGTTCTAGCCTGGCCTCGTCTTCAGCGATCCCCTCTCCCTCTACGATGAAGCGCCATGGATTCACAACCAGCCCCGCCACCTCCTCCTGAGGAAGCAGATTAAGACAAGCGATCAATACACGCGCTGCAGCCGCGGTGCCGCGAATGGTATCCAGCGGGCGAGGAAGGTCACCACGCGATGCCTTAGCTGGCAGGTTAACGAGGCACTCCACCAACGCTACAGGGAAGTCTCCTTTTTGGAGCAGTTGCCACCACAGCCTACGGCGCGGGATTGGAACCCCCTCCGCGTAAAGGAACATCAGGACGGCCGCAACAGCCACCTGCGCCTCCTGCCTCATAACCTACTCACGCCGCTCCCAAAAGAAATCAAGATCGGCTTGCGTCGGCTCTTCACCAAGCTCATCAAAGCGACTAATAAGCAGCCGAAGCCTTTCCTCTTCCGAGAGCATCGCAGGTAAGATTCGCGCTGCAACCGTGGGGTGCCGTCGGACGAGTCTATCCAGGTTGTCGCGATCCCATAGTTTGATTAGAGGGTGCGGATGAACATGCAAGCGCTCCTCAAGCCAGTCACGCGTTGGGTTGCTGAATCGACTGTTTGTCGCTACGACGAGGACGTCGACGTCTGTACGAGCACACGCGTCCAGCACCGCTTGCTGAACCGCACCCCGCTCAACCGTGCCGCTCCTACCCTTGCACTCGATCCACCAGCGCTGCCTGTCGAGCTCCCCGTCCGGACTGGGCCTATCGAAGACAGCCTCCAAATCGCGGCCGCTATCGGATGCAGTTACCCCTCTTTCCGACCCGGCACGCCAGACTAGGTTTTGCGCACCCATCGCCTCCAAGAGACCGAATAACAGCTCTTCGAGCTGACTTCCGGATACTTCTTTCCATAGAACTTTTGTGACAGTCGCATCGAACCCACTAGTCACTTCTCCCACCCCTGCCTATTCCATCTGACCTAACGGAGCCCGTGGCGTTCCCCATTCCCAGGCTCCGATCACACCAAATTCGAGAACCTCAGCGGCATCGCGCGATGGTCACAACGCTGACCAACCATCCAACGAGACATCCGCCCCTTTGTTCAGATAGTGATGCAAGGCACTGGCCGTGGTTTCAACAAAGGCTTCAGGGATGGCGTTGCCATCAACCCAGCGGACCTGGGAGTGCTTGCGGGGTTCGCGGTTTTCGGGTTCACCGGTCCATTCGTGGGCGGCGAACACAACCGTGAGGAAGCCGTTGGGGGCTTCGACGCCCCAGGCGCCGTGGATGATGTGGGCGACTTTGAGGGACTCGGGTTTCACGGTCAGGCCGGTCTCCTCGTAGAGCTCGCGGACCGCGGTTTCGGTGATGGGCTCGCCCGGTTCGCTCTTGCCGACGGGGAGATCCCACATGCCCTGGGCGAACTTGGCGTTCCCGCTGCGCTGGAGGAGGACGACGCGGTTGGTGGCCTTGTCGTGGACGATGACAGCGGCAACCAGCAGGGTCATCGATTCGAGCGCCGGCTTGAGAGCCTTCGGCTGGTCGTCGGTCTGCTGGGTCACGGTGTTCCCTTCGTCGGGCGGGTTGTTGGGCATGTTAGGCGAGGGCCTCGCGGGCGCGGCGGGCGAGATCGGCGGCGCCGGGAACGCGACGGCGCTGGTAGACCGTGAGGGTGGAGCGGATCGAGGTGATCGCCTTGCGGGTGCGGTCGGAGGTCATGCCTTCCATGAGGACCAGGGCTTGGGTCCAGGCGGCGACGGCCTCGTCGGCGCGGGCCTGGGCGGCGAGGCTGTCGCCAAGGTCGGCGTGAGTGAGGGCGTGGACGCGCTTGTACTTCTCGGGGTCCCAGCGGGTGAGGGCATCTCGGTGCTGCTGCTCAGTGCCAATGTGGTCTGCGAGGTCGGTCAGGGTGCGGGCGGTGTGGCTGGCTACGGTGCCGGCGGCGGGGCCGCTTACGCGGGAGTAGCTGGGTTGGGGGCCGTCGTCCCGTAGGAGGGCGTTCTCGGCGGCGAGTAGGGCGCGCGCGGCCAAGGGGTTCTCGTTGACTGCGGCGTAGGCGCGGGCGTGCGTGATGTGGAGGAGCGCTTCGGTCTGGCCGTCGATGTGGCCGAGACCTGTGCGGAGGGCGCCTTCGACGAGGTCGACGCAGTGGTGGGGTTGCTTGACGCTCAGGGCTTGGTGGGCGAGGGCGCGCATCATCCAGGCGGCGTGGCCGTGGGGGTCGGCTTCGCAGGCGAGTTTGTAGCCGACCTGGTAGTAGCGCTGGGCGGCGCCTTCCTGGCCGAGGTCGTGGTGCTTCCAGCCTGCGAGGTAAGCAAGTTCGGCGGCGGCGCCGAAGGCGGCCCGGCGTAAGGCTTCGCTGGGGAAGCGTCCGCGCAGCATGGGGGCGGCGGTGTCGGCGAGGTACGCGGTGACGGTGGTCAGGCCGTGCCCGCCGCCGAGGCGCTCGTCGGCGGCGCTGAAGGCCGCGGTGATCTGGCGTACGACGTCCACGTCCTCCGTCCCGACCATGGACGTGCCGGTGCGGGCGCGGAGCATGCGGGCGGTGGCTTCGTGGTCGTATCCGAGCGGCATGGCGACGCCGGCGGTGGTGAAGGCCGCGATGGCGAGGAAGCGGCGGCGCTCGACGTCGGCGCGGCCCAGGTCGGTGGCGGCGAGGACAGGGTCGGATTCCGCCGGCGCTTCGTCATCGCTGGTCTGGAGGCCGATCTCGGTCTGGGTGACCGTGCGCCCCGCTCGGCGGGACAGCGCCTCGGCCAGGTACTGACCTACCCGGCCCGACGGGGCGCGGGTGCCGTTCACCCAGTGCGAGATGGCCGACTTGTTGGTCTGGAGGATCTCGCCGTTCTCGGCCGCGATGCGCCGCACGTCTCTGGCGAGGGCCTCGTAGGTGCAGTCGACAGCCGCGATGACGTCGCGCAGACAGGAGTTGGGTTCTCTCTGCGCCGCCACGATCGCCTCCACTCCGGAGCTGTAAACCGCGTATACCGCTTCAACTGCCTTCCACCGTACCCACTGAGCGTGACCACCGGTTCACTTATCAGCAGCCGCCCGGAACGGCGCGACCGTGATCCAGGCTCCCCTTGGTCCGGGCGGCACCCCAAAGTTCCGTACGCCCACACCAGGCTCGGGCATTCCTGTGCCCGAGCCCGGCCGATCAGAGACGGAGACACGGTGACCACCATCGACACCACGGCCATCACGGTCGAGTTGCCCGAGGCGTTCGACCCGCGCTGGAGCCGCCTGCCCGGCATCCGGGTCGACGGCCGACGCATCACCATGGACCCGGCCGAGTACTTCTTCCGCTTCGAGTCCAACACCTGGCTCGTCGCCGACTGGGAGCTGGTCAAGGCCCAGCTCCTGGACGTGGACGAGACGACCGAGAACGCGGTCGAGCAGCACGCGCTCGACTTCATCAAGCAGCACGGCGAGTCCACGTCCGACGCGACCCGCGTTCTGGCCACCGCGTACAAGGTGTACGCCTACCTGTTCCGCGACGAGCACCTGGCCGGTCTCGGCCTGCCGCAGATCACCGCCGACCACCTGCGGATGCTCCGCGAGGCGGCCACGCTCATGGCGCTCAACAAGGTCGAGCTGGACGGGCACATCTCCAACGTCGGCCCGTGCTGGTTCTTCCCCGCCGCCACGTCCGTCGTCTTCGACCTGGACGACAGGATGGGCGGGATGCTCGACGAGGTCTACCACGGCGGCTGGTTCAACGAGCACCGCCGGATCGAGTCCATCAAGGCACACGCCGCGCTCGGCGGCCGGCTCGTGCACGGCTGCCAGTCCGTGCCGGACCAGACCGGAGGCGTGGTCGCGCCCTACGGTGCCTCGATGGCGAACTTCCGTGACGACCTCGCCGCGTTCAAGGCGGGCTGGATCAAGCAGGTCTACGCCCACCGCGTGAACCCCGCCACCTAACCCCACCCGATCAGGCTCCGGGGCGGGCCGGTATCTCTCGCCCGCCCCGGACGCCACCATCTCCCCGGAGCCCTCCTGTGACCACGAACCCCAGCGCCGAACTCCTGGACAACCTGCTCACCGCGACCGGCCAGACCACCGCCGTACGGGAGGAGGTACGCGTGTGGTCCATGTCCGGCGTCGAGCGCGTGACCTTCCCCGACGGTGCCACCGCCATCTTCAAGTACGCCGAGAAGCCCTTCGACAGCGAGGACCAGGCCCTCCGCCTGGCCCACACCCTCGGCGTACCCGTCCCCCAGGTCCACGCCTCCGCCGTCCTGGACGGCTGGCTCGGCATGCTCATGGAAGACCTCGGACCGTCCGTCCGCGAGGCCGACGACCTCGACGGCGTCGCCGCGGCCGTGGTCCTGCACGGCACCCGTACGGCTCCGCCTTTGCCCGTCCTCGACCAGGAGCAGCTGCGGACGCTGCCGGCCCGGGCGATGGAGCGTCTCGAACGGCTGCGCAAGGCCGACCGGTGGCAGGACGCCGACGACGTCGAGGACGCGCTCGACCGGATCGCCCAGGCCGCCGAGGCACGCTCGGCCGGAGCGACGCTGGACCCGTTCGGATGGGTGCACTCCGAGTTCCATCTCACCAGCCTCCACATCGGCGAGCGCGGCTGGCGGCTGCTCGACTTCGCCCGCGCCTTCACCGGCCCCGGCCTGCTCGACCTCGCCAGCTGGCACGGCACCATCGAGCCCCCGCACCCCGTGCGCCTGCGCGTCTTCCTGGAGCAGTACGTCACCGCCGGCGGCACCCCCGACGCCCTCGCCCCGCGCGGCGGGCTCACCGCCGAGAACTGGGCCCTGGGCTGGCACCGCATGTGGGCCGTCGAGTGGTTCATGGAGCAGTCGATCCGCTGGATCAACGACCCGGCCACCGACCCCGCCTACATCAAGGTCGTCCGCCGCCACCTCACCGACGTCCTCCACCTCCTGGAGATCTGACGTGCTCGCCCAGGTATCCCCATGGCACGCCCACGCCGCCCAGCGCACCGCCGCCGGACACGCCGAACCTCTCTCCGTACCCGCCCGGATGGAATGGACCACGAGACCCGGCCAAGGTCCCGGCGCCGAGATCCTCGGCCCGGACATGCGCGGCAAGCGACTCCTAGAACTCGGCTGCGGCCCCGGCCACAACGCCGCCCACCTCGCCACCCGCCACGGCGCCGCTGTCACCGGCGTCGACCTGGTCGGCCTCCAAGTCCGCCGCGCCCGCTCCCACTACGGACGGCTGAACAACCTCACCTTCGTCGCCGGCCACGCCCTGCACTACCTGCACGCCTCCGACGAGCAGTTCGACGCGATCTACTCCGTCTTCGGCGCCGTCGGCCTCGTCGCCCCCGAGCTCCTCCTCCCGGCCATCGCCCAGCGCCTCACGCCCGGACGAGTGCTCGCCTTCTCCGTCCCGCACCCGGCGCGCGGCGGTCGAAGCCCTTGCGGCGACGACCGGCCCCGCCGCGACCACGTCACCCTTCCCGACCGCACTCGGCTCCCCATCGCCCGATGGGAGTTCGATACCGACCGTTTGGAGAGGCACCTCAGCCGGGCGGGCTTCTGGCTCACTTCGGCCCAGGAGTTCAACGGCCCCCGCATGGGCCACTGGCCCACCACCCTGCTGATCCGCGCCCGCAAGCTCTGACCAGCCATTCGCCCCGGCTTCCCCCCGGAGGAACCGATGCGCCCGCCTTACCTGCTCCTCGACATCGACGGCGTCCTCATACCCTTCCCCAACGCGGACGGCTCGACCCCGGCCACCCACGCCCGCCACGACGTCGTCCCCACCGGCCGGAGCGCCGACAACCCGGTCACCGTCTGGCTCGACCCTGCCCATGGCCCCATGCTCATGGACGTGATCCGCACCGGCCTGATCACCCCGGTCTGGTGCACCAGCTGGCGCCAGGACGCCACCGCCCTCATCGGCCCGCTCCTCGGCCTTCCAACCCTGTCGTACGTCGCTCTCCCGCGTCCGCAGATCACCACCAGCCACCCCAACGGCTACCTGTGGAAGCGTGACCACGTCGACGCCTGGCTGGGCGACACTCCCGCCATCTGGATCGACGACGACTTCACCGGCCTCGACCATGAATGGGCGGCGGAGCGCACTGCGAAGGGAACGTCGACCCTCCTCATTCAGCCCGACCCACACCACGGGCTGCAGCCCGAGCACCTGACCGGGCTCACGACGTGGGTCTCGCAGTTACCCACAGCCCGCGCCGCCTGACGCCCTGATGCCCTCGCTGCCACGAGCAGAGAGGGCATCAGAGTGTTGCTCGAGCGTGAGCCGCCTGCGGTCTGTGGCACGTATCGGCGGCGCTGATGTCAGAGTCGGCTGGAACACTGCGGTCGTGATCAACGAGATGACCCCAGACCTTTCTGGTGCTCCCGCCAGCTCCCTGCCACCCAGAGCACAGGCAGAGCTCGCCGGCACCGCCTGGGAAGAGTTGCCGCACGTCTGTACGGGCCGGCACGGTGTGCCTGACACACCGGACATCCTCGGCGCTGTGCTCGCCGCCGACCCGGCCCGCCGGGTACGGGCGGTAGGCGATCTGTATCGGCTGCTCCTCAATCAGGAGCAGGTGTTTCCGGCGACCGCTCCGGCAGCCTTGGTCCTGGCCGGGCTTCTCGACGATCCGCGCACCCTCGCCGAAGACCGGTGGGAGCGCAGGTCCGGTCGGCGGTCGCTTCGCGCCGAACTGCTGAACTGGCTGGCTTCGTTCGCCGACATCGCCCGCCTGGACGTCGAGGGCGGCGTCGGCACGGCGCAGAATCTGGCCGCCGCCCGAATGGCAAGGCCAACACTCCACGACCGCATCGCGGACTTCTGCGACGCCGACGATCCACTGGTGAAGGAGGCCGCGCTCGCGGCCACCGCCCTGCTCCTGGCCGACCCCGCCCTCGCCTCGTCCGTACCCCGGTACGCGCCCGCCGTTCGCGAGGTCCTTGCCGTGAGCGCGGACTCCTACTACCGGTGGATCGTCCGAGAACGGCTGGCTGCCTGGGGGGAGGATGTCACTGGTCTCGTCATTGCGGAGAAGGAGCGCCGCGCGGCCCTGGACCGGGCAGGCGAGTTGGCGGAGGACCCGTTCGGCGGCCAGGAGCAGGAGCAGGCGATCCGCTGGCTGGAAGATCAACCCGAGGACACCGCTGCTCCGGAACGACTCGGCCGCCGACGTGAGGACCGGACTGCGCCCATACCGGCCGCCCTGCACGAGCCAGCACCCGAGCCGCCCGTGGCCGCCGCGGGAAGCGAGGCGGGGTACCGCGGCCCGTGGCGGATCGCCTGGGAGGAGGAGCGCGCCAAGTGGACGTTCACGCCGTACGTAGGAGTCGGCCCCCTGCACTTCGGGATGACCTTGGAGGAGATCACCCGCGTCCTCGGCGAAGGACCGGCCGTCTCGTCCTACTCCCACCACGGCGAAAACCAGCAGCTCAACTACGCCGACTTCACTGAGATCGGGATCAGGGCCCTCTTTCACGACGGCCGCCTGGGGTGCGTCGCCGCAGACGCCCTCACCGGCCCTCAGGTGAGACTGGACGCAGCCCCGCTGACCGGCTGCGCGCCTTCCCACGTGGAGGACTGGCTGGTCCACCGCACAACACGGCCTGGCAGGCTGGCGTACAGCATCGCCGGCGATCCGGTCTTCGCCGACCTCGGCCTGGCGATCCGCTCCCAGCGGGCTGGCGACATCGTCCTGACCCGCCCCCTCTTCCTGCTCCACGACTGGCTCGACCTGTGGCACGCGTTGCCCAGCGAGGAGTGGAACTGCTCGTGAAGCGTTGTTCGCCGCTCGGCCCGCCGACGCCCAGCCACAGGTCGACGAAGCAGCGTAGCCGCTACCCCGCGCGCTGACCGAAGTCAGCCCATTGCGGACTCTGTGCGGACCGCAAAGGCCGCCCAACCCACTCCACCGCAGGTCAGACGGCCTTTCGCCGAACGGATTAGACGTTGAAGCGGAACTCCACCACGTCCCCGTCCTGCATGACGTACTCCTTGCCCTCCATGCGGGCCTTGCCCTTGGCGCGGGCTTCGGCGACGGAGCCGGTGTCGACCAGGTCGGCGAAGGAGATGACCTCGGCCTTGATGAAGCCCTTCTGGAAGTCGGTGTGGATGACACCGGCGGCCTCGGGGGCGGTGGCGCCCTTCTTGATGGTCCAGGCGCGGGATTCCTTGGGGCCGGCCGTCAGGTAGGTCTGCAGGCCGAGGGTGCGGAAGCCGACGTGGGCGAGGGTGGCGAGGCCGGGCTCCTCCTGGCCGACGGACTGGAGGAGTTCGAGGGCCTCGTCCTCGTCCAGCTCGGCGAGGTCCGCCTCCAGCTTGGCGTTGAGGAAGATCGCCTCGGCGGGGGCGACGAGGGCGCGCTGCTCGTTCTTGAAGTCCTCGTCGGTCAGCTCGTCCTCGTCGACGTTGAAGACGTAGAGGAAGGGCTTGGTCGTGAGGAGGTGCAGGTCGTGCAGGAGCTCGTTGCGCTCGGTGCCCTGGACGATGCCGTGGGCGAAGAGGGTGTCGCCCTTCTCCAGGATTTCCTTGGCCTCCTCGACCGCCTTGACCTTGGGCGCGATGTCCTTCTTGATCCGCGACTCCTTCTGGAGGCGGGGCAGGACCTTCTCGATGGTCTGGAGGTCGGCGAGGATCAGCTCGGTGTTGATCGTCTCGATGTCGTCCTTCGGCGAGACCTTGCCGTCGACGTGGACGACGTTCTCGTCCTTGAAGGCGCGGATGACCTGGCAGATCGCGTCGGACTCGCGGATGTTCGCGAGGAACTTGTTGCCCAGGCCCTCACCCTCCGAGGCGCCGCGGACGATGCCGGCGATGTCGACGAAGTCGACCGTGGCCGGGAGGATCCGCTGGGAGCCGAAGATCTCCGCCAGCCTGGTCAGGCGGGGGTCGGGGACGCCGACCACGCCGACGTTCGGCTCGATCGTGGCGAACGGGTAGTTGGCCGCCAGCACGTCGTTCTTGGTCAGGGCGTTGAACAGGGTCGACTTGCCGACATTCGGCAGACCGACGATTCCGATCGTGAGCGACACGTTGCGACTTCCCGTACGTGAGGATGAGGGGCGAGGACCGGCCCTACGGGGCTGAGTGGGCCGATCCACCAGTCTACGGCGTGCCCGCGCCCGCCCGGCCGGTGCACCGGACGCCCGGCCGGGCTTCGGATCCCGGCGTGTCTCACGGACTGTTCGGCACATAAAACGACCTAAGTTGGTCCGGTGGAGCAACACAGGACGCGACCCACGCAGCAGGGACCACGACGTGACACCGCGCCGGGGCCACCCCGGCAGCCCCGGCCGGGCAAGCCGCCGCTGCCTCCGCAGGCGGGGCGGGCGGCGGGGGGCGGGGTCGTACGGTCCCCGCGGCCGGCCCGGACCGGGCGGGTGCCGCAGCGGCGGCCCGCTCCCCCGGCCGCGGTCCGGCGTCCGCCCCGGCCGCGGCTGACCGGGCTGGGCGGGGGCTTGTTCTGCGCGGCGGTGATGCTGGTGCTCGGGCTGCTCACCGAGACGCTGTTCGGGGCGTCCCAGACGGTGTACGGCGTGCTGTTCCTGCCCGTGAGCGTGCTGACCGCGCTGTGGCTGCGCGAGGGGGACGTGCTCATCGGGCCCGTGGTCGTGCCGATCGCCTTCGCCGTGGGGCTGGTGCCGGTCGCCGACACCGGTGGCGGGGGCACCGGCGACCGGCTGATGGGCATGGTGACGGGCCTCGCCACCCAGGCGGGGTGGCTCTACGGCGGGACGCTCGTCGCGGGGGTGATCGTGCTCGTGCGCAGGGTGCGGTGGGTGCGGCGGCTCCGGGAGGCCGGCCGTCGCCCGGCGGGCCGCCCGGCCGTGAGGGACCGCTAGCCGCCCGTCGCCGCCCGCATCGCCGCCCCCACGATGCCCGCGTTGTTCTGCAGCTGGGCCGGGACGATCTCCGCCCTGATGCCCTTGATGTGGTGGAGGTACTTGTCGGACTTGCGGCTGACGCCGCCGCCGATGATGAACAACTCCGGCGAGAACAGCATCTCCACGTGCGCCAGGTACTTCTGCACCCGGTGCGCCCACTGCTCCCACGACAGGTCGTGGTCGTCCCTGGCCTTGCTGGAGGCCCGCTTCTCCGCCTCGTGGCCGTCCAGCTCGAGGTGGCCCAGCTCGCTGTTGGGGACGAGGACGCCGTCCGCGAAGACCGCGCTGCCGATGCCGGTGCCGAAGGTCAGCAGGACGACCGTGCCCCTGCGGTACCGTCCGGCGCCGAAGTGCATCTCGGCGATGCCCGCCGCGTCCGCGTCGTTGACCACCGTCACCGGCAGGCCGCCCAGACGGCCGCCGAGCAGCACACGGGCGTCGGTGTCGACCCAGCTCTTGTCGACGTTGGCCGCCGAGCGGACCGTGGTGCCGTCGGTGACCACTCCGGGGAAGGTGACGCCGACCGGGCCGGTCCAGCCGAAGTGGTCGACGACCTCCTTCACGCCGTCGGCCACCGCGTCCGGGGTCGACGGTTGCGGGGTGAGGACCTTGTGGCGCTCCTGCGCCAGGTCCCCCTTGTCCAGGTCGACCGGGGCACCCTTGATCCCGGATCCGCCGATGTCCACGCCGAAGATCTGCATGTCTCCACGTTACGACGTACGACGGACGGTCACGGGGCCGACCACCGCGACCGCCACCGCCGCACCACGGTCACTTCGCGGAATCCGCACCGGTCCCGGTGCCGCCGCGCTCGGCCACCAGGGCGGCGGCCTCGTCGCGCAGATCGCGGCGGAGTTCCTTCGGCAGGGAGAAGATGATGGACTCCTCGGCCGCCTTGACGATCTCGACGTCCTCGAAGCCGCGCTGCGACAGCCACTCGAGGACCTGCTCGACCAGGATCTCCGGCACCGAGGCGCCCGAGGTCACACCGACCGTGGAGACGCCCTCCAGCCAGGCCTCGTCGATCTCGTCGGCGAAGTCCACCAGGTACGCCGCGCGGGCGCCGGCGATCTTGGCGACCTCGACCAGCCGCTTGGAGTTGGAGGAGTTGCGCGAGCCGACCACGATCACCAGGTCCGCCTCGGCGCCCATCTGCTTGACCGCGAGCTGACGGTTCTGCGTGGCGTAGCAGATGTCGTCGCTGGGCGGGGAGATCAGCTGGGGGAACTTCTCCTTGAGGGCGTCGACGGTCTCCATGGTCTCGTCGACGGAGAGCGTGGTCTGGGACAGCCAGACGACCTTGGAGGGGTCGCGGACCTCGACCTTGGCGACGTCGCCGGGCCCGTCGACGAGCTGGATGTGGTCGGGGGCCTCGCCGGAGGTGCCGATGACCTCCTCGTGGCCCTCGTGGCCGATCAGGAGGATGTCGTAGTCGTCATTGGCGAAGCGGACGGCCTCCTTGTGGACCTTGGTGACCAGCGGGCAGGTGGCGTCGATGGTGGCGAGCCGGCCGCGCTCGGCCTCCTCGTGGACGACGGGGGCGACGCCGTGCGCGGAGAACATCACGATGTTGCCCGGGGGGACCTCCTCCGTCCGTTCGACGAAGATCGCGCCCTTCTTCTCCAGGGTCTGCACGACGTACTTGTTGTGCACGATCTCGTGCCGGACGTAGACGGGGGCCCCGTACTGCTCCAGGGCCTTCTCGACGGCGATCACGGCGCGGTCCACACCCGCGCAGTAGCCACGGGGGGCGGCGAGCAGGACACGGCGGCCAGGCGAAGCGGTCATGCCTCCCATCGTAAGGGCCGGGTCCGGGGGGTTCGGTCACGGTGCGTTGTCGGTGGGGCGCACTACTCTCGCGGGCATGGCTGTCAACACGTCTGCGGAAGCTCCCATCCCGGTCGGGGAGGTGTCGCGGCTCATCGGCGGGTGGATCGACCGGCTCGGGGCGGTCTGGGTGGAGGGGCAGATCACCCAGCTGTCGCGGCGGCCCGGTGCCGGGGTGGTGTTCCTGACCCTGCGCGACCCCTCGTACGACATCTCGGTGGGCGTGACCTGCTATCGGCAGGTGTTCGACGCCGTCGCCGACGTGGTGAGCGAGGGCGCGCGGGTGGTGGTGCACTGCAAGCCGGAGTGGTACGCGCCGCGCGGGCAGCTGTCGCTGCGCGCCGCCGAGATCAAGCCGGTGGGGGTGGGTGAGCTGCTGGCGCGCCTCGAGCAGCTCAAGAAGTCCCTCGCGCGGGAGGGGCTCTTCGCGCCGGAGCGCAAGAAGCCGCTGCCGTTCCTGCCGCAGCTGATCGGCCTGGTGTGCGGGCGGGCCTCGGCGGCCGAGCGGGACGTGCTGGAGAACGCGCGGCACCGCTGGCCGGCCGTCCGCTTCGAGGTGCGCAATGTGGCCGTGCAGGGGGTGCACGCGGTGCCGCAGGTCGTCCAGGCCGTGAAGGAGCTGGACGCGATCGACGACGTGGACGTGATCGTCGTCGCGCGGGGCGGCGGCAGCGTGGAGGACCTGCTGCCGTTCTCCGACGAGCAGCTGGTGCGGGCGGTGGCGGCGTGCCGTACGCCGGTCGTCTCGGCGATCGGGCACGAGCCGGACAATCCGCTCCTGGACCACGTCGCCGACCTGCGCGCCTCGACGCCGACGGACGCCGCGAAGAAGGTGGTGCCGGACGTGGGGGAGGAGTACGAGCGGGTGCGGATGCTGCGCGACCGCGCGCGGCGCTGCGTGGGGGCGCTGCTGGAGCGGGAGGAGCGCGGGCTGGCGCAGGCGCTGGCCCGGCCCTCGATACAGGACCCGCACCGGATGATCGACGCGCGGGCCGAGGAGGTCACGGCACTGCTGGAGCGGGGGCGGCGCTCACTGCGGCACCAGCTGGACCGGGCCGAGTCCGAGCTGACGCACACCCGTGCGCGGGTGGTGGCCCTCTCCCCCGCCGCGACCCTGAAGCGCGGGTACGCGGTGCTCCAGCGGCCGGACGGGCACGCGGTGCGCGCTCCGGGCGAGGTGGAGGCCGGTGAGGTGCTGCGGGCGCGGGTGTCCGAGGGCGAGTTCACTGTCCGGGTCGATGCGTAGGGTGGGCGGAATGACGAGCAAGACGGAGACGGAGTCCGGGCAGGTGGCGGACGAGGCGCTCGGGTACGAGCAGGCGCGGGACGAGCTGATCGACGTCGTACGGCGCCTCGAGGCGGGCGGTACGACGCTGGAGGAGTCCCTCGCGCTCTGGGAGCGCGGCGAGGAACTGGCCAGGGTGTGCCGGCGCTGGCTGGAGGGGGCGCGGGCGCGGCTGGACGCGGCGCTGGCGGAGGAGGCCGGGGAGGACGGCGACGGGAGGGGCGGCCGCGAGGGCTGATCCGTGAAATGGATCACCGCCCTCCGGGTTTAGTTGAAGATTGAACCTCACGGGCGTACGGTCGAGTGCGTCATCAGGTTCGTGGTGCCCGCACGGGGCCCCGGGCCGACGCACCCCCGCAAGAGGTTCACGTATGTCTCTCCTTCTCGACGCCGCCGCCCAGGACCTGCTGTTCCGCGAGGCACGCACCGCCAACACGTTCACCGACGAGCCGGTGACCGACGAGCAGGTGCGGGCGATCTACGACCTGGTCAAGTACGGCCCCACGTCCATGAACCAGTCGCCGCTGCGCGTCACGCTGGTGCGCTCCCCCGAGGCCCGTGAGCGTCTCGTCCAGCACCTGGCCGAGGGCAACCGGTCCAAGACGGCCGCCGCCCCGCTGGTCGCTATCCTGTCCGCGGACAACGAGTTCCACGAGGAGCTGCCGCAGCTCTTCCCGCACTTCCCGCAGGCCAAGGACGCCTTCTTCGGTGAGCGCCCGGTCCGGGAGGGCTCCGCCGCCCTGAACGCCGCCCTTCAGGCCGCGTACTTCATCATCGGCGTCCGCGCCGCCGGCCTGGCCGCCGGACCGATGACCGGCCTCGACTTCGAGGGCCTGCGCAAGGAGTTCCTGGACGACGACCACACCCCGCTGATGGTCGTCAACATCGGCCGCCCCGGCCCCGACGCCTGGTTCCCGCGCAGCCCGCGTCTGGAGTTCGAGCAGGTCGTCACCACGGTCTGACCCCGTACACGGCGCACGAGGGGCGGGGTTCCGCCGGATCGGTCGATCCGGCGGAACCCCGCCCCTCGGTCACGCGCTCACTCGGTGCGCAGCGCCCCGGCCATCTTCGTCAGCTGCCCGAACGACCCGGTTCCCGTCACGAGGGTGGTCGAGCCCTCGGTTCCCTCCAGGACGAGCGCGTCGTAGTGGTCGCCCTCGTACCGCGTCCACGTCTCGCCGTCGATCTGCTGGGTGACGTCGGTCTTCTCGGCACCCTGCGTCTTGCTCCTGATGAACGCCGCCCGCTTGTCCGTGGACTGCTCCACCGCCACGTACTGCCCGTCCGGGGCGTGGTAGCCGAGGTGCCAGGCGTCGGCGTCGACGCCCCGGAAGCGCACGGAGGTGGGCTTCCACTCCTCCGGCAGACCGACGGGAGCGGCCACGGGATACGGGGCGGCCCGGCGGGCGGTGAGCAGGTCGACCCGGTAGTCGACCCGCTTGAGGTCGGGGTCGCCGTCCTCCTGCGTGTTGAGCAGCCAGACCACTCCCGCCACGAGCACGATGACAGCCAGGGAAAGGATCATGTCCCTGGCCGTTTTCTGCATGCTGTTCGTTCCTGCCACGCCCCCTATCGTCGCAGGTGCCCGGAGCGCTCATCCGTGGGGGCCCCTGCTCATTTTGTCTGCCTGGCGATAGAGTCGTGGCCCATACCCTCATCCGGCCGTCGTCGTACAGAAAGGTGCGCTCCGATGACCGAACACCATCACCTGCCGTCCGAGCTCGATGTTCCCTCCGAGGCCCCCGACCGCAACCTCGCCCTGGAGCTCGTACGGGTCACCGAGGCCGCGGCGATGGCCGCCGGCCGTTGGGTGGGGCGCGGCGACAAGAACGGCGCCGACGGCGCCGCGGTGCGCGCCATGCGCACGCTCGTCTCCACCGTCTCGATGAACGGCGTCGTCGTCATCGGCGAGGGCGAGAAGGACGAAGCCCCGATGCTCTTCAACGGGGAGCGCGTGGGCGACGGGACCGGACCGGAGTGCGACATCGCCGTCGACCCGATCGACGGCACCACGCTGACCGCCAAGGGCATGACGAACGCCATCGCGGTGCTGGCCGCCGCCGAGCGCGGCTCGATGTTCGACCCCTCGGCCGTGTTCTACATGGACAAGCTGGTCACCGGACCGGAGGCGGCCGACTTCGTCGACATCAACGCGCCGGTGAACGTGAACATCCGGCGGGTCGCCAAGGCCAAGCGGGTCACCCCCGAGGACGTCACCGTGGTGATCCTGGACCGGCCGCGGCACGAGGGCATCATCAAGGAGATCCGCGAGACCGGCGCACGCATCAAGCTGATCTCCGACGGCGACGTGGCCGGCTCGATCCTGGCACTGCGCGAGGGCACCGGCATCGACCTGCTGCTCGGTGTCGGCGGCACCCCCGAGGGCATCATCTCGGCCTGCGCGGTGAAGTGCCTGGGCGGCACGATCCAGGGCAAGCTGTGGCCCAAGGACGAGGAGGAGCGGCAGCGGGCGGTCGACGCCGGGCACGACCTCGACCGGGTGCTGACCACGGAGGACCTGGTCACCGGGGACAACGTGTTCTTCGTGGCGACGGGGATCACCGACGGTGAGCTGCTGCGCGGTGTGCGGTACCGGTCGGAGACGGCGACGACGGACTCGATCGTGATGCGGTCGAAGTCGGGGACGGTGCGGAGGATCGACTCCGAGCACCGGCTCAGCAAGCTGCGGGCTTACAGCGCCGTGGACTTCGACCGGGCGCAGTGAGACTCCGTCGGGTGCGGGTGGGTTGTGGCTGAGCGCGCAGTTCCCCGCGCCCCTGGGGGAGTCGCCCGGAAGGTGTGAGGGAGGGGGCGGCCTCTGTGCGGAGAGGGCGCCCCTTCTCGGGTGCGGGGGTCAGCCCGCCGCGGGTATGCGGCTCTGGCGGGCCGTCTTCTTCAGTTCCATGTCGCGGCGCCTGCGGCGGGCGAGGACCACGCGGCGTTCGGCGGCGGTGAGGCCGCCCCAGACGCCGTACGGTTCCGGCTGGAGCAGGGCGTGCTCGCGGCACTCGACCATGACCGGACAGCGGGCGCAGACCCGCTTGGCCGCGTCCTCACGGGAGAGCCGGGCGGCGGTGGGCTCTTTCGACGGTGCGAAGAACAGCCCCGCCTCGTCGCGCCGGCACACCGCCTCGGTGTGCCAGGGCGCGTCCTGGTCCCTGTCCCGCGCTGCTGCTCGCCGGTCCGGAACGGCGGCGACCTGCAGGGACGAATGCGGCGGTTGCAGCACGGTCTACTCCTGACGACGGCTTCGCAAGCGAGACACGATGCAGCAAGGCTTACCCGATGTGCGCGAGCCTATGCACTGAGTCCCCAACGGGCTCCGCCCGCACCGGAGTCAGTGCCCGAGGTGCTTGCGCATGCTCTTGCCGACCGTGCGGTGCACCCGGTCCAGGATGTCCGCGACGAGCTTCCCCCGCCGGGGCCGCGCCTCCACGCTGCCCAGCACCGCCCATCCGTCGACGAAGACCACCGGCGCCTCCTCGTCGGTCGCGTCCAGCGTGTCCACCTCGAAGGAACCGAGCACACCACCGCCCGTGCCGCGCAGCGACACGTTCTCCGGGACGCGGATCTCGACGCTGCCGAAGACGGCGAACGCCTTGATCATGACCTGCTGGTGGTCGAACATGGCCTCGCTGAGGTCGATCTCGACGCTGCCGAAGATCGCGTAGGCGTGGATGCGGCGGCCGGTCCGCCAGCGGCCCTTGCGGGTGGCGGCGCTGAACACCGCGACCACGCTGTCGTCGGGGTCCATCGGGATCGCGCCGGCGGTGGGCCGGTGGGGCGCGGGGGCGTGCGCCGCTCCTCGCCGGTGGGCTATCGGCAGGTCCCGGACGAACACGTCCAGCTCCCCCACCGTCTTGGCGGCCAGCACGCCCTCCACGCGCTCCGCGTGCTCGTCGGCGGTCAGGCGGCCCTCGGCGAGGGCCTCGCGCAGGAGGTCGGCGATACGGTCCCGGTCGGCGTCGGAGGCGCGCAGCTCGGCCGTCCGCGGTGCCGTGTCCGGCTGCTGGGCGTGCTTCTGAAGGTCCACGACAGCAGCGTAGCCAAACGCGATAGATCGCGACTACCCTCTGGAGCGGACAACTGAGGACAACCTCACAGGTTCGCCGCCGACGGCAGGTCCTAGGCTGGTCGGCGCCCGCCGACGGAGGCGGGCGGTCTTCCGTCGAGTGAGGAATGGGCGAGATGCCTGAGTTCGAGTACGCCGATCTGCTCCCCATGGGAGAGGACACCACCCCCTACCGGCTGGTGACCTCCGAGGGTGTGTCCACCTTCGAGGCCGACGGCCGGACGTTCCTCAAGGTGGAGCCGGAGGCGCTGCGCAAGCTCGCCGAGGAGGCCATCCGCGACATCCAGCACTACCTGCGCCCCGCGCACCTGGCGCAGCTGCGCCGGATCATCGACGACCCGGAGGCGTCCGGCAACGACAAGTTCGTCGCCCTGGACCTGCTGAAGAACGCGAACATCGCGGCGGCGGGCGTGCTGCCGATGTGCCAGGACACCGGTACGGCGATCGTCATGGGCAAGCGCGGGCAGAACGTGCTCACCGCGGGGCGTGACGAGGAGGCCCTGAGCAAGGGCATCTACGACGCGTACCAGAACCTCAACCTGCGGTACTCGCAGATGGCTCCGCTCACCATGTGGGAGGAGAAGAACACCGGCTCCAACCTTCCGGCGCAGATCGAGCTGTACGCCACGGACGGCGACGCGTACAAGTTCCTGTTCATGGCCAAGGGCGGCGGGTCGGCCAACAAGAGCTTCCTGTACCAGGAGACCAAGGCCGTCCTGAACGAGGCCTCCATGATGAAGTTCCTGGAGGAGAAGATCCGTTCGCTGGGCACGGCCGCCTGCCCGCCGTACCACCTGGCGATCGTGGTCGGCGGCACGTCGGCCGAGTACGCGCTGAAGACCGCGAAGTACGCCTCCGCGCACTACCTGGACGAGATCCCGAGCGAGGGTTCACCGCTCGGGCACGGCTTCCGGGACAAGCAGCTGGAGGAGAAGGTCTTCGAGCTGACGCAGAAGATCGGCATCGGCGCGCAGTTCGGCGGCAAGTACTTCTGCCACGACGTGCGCGTGGTGCGGCTGCCCCGGCACGGGGCGTCCTGCCCGGTCGCGATCGCGGTGTCCTGCTCGGCGGACCGGCAGGCGGTCGCGAAGATCACCGCCGAGGGCGTCTTCCTGGAGCAGCTGGAGACGGACCCGGCGCGGTTCCTGCCCGAGACCACCGACGAGCAGCTGGACGAGTCGGGCTCCGTGGTGAAGGTCGACCTGAACCAGCCGATGGACGCGATCCTCGCGGAGCTGACCAAGCACCCGGTCAAGACGCGGCTCTCGCTGACCGGACCGCTGGTCGTGGCGCGGGACATCGCGCACGCGAAGATCAAGGAGCGGCTGGACGCCGGCGAGGAGATGCCGCAGTACCTGAAGGACCACCCGGTGTACTACGCCGGCCCGGCGAAGACGCCCGAGGGGTACGCGTCGGGGTCGTTCGGACCGACGACGGCCGGGCGCATGGACTCCTACGTCGAGCAGTTCCAGGCGGCCGGCGGGTCCAAGGTGATGCTGGCCAAGGGCAACCGGAGCAAGCAGGTCACGGACGCGTGCGGCACGCACGGGGGCTTCTACCTGGGTTCGATCGGCGGGCCCGCGGCCCGGCTGGCACAGGACTGCATCAAGAAGGTCGAGGTCGTCGAGTACGAGGAGCTCGGGATGGAGGCGGTCTGGAAGATCGAGGTCGAGGACTTCCCGGCGTTCGTCGTCGTTGACGACAAGGGCAATAACTTCTTCCAGGACCCGACTCCGCAGCCGACGTTCACGTCGATTCCGGTGCGGGGGCCCGGACTGGCATAGCGCCTGGCCGGCGGGGCAGGGCGTTCCGGGGCGGCGGGAGGGCGTTCTTCGCCCCCGCCGCCCCTTCCCGTTGCCATCCCCCGGGGGCGGAGCCCCAGGTTCGGGACGGGAAGGGGCGGCGGGGCGGGTCAACTGGCCAACGCGTCCGCATAGCGGACCTCGCGTGCTGCTTTCGGACAATCTGGCGCCGGCCACGCCCGTTCCGTTGACGGGATCAACCAACGCTGTGAGTCTTCTCGGCGCTCAGGCATGCACATGCCATGTCAATCCTTGCGTGGCTCACCCCACAGCCACCTCCCGAGGAGACCAGGTGAAACGAAGATTCGCCGTGGCGAGCGTCTCGCTCGCCGTCGTGCTGGGCTGCGGAACACTCCCCGCCGCGGCAGCCGATTCCACGAGCACCGCGCCCGCCGCGACCGCCGCCGCACCCGACGTCGACGTCAACAAGGTCAAGGCGCACCTCAGCGAACTGAGCGCCATCGCCGCACGCAACGGCGGGAACCGCCGCTCCACCGGACAGGGGTACCGCGACTCCGTCACCTACGTGAAGGGCAAGCTCCAGGCCGCCGGTTACACCGTCACCGAGCAGCCCTGCACCTCCGGCTGCACCAGCGGGGCCGGACCCAACCTGATCGCCGAATGGCCCAAGGGCGACGCCAACAACGTCTACATGTTCGGCGCCCACCTCGACGGCGTCTCCGCCGGCCCCGGCATGAACGACAACGGCTCCGGGTCCGCCGCGCTGCTCGAGAACGCCCTGACGCTGGCCCAGCAGAACCCGGACATGCGCAACCGGGTCCGCTTCGCCTGGTGGACCGACGAGGAGCAGGGGCTCAACGGGTCCGACTTCTACGTGCGTTCGCTGTCCTCCACCGAGCGCGCGAAGATCAAGGCGTACTACAACTTCGACATGATCGCCTCCACCAACGGCGGCTACTTCATCAACCACATCACCTCCGCCGCCGCCGCGCCGATGAAGGCGTACTGGGACTCCCTCGGCCTCCAGCCGGAGGAGAACACCGAGGGCGCCGGCCGCAGCGACGACTACCCCTTCGAGCAGTACGGCATCCCGACCTCCGGGTACGCCATGGGCGCGAGCGCCCGCAAGACCTCCGCGCAGGCCGCCAAGTGGGGCGGCACCTCGGGGTCCGCGTACGACCCGTGCTACCACCGGTCCTGCGACACCCTCACCAACATCAACACCACCGGTCTCGACCGCGCGTCCGACGGGATCGCGTACACCCTGTGGCAGCGGGCCGTGAACACCGGCACCGGCGGCACGTGCGACCCCGCCGGCGCCGTCGGCAACGGCGGGTTCGAGAGCGGGACCTCGCCGTGGACCGGGAGCACCGCCACCATCGGCGCCCACTCCGGCCAGGCGCCCCACGGCGGCACCCGGTTCGCCTGGCTCGGCGGGAACGGGTCCACGAGCACCGAGTCGATCAGCCAGACGGTGACCGTCCCGTCCGGGTGCACCCAGGCGTCGCTCGCCTACTGGCTGCACGTCGACACCGACGAGTCCACCTCGCGCGCCTACGACCGGTTCACCGTGAAGGCCGGCGGCACCACCCTCGCCACCCTGTCCAACGTCGACGCCGGCAGCGGTTACGTGCAGCGGTCGGTCGACCTGTCGGCGTACGCCGGGCAGACGGTGACCCTGACCTTCACCGCCACCGAGGACTACTCCCTGCAGACCGGCTTCCTGCTGGACGACGTGGCCCTGCGCAACGGCTGACCGTCCCGCCACGGGCGGCTCCGCCCCGCCGCGCCCCCGCGCGGCGGGGCGGACGCGGCCCACGGGAATACGCTCGTCCGGGACCACTGCTGTGCATCTTCGGAGGTACGACGATGACGACCACGGACGACGACCGCGACTACCGCGTCGAGCACGACTCCATGGGAGAGGTGAGGGTCCCCGCCGACGCCAAGTGGCGCGCGCAGACCCAGCGCGCCGTGGAGAACTTCCCCGTCTCCGGACAGCGCCTGGAGCGCGCCCACATCGAGGCCCTGGCCCGCATCAAGGGCGCCGCCGCCGAGGTCAACGCCCGCCTCGGGGTGCTGGACGAGGACATCGCCGAGGCGATCAGGGAGGCGGCCGGCGAGGTCGCCGAGGGCCGGTGGGACGAGCACTTCCCCGTCGACGTGTTCCAGACCGGGTCCGGGACCTCGTCCAACATGAACACCAACGAGGTCCTCGCCACCCTCGCCACCGAGCGGCTCGGCCGGGACGTCCACCCCAACGACCACGTCAACGCCTCGCAGTCGTCCAACGACGTCTTCCCGTCGTCGATCCACATCGCCGCGACCGCCGCCGTCACCCGGGACCTGATCCCGGCCCTCGACCACCTCGCCGTCTCCCTGGAGCGCAAGGCCGCGGAGTTCGGCGACGTGGTGAAGTCCGGGCGCACGCACCTGATGGACGCCACCCCGGTGACGCTGGGCCAGGAGTTCGGCGGGTACGCGGCCCAGGTGCGGTACGGCATCGAGCGGCTGAACGCGTCCCTGCCGCGCCTCGCGGAGCTGCCGCTGGGCGGGACCGCCGTCGGCACCGGCATCAACACCCCGCCGGGTTTCTCCGCCGCCGTCATCGAGGAGGTCGCCCGCGCGACCGGGCTGCCGCTGACCGAGGCGCGCGACCACTTCGAGGCGCAGGGCGCCCGGGACGGCATCGTGGAGACCAGCGGGCAGCTGCGGACCATCGCCGTCGGACTGACGAAGATCGCCAACGACCTGCGGTGGATGGCGTCGGGGCCGCGCACGGGCCTCGCGGAGATCGCCCTGCCCGACCTCCAGCCCGGCTCCTCGATCATGCCCGGCAAGGTCAACCCGGTGATCCCGGAGGCCGTGCTCATGGTCTGCGCGCAGGTCACCGGCAACGACGCGACGGTCGCCGCCGCCGGCGCCTCGGGCAACTTCGAGCTCAACGTGATGCTTCCGGTCATCGCCAAGAACGTGCTGGAGTCGGTGCGGCTGCTCGCGAACGTCTCCCGGCTCCTCGCCGACCGCACCGTCGACGGCATCGTCGCGGACCGCGAACGGGCGCGGGAGTACGCCGAGTCCTCGCCCTCCGTGGTCACCCCGCTCAACAAGTACATCGGCTACGAGGAGGCCGCCAAGGTCGCCAAGAAGTCCCTCGCCGAGCGGAAGACCATCCGTCAGGTGGTGCTGGAGGGCGGCTACGTCGAGCGCGGCGACCTGACCGTCGGGCAACTCGACGAGGCGCTGGACGTGCTGAGGATGACACGGCCGTAAAGCCGCACATGCCGGGCGTGAACCGTGACGGGCACCGCAGCGTCGTAAGCCCGGGGCACCTGACATCTGCGCATGGCGGAGGGCGGAGCGACGATGGGCGAGCGAGCGGGCAGAACGTCCGGCCACTGGGCACCCGGGACGCGGATCCTGTGGCGCTACCGGGAGAACGGCGGCGCGCGCATCCACATCGCGCGCCCCGTCACGGTCGTGCGCGACGACCCCGCGCTGCTCGCGGTGTGGCTGGCGCCCGGCACCGAGTGCGTGAAGCCGGTGCTCGCCGATGGCACCCCCGTCCACCAGGAGCCGCTCGGCACCCGGTACACCAAGCCGCGCACGGTGGTGCGGGACCGCTGGTTCGGCACCGGTGTGCTGAAGCTGGCCCGGCCCGGGGACCCCTGGTCGGTGTGGCTGTTCTGGGACCCGGGCTGGCGGTTCAAGAACTGGTACGTCAACCTGGAGGAGCCGCTGGCCCGCTGGGCGGGCGGAGTGGACTCCGAGGACCACTTCCTGGACATCTCGGTGCAGCCGGACCGGAGCCGGCACTGGCGGGACGAGGACGAGTTCGCCCAGGCCCGGCGGGACGGTCTGGTGGACTCCGCGCTGGCCGGGCGGGTGCGGGCGGCCGGGCGGGCCGCGGTCGACGTGATCGACGCCTGGGGGCCGCCGTTCTCGGACGGCTGGGAGAACTGGCGCCCGGATCCGTCCTGGGCGGTACCGTCGCTGCCACGGGACTGGGACCGCACTCATGCCCACGCGTCCTCGTGAGACCCTTGCTGCGCCCCCGGGCGGGAAACGTAGGATCGTCGTCCGCACGGCGCGGGGCAGGAACTACCGGAGCGCGCGCTGGGCTTGACCGGACGTCACCGAGGGGCGGCAGGACGTGAGCGAGGGGTACGGAAACACCGGTACCGGCCGGGGACGGCCGGACGGTGGCGCAGCAACATCCTCTGACCACGAGCGAAATCCGTTCCGGGGCCACCTGTTCCGGGTATCGGAGTTTCGGCGGGACGAACCGCGCGCACGGCGTGCGCCGGACGGATGGACTCGACACGCGTGACGGAGCAGCCGACCTCCTTCGAACGCCCGCAGCCGGGCGTGGACCCCGCGGATCCCCGCGGGGCGCTCCTGCGTACCCCGACACCGGCCCGCGTGCCGGGCACCGGGGCCGCCTTACCGGTACAGGGCCGCTCGGGCGGTGAGCCGCCCGCGTCCGGGGCCACGTCACCGGGCACGGTCACGCCGGGCGGCACCGGGCAGGACCCTGCGGCCGTCGACCCCGGATCGGAGCACTCCCAGCCGGGCGCCGGACAGGGCGCCGGGCCGGACACGCCCCGGCCGCGTCCGGCGCCCGAGGGCATTCCGGTGCAGCCCGCCGCGGGGCAGGACCGGGCGGGGCACGCGCCGGACGGCACGGAGCGCCGCAGCGGGCAGGTGACGCCGCCCGGGCGGCCGACGCCGATGCGGCGGGACGGGGACCGGCTGCGCTTCGTCGGCGCCGCGACCCGGCGGATCGCCCGCGGCATCGACCTGGACGAGATCGTGATGGGGCTGTGCCGGGCCACCGTGCCCACCTTCTCCGACGCGATCCTGGTCTATCTGCGCGACCCGCTGCCGGTCGGTGACGAACGGCCCACCGGTCCGCTGGTGCTGCGGCTGCGCCGCACCGACCGGATCCCGGCCGAACGGGACACCGAGGGCGGTTTCCTGCCGGTCGCCGCGCCGCCGGAGCCGTCCGAGCTGGACTCGGTCGGTGAGGAACTGTGCACGGTGCGGCCCGGCAGCGCGCTCGCCGAGGTGCTGCGCGGCGTGCGTCCGGTGTTCACGGACGCGCCCGCCGCCCGGGCCGCGCTGCCCGAACTCCTCGGCGAGGACGGCGCGTCGGTCGTGCCGGACGGGCAGCGGGCGATCCTCGCGCCGCTGCGCGGCCGGCGCCGGGTGATCGGTGCGGCGCTGTTCCTGCGCCGTCCGGAACGCATCCCGTTCGAGGCCGACGACCTGCTGGTCGCGGCGCAGCTCGCCACGCACAGCGCCCTCGGCATCGACAAGGCGGTGCTCTACGGGCGGGAGGCGTACATCGCGGACGAGCTGCAGCGCACGATGCTGCCGGAGACCCTGCCGCGCTGCACCGGCGTACGGCTGGCGTCGCGGTACCTGCCGGCCGCGGAGACCGCGCGGGTGGGCGGTGACTGGTACGACGCGATCCCGCTGCCGGGCAGCCGGGTGGCGCTGGTGGTCGGCGACGTGATGGGGCACTCCATGACGTCGGCGGCGATCATGGGCCAGCTGCGCACCACCGCGCAGACCCTGGCCGGGCTCGACCTGCCCCCGCAGGAGGTGCTGCACCACCTCGACGAGCAGGCGCAGCGGCTCGGCGTGGACCGCATGGCGACCTGCCTGTACGCGGTGTACGACCCGGTATCGCACCGGATCACCATCGCCAACGCCGGTCATCCGCCGCCGGTCCTGCTGGAGCTGGGCGGCCGGGCCGAGGTGCTGCGGGTGCCCGCGGGAGCGCCGATCGGTGTGGGCGGGGTGGACTTCGAGGCCGTGGAGCTGGACGCGCCCGCCGGGGCGACCCTGCTGCTGTACACCGACGGCCTGGTGGAGTCCCGGCTGCGGGACGTGTGGACGGGCATCGAGCAGCTGCGGGAGAAGCTCGCCGCGACCGCCCAGCTGACCGGTCCGGATCATCCGCCGCCGCTGGAGGCGCTGTGCGACGAGGTGCTCGACATGCTCGGTCCGGGTGACCGGGACGACGACATCGCGCTGCTCGCCGCCCGTTTCGACGGGATCGCGCCGAACGACGTGGCGTACTGGTTCCTGGAGCCGGAGGACGCGGCCCCCGGCCGGGCCCGCCGCCTCGCCCGGCGGGCGCTGACCCGCTGGGGTCTGGAGGAGCTGAGCGACTCCGTGGAGCTGCTGGTCAGCGAGGTGGTGACGAACGCGGTGCGGTACGCCACGCGGCCGGTGACGCTGCGGCTGCTGCGCACGGACGTGCTGCGCTGCGAGGTCGGCGACGACGTGCCGCAGCTGCCGCGGCTGCGGCAGGCGCGGGCCACGGACGAGGGCGGGCGCGGGCTGTACCTGGTGAACCGGCTGGCCCGGCGCTGGGGGGCGACCCGGCTGAGCACGGGCAAGGTGGTGTGGTTCGAGCTGAACCACGGCTGAGCCGTCGCGTGCGGCGTGCGCACGGCACGAGGGGCGCCCGGTGACCGCACCGGGCGCCCCTCGTGTTCCTCGTCCACCGGGTTCACCGGGTTCACCGGGTCCACCGGTCTACTGATCCCCGCCGAACTGCGGGTCGTCCGGGTCGCCCGGGATGCCGAAGGTCGGCGACCCCGAGGGGGGCGTCTTCGTCGGCGGAGTGGAGGTCGGCGGCTCGGACGTCGGCGGCTCGGACGTCGGCGGCGCGGACGAGGTCTCGGCCGGGGCCTCGGTGGTGGGCTCCTGGGTCGTCGGCTCCTGGCTCGGAGTGGCCGGGGCCGACGTGGTGGCCGACGGCGTGCGGGTCGGCCGGACGGCGGCGCCCTGGTCGGTGTCCAGGTCGAACCTGCTGACCTCGTCCATGACGCCGAAGGTGTACGCGGCCCAGATCTCGGCGGGGAAGCCACCGCCGTTGACGCGGTAGTCGACGCCGCCCGCCTTGTACATCGGCACCTGCGGGTGCGGCTCCTTGTCGTCCTCGCCGAACAGGCCGACCGAGGTGACCAGGTCGGGGGTGAAGCCGGTGAACCAGGCCGACTTGTTGTTGTCGGACGTACCCGTCTTGCCGGCGACCTGCTGGCCGCCCCGCAGCGGGTTCTCCCGCACGGACCGCCTGGCCGTACCGTCGTCGACCACACCGGTGAGTACGGAGGTCACCGTGTCGGCGGCGACACGGCTGATGGCCTGGTCGCCGACCGGGTCGGCGAACTCGACGCTGCGGCTGTTGTGCTCGACCGACTTCACCACGGCGGGGGTGACCTTCTTGCCGTGGTTGGCGAGGGTGGCGTAGACGCCCGCCATCTCCAGCGGGCTTGCGCCCATGCTGCCGAGGGTCTGCGCGGGGACGGCCTCCATGCCCTCGGTGTCCATGCCGAGGTCGCCCGCGACCTTCACGACGTCGGTCATGCCGACGTCGATGCCCATCTGCGCGAAGACCGAGTTGACGGACTTGTTCATCGCCTCCTGGACGGTGACGTCGCCGTAGTCGACGTCGTCCTCGTTGGGGGGCGCGAAGCCGACCTTGCGGTCGCCGTCCCTCACGGGCCGCTTGCTGGTGCCGTCGTAGATCGTGTCGGCCCTGATCGGCACGCCGCCCTGGGTCTCGGCGCCCTGGTCCACGGCCGCGGCGAGGATGACCGGCTTGAAGGTGGAGGCCGGCTGGTAGTCGTCGCGGGTGGCGTTGTTGGTGAAGTGCTTGACGTAGTCCACGCCGCCGTACATCGCCACGACCGCGCCCGTCTTGGGGTCCACGGAGACGGCGCCGGCCTGGACGTCGGCGTCGACGTCGCGCTTCTCCGGGTCGAGCCTGCTGGTCAGCTTGGCCTTGACCGCCTTCTCCAGCGCGGTCTGCTTCTTCTTGTCGATGTTGACCGTGATGGTGTAGCCGCCGAGGTCGAGCAGGGCGTCGGCCTGCTTCATGTCCTCGGCGATGCCCTGCTCGACGAACTGCCGCTTGACCGCGTTGTTGGCCGCCTCGACCACGTAGCCGGTCTGGCCCTCCATCCCGGGGGCCGCCTTCGGCTCCTTGGGGACGGGGAACTCCATGCCCCGGCGGTCGCCCGCGCCCAGCCACTTCTGCTCGACCATGTTGTCCAGGACGTAGTTCCAGCGTTGCTGGACGAGTTTCTTGCCGGTCTCGCCCGCGACCGCCCAGTCGTACTGGCTCGGCGCCTGGAGCAGCGCGGCGAGGTAGGCGCCCTGCTCGACCGTCAGGTCCTCGGCGTCGACGCGGTAGTAGGCCTGTGCGGCGGCCTGGATGCCGTAGGCGCCGCGGCCGTAGTAGCTGGTGTTGATGTAGCCGGCGAGGATGTAGTCCTTGGACTTCTCCCGGTCCAGCTTCAGGGAGATGACCACTTCCTTCATCTTGCGCGTGACGGTCTGTTCCTGCGACAGGTAGTAGTTCTTGACGTACTGCTGGGTGATCGTCGAACCGCCCTGGGCGCCCTTGCCGGAGAGCGTGTTGAACACACCGCGCGCGGTGCCCTTGATGTCGACGCCGGAGTCCTTGTAGAAGGTCTTGTTCTCGGCGGCGACGAAGGCCCGCTGCACGTCCTTGGGGACCCGGGCGAGGTCGACGATCTCCCGGTTGAAGCCGCTGCGGGCCATGACCGAGCCGTCGCTGTACTTGTAGACGTTGCCCTGGGACTCCGCCTCGGCGTTGCCCTCGGGGATGTCGATCATCATGTACAGCACGATGAAGGCGCCCATGCCGAGCAGGCAGAGGCCGAAGAAGGTGCCGACGATCTTCTTCCAGGTGAAGAGCCGGCGTATGCCGGTGCGGCCGGTCGCGCCGGACGAGCTGCGGCCCCTGGGGGCCGCACGGCGCCCGCCGCGCTGTCGTGCGCGTCTTTCTTCCGCTCGTCCCATACGCCCGTTCCGCTCCGCTTCGTTCATGTGTGCTCGACCGCCACACAGGTTCGCCGCTCAGGTCAGCTCAGAAAACTAACACCGGGAGCTATGACAAAGGGCTGCTGATCCGGTCGTTACGGACGTGACAATCAGCACCCGCCTCAAAGGAACCGACGTCCGAGAGGCGCCCGAGGTTGCCGCGATGAGGTAAAGTGATATCACTTAGATAAATCGGCGCTAGCCGCGGGACGTCCGCACGCGGGCGCCCGGAGAAACGGGGGATCACCCATGTCCACTCACGACCCGCAGGTCACGGCCGATGTGCCGGAGATGCCGGCCCCGCGCGTGCGGGAGGTCCCGGCGCACAGCATCGGCGGCGGACTCGCACTGGTCCTCGGACTGGTCGGGCTGCTCATCGGCACGGCGCTGATCGTCACCGCCACGGCGGTCGCCGCGACCGGCGCCAAGGCCGTCCTGATCACCGGCGGCGTCCTGATAGCGATCGCCGCGTTCCTCGCGATGTGCGGACTGAACATGGTGGCGCCGGGCGAGGCCCGGGTGGTGCAGCTCTTCGGCCGCTACCGGGGCACGATCCGCGAGGACGGCCTGCGCTGGGTGAACCCCTTCACCACGCGCACCAAGATCTCCACGCGGGTGCGCAACCACGAGACCGCCGTACTGAAGGTGAACGACGCCTACGGCAACCCCATCGAACTGGCCGCGGTCGTGGTGTGGCGGGTCGAGGACACCGCGCAGGCCACCTTCGAGGTCGACGACTACGTCGAGTTCGTCTCCACGCAGACCGAGGCGGCCGTGCGGCACATCGCCATCGAGTACCCCTACGACGCCCACGAGGAGGACGGCCTGTCGCTGCGCGGCAACGCCGAGGAGATCACCGAGAAGCTCGCCGTCGAACTGCGCGCCCGGGTGGACGCGGCCGGCGTGCAGATCATCGAGTCCCGCTTCACCCACCTCGCCTACGCGCCGGAGATCGCCTCGGCGATGCTCCAGCGGCAGCAGGCCGGTGCGGTCGTGGCGGCCCGGCAGCAGATCGTGGAGGGCGCCGTGGGCATGGTCGAGTCGGCCCTGGCCCGGATCCAGGAGCAGGGCATCGTGGAGCTCGATCCGGAGCGGAAGGCGGCGATGGTGTCCAACCTGATGGTGGTGCTGTGCGGCGACCGCTCGGCGCAGCCGGTCCTCAACGCCGGGACGCTCTACCAGTGACGGCCCCGTCCGGGGGCCCGGCCCCCCAGGGCCGGCCGCAGCGCAAGCAGGTGCTGCTGCGGCTGGACCCGTCGGTGTACGAGGCGCTGGCGCGCTGGGCGAACGACGAGCTGCGCTCGGCCAACGCGCAGATCGAGTTCCTGCTGCGGCGGGCCCTCGCCGAGGCGGGTCGGCTGCCCGGCGAGGCCGGGCCCCTGCCCCGCCGCGGGCGTCCCCCCGGGGGATCCGCCTCCGGACCCCCGTCGGCCTGAACGGCCGCACCGGCCCCGGTGGCAGAACCGTGACAATCGGCCCCCACCTGGGGGATCGCACACCCCGCAGCGCTCTGCACACTCGGTGTATACACCGTGCGTATACACACTGTGTAGAGTGCTCGGCATGTCCATCGGTCACACCCTCCTGGGACTCCTGGAGTCCGGCCCGCGTCACGGTTACGACCTGAAGCGGGCCTTCGACGAGAAGTTCGGTCACGACCGGCCGCTGCACTACGGCCAGGTCTACTCGACGATGTCCCGCCTGCTGAAGAACGGGCTCGTCGAAGTCGACGGCATCGAGGCCGGCGGCGGCCCCGAGCGCAAGCGGTACGCGATCACCGAAGCCGGCATCACCGATGTCGAGCGCTGGCTCGCCACTCCGGAGAAGCCGGAGCCGTACCTCCAGTCGACCCTCTACACCAAGGTCGTCCTGGCGCTGCTCACCAGCCGCGACGCCGCCGACGTCCTCGACACGCAGCGCTCGGAGCATCTGCGCAGCATGCGCATCCTCACCGACCGCAAGCGCAGGGGCGACCTCGCCGACCAGCTCATCTGCGACCACGCCCTCTTCCACCTCGAGGCCGACCTGCGCTGGCTGGAGCTGACCGCGGCGCGTCTCGACAAGCTCAGTGAGGCGGTGGCCCGATGACCACGACCCCTCCCCCCGGTTCCCTGCTCGTCGCCCGGGACCTGCGCAAGGTCTACGGCCCGACGACCGCGCTCGACGGCGCCGGCTTCTCCATCCACCCCGGCGAGGTCGTCGCCGTGATGGGCCCCTCCGGTTCGGGCAAGTCGACGCTGCTGCACTGCCTCGCCGGGATCGTCACCCCCGACTCCGGCTCGATCACCTACGACGGGCGTGAGCTGACCGCCATGAGCGACTCCGAGCGCAGCGCGCTCCGGCGCTCGGAGTTCGGCTTCGTCTTCCAGTTCGGGCAACTCGTGCCGGAGCTCACCTGCGTGGAGAACGTCGCCCTGCCGATGCGGCTGAACGGCACGCCCCGCAAGGAGGCCGAGCGGGCCGCGCTGACCTGGATGGAGCGCCTGGAGGTCGACGACGTCCGCACGAAGCGGCCCGGCGAGGTGTCCGGCGGTCAGGGGCAGCGGGTCGCCGTGGCGCGGGCCCTGGTCACCGGCCCGCGGCTGCTGTTCGCCGACGAGCCGACCGGAGCGCTGGACTCCCTCAACGGCGAGCGGGTGATGGAGCTGCTCACCGACGCCGCCCGGTCAGCGAACGCCGCCGTCGTCCTCGTCACGCACGAGGCGCGGGTGGCCGCGTACTCCGACCGCGAGATCGTCGTGCGCGACGGCAAGTCCCGGGACATGGAGCGCGTCGTATGAGTGCCGCTCAGTGGGCGCGGGACCTCGGCATGGGGCTGCGCTTCGCCTTCGCCGGGGGACGCGAGGGCTGGACCCGGGCCCTGCTCACCGCGGTCGGTGTCGGACTGGGCGTGGCGCTGCTGCTGCTCACCACCGCCCTGCCCGCCGCGCTGGCGGAGCGGGACCGGCGGGAGGACGCCCGCCTCAACTACACCTACGGCGAGCAGATCCAGCGGGCCGACGACACCCTGATGACCGCGGACACCGACACGGAGTTCGACGGCCGGGACATCCGCGGCCGGCTGCTGGAGCCGGAGGGCGACAAGGCCCCGCTGCCGCCCGGCCTGCGGGAGTTCCCCGCCCCGGGCGACATGCTGGTCTCGCCCGCGCTGAAGGAACTCCTCGACTCCGGCGACGGCGCGCTGCTGCGGGAACGGCTGCCGTACGACATCGTGGGGACGATCGGCGAGCAGGGACTGATCGGCTCGCAGGAACTCGCCTACTACGCGGGCGCCCAGGGCCTCGCGGACCGGGCCGGCGACGGGCTGGTGGGCCGCATCGACTCCTTCGGGGACCCCAACCCCACCGAGGAGGAGATGGACCCGGTCCTCATGCTGTTGATCCTGGTCGTCTTCGTGGTGCTGCTGATGCCGGTCGCCGTGTTCGTCGCCGCGGCCGTGCGCTTCGGCGGCGAGCGGCGCGACCGCAGGCTGGCCGCGCTGCGGCTGGTGGGCTCCGACGGCGGCATGACCCGGCGGATCGCCGCGGGCGAGGCGCTCGGCGGGGCTCTGCTGGGGCTGGTGTTCGGCACCGGGTTCTTCCTGGCGGGGCGTGAGTTCGCGGCATCCGTCGAGGTGTTCCGGATCAGCGTCTTCCCGAGCTACCTGAACCCCTCGCCGCTGCTGGCGCTGCTGGTCGCGGTGGCCGTCCCGGCGGCCGCGGTGCTGGTGACCCTGCTGGCGCTGCGCGGGGTGGTCATCGAGCCGCTGGGCGTGGTGCGCACCGCGCGGCCGGCCCGCCGCCGGCTGTGGTGGCGGCTGCTGTTCCCGCTGGCCGGCGTCATCATGCTCGTCCCCATGCTCGGCCAGGGCAAGGAGAACGGGGAGTTCAACGGATACCTGGTCACCGGCGGTGTCATCTGCCTGCTCGTCGGCGTCACCGCGCTGCTGCCGTGGTTCGTGGAGACGGTCGTCGCCCGGCTCGGCTCGGGCAGCGTGTCCTGGCAGCTGGCCGTGCGCCGGCTCCAGCTGAGCAGCGGCACGGCGGCCCGCATGGTCAACGGCATCGCCGTGGCCGTCGCCGGCGCGATCGCCCTGCAGATGCTGTTCGCCGGGGTGGAGGCCGACTACACCAAGGAGACCGGCTACGACGTGTCGCTGGCGCAGATGCAGGTCCGGGTGCCGGAGGGCACCGAGATCGCCGCGGCCACGACGAAGCTGGAGGAGACCGAGGGCGTCCGCAAGGTCTACCCGCTGTCCGAGGGGTACTTCGCCGACCGCCCGTACACCGAGGAACCGCAGCGCAGTGCCCAGCTGACCGTAGGCGACTGCGCGACCCTGCGCGAGGTGGCGAAGCTGCCCTCGTGCGCGGACGGCGACGTGTTCGCGGTGCGGGGCGGCGAGCACGACACCGACACGCCGTCGCTGAGCAGGCCGGGCCAGAAGCTGTACGCGGAGGTGACGTCCTCCGGCGAGGAGATGAAGGAGGTCGCGTGGACCGTCCCCGGGGCGCTGAAGCAGGCCGACTCCGTCGAGGACCCGACCGGGACGAAGCGCGGCGGTTTCCTGCTGACCCGGGGGGCGATGCCCGACGACCTGGCCGAAGCGGTCAGCGGCCAGCTGTACCTGGCGATCGACGACTCGGTGCCGCACGCCCGTGAGCACGTGCGCAACACGGCGGCCGCGATCGACCCGCTGTCCGATCCGATGACGTGGTCCGCGACCGAGCGGACCGAGCGCTTCGACTCCATCCGCACGGGCCTGTTCGTCGGCGCCGCCGCCGTCCTGGCGCTGATCGGGGCGAGCCTGCTGGTCTCCCAGCTGGAGCAGTTGCGCGAACGCCGCAAGCTGCTGGCCGCGCTGGTCGCCTTCGGCACCCGGCGGCGCACGCTGAGCCTGTCGGTGCTGTGGCAGACGGCCGTCCCGATCGGTCTGGGACTGCTGCTGGCCGCGGTCGTGGGCATCACCCTGGGCGCGGTGCTGCTGCGGATGACCGCCACACCGGTCGGTGTGGACTGGCCGAGCGTCCTGCAGATGACCGGCATCGGCGCGGGTGTCGTCCTCGTGGTGACCCTGCTGAGCCTGCCCCCGCTGCTGCGCATGATGCGCCCGGACGGGCTGCGCACGGAGTAGGACCGGTGCGGGCCGCGGCGGTCAGCCCTCCACGGTCCGCACCGGCAGGTCCCGCAAGGCCTCCCGCAGCGCCGCCGCGAGCTGCTCGTACTCCGCCGCCCTCGCCGCGCCCGTGCGCATGGCGAGGGCGATGCGCCGGGCGGGGGCCGGGTCGGTGAAGCAGCCGGTGAGCAGACGGCTGGAGCGGGCGGTCTCGACCTCGACGGCGGTGCGTGGCAGCAGCGTCACCCCGAGGCCGCCCGCCACCAGCTGGACCAGCGTGGACAGTCCGGCGGCCGTGGTGGTCGCCGCGACCCCCGCGCGGCCGGCCTCGCGGCAGATCTCCAGGGCCTGGTCACGCAGGCAGTGCCCCTCGTCCAGCAGGAGCAGGTTCAGCTCGCGCAGCACCTCGCGGGGTATGCCCCGCCGTCCGCCGAGCCAGTGCCCGGGCGGGGTGACCAGCACGAAGTCCTCGTCGAACAGGGGAAGTTCCGTCACTCCCGGTGCGCCGAGGGGCACGGCGAGCAGCAGCAGGTCCAGCCGGCCGCGGGCCAGCCCGTCCAGCAGACTGGCGGTCTGCTCCTCGTGCACCTGGAGGTCGAGCCGCGGGTAGCGGTCGTGCACCAGCCGCAGCACGGTGGGCAGCACGTACGGCGCCACCGTGGGGATCACCCCGAGGCGCAGCACCCCGGTGAAGGGCGCCCGCAGCGCGTCGGCCTCCTCCAGCAACACGCCGACCTCCGCCAGTACGGCCTTGGCGCGGGGGGCGAGCCGCTCACCGGCCGGAGAGAGCAGCACCCTGCGCGTCGTACGCTCGACGAGGGTGACGCCGAGGGTCTCCTCCAGCGCGGCCACGGCGCCCGACAGCGCGGGCTGGCTCGTCCCGGTGGCCGCCGCGGCGTCCCGGAAGTGCAGATGCTCCGCCACCGCGGCGAACGCCCGGAGTTGGGCCAGGCTCGGCTGCCTGCGCCTGTTACCCACAGTCACTGATAGCCTCCTCCGATCGACACGACCGAGTGTAGCTATTTCACGAATCAATCCAGCCTGTGCCAACATCAACAAGGTCCAACCCATGGGAAATGCCCGCGATCCGGGCGTTTCCTCGCTGCAAGGAGGGCCTGTGCTCACTGTCGGTGACAAGTTCCCCGAGTTCGAACTGACCGCCTGCGTCTCGCTGGAGAAGGGCAAGGAGTTCGAGACGATCAACCACAAGACCCATGAGGGCAAGTGGAAGGTCGTGTTCGCGTGGCCCAAGGACTTCACCTTCGTGTGCCCGACCGAGATCGCCGCGTTCGGCAAGCTGAACGAGGAGTTCGCCGACCGGGACGCCCAGGTCCTCGGCTTCTCCGGTGACTCGGAGTTCGTCCACCACGCCTGGCGCAAGGACCACGACGACCTGCGCGACCTGCCGTTCCCCATGATGGCGGACTCCAAGCACGAGCTGATGCGCGACCTCGGCATCGAGGGCGAGGACGGCTTCGCCAAGCGCGCGGTGTTCATCGTGGACCAGAACAACGAGATCCAGTTCTCCATGGTGACCGCCGGCTCCGTGGGCCGGAACCCGAAGGAGGTCCTGCGGGTGCTGGACGCCCTGCAGACCGACGAGCTCTGCCCGTGCAACTGGTCCAAGGGCGAGGAGACCCTGGACCCGGTCGCGCTGCTGGCCGGGGAGTGACCTGACATGTCCCTCGACTCCCTGAAGTCCCGCATACCGGACTACGCCAAGGACCTGAAGCTCAACCTCGGTTCGGTCATCGGCAACTCGGACCTTCCGGCCCAGCAGCTGTGGGGCACGGTGCTGTCGACGGCGATCGCCTCGCGCTCGCCGATCGTGCTGCGCGAACTGGAGCCGGAGGCGAAGGCGAACCTGTCGCCGGAGGCGTACACGGCCGCGAAGGCCGCTGCCGCGGTGATGGCGATGAACAACGTCTTCTACCGCACGCGTCATCTGCTGTCGGACCACGAGTACGGCAACCTGCGTGCCGGTCTGCGGATGAACGTCATCGGCAACCCGGGTGTCGACAAGGTCGACTTCGAGTTCTGGTCCTTCGCGGTGTCCGCGATCAACGGCTGCGGCATGTGCCTCGACTCCCACGAGCAGGTGCTGCGCAAGGCCGGGCTGGAGCGCGAGGCGGTCCAGGAGGCGTTCAAGATCGCGGCGGTGATCCAGGCGGTGGCGGCGACGCTGGACGCGGAAGCGGCCCTGACGGCGCAGTAACCCCCACCCTCCCCGGGCCCGTCCACACCCCAGTGGGCGGGCCCTTCCCCGTCCCCGGACATCCGCGCCCCACTCTCCGCTTGCGCCGACGGCCGCCCAGCCCCGCTGCGGCACTAGGACTCGGGCGGGTCGTCCGGGTGGGGTGCCGGGGGCGGTGACGGTGCGGCAGGCGGCGGGGCGTCCGGCGCGGACATCGCCGTGGCGCCACGCGGCCGGGGCGAGCGCAGCACCGCCGCCTCGTGGGAGAACGCCCGGAGGTAGCCGACGACGGTGTTGGTGACCGCGACCAGCGGCACCGCGACCACCGCGCCCCCGATGCCCGCGATCATGCCACCGGAGGCGACCGCCAGCACCACCGCCAGCGGATGGACCCGCACCGCGCGGCCCAGGATGAACGGCTGGAGGATGTGCCCCTCGATCTGCTGCACCGCCAGCACCACCGCCAGCGTCATCACGCCCGTGAACACGCCCTGGGTGACCAGCGCGACGACCACCGCCAGCGCCCCGGACACCACCGCGCCGACGAGCGGGATGAAGGAGAACAGGAAGATGAAGACGGCGAGGGGCACCGCCATCGGCACATCGAGGAAGTAGATGCCGAGGCCGATGAAGATCGCGTCGATCAGAGCCACTATCACCGTGCCGCGCACGTACGCCGTCAGCGTCCGCCACGCCACCGGCCCGGCACCGGCGACACCCGGACGGGCCGCGGCCGGAACCAGCTTGAGCGACCACTCCCAGATCCGCTTGCCGTCGTAGAGCAGGAACAGCGTCGAGAAGACGGCCAGCAGTATGCCGGTGAGCGCCTCGACGACGACGGTCACGCCCTCCAGGCCGGCCGACGTGATCTGCTCGGTGTTGGCGCCGACCGCCTCCCGCAGGTTCTTGGCGATCTCGTTGATCTGCTTGTCGGTGACGTGGAAGGGGCTGTTGAGCAGCCAGTTGCGCAGTTCGTCGATGCCGTCCTGGATCTGGTCGGAGAGGTGGTCGATGTTCTCCATGACCTGCCAGGTCACGAACCAGCCGATGAGGCCGATGACGACGAACCCGAACAGCGCGGTCAGCGCGGTGGCCGGCCCGCGCGGCACGCCGACCCGGGTCAGCCGTGCCACGGTCGGCTGGAGCAGCGCGGTGATCAGCAGCGAGGCCACGAACGCCAGGACGACGAGCTGTACGGCGCTGATGACCCGCATGAGCACCCAGACGGTGCCGGCCAGCACCAGCAGCCGCCAGCCGGCCTCGGCGGCGACCCGTACCCCCCAGGGAACGGCCTGCGCCGGGTCGGGCCGCACGGCGACGGCCGCGGGGGCGGCGTACTCGGCGGGCGGTGGCGACCGGTCGGGGTCCGGGCCGTCTTCCCGCGGGGTGGGTTCGTCGTCGGGCCGGAGGTCCCGCGCCACCTCGGCACGGCGCTCCTCCAGCCGCTTGCTGACCTCGGTCAGCCGTGCTCCGGCCCGGCCGAGCCATCCTGGCACTCGCGACATGATCCGTCCTCTTCCCCCGTTTCACCCCACCACTCCCCTGGGGGAGTCGTCGGTCAGACCGTACAGGGCGACAGCCCCGCACCGTAGGACGGTGCGGGGCTGTCGCGGGGTCGAGCGGGACGGTGGCGGCCGGCTCGCGGTACTCCTAGTACCAGTGGTTGGCCTGCCAGAAGTTCCAGGCGCCGCAGGGGCTGCCGTAGCGGTCGTTCATGTAGCCGAGTCCCCACTTGATCTGGGTGGCGGGGTTCGTGGCCCAGTCGGCTCCGGCCGAGGCCATCTTGGAACCCGGGAGGGCCTGCACCAGACCGTAGGCGTCGGAGGTGGGGTTGTCGGCCCGGTAGTTCCAGCTCGACTCGCGCTGCACGATGTTGCTGAAGCACTGGAACTGGTCCGCGGGCACGATCTGCCGCGCCATCGACTGCACCTGGGCGACCGTGTAGGACGCCTGGACCGGGAAGCTGGACGCGTCGCGGGTCGCGGAGCGGCTGGCGGCGGCCTTGGCCTCCGCACGCTCCTTGGCCTCCTGCTCCGCCTTCTCGGCCGCTTCCTTCTTCTTCGCGACCGCGGTCTCGGCGGCGGCCTTGCGGGCGGCCTCCTCGGCGTCCTTCTTGGCGCTCGCGTCCGCGGCGATGGCCATCGTTTCGGCCTGCTGCGTCAGGGACGCGGTCTGCACCTGGGCCTGCTGGCCCGCGGGGATGTCCGCGAGCAGCGTGGTGCCGCTTGCCGTCGCCTCCGCGTCGTTGTTCTGCGCGGTACTGCCCGAGGCAACGCCGACGACGCTTCCGACAGCGGTGACCGCCGTGGCCGAAGCCACTGCGAATCCCCGGACCGAGATCCGGCTCACACGGTTTCCTTCCAGCATCGACCGCTTCGGTGACCCTCGCGGACGCAATCGTGCCCCTGGCGCTGGCCTCCCCAACTGCGGGTCACGGGAGGCACGGGCCCGGTGGGCAACTCCTCGCGAGGAGCGCCACGTGGTGCACGGGCGGCATACGACGACGCTATGGAGTTGGAACTGTGGTGCTGCACCTCCCCCACTGCCCAAAGGCGTGGGTGGTACCCCCATGGGGTGCAGGTGTGTCGTATGCGGGGCCTGACAGGAATGAGACTCTGCCGTAACCGGACGGCGCGAGGCAATTCTCCGTTGCGTGTGAAAGCTCACATCCCGTTTGGCCCCGGGGATTCTCGGAAAGCCACGCACACGCCGACGCCGCCCGGCTAGGCTCTTCGCCTTTCCGGGCGGCGCCAACTACCGCGTAACCGACACCTGTTGGAATTCCGGGGTCAGATCGGACCGTCCTCTAGCATTTCGGTCACAAGGGCGGCGATCTGGGACCTCTCGGACCGGGTCAGCGTGACGTGCGCGAACAGCGGATGCCCCTTCAGCTTCTCGACGACGGCGACCACACCGTCGTACCGCCCGACCCGCAGGTTGTCCCGCTGGGCGACATCGTGGGTCAGAACGACCCGCGAATTGGCACCGATCCGGGACAGAACGGTCAGCAGGACGTTCCGTTCCAGTGACTGCGCCTCGTCCACGATGACGAAGGCGTCGTGCAGCGAGCGGCCCCGGATGTGGGTGAGCGGCAGGACTTCGAGCATGCCGCGCGCGGTGACCTCCTCGATGACCTCGCGGCTGGTGACGGCCGACAGCGTGTCGAAGACCGCCTGCGCCCAGGGGCTCATCTTCTCCGCCTCGGTACCGGGCAGGTAGCCGAGTTCCTGTCCGCCGACCGCGTACAGCGGACGGAAGACCATCACCTTCTGGTGCTGCCGGCGCTCCAGGACCGCTTCGAGGCCCGCGCACAGCGCCAGCGCCGACTTGCCGGTGCCGGCCCGGCCGCCCATGGACACGATGCCGACGTCGGGGTCGAGGAGCAGGTCGAGCGCGATGCGCTGCTCGGCGCTGCGGCCCTTGATGCCGAACACGTCCCGGTCGCCGCGCACCAGCCGGACGTCGCCGTCGGCGGTGACGCGTCCCAGTGCCTTGCCGCGCTCGGACTGGATGGTCAGGCCGGTGTGCACGGGAAGGCCGGACGCCTCGGGCACGTACACGTGCCCTTCCTCGAAGAGGATGTCCACCTGCTCGCCGGGCAGGGTCAGTTCGGACATTCCGGTCCAGCCGGAGGAGTCCGTGATGGCGAGTTCCGCACGGTACTCCTCGGCGAGGAGTCCGACGGAGGACGCCTTGATCCTGAGCGGGAGGTCCTTCGACACCACGGTGACGTCGAATCCCTCGGCCTGCAGGTTGCGGGCGACCGCGAGGATGCGGGAGTCGTTGTCCCCCAGGCGGTAGCCGCTGGGCAGCACGCCGGGGTCCGAGTGGTTGAGCTCGACCCGCACGGTCCCGCCGAGGTCCCCGGTCGGAATGGGGGCGTCGAGACGGCCGTACCGGACCCGGTAGTCGTCCAGCAGGCGGAGTGCCTGCCGGGCGAAATAGCCGAGTTCGGGATGGTTCCGCTTGGCCTCGAGTTCCGTCACCACGACGATGGGGAGCACGACCTCGTGCTCGTCGAAGCGGTTCAGGGCGCCTGGGTCGGCCAGCAGGACGCTGGTGTCGAGAACATAGGTGCGCCGGTCGGGCTTGTGGCGCTTTGCGCTGGTCACCACGGAAGGACGTACCCCCTCGGATGAGGTCGGGGAGCGACGGAGCGGAGTTGGACCGGTCTACGGCCCTCCTGCACAGGGGGCCGGTAACCGGCCCTCCGCTGCTTCGTCCGTGCCGTGACCGCACGGTCGGGCTGCTGCAAAAGGGCCTCCCGGGCGGACGGCTCCCGTGCCGCCCGCTGAGATCCGACACCCGTGGTTCGGGCGTCGGCCTGCTTGGCTTATTCCCTCATCCGGGACCAGCCATGCCACGGCATATGACGGCGTGCCGGTGAACAGTGTGTGACCAGCGGGGCGGGGCGGCGCCGCGGGGCCCGCTCAGCCGCCGTAGCGCCGGTGGCGGGCGGCGTAGTCGCGCAGCGCCCGCAGGAAGTCGACCTTGCGGAAGGCCGGCCAGAAGACCTCGCAGAAGTAGTACTCCGAATGCGCGGTCTGCCAGAGCATGAAACCGGACAGCCGCTGCTCGCCGCTGGTGCGGATGACGAGGTCGGGGTCCGGCTGGGCGCGGGTGTAGAGGTGACGCCCGATCATGTCGACGTCGACGGCCTCGGCGAGCTCCTCCAGGGAGGTGCCCTTCTCCTGGGCCTCGACGAGCATGGACCGGACGGCGTCGGCGATCTCCTGGCGACCGCCGTACCCGATGGCGACGTTGACCACTATGCCGCTGACGTGCGCGGTGGCCGCCTCGGCCTCCTTGAGGGTGGTCTGCATCCCGGCGGGCAGCAGATCGGGCGTGCCGACGTGGTGGACCCGCCAGCGGCCGTCGGCGGCGAGGCTGCGCACCACGTCCTCGATGATGCCGAGCAGCGGGACGAGTTCCTCCTCGGGCCGGTCGAAGTTGTCCGTCGACAGCAGCCAGAGGGTGACGACCTCGACGTCCGTCTCGCTGCACCAGCCGAGGAACTCCTCGATCTTGTCGGCGCCGGCCCGGTGGCCGTGGACGGTGCTGGAACCCGCGGCCTTCGCCCACCGGCGGTTGCCGTCCATGATGACGCCGATGTGCCCCGGCACCTGAGCGGTGTCCAGGTGGCCTTCCACCCGGCGTGCGTACAGCCTGACCAGCAGGCCGCGCAGCTTGTCGCGCAGGTTCACGTGATCGTCAGCCCCTCCGTACGGATCGGACAGGCGTGGCACCCCGCCGCGTCGCGCGGCAAGCGGCCCGGTCTCGGCCGCGGGCGGTCCCTGCCCGTATGGCGGTCCCCGAAGGCGAAGCGTACCCCCGCCGGGGCGGGGGTCCCCAAAGTCCGGGGTGGTGCGTTTGTCGGCTCTACGACGCGTACGGCGGTGGTGTGCCGGTCATGTGCCGGCGCCGGAACCACTGCCGGGCGGTTCCCTGGCTGAGCAGCACGATGATCGCGACGGCGGTGCCGAGCGGCACGATCCCCAGCGGGACGCCCTGGGCGGCCGCACTGAGCGCGAACAGGATCTGCACCGAGGCCAGCACGATGGAGGCGACGCGCACGCCGTTGCCCGCCTTGCGGTACTGGAACGCCAGGATGAACAGCACCAGCGCCATCAGGTACGTGCTGAAGAACCGTCCCGCCTCCTCGGGCCCCACGGTGGCGGCCGTCACGACAGTGAGCAGCACGCCGATCCCGAACGTCGCGAAGATCACGATCTGCGCGGCGCGTACGGAGCCGGGCATGGTCACGGGCTGGAACGGGTCGTGGGGGTACGGCGGAGGGCCACCCGCCCAGCCCTGCGGCTGGGCACCGGGGTGCGGGTAGGCGCCGGGCTGGGGGTGGGCACCGGGCTGACCGTAGGGCTGGGGCTGCTGCCCGTACGCCTGGGGCTGCTGCCCGTAGGGCCCGTACCCGGCGGGGGGACCGTACGCGCCGGGCTGCCCGGGGGGCTGCTGCTGCGGTGTCGGCTGCTCGTTCGACATGCCTGGACTCTAGCCAGACGCCCTCGGGGGAGGTCACGCCCGGGGCGGCATGAAAAAACGGGCCGGTCCGTGGGGGGGAGACGGACCGGCCCGAGGGGGGGTTTCCACCATAACCCTTCGTGAGTGATGTCGCGCGCATTGACGGGCCACAACTACTCTCCGGAGCCATCCGGCGACGCCCCAGGGGTCCGGAAGGGGGCCCTCCGCGGGTCCCGGTCGGCCGAAACCCGGCCACATCCTGGGGAAATCCGAGAATTGAGGGGACTGTGTGCAGGTTGTGGCGGCGACACGCCACCCCCGAACCGCTCTTCCGGCCATCCCCCTGACGGGTGACCCCTGAGGGCAGCGTCCGCTTGACCCCCGCGGAGGATTCCAAGCTTGGGAGCGCGGGTGATCGGGCACCGCGCAGCCCCCTCCACCGCGCGGTACCGCACCGCGCAGCTTTGCTTACGCGAATCACCTGGGTCCGAAGGTACGCGAGGGGACGGCCAGGAGGCCAGCCAGGACCGATAACGATGCGGAAACCGGTCCCGTCATGCCCGCGGCTTGCGCAACTCGAAGAGGTGACGGCTGCTGTGGGCCACGAACGGGCCCTCCGTCACGATCCGTTCATGCAGGGCACGCAGCCGGGGCAGATACGCGTCGACGGTGAAGCCGGGAACCATCCAGATCACCTTGCGCAGGAAGTGCACCACGGCGGCGATGTCGTGGAACTCCATCCGCAGCCGCTCGGCCCGCACGTCGACGGTCTCCAGCCCCGCGGCCTCCGCCGCGTGCCGCTCGCGGTCCGGGTGCCGGGCCTCCGACTGTTCCCGGGGCTGCGGGCCCAGGAAGAACTCGACCACTTCACCGCCGCTGCCGGGCCCGACGTGCTGGGCGAAGTACGTGCCGCCGGGGCGCAGCACCCGCGCGATCTCACCCCAGGGGGTGGTGACGGGATGCCTGCTGACGACCAGGTCGAAGGCCTCGTCGGCGAAGGGCAGCGGCGCGTCCTCGGGGGAGGCGACGACGGCGACACCGCGGGGCCGGAGCAGCGCCGTCGCCCTGGCGGCGTTGGGCGGCCAGCCCTCGGTGGCGACGGTGGGCGCGGGGCGCCGGGCGGCGCGGGCGAGGGCGAAGTCCAGGACCTCGCCCCCGCCGGTCTGGATGTCGAGCGCGGAAGCGGCCTCCCCCAGCCGTCCCGCCAGGGCGAGCGCGTACCCCCAGGAGGGCCGGGCCTCGGTGGCCCGCCCCTCGAACCAGGAGAAGTCCCATCCCTCGGTGGGGACGGCGGCGCCTTCGGCGACGAGCTCCGAGAACGTGGGCGTCTGCTGGTCGGACATGAGCCGACGATGCCCGAGGACGCCCCGTCCTGTCGCCCCTTTATTTCCGTCCGTACCGTCGGCCGGCCACCGGACCGCCGCGGCGACGGCCTCCGCGTCCCCGGCCAACCCGAGGTCCGCCGCGGAGCCGCTCGGGGGCGAGCCGGGGACGGAAGAGCGCGCCGACTGTCGTCATGGGCCCTTCCTCTCCGCACGGCCCGCCTGCCGTCACCCGGATTCGACCGGGCGGTCGGTGACCAGGGCCGTGAGGATCAGGGGGGCGTCGCCGTCGGAGTGGTTGAGGGAGACGGCGGCCCAGCGCGGGGCGGGGCCGGGCAGTGGCCCCCAGAGGGCCAGGTCGCCGGTGCAGTCCTTGGCGAGGAGGGTGCGCAAGGGCTCCCCGGACGGACCTGCGGACTCCGGTCCGAGCAGGGGCAGCGTCCGGTGCGGCCCCCAGCGGGAGTCCAGTTCCGTGACCAGGGCGGTCAGGTTCGCCTCCGCCGCCGTCTCCGCGTCGGTCCAGTCACGGTCGTACACCCCGGTGAGGGCTTCGCTCTCCCAGAGGGGGAACAGCAGGAACCCCTCGCCCCCGGTCGACAGCCATTCCCCGGTGACCGGCTCCCCCTCGTCGGCCGTGGGGCCGGGGCCGGGGAGGGGGGCGGCGAGGGCCGACTCGACGGCGGACACCGCTCGCCGGGTGTCGTAGGGCTCGCCGGCGCGGGCTGTCACAGGGCGGGCCGGTTCATCGGGCGGGGCAAGGGCTCCAGCGCGCCGCTCTTGCGGAGCGTCTCGTACGCCCCGACGACGGCCGAGGTGTCCCCGGGGGAGGCGATGGTCAGGAGGAGGCCCCCGGTGGGGAGTTCGGAGCGCTCGGCGCGCAGGTCGGCGGGGACGCGGGCGGCGCGGCCCGCGGACAGGTAGCCGGTCCAGCCGATGGACGGCGTGCCGACCTTGAAGCCGGCCTCGCTCTTCAGGGCGGCGGTGACGGTCCGGTCGCCGACGTCCCCGAAGTCCGGATCCCACGCCTGGGCCACGGCGGTGAGCAGCGCGGCGTCGGGCAGGACCGCCCCGTCGGGGGCGGTGATCGTCGCGACGAGCGACTGGAGGAGACTGTCCGGTGTTCCGCCCGCGAGACCGGCGATCTCGACCTTCCAGCCGGGGGCGGGGTCGCCGGCGAGCAGCCGCAGCGAGGTCCCGTTCGCCGCCGCCCAGGGGTCCGCCTCCCGGGCCGTGCGCAGCGCGCTCAGCAGCGCGGCCTCGTCCGTCCGGAGCGTCCCGGCGGGCCCGGATGCCGGCGCCGTGCGCCACTGCCCCGCCGTCCGTCCCCCCGGCACCGCTTCCGGGAGCAGCGCGGCGAACCGCTCCAGCGTCGTGCTCCACCGTGCGGCGAGCTCCTCCGCCGACTCCTGCCGGGGGCCCCAGAAGCCCCGCACCACGCGTCGCATGTCCCGTTCCTCTTCTCTCGCCGCTCACCCACGTCCGCTGCCGCGACCACCTTAGGACGCAACTCGGGCCGCCACCCGGTGCGTCCGGCGTCCCGTCAGCCGAACGCCTCCGGCTTCCTCCCGCCGGCGATGTCGGCCTGCTGGGTGTGGACGACTTCGATGTCCAGGCCGGCGTCCTCGAAGGCCTCCCGGGCGGCGTCGGCGACCTCCTTGTTGGAGAAGTGCCACTCGATGTCCTTGCCGTTCGCCGCGCTCACCTGCCGGCGCGCCTCGGTCAGCAGCCGTTCGCTGCCGGAGGGGGTGAGTTCCGTGCGGTCGGAGGTGAGGAAGCTGTCGTAGCCGTTCTTGGCCTCCAGGAAGGTCTGCCGGGAGGAGTCCCAGCCGTCGAACTCGACGTCCGGCACGTCGGGGTCCGGGTGCGGGACGACGTACTCGTACCCGCGCTGGGTGCCGGTGACCTGCTCCTGGTAGCGCAGCCACGACTCGTTGGGCCAGGTCGGAGCGGGGTTGCGGTCACGGCTCGCCCAGAAGCCGTCGCCGCCGTCCGCGTCGCCGTAGGTGCGGCTGCTCAGGTCGTCGGCCCAGTCCGGCGGGTTGTAGTTGCGGGGATCCCTGGTGTCGCCGTGCTCGGGGTCGGGGTACTGCTTCTTCCTGGCCTGCGCGTCCTGGGCACGGGCCGGTTCCTCGGCACGCTTGCGTTCCAGGTAGGCCTGGCGTTCCGCGGCGCGGGCCTCCTCGGCCTGCTGCCTGGCCTCCTCGTCGCAGGTGCCCTCCGCCAGGAGGACGTACGGGCGGTCCGCGAGGGGGCCGGCGGCGAGCACGGTGGTGCCGGAGCCGGGTCCGCCGTTCAGGCCGGGGTGCGGGCTGTCGCCGTACGGGATCCGGGGGGCGGGCGCGGCGATGGTGCAGCCGGTGCGGCGGGCCGTGTCCTCCGCCTCGTCGGCCGCGTCGTCGGCGCGGCGGGCGGCGTCCTCCAGCGCGTCGAGGTCGCCCGCCTCGGCCGCTCGCCGGGCGTCCTGGGCGGCCTCGGTGGCGTCGTCGACGACCTTGCTGAGCCGGCCGAGCGAGCCGATCTTCTCGGCGATCTTCGCTTCGCCGTAGCCGGGGATGAAGAGGGAGCCGACGTTCCAGATGACGGTGGTGACGGCGCGGGTCTCGTTGCCGTTGTCCCACTGCTCGACGACGTCGTCGCCGATGAAGGAGTCGAAGAGGACGGTGCCGCCGGTGCCGAGGGAGGCTCCGCCCCAGTCCCAGATCGCGCCGAGGTAGTCGCCGTCGTCCCACTTCCGGCGGGCGTCCGCGGTGTTGTCCATCCACTCGTCGCCCAGGGAACTGCCATAGTCCATCAGGCCGTTCCAGGTGTCGACGGGGTTGGTCACCACGTCCCAGATGCCGGTGAGGTCACCCCAGACGCCGTCGACGAACAGGCCCGTGCCGACCTGCCCCAGCTGGTCCCCGGCGCACCCGAAGAAGGCGCCGAAACCGGAGAAGCAGCCCTCGTCGCCCTCACCCTCGCCCGCGTCCTCGTCGCCGGCGGTCGGGTCCTCGTACGGCGGTTCGTCGATCTCGTCCGCGGCGGCCACCGGGTCGACGACGGAGGGGTCACCGGGCGGGGCGGCGGGGGTGCCGCCGGTCGGGTCGCCGCCGGTGTCCCCCGTGCCGCCGGCCGTACCGTCCTGGCCGCCCTCGCCGCCGTCTCCGCCCTCGCCGCCGTCCTCGGCGGTGACCTGGCCGTCGTCGCCGCCGCCGGCGCCGGGCGCGGGACAGGCCGCTCCGGTGACCCGGCACACCTGTGCCTGGACCTCGGTGAGGATCTGCCCGCCCAGTCCCGTGACGACGAGGGCGGCGATGATCGCCGCGACGACCGCGATCAGACCGGCGTACTCCACGGACGTCTGGCCGTCGTCCCGGCGCCATCGGATCATCCGGGGCAGGGAGAAGGGCCGGTGCTCGCGCCGCTCGAGTTCGGCGAGGCGGTACCAGTCGCGGCTGTCCCGGCGGGTGAGGAGGAACAGGACGAGGAGGGGGATGAGGAGCTGGATGAGCCCGCGGGCCGACCCGTCGGCGATGTTGGACACCGAGCCCAGGACCAGCCACGCCTGTACGGCGATCAGCCCGGCCCGGATCGCGGCCCCGCCCCGCCAGGTGCGCCGGGCCAGCCACCAGCCGAGCATCCCGGGAGCGGCCGCGTAGCCCACCTGGGCCAGCAAGACGCCGTCCACCGCGTCGACCGACGCGGCGGTGAGCAGCAGGCCCGCACCACCGAGCACGGTGAACGCGAACAGCGCGTGCACGAGCAGCAGAGCACGGGACAGGGGCCGGGGCATGTCCCGCCTCCCACCCCCGTGCGCCGGCGGGGCCGCCGCCCCTCCCCCGATCCAGGCCATGCCCGCCCCCTCCACAACTCCCGCTTTTCGAACCGTGTTTGATTCACGGCTCGGCCCGAGGGTAAGGAGGGGCGGATGTCAGGGCATGGGCCCGTGGGCCCAAAGCAGCACCCAAGCTCGTCCGGGCGCCGCCCGGTCCGCCGACGCCCGCCGCGTCGTCGGTGACACGCACCAGGGTCCGTGCGTCGCGAGCCCGGCCGGGACGGCACAGACCCTCGCCGCCCTGGCGGCACACCTGCGAAAGCACTGACGCCCAAGGGCCTGCCGAAGGTACGTTCACCGGGTCGTCTTCGTGTTGGCTGTGGTGCGTGGTGGCGCGGGTGCGCCGTGAGGAGGTCGGTCGCCGATGGGTCGCTGGCGGGACGGGCACGGGGAGTTGACGGTGCGCGGGGAGCCCGACGACGGGCCGCCGGTCGCGCGTGTCCCGCTGGAGATCGCCACCTCCTACCGGGCCCGCACGACCGGACTGCTGGGGCGGGACTCCCTCGACGGAGCGCTGCTCCTCTCCCCCGCCAACAGTGTCCACACCTTCCGCATGCGGATGCCCATCGACGTCGCCTACCTCGACCGGCGGCTCCGGGTCCTCGCCGTACGCACCATGCCGCCGGGACGGCTCGGACGGCCCCGGCTCCGCGCACGGCATGTGCTCGAGGCGGAGGCGGGGGCCATGGAAGGGTGGGGACTGCGGGTGGGGGCGCGGCTGTCGATCGAACGGGAGGATCCGTGAGTCTGGCCATGCACGGGGTCGCCCTGTACGCGCGGCTCAGGATGAGGCCACGCTCGTCGAGCGTCGCCCGGGCCAGGCGGCGGCTGCGCCAGGCGAAGGCGCCCGCCCGCCCGCCGGCCGCTCTGCTCAGACGTCACGACGTCTCCACCCGGGAGGTGGCGGGGTTCGTGTGCCGGACCGTCGCACCGCGCGGACGGAAGACCTCCCGCGCCGCCGTCCACCTGCACGGCGGGGCCTACGTCAGCGAGATCGCCACACAGCACTGGGCTCTCATCGGCGCGCTCGCCGACGCCGGCGTCCGCGTCGACGTCCCTCTCTACGGCCTCGCTCCCCAGCACACGTACCGGGAGGCGTATCCCTTCGTCACCGAGGTGTACCGGCAGTTGCTGACCGAGACGTCCGCGACCGGGATCACCCTCGTCGGGGACTCCGCCGGAGGCGGCCTGGCCCTGGGCTTCGCCCAGACGCTGCACGCCCTGGGGCTGCCCCAGCCGGCCCGGCTGGTGCTGATAGCCCCGTGGCTGGACCTGACCCTCGGCAACCCGGAGATACCGGCCGTCGCCCGCCACGACCCCTGGCTGTCCCCGGTCGGCCTGGTCGAGCTGGGCCGGGCCTGGGCGGGCGGCGACGACCCGGCCGACCCGCGCCTGAGCCCGGTCAACGGCCCGCTCACCGGCCTCGCGCCCACGCACGTGTACATCGGAACCCGTGACCTGGCCCTTCCCGACGTGCGCCTGCTGGAGCGCCGCGCGACCGCGGAAGGCGCCCGGGTGACGACGACCGTCTGCGAGGGAGCGGTACACGTGTACCCGCTCACGCCCACACCCGAGGGCCGCGCCGCAGCCTCCGGGATCATCGAAGAGATAGCCGGAGGCAGCACATGACCCCGCGTGAACAGCCCGTCGACGAAGAGCTCGTACGGGCCGCGGCCCACGTCGCACGGACCCGCTGTCGGGGCGACAACCACACCATGGCGGCCGCGGCGCGGGCCAAGGACGGGCGTGTCATCACCGCGGTGAACGCCTACCACTTCACGGGCGGCCCCTGCGCCGAACTCGTCCTCATCGGCGCGGCGGCCGCCCAGGGCGTGTACGAGTGGGAGACCGTGGTGGCCGTCGGCGACCGCGACCGCGGGGTGGTGCCACCCTGCGGCCGGTGTCGCCAGGTACTCCTCGACTACTTCCCGGAGGTGCGGGTCATCGTCGGTGACGGTGACGACCTCCGGGCCGTGCCCGTCACCGACCTGCTGCCCGCGACCTACGTCTGGGCCGATCACCAGCTCGACGCCGGGTGATCAGCCCTCCGAGCGCGGGAAGGAGATCTCCACCCGCCGGTTCTTCTTGCGGCCGGCCTCCGTGGAGTTGTCGGCGATCGGGTACTGCTCGCCGTAACCACGCACCTCGTACGTGACGTCGGAGTCGCTCAGCTCCTTCACGAGGACGCCGTGCACGGCATCGGCCCGCTTACGGGACAGGACGTCGCCGTGGGCGGACGACCCCAGGTTGTCCGTGAAGCCGAACACGCGGATCCTCGTCGCGTTCTGCGTCTTGATCTCGTCCGCGATGGCGGCGATGCGGGACTTCGCCTCCCCGCCGAGCTTGGCGCTGTCCTTGCCGAACAGCACCTCGGCCTGCAGGGCGAACTTGACGTCGGAGTTGGTGTCCTCGCGGCGTTCGTCGCCGCTCTGGTCCTCGACGACCTGCTTGATGTCCAGGACCTTCGGCTCGGCGAGAGTGGCGCCGTCCGGGAGCTTGAGGTCGGGGTCGTTGGGGTCGAGCTCGACGGGAGCCGAGGGGGTGGCCTCGGTACCGGGAGGGACGCTGGGGCCGTCGTCGGCATGGGCCACGCCCGGGCTCACGGCCAGGAGAGTGGCGACGGTCGCGATGAGGAGCAGGCGGTTATGAGTCATCCTCTGCCTCACCCAGAGATCTGGATGGTGCCGCTGGCGAAGGTCGGCAGCTGGAAGGTGACTTCGGAGGCCTCCGTGGGCGGGGCGGGGAACTGCATGAAAACGGACAGGCTCTCTCCTGCCTTGACTGTCGAGAACCCCGTAGTGGTCAACGGGCGGCCGTCCGTGTCTCGCAGTACGTAGTACCGCTTCTTTCCCTTCGAATCGACTAGCGTGGCCCCTCCCAGCGACCGTCCGTTCCGAATGATCTCCGTTTCATTTCCGCTCAGGGCAGCCGGGACTACGGTGCTCTTAGCTCCGTCGTTCTTCAACGTGGCATTGACCGTGACGAACCCCCCGGCATCGCGTTGTGCAGACGTAATCTGGAGAAGAAGTCCGTTCGAACCCCTCAGTTCAGCGAGAAGTTCGTCTGCTTGTCCCTCCTGCGCACTGGGGTCGGAACCACGGTCCTTGGTCGCGGACGCCGAGGTTTCCGGCCTCTTGTCGTCATCTCCCCCACCACCGCAGCCAGCCACTCCGAGGGCCAGTCCGGCCGCCATAGTCAGCGCGACCACCCCCCTGCGGGCCTTCGTCGTGAACCGCATACTCATGCCTTCCGCTTCCTTCGTCACTCGTCGTTCGCTGTCAGTCGGCCAGGTGGACGTCGAACAGATCTTCGGGTTTCGGGAGCAGTTCCGCAGGCGCCTTCGGGTCCAACTCCCACTCCTTGCCCTCACAAGTGAGCAGGCCCAGGACACCGGCTGTCGGTAGCTCGAAGTCGCAGCGAGGCTCGATCACCGCAGTGGCCTCTGCACGGGACCTCTTGTTCTCAGTGCCCGGGACGATAGATTCTCCGACTGTCCCGATCGTCACAGCCTGCACCGTGAACGACAAAGGCCCACTGGGCGTGCAGAAAGCGGTCGCGTCGTTCTGCGCGGCAAGCTGATAGGCACGCCAGCACGAGGGACTGATCCCCGGCGCGTAGCCAGCAAAAATCTCCGCCCACACCGTGGGATCGTTGATGTTCTTCGTCAACGCGTCAGCGAGCTTTTCCCGCCTGTCCTGGGCTGCTGCGAGCGCCGCCGCGTCAGCTGCTGTCTGGGCGTCGTTACGGTTTGCCGCGGCCTGGCCGACTGCAAAGTATGCGAACGCGAGGAAGAGCAGGCCCCCCACCACCGTGATGTAAATGGGGAAAGCCTGCCCTGCGTCGCCGTAATTACGGAACAGCCGGATCAGCCGGTGACCTCGGCAATCTGCTCCGTGATCGCGTCGTAGATCGACTGCCCGATGTCCGTCCCCGTGATCGCCAGCACGATGGCCACGACCACCGCGATGATGCCGAGGTACTCCACCGCGGTCTGGCCCTTGTCGTCGCGGGCTGCGCGGGACTGGAGGTAACTGACGGTGGTGTTGATCCAGTTGCTCATGGTGGTCCCCTCCGGCTGACGCGGTGGCGGCCTCGTTGGTGGGGCCGCTTTCGACAGGAGAAACGTACGTCCGGGCGCCCCGTCCGCCAGAGGGTCCCAGGGCCCATTCCCGGGCCCAATCGCGGACCCACCGCTTCCTTGCCCTCGTTGTCACCGGAGTCCCCCCACTCCTCGACCCGAACCCGGTGCCGTGCCGAGCCACTTCGCCGCGGCCTCGGAACGGCTGGTGCTGTGGAGCTTGGCGAAGATGCGGTTGATGTGGTTCTTGACCGTCTTCTCGCTGATGAAGCAGGTGGCGGCGATCTGCTGGTTGTTCATGCCGGATGCGATGAGGTCCATGATCTCCGCCTCCCTCGTGCTGAGTTGAAACCCGGACCTGTCCGGAGCGGCCGGCCGGCCACCTGTCCGTCCAGACGTCGACTGTGCCACATCTGGTTGCAGTCGCGAAAGGTTTTCCGCAGAAGTAGGTGGGTTCGGGATGCGGGGCAGGCCGATCCCGTTGCGCTCATGGGGGGTTGCGTGCGTCGCACCCAGCCCTTCCGGCAGGGGTTGAGCGGGGCCGGGGCCCTGCCGGAGTTGCGAGAGCAACGCACCTGCCGCCGTGGGGGTGAAGTGCGGCCGGCCCTCCTTGATGTCGCGCACCGCCGACACCAGCTGGTCCGCCGTGAACTCGCCGTGCACCAGGTAGCCGCCCGCTCCCCTGCGCAGGGCCTCCTGGACGATCTCTGATTCCCTGCTGTAGGTCAGCATCACGACCGGGGCGATCCCCACCAGGTAGGGGAGCGCGGCGATGCCGTCCACGCCGGGCATGCGGACGTCCAGGAGGACCACGTCGGGGCGGTGGGTGCGGGCGGCCTCGTAGGCTTCCCTGCCGTCCGCCGCCTCCGCGACGACCGTGATGTCCTCGCGGCCGGTGAGGAGGGCGGTCAGGCCGGCGCGGACCACCGGGTTGTCGTCCGCCACGACCACGCGCAGCGAGGCCGGCGGGGGGACGTCCTCGAACGGGTTCGGCGGTGGTGTCGTCATGGCGTGCCCTCCGTCGGAGTTGTCGGCGTCACCGCCGCGAGCGGGAGTTCCAGGCGGACCTCCGTGCCCTGGGCGAGGGTGCCCCGGCCTATGCGGATGCGGGCTCCCACCGAGGCGGCCCGCTCGACCATGCCCACCAGGCCGAAGTGGCCCGCCCTGCGCAGGTTCTCGAGGTTCGTGCCCGGGGGGAGGCCGGAGCCGTCGTCGTAGACGCTGATGCGGAGGAGGTCTCCGTGGACGCCCGCGCGGACGTCGACGCGGGTCGGTCTCGCGTGCCGGTGGGCGTTCTCCAGGGCCTCCTGGGCGATGGTGAGGAGTTGGCGGGCCACCGCCGGGGGGACCGGGGGGACGGTGTCCTCGCCGGTCGGGGCGTACGACGCCGGCAGGCCGGTGCGCTTGCTGAAGTCGCGCGTGCGGGCTGCGAGTTCGACCAGGACGTCGGTGCCCTGGTCCGGGTCCGACTCGCGTCGGAGGTCGGCGAGGAGTTCGCGCGATTCCGCGGCGGCTCGGCGGGCCGAGCGGGCCACCAGCTCCGCCTGTTGCTTCACCAGGCCGGGGGTCATGCTCGGGGCGCCCGCCGTGGCGGCCAGGCCGTCGGCCGCCAGGGCCACTCCGTGGAGGGTCTTGGCGACCGAGTCGTGCATCTCCCGGGCGAGGCGGGCCCGTTCCGCGCTGACCGCCTCCGTCACCGCCAGGCGGGCCTGGATCGTCGTGAGGGCCTGGGTCGCCTGGCCCAGGCGGAGCATCAGCTTGCGGAGGCTGGATCCGACGGCTCCCGCGACCACGCAGAGGCCGGGGAGGAGCAGGGTCTGGGCCAGGTCGGTGTGCGGGTCCTCCAGGGTCGCGTAGACCAGCAGGAGGATCAGGCCCTGGAGGCTGGCGAAGACGGCGGCGCCTCGCCAGCCGTAGACCAGGCCCGCGAGGAGGGGGGTGCAGACGCTGACGTAGGCGAGGGTGGTGTCCGGGCCGGCGGAGACCAGGAGCAGGGCCCCGAAGAGGGTGTCCACGGCCAGGAGGGTGGGGTGGCGCAGGAGGAGGGGGCCGAAGCGTTCCCAGTCGCGGAAGAGGATGTAGGACGCCATGAAGGTGACGACCACGGCGGTCGCGACGAGGCGGGTGCCCCAGCCGGGACCGGCGTTGAGCAGGGCGGCGGGGGCGGCCACGGCGATCATCGCCAGGCGGAAGCCGAACACCTGCCGGCACAGGGCCTGGAGGGCGTTGGCCTGGATCTGCGCGTCGGGCGCGGGGTGCGGCGGGCGCGTCCTGCCTTCGGCCGGGCGGGAGTCCCCGCCCGCATCCCCCGTGCGGGGTCCGCCGTCGGGTACGGGTGGCCCCTGTGGAAGCTCGGTGCCGCCGGCTGCCGCGGGTCCGCGCACCGGCTCCCAGCCCGGTGGCAGCATCGGCGTCACCGACGTCACCGGGACGTCCGGGGCGCCGGTTCGCGCGTAGGGCGGGAGGACCGTGCCCGCCGGCGGGGTGGTGATCTCCGACGGTTCGGCGGGACGGCGGCGCAGCCGCGTGCGTTCTCTCGTCGTGGTCATGGTGAGCCTTGCCTCCGCCCTACTCGCCCGTGAGGGAACCGAAGTCGGTGCCGGAGCCGAGGATCAGGCCGGCGCCGAGGAGGATCATCGTGGCCGGGACCATGAAGGTGGTGATCATCATGGTGGCCTTGGGGACCGCGCGGGCCGCCTTCCTGCGGGCGTTCTGCGCGTCCGTGCGGCGCATGTCCTTGGCCAGCGACACCAGCGTGTCGACGATCGGCGCGCCCAGCTCCTCCCCCTGCTGCAGCGCGGTCACGAACATCGCCACCTGCTCGGAGTCGTTGCGGCGGCGCAGTTCCGCGAACGCCTGCCGGCGGCTCATGCCCAGGTCCATCTGCCGGAGTGTGATGCGCAGTTCGTCAGCCCACGGACCCTCGTACTTCGACGACACCCGGTCCAGTGCCTGCCGGAAGCCCAGGCCCGCGCTGACCACGACCGCCAGGACGTCCAGGAAGTCCGGCAGTGTCCGCTCGATGACGTCCTTGCGGATGCGGATCGCGGACCAGATGCCGACCTCCGTCCAGAACGCGCCGAACGCGAGCAGCAGCAGCGCCACGAAGAGCTGGCCGCGCATGAGGAACACCAGGAAGCCGACGCCGCCCAGGGCGCCGTAGACCGCGCGGCGGGCGGCGTAGCGGTCGATGGTGAGGCCGCCGGGGTTGCCCGCCAGGTCGATCTTGCGGCGGTACTTGGCGACCCGTGCCGGGCCCATGACGCGCAGTACGGCGGGGGCGTAGCGCATGCCCATGCGGTCGACGAGGGAGTCGACGGCGCCGGTGCGGGTGGAGCCGACCTCCAGGGCCAGCATCAGGTCGCCGGGGAGTTTCGCCTCGGCCCGGTACATGCGGATGCCGGCGAAGACGCCCCACACTCCGAGGCCCATCAGCAGGGCGAGCAGAAGTCCCATGTCGGTCAGCCTCCTCTCCGGTCAGACGTCGATGCGGGACAGTCGGCGGATGAGGACGAAGCCGACGGCGTACAGCCCGAAGGCGATGATCACCGCGGCCTGGCCGGCCGGGGAGCCGGTCATGCGCTCGAGGGCGCCGTCCTTCACCCCGTTCATCAGGAACAACGAGCCGACGCCGAGGACAGGAACGGCGTACGACGTCATGCTCACCTGGGAGAGCTGGGTGCGGACCTCGCGCCTGGTCTCCTTGCGTTCCTCCAGGGTCTCGGTCAGGTTCCGGAGGGCGCTCACCACCTGGCCGCCCGCCCGGTTGGACAGCACCAGGGTGGTGACCAGGACGACCAGTTCGCGGGAGGGGAGGCGGTCGGCGAGTTCGCCGAGGGCGTCGTCCATGGACGCGCCGACCGCGAGCTGGTTGGCGACCTTCGCCAGTTCCTCGCCCGCCGGGGCCTCCAGTTCCTCCGCGGCCATGCCGATGGCCGTGCGGAGCGCCAGGCCGGCCTGGGTCGCGTTGGCCAGGATGCGGGCCAGCTCGGGGAGTTGGTTGATGAACTTCTCGATGCGTTTCTGGCGCTGCCAGTTGAGGAACTGCCATGCCACCCAGATGCCGAGCAGTCCGGCGATCGGGCCGAAGAACGGGGCGAGGGTGGCCTGGCCGATCAGCCACAGCCCGGCGACGGTGGCGAGCATGGCGGCGAAGAACTCGCCGGGGGTGATGTCCAGGCCGGTGGCCAGCAGGCGCAGCTCCAGCTTCCTGCCCAGCTTGGTGCGGCGCAGCCGGCGGTCCAGGGTGGGGAAGTGGCGCCGGCGGCCGACGACCGGGATCTGACCCGTGGCCGAGAGGCGGTCCACCAGCGCCTGGCGCTGCGCCCTGCCGGAGGCGTAGGAATGCACCCCGACGACCGCGAGCACACAGGTCAGCAGGGCGATGCCGGTGGTCAGCCTGATCAGGTTCTGCAGATCCATGGGGATGGTTCCTACCTGGCTTCTCGGGTGGCGAGCTGGTCGGCGGAGTGGGCGACGCCGAACGCCTGCGGGACGGGCTGGCTCGCCATGAAGAGGCGGTCGGCGGTGCGGCGGGGCAGGGGGTAGTGCTCGAAGGCGCCGTGGACGCGGCCGTCGGCGGTCATCGGCTGCGCGTGGAAGCGGGCGACCGTGGCCAGCCGGTACGGCTCCGAGCCGTGGCTCTCCAGCAGGGCGATCTCGGTGATGCGGCGGGCGCCGTCGGCGAAGCGGGTGAGCTGGACGATCACGTCGAGGGCGCTGTTGATCTGGTCGTGCAGCGCCACGAAGGGGATCTCCACGTCGGACATGGAGGCGAGGGTCTGCAGGCGCATCAGCGCGTCCTCGGCGCTGTTGGCGTGGACGGTGGCGAGGGAGCCGTCATGGCCGGTGGACATGGCCTGGAGCATGTCGAGCGACTCGCCGCCGCGGACCTCGCCGACGACGATGCGGTCGGGCCGCATGCGCAGGGAGTTGCGGACGAGGTCGCGGATGGTGACCTTGCCCTTGCCCTCGACGTTCGGGGGGCGGGACTCCAGGCGGATGACGTGGGGCTGCTGGAGCTGGAGTTCGGCGGAGTCCTCGATGGTGATGATGCGTTCGCCCTCGGGGATCAGGCCGGAGAGGGCGTTGAGGAGGGTCGTCTTCCCGGTGCCGGTGGCGCCCGACACGATGACGTTGAAGCGGGCCTGCACCAGTCCCGCGAGCAGGTACAGCATCTGCTCGTCGAGCGAGCCGAGGCCGATGAGTTCCTGGAGGGTGAAGGAGCGCGGGAAGCGGCGGATGGTGAGCGTGGCGCCGGTCAGGGACAGCGGCGGGATGATGACGTTGACGCGCTCGCCGGAGGGGAGGCGGGCGTCGACCATGGGGTTGGCCTCGTCGACGCGGCGGTTCACCGTGGAGACGATGCGTTCGATCGTCTGCATGAGCTGGTCGTTGGAGGCGAACCGCAGGGGCAGTTGCTCGACCCGGCCGCCGCGCTCGACGAAGATGGCGTCGGGGCCGTTCACCATGATCTCGGTGATCGACGCGTCCTCCAGCAGCGGTTCCAGGATGCCGAGGCCGAGTGCCTCGTCGACGACGCGGCGGATCAGCTGGGAGCGTTCGACGGTCGACAGGACCGGGCCCTCGCGGCTGATGATGTGGCCCAGGACGCGTTCCAGCCGGGCCCGGCGTTCGGCCGCGGCCAGCGAGCTCATCTCCGCGAGGTCGATCTCCTCCAGGAGCTTGGCCCGGTAGGAGGCGACCAGGTGGCCGTCCTCGCCCCGTCCGCCCGGCTCCTCGGGGGAGTTGATGCGTGCCCGCAGGCTCATGAGTCGCTTGCTCCTCGTTCCGGTGGCTCGTCTTCTGCCGCTCGTCCTGGTCGGTGTTCGTCCTGGTCGGTGTTCGTCCCGGTCGGTGTTCGTCCCGGTCGGTGTTCGTCCTGGTGGTCCGTTCGTCCTGGTCGGTCCGTCCGGTCCTCGCGGCTCCTCGGTCAGCGGTCCTTCGGCATCGTGGCGGTCTTGCGGGCCGGGCCGAAGTCCCAGCCGGGGACGATCGAGGGGATGTCGACCGTGGCGATCACGGTGACCTCCTCGCCGAGCCCCACCGGCACGCAGGCGGTGCCGTCCGCCAGCCAGGAGCTGACGGCTGCCGTGCACGCCCCCTGGGCGCCCCGGTCCAGGGAGGCGCTGCGCGCGCCCGCCCGTGCCGCGGTGCCCGCCTGCTGGGCGGTGTAGGCGATCAGGCCGAGCTGCACAACGGCCATGCCCACGATGAGGAGGATGGGGAGGAAGCCCAGGTACTCCAGTGCCGCCTGCCCGCGGTCGCGGCCGCGGTCCGGCCGGTGGTGGTGGCTCCGTCGGTACGGCATCTCAGTCCTCCTCCTCCTCGACGGCGCCGGCGTGGCCCGTCACGTCGAAGGGGAAGGAGACCGTGCCCGGGAAGAGGAGGGGGACGTCCAGCTTCACGTCGGCGGTGACGAAGCCGCCTCCGGTCGCACAGGTCACGTCCGCTCCCCCCGCCCACGCTCCCGACAGCTTGTCGAGGCCGGCGTTCCGGCAGGCTCCCTGACGAGCCCCGGGGTCGGCCGCCGTCGCCGCCCGTACCGCCTCGTCCGCAGCATTCCCCGCGAGCGTGAAGGTGTATCCCACGAGCACCAGCTGCCACAGCACCACCAGTGTCACCAGGATCGTCGGCGTCATGCCGAGGAACTCGATGGTGACCTGGCCCCGGTCGCGTGCGCGGAGTTGCCGGAGAGTCGTCGTCCGCATGGATCTCATCCCCCGTCGTCCTTCTTCCGCCGGAAGCTCACCGACCCCCGGTCGCCACGCAGCCGGTTGCCCTTCTGGGCGCCCTCGGCGGCCTTGACCAGCCCGAGTTCGCCGGCCAGGCCCCACAGGGCCTGCTTCACCGTGCTCTTGTTCTCCAGTTCGTGGACGCGGCCGGCGTCCACCACCTGCTGGAGTTCCTTGAAGTGGGCGGGGACCGTGGTGGCCGCCACCGTCGTGCCGGTGATCTTCTGGATCAGCGGGGGCTGGATCTCCGTGGCCCGGGTGTGCCGGTTGACGACGATCGTGGTCTCCTCCGCCTTGCGGATCTGCAGCCGGTCCCACATCCGCACCGTCCGCTTCGCGCCCCGTACGGCGATCACGTCGGGCGTGGTGACCAGCAGGGCCCGGTCGGCCATCTCCACGGCCGCCGCGCCGGCCCCGCCGAGCTGGGCGCCGCAGTCGATGACGACGACCTCGTAGCGGGAGCGCAGGGCGCTGATGATCTGGCGGGTGGAGCGGTCGCTGACGTCCTCGCCGCGTTCGCCCTCGGCGGGGGCGAGCAGCAGGGCGAGGCCGGTGTCGTGGCGGAAGACGGCGTCGGCCAGGACGCGCGGGGAGATGTCGCCGACGGCGGCCAGGTCGACGACGGACCGGCGGAACTGGACGTCGAGGTAGGAGGCGACGTCGCCGGTCTGGAGGTCCATGTCGACCAGGGCGGTGGGGCGGCCGGACGCCTGGGCGGCGAGGGCGAGCTGGACGGCGGTGAGGGTGGCGCCCACGCCGCCCTTGGAGCCGCTGACGGTGACGACGGTGCCGCCGACACCGGTGAACACGTCGACACCGACGCCCAGATGGCGGCGGACGCCGACCGACCACTGGGCGACGGCCTGGACGCGGCTGGCGAGTTCCTCGTAGCTGAGCGGGAGGGCGACCAGTCCGCGGGCGCCGTAGTCCATGGCCGCCTGGAAGAGGCCGGGGCTCGCGTCGGAGGTGACGAGGATGACGCCGACGGAGGGGAAGCGCAGGGCGACCTCGCGGATCAGCTCCAGTGCGGGGACCGGGCCGATCCGCTCGTGCACGACCACGACCTCGGGCAGTTCGTCGACGGACTCGGCGGCCAGGCGCGCGAGGGTGTCGACGAGCTGGGTGGAGTCGGCCACCGGAGCCACCGGCTCGGCGTCCGGGAGCTGGCTGAGCAGGGTGGTGATGGACCGGACCGCGTCCGCGTCGCCGACTGCCGGGAGGATCCTGGTGGGCATGCGGCTCTCACTTGTCCTTGGCGAGTTCGTACGTCCGGTCCTGCTCCGGGACGGTGGTGCCGCCTCCGGGAGCGACCAGCGCGAGCCGGACCCGCTGGGCGAACGACTCGGCGTAGGTGATGCGCTGGGCGTCGATGGCGGACAGCGCGAAGGTGATCGGGACGGCGTCGGTGGGCTGTCCGCCCCGGTCGTTCTCGTCCGGCTGGAGCGCGGTGATCCGGCCCACGTCGAGGACCTTGGCGTTGGTCACGATGATCTTCGACTGGGCGGGGGCGCCCTCGCGTTCGCCCTCGAAGGTGGCGTAGACGTTGACCGACGCGCCCGGTGTGATCTTGCCGGCGACGCCGGTGGCCGCGTCGATCATGATGGCGACCTCCTGCTGCCCCGGCTGGAGTTCGGGCTGGTTCACGACCATGTCGCTCTGCAGCAGTGAGCCCTCGCGCAGGGTGGTCACGGCGATCTTGCCGCGGATGTCGGCGAGGTCGGTGACGGCGTTCTCCGACAGCCAGCGCTCGGGCATCGAGATCTTCTCGAACTGGTCCGTGCCGAGCGCGGTGTAGGGCGCGATGTCGGACTTCAGCCGGTAGGCGGTGACCTCGGGGCCGACCTTTGATTTCACGTCACTGATGACGGAGAGCACGCCGGCGAACGCGCCGAGGGCGCACAGGACCGACAGGAGCAGGAGTATCACGCCTCGGCGCTGACGGGAGTTCATGAACCGTACAACCTCATCGGGATCATCGGGCCGGCTGGTGCGGTGGACGAACGGTCAGGTGCGGTGGGTGAGGGCGGGTGTGCCCTCGGGGGCGGGCGGCACGGCGGAACAGAACACGCACCGGTCGCCGATGACGTCGATGCCGCACCAGTGGCAGGTGCCGCGCCGTACGGAGGTGACCAGCTGGTACAGGACGGACAGGTCGGGCAGGTAGGTGCAGAACTCGACGACCTTGCCCGTCCCCCACCAGCCCGGGGACTCGGCGGGCAGCGGGGTCTCGCGCAGCCCCTGCACCTGCCAGGCGGGGGCCAGGGTCGCGGTGACCCAGTCGGACTGGAGCTGGCCCTTGGCGACGAGCATCCAGGTGCCGAACTCGGGGCCGTCGAGCTTGGTGTCGGGACCGAGGCGGACGAGCTGGGGCTGCGGGTGGGCGAGTACGGCGAACTGGCTGCCGGGCATCCAGGATTTAGCGTGCTGCTTGAGGTTCACGGGCACGCGGTCGAGCCGGGCGACGGAGCCGAGCAGCGCCCCGGCGTGGATGTAGTGGATCAGCAGGCGGCCTGCGGAGGCGAGCACGCCGGGGCTGAGGTCGCAGGAGGCGAGCTGGCGCAACTGGCGTGCCAGGACGGCCAGTCCGAGCGGGGGCAGATCGGGGCGGAAGAAGGCGATGCGGTCGCTCTCCAGCAGGGAGCGCAGGGTGTGCAGGCGCCGCTGGACGGACGTGGGGGCGGCCCGGGAGCAGACGACGATGACGTGGCCGTGCTGCTCGACGAGCATCTGCAGTTCGGTCAGCGCCTGTTCCAGGGGGCGGGTGTCGATGTCCCGGAGCACGACGGCGGGCAGGGTCCGTTCGTCCTGGGCCGGCAACGCCATGTCGGCGCCGGTCACGGCAATGGCAGTTGGCATGCGCGGCTCCCCGTTCTCCCCGTACCCGGCAGCCCGCCGGGGTCGTGACTGCGATGCACCCCGGTGACTTCACTGCGTGACTACGTGAGCACTGTAACCGCGGGTCCGTGACCGGAGAACAGCGATTGTGTAGCCGTACAGCAACTCCTGGTGCACAAGGTGCGTCAAACCGGGACAGGTCGATCGTCCCGCCGGCTCGGCGCCGACCCGGCGGCGAGGGTTCCGCGCACCGGTTGGACGCCGGACCCCCACCCCCTGCCTCTCGGCCCACGTTCCCCTCCCGCGAGTGCCCTACTCCCGCCCCGGTGACGGGGTTTCCGGTCTGGACCTATTGACAAGAAGATTGGTCTGGACCACGTTGTCCCTCGAACGGTGGCCACCGTCGCTCCTGACTCCCCGACTTCCCCCACCGGAGGCCCCAGTGCACCGCGTACCAGGAACGCCCGGCCGCAGCAGACGCGTCTGGGCCGGAGCCCTCGTCTCCGCCCTCGCCCTCGCCCTTCCCCTCGCCGGAGCGGGCCAGGCGTCCGCGGCGGACGTCAACAACGCCAGGAACGCCGGCTTCGAGGCGGGCCTGAGCGACTGGACCTGTTCGGCGGACAGCGGCACCACCGTCTCCTCCCCCGTGCACGCGGGCGCGTCCGCCCTCAAGGCCACCCCGGCCGGGCATGACAGCGCCCGCTGCACCCAGACCGTCGCGGTGAAGCCCGACTCCACGTACCGGCTGAGCAGCTGGGTGCGGGGCGGGTACGCCTACCTGGGCGTCACCGGAACCGGCACGACGGACGTGTCCACCTGGAGCCCCGACTCCGGCAGCTGGAAGCAGCTCTCGACGAGCTTCACCACCGGCTCCTCCACCACCTCGGTGACGGTCTACACCCACGGCTGGTACGGCCAGGCGGCCTACTACGCGGACGACGTGTCGGTCTTCGGCCCCGACGGGGGCGGCGGCGGCGGTGATCCGGACCCGACGGTCCCGGGCACCCCGGCCGGTCTCACCGTCTCGGGCACGACGTCCTCCTCGGTGTCCCTGGCCTGGAACGCGGTGTCGGGCGCGACCGGCTATACCGTCTACCGCGACGGCACCAGGGTGACGGCGGTCTCCGGGACGTCGGCCACGGTGACCGGCCTCGCCGCCTCGACGTCGTACGGCTTCCAGGTGGCGGCGACCAACGCGGCGGGCGAGTCGCCGAAGTCGACGGCGGTGACCGCGCGCACGCGGGAGAGCGGCGGCGGGGGCGGTGACCTGCCCAGGCACGCGGTGACCGGCTACTGGCAGAACTTCGACAACGGCGCCGCCGTCCAGCGGATCTCGGACGTCTCCTCCCAGTACGACATCATCGCGGTCGCGTTCGCCGACGCCACCGGCACACCGGGCGCCGTCGCCTTCAACCTCGACTCGGCGGGCCTGGACGGCTACACCGTCGACCAGTTCAAGGCGGACGTCCGCGCCAAGCAGTCGGCCGGCAAGAAGGTGATCATCTCCGTCGGCGGCGAGAAGGGCACCGTCGCGGTCAACGACTCCGCCTCCGCGACGAACTTCGCCAACTCGGTGTACGCGGTGATGCAGGAGTACGGCTTCGACGGCGTCGACATCGACCTGGAGAACGGCCTGAATGCCACCTACATGACCCAGGCGCTGCGTGCCCTGTCGGCGAAGGCCGGCCCGTCGATGATCCTGACCATGGCCCCGCAGACCATCGATATGCAGTCGACGTCCAACGCCTACTTCCGCACCGCGCTGAACGTGAAGGACATCCTCACGGTCGTCAACATGCAGTACTACAACAGCGGTTCGATGCTGGGCTGTGACGGCAAGGTCTACAGCCAGGGCTCGGTGGACTTCCTCACCGCGCTCGCCTGCATCCAGCTGGAGAACGGCCTCGACCCGTCCCAGGTGGGCCTCGGCCTGCCGGCCTCGACCCGCGGCGCGGGCAGCGGCTACGTCTCCCCGTCCGTGGTGAACGCCGCCCTGGACTGCCTGACCAGGGGCACCGGCTGCGGCTCCTTCAAGCCGTCGAGGACCTATCCGTCCCTGCGGGGCGCGATGACCTGGTCCACCAACTGGGACGCCACGGCGGACCACGCCTGGTCGAACGCGGTGGGCCCGCACGTCCACGCCCTGCCGTAGGGGCGGCCGGTCCCGGTCACCCGTCGGCCCCGCCCGCAGCACGGTGGGCGGGGCCTTCCCCCGCACGCGGAGCGTCGGGGAAGTCCGTGAGGCATTTCCCCGACCCACCGTGTCATCGAGGGACGGCGGTCAGAAGAACTGCGACCACGGCTGGTCCCAGACCTGCTTCGCGCACAGCACGAGGAACAGCAGGCCCGCGACGGCGAGCATCGTGTTGCTGAGCGGGCCGTTGCGCCATTCCCGCGGTGTCCGCGAGGAGTTGAGGAGCCACATCAGGGTGAGGGCGAGGAACGGCATGAAGGCGGCGCCCAGCACGCCGTAGATGATGATCAGGCGGAACGGCTCGTCCTGGAAGAGCAGGATCATGGGCGGGAAGGTGAGCCAGAGCAGGTAGGCGCGGAAGGCCCAGGAGCGTTCGCGGCGGCCGGAGGCCAGCACCTCTCCCCTCGCCTCCCGCTCACCGCGCTGCCGGGCCAGGAAGTCGGCGAACATCAGGCTCACGCCGTGCCAGACCCCGATCAGTGAGGTGAAGGAGGTGGCGAAGAAGCCGATCAGGAAGAGCTTGCCGGTGGCCGTGCCGTACTGCTCCTCCAGGATGCCGCCGAGCTGCATCAGCCCCTTGTCGCCGCTCGCGATGGCGATGTTCGCCGAGTGCAGCAGCTCGGCGCCGACCAGCAGCATCGCGACGACGAAGATGCCGGTGGTGGCGTAGGCGACCCGGTTGTCCAGCCGCATGACCTTCATCCAGCCGCTGTTGGTCCAGCCCTTGGCGTTGACCCAGTAGCCGTAGGCGGCCAGCGTGATGGTGCCGCCGACGCCGCCGATCAGGCCGAGGGTGTTGAGGACCGAGTCCTTCTCGTCCGGGAGGACGGGCAGGAGGCCGGCGAAGGCGTCGCCGAGGTGGGGGGTGACCCGGACCGCCAGGTAGACGGTCACCACGAACATGACGCCCACCAGGACCGTCATGACCTTCTCGAAGACGTCGTACTTGTTGAACCAGACGAAGACCAGGCCCACCAGACCGCAGGCGATGCCCCACCATTGGAGGTCCATCACGTCCGGGAAGAGGGCCTGCAGCGGCAGGGCGCTGGACGACATCGCCGCCGCGCCGTAGACGAAGCCCCAGATCACCGCGTAGACGGCGAAGAACCAGGTGGTCCAGCGGCCGAGGCTCGCCCAGCCGTCGAAGAGGGTGCGGCCGGTGGCCAGGTGCCAGCGGCCGCACGCCTCCGCGAGGGAGATCTTCACCAGACAGCCGACGACCGCCGCCCACAGCAGGGTGTAGCCGAAGTTGCTGCCGGCGATGAGCGTGGCCACCAGGTCTCCGGCGCCCACGCCGGTCGCGGCGACGACGATGCCGGGGCCGATGTAGCGCCAGCCGGTCCTGCGCGGTCGGGGTCCGGGCGCGGTCGCCGCCCCGGTGTCCTGGGTGTTTCCCGTGGTGTCCGCCATGGGGTCAAGAAAGCGGACGGCTGCCGGTCGGACAAGAGGGCGTGCGGGGATCTTCACGGGATGCGTCCGGTCGACCGTCGACCGCCCCCCACACTTGACCTGATCATGTCATCAGTTGAGGATGACCGCACCGCACCACGCACGTCGCCATGAACAACCCCCACCTCCCACAAGGAGACTTCATGCGACTCCGCATCCGCGGCAGACGCTCCGCCGCCCTCGCCGGACTGCTCGCCCTCGCCCTCGCCGCGCCCCTCTCGCTGACGGCCACCGAGGCCGGCGCCGACAGCGCCGACCGGCCGGCGCCCACGGCCGACGACATCCGCCAGTACGAGATCCACCGCCACACGACTCCCCTGACCCGCACGGCCATCCAGCGCTCCGGGGTCACCGTCGACGAGGCGGACGAGGAGACCGTGGTCGTCTCCGGACGCGCGGACCAGATCCGCACGCTCCGACAGCAGGGCTACGAGGTCACGCCCTTGGGCGCGGCCCCGGACCGCTCGTCGGCCGCCGACGGGCTGCGCCTGTACGACTTCCCCTCGGCCGACTCCCGCTACCACAACTACGCCGAGATGAACGCGGAGATCAACCAGCGGCTGGCCGCCCACCCGTCCATCATGAGCAAGCGGGTGATCGGCACGTCGTACCAGGGCCGCGACATCGTCGCCATCAAGATCAGCGACAACGTGGCCACGGACGAGAACGAGCCGGAGATCCTCTTCACCCACCACCAGCACGCCCGCGAGCACCTCACCGTGGAGATGGCCCTGTACCTGCTGCGCGAACTCGGCGCGGGATACGGCAGCGACTCCCGGATCACGAACGCGGTCAACGGGCGCGAGATCTGGATCGTCCCCGACCTCAATCCGGACGGCGGCGAGTACGACATCGCCACCGGCTCGTACCGCTCCTGGCGCAAGAACCGCCAGCCCAACTCCGGTTCGTCGTACGTCGGCACCGACCTCAACCGCAACTGGGACTACCGCTGGGGCTGCTGCGGCGGCTCCTCCGGGTCCAAGTCCTCCGACACCTACCGGGGTGCGGCGCCGGAGTCCGCGCCCGAGGTGAAGGTCGTGGCCGACTTCGTGCGCAGCCGTGTCGTGGGCGGGAAGCAGCAGATCACGGCCGGCATCGACTTCCACACGTACAGCGAACTGGTGCTGTGGCCGTTCGGCTACACCTACTCCGACACCACGACCGGCATGACGGCCGACGACCACGCCGCCTTCAAGGCCGTCGGCCAGAAGATGGCCGCGAGCAACGGGTACACGCCCCAGCAGTCCAGCGACCTGTACATCACGGACGGGTCGATCGACGACTACCTCTGGGGCACGCACAAGATCTTCGGCTACACCTTCGAGATGTACCCGAGGTCGTCCTCGGGCGGCGGCTTCTACCCGCCCGACGAGGTCATCGAGCGGGAGACGTCCCGCAACCGGGACGCCGTGCTCCAGCTCCTGGAGAACGCGGACTGCATGTACCGCTCCATCGGGAAGGAGGGGCAGTACTGCGGCTAGCGCCCGCTCACCGCTCCCGCTCGGCGCCGTCGTCCCCGGAGCCCTCGGAGTCCCCGGAGCCCCCGGAGCCCCCGGAAGTCTCCTCGGACTCCGGGGACTTCTCCGCGTCCTCGTCGAAGTAGGCGTCCAGGACCGTGTCCAGCGCGGTGTCCCACTCGGCGAAACGACTGCGGGAGTCGGCCTCGATCTCGAGGGGGTACCAGCGGCGGTCGGGGGTGTGGACGGTGACCGTGTACCGCTTGCCGAAGCGTCCGGTCTCCGTCTCCACCGCGCCGATCTCGTCCCAGCGGAAGTCGCACTCCTGGTCGTCCAGCCGCAGCCGGACACCGCTGTGGTCGGCGACGATCCTGGCGCGGCGGTCGGACGCCTCGAACACGGGCCCGTCGGGGGCGGGTTCCGGGTCCGCCCCGACGGCCGCGTCGGAGGACCCGGCCGGTTCCCCGGCCTCCGCCCCGGACGCCGTGTCGTCCTCCGGCTCCTCCGGCGTCGCCTTCCCGTCCTCCTCCCGCGCGGACACGGGCGAGGTGAGCCCGGGGATGAATGCCGGGTCGAACCCGGCGCCTTCCAGGGGCTGGCTGCTCGAACCTATACGCTGCTCCACACCGCAGGAGTATGGTCGACGAACCCGTGCCGGGCACAGTCGGCCCCGACTTCGTTATCGGACGCCTACACGGGCGTCACGGTTCACACGGCCAGGCTGAGCGCCGCGGCGACCGCGAAGCCGGCCACGGACAGCACGCTCTCCAGCACGGTCCACGTCTTGAGCGTGTCCCGCTCGCTGATGCCGAAGTACTTGGCGACCATCCAGAAGCCGCCGTCGTTGACGTGCGAGGCGAAGATCGAGCCCGCCGAGATGGCCATGATGACGAGCGCCACGAACGCCTGCGAGTGGTCGCCCTCGGCCAGCAGCGGGGCCACGATGCCGGCCGTCGTCACGATCGCCACCGTCGCCGAGCCCTGCGCGACCCGCAGCACCACGGAGATCAGGTACGACAGGACGATCACCGGGAGGCCGACGCCGTTGAAGGTGTCGGACAGCGCCTGGGCGACACCGCTGGCCTTGAGGACGGCGCCGAAGACGCCGCCCGCGCCGACCACCAGCAGGATGTTGCCGACCGGCTTCAGCCAGGACGTGGAGACGGTCTCCAGGGACTTGCGGGACCAGCCGCGCCGGATGCCCAGCAGGTAGTAGGCGAGGAACAGGGCGAGGGTGAGCGCCACGAAGGGGTGACCGAAGAACTCGATGACCGAGCGGAGGGTGGAGGGGTCCAGGGCGATGGAGGAGAAGGTCGACGCGAGGATGAGCAGCAGCGGCGTACCGATGATGCCGAGGACGGTGCCGAGCGGCACCGGCGCCTCCCGCGGCTCCACACCCGAGGCGCGCTGCTCGGCGACGACGGCGTCCTTGGCCTCCTGAGCGGCCTCGACCATGTCCTGCGGTACGGCGACGAAGATCCGCTTGCCGATCCAGGCCGAGTAGACCCAGGCGGCGACGACGGCCGGCAGACCGCAGACGACGCCCATCAGGATGACCCAGCCCAGGTCGACGTCGAGCAGTCCGGCGGCGGCCACCGGGCCCGGGTGCGGGGGCAGGAACGCGTGGGTGACGGACAGGCCGGCGAGCAGCGGGAGGCAGTACAGCAGGATCGACTTGCCGGAGCGCTTGGCGGCCGCGTACACGATCGGCGCGAGGACGAAGATGCCGACGTCGAAGAAGACCGGGATGCCGAAGATGAGACCGGTCAGGCCCATGGCCAGCGGGGCGCGCTTCTCGCCGAACAGGCCGAGCAGCCGGCCGGCCAGCACCTCGGCGCCGCCGCTGACCTCGAGGATCGCGCCGAGCATGGTGCCCAGGCCGATGATGATCGCGACATGGCCGAGGATGCCGCCCATGCCGGACTCGATGGTGGACACCGCGTCCGAACGCTGGACCGTGCCGAAGAGTTCGGTGACCGACAGGCCCGCCATCAGGCCGACGGCTATGGAGACGGCGAGCAGGGCGACGAAGGGCTGCAGCCGCACCTTGATGATCAGGAACAGCAGGAGGGCGATCCCGAGGGCGGCGACGGTCAGCAGACCCGCGGTGCCCTCGAGGAAGAGGAGGAGTCCTCCGGTGTGCGGGGGTGTCTCCGCCGGTGCGGAGGCGGCGAGCGGGAGGGACGGATGGGACATGCGGGGGTCCTCTGGGTAACGGCATGGGGCTTTCGGGCAGGGGGGATCGCGGCACGGCGTCCCGGCGAGTGCGGGAGACCGTGCCGTGACGACGTACGGCAGTGGGGGTGAGGGGGAGGAAGGGCGCGCGTCAGCCGAGGACGGCGAGCGCGTCGATCTCGATGAGGAGGCCGGCGGGCAGACCGACGTACACGGTCGTGCGGGCGGCGGGCGGCTGGGTGAGGCCCTGCTCCTCGAAGTAGGCGTCGTAGATCTCGTTCATCTCCGCGAAGTGGTCCACGTCGGTGAGGTAGACGCGGATCATCATCACGTCGTCCCAGCTCGCGCCGCCCTCTTCGAGGATCGCCTTGACGTTGGCGAAGGTCTGGAGCGTCTGCTCGCGCAGGGTCGGGCCGGCGGGGGTGGGGGCCTTGCCCTCCTCGTGGGGGAGGAAGCCCACCTGTCCCGCGACCTGGAGGATGTTGCCCTTGCGGACGCCGTGCGAGAACGTCGCGGGCGGGGTGGTGTGGGTGCTGGGGGTGAGCGCGGTCTTCTCGGTCATGCGGGGGTGTCCTTCACTGGGGTTCTGCCGGAGTACTCGCCGCTGATCGCGTCCGCCGTACGGCGCACCAGCGGGAGCAGGGTGAGGAGTTCGTCGGCGGTGACGACGACGTTCGGCGCGGACACCGACATCGCGGCGACCACCCGGCCGTCGGCGCCGCGGATCGGCGCGGCGACGCAGTTGATGGACTCCTCGTGGCCGCCGAGGTCGGTGGCCCAGCCCTGTTCGCGCACCTTGGCCAGTTCCTGGAGGAACGCGCCGGCGTGGGGTGTCGAACGGGACGTGTACAGGGGGTAGTCGAGCTTCTCCGCGAGGGCGCGGCGCTCGTGCTCGGGCAGGTCGGCGAGGAGGAGCTTGGCGACGGCCGCGACGGTGATCGCCACCGGCTTGCCGATCCGGGAGTACATGCGCACCGGGTAGCGGCTCTCCACCTTGTCGATGTAGAGGACCTCGTTCTCCTCGTACACGGCGAGGTGGACGGTGTGCCCGCAGCTCTCGTTGAGGCGTACGAGGTGGGGGTGGGCGATCTCCCGCACGTCGAGGTTCTCCATCGCCTCCTGCGCGAGGGCGAAGAGGCGGGCGCCGAGGCGGTAGCGCTGGTCGGACTGGCGGTAGACCATGCCGTGTTCGTGGAGGGTGCGCAGGAGGCGCAGGGCGGTGGACTTGTGCACGCCGAGGCGGCCGGCGACCTGGCCGAGGTCGGCGGGGCCCTCCGCGAGCAGCGGGAGGATGCTCAGGGCGCGGTCTACGGTCTGGCTCATGGGGTGCGTGCCTCCTTCTCGGTCCCCGGGTGTCCTTCGGCTCGTGTCCAGCCGGGGCCGAGTCGCAGTCTCCCCCACGCGGCGTCGTCGAGGGCGGCGAGGCGGTCGGCACGGTCGCGGGCGGGGGGTGCGGCGAGGTCGCCGGGGGCGGTGAGGGCGGCCGCCGCCGTGAGGTGGCCGTGGCGGAGGCGGTCGCGTACGGGCAGGCCCCTCAGGGTCGCCGAGAGGAAGCCGGCGGCGAAGGCGTCACCGGCGCCGACGGCGGCGACGACGTCGACGTGCGGGGCGCGCACGAAGGTCGCGGTGCCGTCCGCGTCCTCGCACTCCAGGCCGTCGGTGTCCTTGCCGAAGGCCACAGCTCCGCCCTTGCCCAGCTTGACGACCACCATCTCCGGTTCGGGCAGCGCCTCCCGGACCGCGAGGGCGCCGTGCAGCCCCCACGCCTCGCGTGCCTCGTCGTCGCCGACGAAGACGATGTCCGCCCCGCGCGCCAGTTCCAGCAGGATGTCCGGGCCGTGCCCGTCGTGCCACAGGCCCGGGCGGTGGTTGACGTCGAAGGAGACAAGGGGGCGGGCGGGGCGGGGGGCGGTCAGCTCCCGCACCAGGTCCAGGCAGCCTGCGGAGAGCGCCGCCGTGATGCCGGACAGGTGCAGGACGCGTCCGGCGCGCACGGCGTCCAGGTCCACGCCGGCCGGTGACATCGCGGACGCCGCCGAGCCCGCCCGGTAGTAGGCGACCTCGTGGGCGTCGGTCGACCGGTCGCCGGCCGTGCGGAAGTAGATGCCGGTCGGGCGGGCCGGGTCGCGGCGGACGTGCGACACGTCCACCCCGTAGCCGCCGATCGTCTCGACGAGGTGGTCGCCGAAGCCGTCGGCGCCGACGGCGCTGATCCACCGTGTGGGGTGTCCCGCCGCCGCGAGCACGCACGCCACGTTGGACTCCGCGCCGCCGATGCCGCGCTCGAAGGAGGGCACGTCGGCGAGGCGGCCCGGCCGGGAGGGCAGGAACGTCACCATGGACTCGCCGAGCGCGACGACATCCACGACGTCGGGGGCGTTGCCGGCTGCGGTGGCGGTCACGATGGCGGGGCTCCTCGTCTGCTGCGGGGTGGGGCGGTGTCCGTTGACCTCGCGTTGGCCGAGATGTTAGACAGCGGTAAGCGATATACGCAACGAGCGTTGCAGTGAACGCAACGCCACTGATCAGGGAGGCTCCGATGGTCCTCGACGCTCTCACCCACCTCGCCGAGGAACGGGTGGACCACCGCTTCAAGGGCCTCCCGCCGGACGCCGAGGGCCTGACCGTCGGCGAGCTGGCCGCCCAGCGCCGGAACCTCTTCACCGGCGGCTTCACCACCCCCGTGCTCGCGCTCTCCGCGGAGCGCCTGGAGCACAACCTGAAGCTGATGGAGACCTACGCCGCCCGGCACGGGCTCGCCTTCGCCCCGCACGGCAAGACCTCCATGGCCCCGCAGCTCTTCCACCGCCAGATCGCGTACGGGGCCTGGGGCATCACCCTCGCGGTGCCGCACCAGGTGCGGGTGGCCCGGGCGTTCGGCATCCAGCGGGTCTTCCTCGCCAACGAGCTGGTGGACCCGGCGGCCCTGCGGTGGATCGCCGCCGAGCTGGACGCCGACCCCGGGTTCCGGTTCCTCTGCTACGTCGACTCCGTGCGCGGGGTCGAGCTGATGGACAGCGCCCTCTCCGGCGCCTCGCGCCCCCTGGACGTCGTCGTCGAGCTGGCCGCCGGCGAGGGCGCCCGCACCGGTGTGCGCACGGAGGCCGAGTGCGCCGCCGTCGCCGACGCCGTGGCCGGCGCCCGGTCACTGCGGCTGGCCGGGGTCGCCGGGTACGAGGGCGAGGTACCGCGGGCGGACCCGGAGCGGGTGCGCGACTGGCTGCGGCGGCTGGTGTCGCTCGCCGTGGACTTCGACGAGGCGGGGCGTTTCACGGGCCTCGACGAGATCGTGGTGAGCGCGGGCGGCAGCGCCTGGTTCGACGCCGTCGCGGACGTCTTCGCCGGCATCCCGGAACTCTCCCTGCCCGTAGTGAAGTTGCTGCGCTCGGGGGCGTACGTCTCGCACGACGACGGCCACTACCGCGAACTGACGCCCTTCAACCGGGTCCCGGAGGAGGGCGCACTGGAGCCGGCGTTCCGGCTGTGGACGCAGGTGGTGTCCCGCCCCTCCGCCGAGCAGGCGTTCACCAACGCGGGCAAGCGGGACGCGGCCCACGACCTCGACCTGCCGTCCGCCCAGGTGGTCCGCCGGGACGGGGTCGAACGCCCCGCGGAGGGGGTCTCGGTGACCGGACTGTCCGACCAGCACGCCTGGCTGCGGACCACCGCGGAGGCCGGTCTGGAGGTGGGAGACTGGGTGGGACTCGGGCTGTCGCACCCCTGCACGTCGTTCGACAAGTGGGTGCTCATCCCCGTGGCCGAGGCGGACGGCACGGTGGTCGACTACATCCGCACGTTCTTCTAGGAGGCCGGACCGTGGAAGAGCTCGTCATCCGGGACGCGGACGTGGTCGACGGCTCCGGCGACCACTCCTACCGCGCGGACGTGGTGGTGGACGGCGGCCGCATCGTCTCCCTCGTGAAGGAGGCGGCGGCCGCGGGCTGTCAGCGCCCGAAGGCCCGCCGTGAACTGGACGCCGAGGGGCTGGTGCTGGCCCCCGGATTCATCGACATGCACGCCCACAGCGACCTGGCGCTGCTGCGCGACCCCGACCACAGCGCCAAGGCCGCCCAGGGCGTCACCCTCGAGGTCCTCGGCCAGGACGGGCTGTCGTACGCCCCGGTCGACGACCGCACGCTCGGCGAGGTACGCCGGGCGATCGCCGGCTGGAACGGTCCGGGTGACGACGTCGACTTCGACTGGCGCTCGGTCGGCGAGTACCTGGACCGGCTCGATGGGGGCGTCGCGGTCAACGCCGCCTACCTGATCCCGCAGGGCACGGTCCGGGCGCTCGTCGTCGGCTGGGAGGACCGTGCGGCCACGCCCGAAGAGCTGGACCGCATGCGGCGGCTGGTCGCCGAGGGCATGGAGCAGGGCGCGGTCGGCATGTCGTCGGGGCTGACGTACACGCCCGGCATGTACGCCCGGGGTGCCGAACTCGCCGAGCTGTGCCGGGTGGTGGCGTCGTACGGCGGCTACTACTGCCCGCACCACCGCTCCTACGGCGCGGGCGCGCTGGAGGCGTACGAGGAGATGGTGGCGCTGGCGCGGGAGGCGGACTGCCCGCTGCACCTCGCGCACGCCACGATGAACTTCGGCGTGAACAAGGGCCGCGCGCCCGAGCTGCTGTCGCTGCTGGACGACGCCCTGGACGCGGGCGCCGACATCAGCCTCGACACCTATCCCTACACCCCCGGCTGCACCACCCTGGTGGCGCTGCTGCCGAGCTGGGCGAGCGAGGGCGGCCCGGAGGAGACCCTGCGGCGCCTCGCGGACGAGGAGACCGCCGAACGCGTCCGGCACCATCTGGAGGTCACCGGCTCCGACGGCTGCCACGGCGTGCCCGTGGAGTGGGAGACCATCGAGATCTCGGGAGTCGGCGACCCCGCGCTCGGCGGGTACGTGGGCCGAACGGTCCTGGAGTCGGCGCGGGAGCGCGGCGAGTCGCCGTGGACGGTCGCACGGGAGCTGCTGCTGAAGGACAGGCTGGCCCCGACGATCCTCCAGCACGTCGGCCACGAGGAGAACGTCCGGGCGATCATGCGGCACCGGGTGCACACCGGCGGCTCGGACGGCATCCTCCAGGGCGCCAAGCCGCACCCGCGCGCGTACGGCACCTTCCCGCACTACCTCGGCCACTACGTGCGCGAGTTGGGGGTGCTGTCGCTGGAGGAGTGCGTCGCGCACCTGACCGCGCGTCCGGCTGCGCGACTGCGGCTGCCGGACCGGGGGCTGGTGCGCGAGGGGTACAAGGCGGACCTGGTGCTGTTCGACCCGGCGACGGTGGCCGCGGGATCGACCTTCGCCGAGCCGCGGACGCTGCCGACGGGCATCCCGTACGTGCTGGTCGACGGGCGGTTCGTGATCGAGGACGGACGGCGCACCGACGCGCTGGCGGGCCGGGCGGTCCGCGGGACTCCCCGCTGACCGCCCGCCCCTGCGCTCCTGTCTACGGTTTGGGGACCGCGCAGCCGCTCGCGTTCAGGGCGAGCCGGTTGTCCGGGCCGAAGCAGGCGGGGAACAGGTAGGTCTGCTGGGCGTAGTTGATGCCCTCGCGGACCGTGACGGTGCCCTTCTCGTCGACCTCGCACGGGTTGTTGACCGTGCAGCGCTCGCCGTCCTCGTTGCCGGTGTTGTTGACCGCGACCACCCGGCCGGTGGCGTGGTCGACGACCGGTGAGCCGGAGGTGCCGCCGATGGTGTCGCAGGCGGAGGTGTAGCGGACCGAGTCCTTCCAGGTCCAGTCCCCCTCCTTCATGCGGTACGCGAACCCGTCGACGGAGCAGGTGTAGATCCGTTTCCAGTAGCCGGAGACCACGCTGATGGCCGTACCGGCCGCCGGGCGGGTTCCGCTCAGCGTCAGCGCGTCGATGCCGTAGGCGCTCTTGATCTGCGCGTACGTGGTGCCGAGCCGGTAGATCGCGGCGTCCGTGTCCGTCATGGTCGCGTAGAGGAGCCGGTTGGCGCGCAGGGTGGCGACCTTGGTGCCGGAGGAGTTCAGCAGGCCGAAGCTGCGGCTGGAGGCGCGGTCGACGAGGACCTGGCCCGGCGCGGGGAATCCGCTCTCCAGGCAGTGGCCGTTGGTGAGCACGAGCGCGGGGTCGTCGGCCTCCGAGCCGGGCATCCGGACGACGGAGCCGGAGCAGTTGCTGAGCGAGACGGTGCCGGCGAAGTCGACCGCGGCGGCCTTCGGCGCGACGAGTCCGGACAGGGCGTCCGCCGCGGCCCCGGCCGTGTCATTGACGACATCCGTCAACGACACGGCCGGAACCGCGTCCGTGACCGTATCCGCGCCCGTGGGGGAAGGCGCGGAGGCGGCCGCGGGGGTCGCGCCCGCCCCGGCGAGTGCCAGGGCACAGAGCGCGACGACGAGAGGTTTTCTCATGGGGGTCCCCTCAATGCGGCGTCGGGTGGCCGGACGTCCGCCGGCCACCCACAAAGTTGTCATGCGCATTGTCATCACGGGGGTGGCGAGGGGGCAAGGTGGTGTTTCCGGACGCCGCCTCTGCCGCGCCTAACGGGACCACTTCGGCCCCTGGCCCCGGCCGCCCGGCCGGCCCTCGAAGTCGCCCGGACCAGGGTTGCCCGGCGCGGTGGAGACGGTGGGGGTCGCCGTGGGGAGGCCCGGTGCGGAGGTGGTGGAGGTACCGGAGGCGGGCGCGGACGGCGCCCCGCCGGAACTCCGGTCCTCGCCGGTGCCGCTCGCGCCCGCGGAGGCGGGTCCGGTCGACGGACCGCCGCTCACGTCCGGCTCCCCGGCCGGCGCGGACGCCTCCGCCCCCGTGGACGGCGCCTCGGACCGCCCGGTGGTCACCCCCTCGCGGTCCCCCCGCTCCCCCACCCCCTTGGAGGGCGAGCCGGAGAAGGCGAAGCCGGCGATCAGCGCCGCCACGGACACGGCACCCACCGCCGACACGGCCGCCACCCCGCGACGGGCGCGCGGGGGCGCGGGGGCCCTGCGGCGGCCCCGTCCGCCGGATCCGGGGCGCGGGCGGCCACCGCCGGATCCGCCCGGAGCACCGCCGCCGGAGTGCGGCTCCCCGGCCGTCCACGGCGTGTCGCCCGCGTCGGGTGCGGCCACGGCACCGCCGGGCGGACCCGGCTCACCGGCCGCGACGGGCGGCAGTTCGCGCGTCTCGTCGTACGCGTTCTGCCAGCCGTGAGCGGCCGCCGGGTCGGCGTAGGCGTCGTACGCCGGGGGCGGGGCGGACTGCGGGAGGTACACGCTCGGCGGACCCTGGGGAACCGGCGCGCCGTTCCCTCCATCGGCGTACCGGGATGCGCTGGACATGAGCGCGCATTGTAGGGAGTTGGGGGCCTTGGAGGACAGCGGGCGGGACATAACCGCGGAAACCGCCGCGTCCCGCGTGGCGGAAAACACGGCCCGAAGGTCCATACCGGGCCGTAAGCTCCCACCATGCAGGTGATCCAGTCGACCAAGCTCGCCAACGTCTGTTACGAGATCCGGGGCCCGGTGCTCGAGGAGGCGATGCGGCTCGAAGCGGCCGGTCACCGCATCCTCAAGCTGAACACCGGCAACCCGGCGGCGTTCGGCTTCGAGTGTCCGCCCGAGATCCTGGAGGACATCCTCCGCAACGTGTCGACGGCCCACGGCTACGGCGACGCGAAGGGGCTGCTGGCGGCGCGCCGGGCGGTCGTCATGCACAACCAGACCCTCGGCATCGAGACCGACGTCGAGCACGTCTTCATCGGCAACGGCGTGTCCGAGCTGATCGTGATGGCGATGCAGGGCCTGCTGGACGACGGCGACGAGGTGCTCGTCCCCGCCCCCGACTACCCCCTGTGGACGGCGGCCGTCTCGCTCTCCGGCGGCACCGCGGTGCACTACCGCTGCGACGAGCAGTCCGACTGGATGCCGGACCTCGCCGACGTGGAGCGCAAGGTCACCGACCGCACCAAGGCGATCGTCATCATCAACCCGAACAACCCGACCGGCGCGGTCTACGACGAGGCGGTCATCAAGGGTCTGACCGACATCGCCCGCCGCCACAACCTGCTGGTCTGCTCGGACGAGATCTACGACAAGATCCTCTACGACGACGCCGTGCACATCCCGACCGCCTCCGTCGCGCCCGACCTGCTCACCCTCACCTTCAACGGCATGTCGAAGGCGTACCGGGTGGCCGGCTACCGGGTGGGCTGGATGTCGATCTCGGGCCCGCGCGCCCACGCCGACTCCTACATCGAGGGCCTGACGGTCCTGGCGAACATGCGCCTGTGCGCGAACATGCCGGGCCAGCACGGCGTGGTCGCGGCGCTCAGCGGCCGCCAGACGATCGACGACCTGGTCCTGCCGGGCGGACGGCTGCGCGAGCAGCGGGACACGGCGTACGAGCTGCTGACCCAGATCCCGGGCGTGAGCTGCGTCAAGCCGAGGGGGGCGCTGTACCTCTTCCCCCGTCTCGACCCCGGCGTCTTCAAGATCAAGGACGACCGCCGCATGGTCCTGGACCTGCTGCGCCGCGAGAAGATCATGGTCGTCCAGGGCACCGGCTTCAACTGGCCGGAGCCGGACCACTTCCGGATCGTCACCCTGCCCTCGGCCACCGACCTGCGGGACGCGATGGGCCGTATCGGCCGCTTCCTGGACGGTTACGGCCAGCACTGACAACCGGTGACATCCGTCTGATCTTGTGGATGACTCAACTTTAGACTGAATCTAAGCTAGGATGGCTTCCTGTCAGCACCCAGGAGGCCATCCATGTACGAGCCGATACGTGACAAGTCGGTCCACAGCACGGTGGCCGGCACCCCCCACGACTTCCCCCACCGTTCCCGCGAGGAAGAGCTGGACATCCAGCTCGCGGGTCATCTCGCCGCGCTGCTCGCCGTCACCGACGAGCTGCGCACGGTGGCACCCTCGGCCGCCGTGGACACCGCCGCCGAGCGGCTCACCGAGCAGGTGTCCCGCCTGCGGGGAGGACGTACGCCGGCCCGCGCGCCGGCGAGGACCAGGGGCCGCGAGCCGAACGCGGCGGCCCTGCACCGGCGCGCCCACGCCCTCGCGGGCCGCGCCCTGGTCGTCGCCGCGTCCCGCGCCGACACGGCGGTGGCGATCCTCGCCGCCGAACAGATGGACGTCCACGCGGCGGCCCTCCAGCCGCGCGCCCTCGCGTCCCACTGAGCCCTCCGGGCTCCCACCGACGGCCCCGGTCCGCGCGCAACCGCAGCGACGCGCGGACCGGGCGCCACCTACCTACCCAGTCCCCCGTCAGCCGGGCAGGACCGTGAGGATGACGAAGAGGGGGCGTCGACGGCGCCCGCGGGAAGGGCGATCAGCGCCAGTCGCCGATGAGCCAGGCGACCAGCCGGGGACGCCCCGTCCACGACTCGCACGGCACGACCGCTTCGACGGAGACGAAGTCGGTGGTGAAGACCGACTCGAGCTGCCCGATCGACCGCCGCACGTCGTCGGAGACGTCACCGGGCTCCCCGAGCCCCGACGCATCGTAGGTGGGCGCTTCCTCGTAGGTGGAGCAGCCGACGTAGGGCAGGGGCTGGCCGAGGTACCAGCCGCCGAGAAAGACGGCGTACAGCACCGCAACAGCGCCCAGGCGGCGCGGAGTCATCCAAGTGGGCACGGACGCAGTCTTCCAGACCGCGTGGTGCGGCCCGGCTCCCGGGGCGCCGGACGACGGGCCCCGTCACGGGCCGGGGCGCGGTGTCAGTGCCATCCGCTTGCATGCCGCCATGGACGTGGTGGAGGAACTGCCGGCGACCATGCACCGGCTGACCGCCCAGCGGGCGGACGAACCGGTGAGCGGTCCGCACGGCCAGGCACCGGGGCACGTGTGCCTGGTGCCGCCGCCGGACAGCGGTCTCCCGGAGCACCTCGCCTGAGGTCCCGGCACGGTCCGCGCGGCCCCGCGAGCCGGTTCCGGTGCCGGAACGGCCGAGCGCTCCGGTCGACGGTGGGCGTCGGCCGGAGCGCTCGGTCGTCCCCCGGCACGTTCGTGAGCCCTCTGGGTGGGCCGTGCCGGAGGGGCGGGGGTGGGTCTGCCGTCGCCGGGTTCCGTCGGGGCGGACGGAGGGGGCGGTGGCCGGCCCGGTACCCCGTACGCCGTTGTACGGGGCCCGCCGGTGTGTTCCGCGGCCGGTCGTGGCGTGACGATCGCTGGTCAGGGCATCCTCAAACCGAGAACCGACCGGCCGCGGGGTCTGTGCGGGCGTCAGCCCAGGCGCTGCACCAGCGCCTCGTACTGGTCCCACAGTTCCTTCGGCGTGTGGTCACCGAAGGTGTTGAGGTGCTCGGGAACCAGGGCGGCCTCCTCGCGCCACACGTCCTTGTCGACGGTGAGCAGGAAGTCCAGGTCGGCGTCGGAGAGGTCCAGTCCTTCGGTGTCCAGGGCGGCCTTGGCCGGGAGCACCCCGATGGGGGTCTCGACGCCCTCCGCCTTGCCCTCCAGGCGCTCCACGATCCACTTCAGGACGCGGGAGTTCTCGCCGAAGCCGGGCCAGACGAACCTGCCGTCGTCGTCCTTGCGGAACCAGTTGACGTAGTAGATCTTCGGCAGCTTGGACTGGTCCTTGTCCTTGGCCACATCGATCCAGTGGGCCATGTAGTCGCCCATGTTGTAGCCGCAGAACGGCAGCATGGCGAAGGGGTCGCGGCGCAGCTCGCCGACCTTGCCCTCGGCGGCGGCGGTCTTCTCGGAGGCCACGTTGGCGCCAAGGAAGACGCCGTGGTTCCAGTCGAAGGACTCGGTCACCAGCGGTACGGCGCTGGCGCGGCGGCCGCCGAAGAGGATCGCCGAGATCGGCACGCCCTTGGGGTCCTCCCACTCCGGCGCGATGATCGGGCACTGCGCGGCGGGGGTGGTGAAGCGGGCGTTGGGGTGGGCGGCGGGGACGCCGGACTCGGGGGTCCAGTCGTTGCCCTTCCAGTCGGTGAGGTGGGCCGGGGTCTCCTCCGTCATGCCCTCCCACCACACGTCGCCGTCGTCGGTGAGGGCGACGTTGGTGAAGACGGAGTTGCCCCAGAGGGTCTTCATCGCGTTGGCGTTGGTGTGCTCCCCGGTGCCGGGGGCGACGCCGAAGAAGCCGGCCTCGGGGTTGATGGCGTACAGACGGCCGTCCTCGCCGAAGCGCATCCAGGCGATGTCGTCGCCGATCGTCTCGACCGTCCAGCCGGAGATGGTGGGCTCCAGCATGGCGAGGTTGGTCTTGCCGCAGGCGGAGGGGAAGGCGGCGGCCACGTACGCGGACTCGCCCTGCGGCGGGGTGAGCTTCAGGATGAGCATGTGCTCGGCCAGCCAGCCCTCGTCGCGGGCCATGACGGAGGCGATGCGCAGCGCGTAGCACTTCTTGCCGAGCAGGGCGTTGCCGCCGTAGCCGGAGCCGTAGGACCAGATCTCGCGGTCCTCGGGGAAGTGGGAGATGTACTTGGTCTGGTTGCAGGGCCAGGGGACGTCCTCCTGGCCGGGCTCCAGCGGGGCGCCGACCGAGTGCACGGCCTTGACGAAGAAGCCGTCGGAGCCGAGCTCGTCCAGGACCGGGCGGCCCATGCGGGTCATGGTGCGCATGGAGACGGCGACGTAGGCGGAGTCGGTGATCTCGACGCCGATGGCGGACAGCGGCGAGCCGAGGGGGCCCATGCAGAAGGGCACGACGTACAGGGTGCGGCCCTTCATGGAGCCGCGGAAGACGCCCTTGTCGCCCTGGAAGATCTCCCGCATCTCGGCGGGGGCCTTCCAGTGGTTGGTCGGGCCGGCGTCCTCCTCCTTCTCGGAGCAGATGAACGTCCGGTCCTCGACGCGGGCGACGTCGGTGGGGTCGGAGGCCGCGTAGTAGGAGTTGGGGCGCTTGATCGGGTCGAGTTTCCTGAAGGTGCCCTTGGCCACGAGCTCCTCGCACAGGCGCTCGTACTCGGCCTCGGATCCGTCGCACCAGACCACGTTGTCCGGCTGGGTGAGCTCTGCGATCTCGTCGACCCAGGAGATCAGTCCCTGGTGGGTGGTGGGGACGCCGGGTTCCGCGATGTCGCGCGCCACGTTTGCTCCTAAATGAGGGGTTTTTTGTTGGAGGCCCCGTGGGGGCTGCGACCCGGATGCTGCACGGTGGTGCGCTGCGCGCTCATCCGGTGTCGACCGCACTCATTTGATCATCCGATGCGAGCGCCCATCTGTCCAGAGGGCCGCACAGGTGAGCAACGTGACGCTGACCACGGCGTTTCGTGGGGCTTTACCTCCACGTTGAGCAGAACTGAATATTTCTTTGCGTGACCCGCCGCCCGGACGGGGTGAGATGATGGCCACTACGCCCTGCCGACGCGTGATCGCGATCCGCTACCTACGGTCCCGTAGGTACGATGCGTGACATGACTGCGTTCGCCCCCGACGCCCCCGACGCCCCTGCGGATCCGCCGGCCGACGGCCCCGGACCGGTGGCGACCTCTCTGCCGCACCCCGTCAAACCCAGGCTCCGTGGCTGGCTGCACCTCGGCATGTTCCCCGCCGCCCTGGTGGCCGGGCTGCTGCTCACCGCCTTCGCCGACTCACCCCGCGGCCGCCTCGCCTGCGGGGTCTACGCGCTGACCGCCTGCCTCCTGTTCGGCGTGAGCGCGCTGTACCACCGGGGCGACTGGAGCCCCCGCATGGACGGCGTGCTGCGCCGCCTGGACCACGCCAACATCTTCCTGATCATCGCGGGCACCTACACCCCGCTGACCATCCTGCTGCTGCCCGAGTCCAAGGGACGACTGCTGCTGTGGGGGATCTGGGCGGCGGCCGTCGCCGGGATACTCTTCCGGGTCTTCTGGGTCGGCGCCCCCCGCTGGCTCTACACGCCCTGCTACATCGCGATGGGCTGGGCGGCGGTCTTCTTCCTCCCGGACTTCATGCGCGCCGGCGGCGTCGCCGTGCTCGTCCTGGTGGTCGTGGGCGGCCTGCTCTACAGCGCGGGCGGGATCATCTACGCCCTCAAGAAGCCCAACCCGTCCCCGCGCTGGTTCGGCTTCCACGAGGTCTTCCACTCGTTCACCCTGGCCGCCTTCATCGCCCACTACGTGGGGATCTCCCTGGTGGCGTACTAGCACGCGCAGGGGCGACCAGGGCCACCCGCCCCTACGGCCGAGGGCCGCGGCATCGACGCCGCGGCCTTTTCCTCGCCCGCACCACTCGGCGGGCCCACGTCGGCCGCCGCCGAGACCGAGGGGGCGGGAGTGAGCCCCATGACGGCCCCACGTCCCCCCCTGGCCCCGCCGGCCACCCCGCCCGGGTCTTCGCGACCGGAAGAAGACGCGCGACGTCCCTGGCCGGCGGCCCGCCGTGGCCTCGCGGCACTGGGCCGGACACGGCCACACCGACGGCCTCGCCGACCTCGTCGGCCCGGCCACCCCCGACGTGTTCGAGTACGGCCCGCCCGCCGGGAATTCCCGGGGTCCGACACCCCGGACATGACATCCTTGGCCGGGTGAACGGTCCCGAGATCCATGTCGAGTTCGCCCCCGAACTGCTGCTCTTCGTGCCCCGGGCACGGCCCACCGGTGCCATGAAGGCCGCCACCGACGGCGTCTCCACCCTGGGCCACGTGGTCGAGTCCCTCGGAGTCCCGCTGACCGAGGTCGGCGCGCTGCTCGTGGACGGCCATGAGGTGCCGGCCGGACACGTCCCCGCCGCGGGCGAGTCGGTGACCGTACGCCCGCACGCCCACCCCCAGCGGGTGCCGGGCGCCCCGTTGCGCTTCCTGCTCGACGTGCACCTCGGCACGCTGGCGCGCCGGCTGCGGCTGCTGGGCGTGGACACCGCGTACGAGTCGGCCGACATCGGTGACCCGGCGCTGGCCGCGCGGTCCGCGGCGGAGCGGCGGGTGATGCTCAGCCGCGACCGGGGACTGCTGCGGCGGCGGGAGCTGTGGGCGGGCGCGTTCGTGTACAGCACGCAGCCGGAGGAACAACTCCAGTACGTGCTGGAGCGGTTCGATCCCGAGCTGCGGCCGTGGACACGGTGCACCGCCTGCAACGGGCTGCTGCGCGAGGCCAGCAAGGACGAGGTCGCCGACCAGCTCCAGGGCGGTACGCACCGCAACTACGACGTGTTCGCTCGGTGTTCCGCCTGCGGGCGCGCGTACTGGAAGGGCGCGCACCATGAGCAGCTGGTCGCCATCGTGGAGCGGGCCCTGAGCCGGGACACTCAGGGAAGCTGAGCACCCGGCCGGTGGCCCCGTGTCCCGTGGACACGGTGGGATGGGGCCATGAACAGCACCCCGTCGCCGTCCGCCGCCCGGCAGTTGACCGGATGGTCCGTCACCGGACTGGTCCTGCTGCTGCCCACCGTCGCCCTCGCTTGGATCGCGGCGCACTCCACCGAGCGCGGCGGGCGCTGCCTGATGTACGGCGAGCAGTGCTCCACGATCCCCGACGCAGTGGTCAGTGGCTTCTTCCTGGCCGCCCTCGGGTCCGGGCTGGTGGCCCTGGCCTGGCCACGGACCCGGTGGACACCCGTCAGGTCCGTGGCGGTGGCCGCGCAGTGGCTCGCCATGATCACCACGGGCGCGCTGCTCCTCGGCGGCGCTTGACGTCACCCGTGCCGCAGGCGATGCCGTCGCGGTTCCCGTCCAGCTTCAGCGGGTCGTCCTGACCGTTGCCCCGCAGACGGTCGTGGTCCTCCGGGCGCGTGCAGCGGGCGAGGCCGCCGGCTTCGCCCCGGTCGGCCGCAAAGGCGGTCGGGACGCGGACGTGGGCCGAGCGTAGTGGCGGACGCGGCCCGAGACGGTGGGGGCGACCGCTTGTGACGTGCGCCTCTCGCCGGGCCCCGCACCCTTGCCCGCCGGGGCCTCGCTGAAGCGGGGGTCGGCTGCCGCGGCCGCCCCTCTCACCCACCCAGCGCGGAACGCAACCGGTCAGGGTCGGTCGTCGGCGCCTCGCAGGTGAAGTTGCGGCAGACGTAGGCCGCCGGTTCACCGCCGACGAGGGGACGGTCGGCGAGCAGCGGGAACTCTTCGCCCTCCGGGGCCCCGACGGCGACCACCGCACCGGGCGCGGTACCCAGCAGCGCCGTGCGGTGCAGCACCGTCGTCGCCGGGTCGTCCAGCGCCGGGCCGACCACCGCGACCTCCCGGGGACCGTCCAGCAGGGCCTCGGCGACCGCCAGACCCCACCCGATGAAGCGCGGCACCCGCGGCCCGAGCGCCTTCACCACGCCCGACGCCCGCTCCGCGGCGGCACGGTGCGGCTCGGAGCCGGTGTGCGCGGCGTAGCTCAGCAGCGCGCCCGCGGCGGCCGTCCACCCGGACGGGGCGGCGTTGTCGGTCGGGTCCTGCGGGCGCCGGATGAGCCGCTCCGCGTCCGACGCCGTGTCGTACAGCGCACCCGACGCCCGGTCGGTGAAACGGGTCAGGATGTGGTCGACCAGCAGCCCGGAGAACTCCAGCCACACGCCCTCACCGGTCACCGCCGCGAGCGCCAGGAAGCCCTCGGCGACGTCGGCGTAGTCCTCCAGCACCCCCGCGTTGGCGCCGACGTGCCCGTCCTTGCTGGTCCGGGCGATTCGGGCCTGCTCGTCGAGGTGCAGCCGCACCAGCAGGTCACCCGCGGCGACCGCGGCCTCCGTCAGGTCCGGCCGGTCGAAGTACGCCCCGGTCTCGGCGAGCGCGGCGATCGCCAGCCCGTTCCACGCGGCGACCACCTTGTCGTCCCGGCCGGGTGCGGGACGCGACGCGCGGGCCGTGAGCAGCCGCTCCCTGATGCCGTCGATCCGCTCCGCGTCGAACACCTCGTCCCGCTGCGGAAGCTGCAGCACGGAGGCGCCCTCCTCGAAGGTGCCCTCCTCGGTCACCCCGAAGTACCGGGCGGCGAGCTCCGCATCCGCCTCCCCGAGCACCTCACGCAGCTGCGCGGGCGTCCACACGTAGTACGCGCCCTCGACGTGCCGCCCGCTCCCGTCGTCGCTGTCCGCGTCCAGTGCGGACGCGAACCCGCCCTCGGGGGTGCGCAGTTCGCGCACCATGAAGTCGGCCGTCTCCAGCGCCACCCGGCGCGCGAGCTCCGATCCCGTGGCCCGCCACAGGTGCGCGTACACCCGGCACAGCAGCGCGTTGTCGTACAGCATCTTCTCGAAGTGCGGCACCACCCAGTCCCGGTCCACGGAATACCGCGCGAAACCGCCGCCGAGCTGGTCGTAGATCCCCCCGCGGGCCATCCGCTCACAGGTGTCCCGCGCCATCTGCAGCGCGCCCTCGGCACCGGTGCGGGCGTGGTGCCGCAGCAGGAACTCGATCACCATGGACGGCGGGAACTTCGGTGCGCCGCCGAACCCGCCCCGCTGCGGGTCGTACTCCCGGGTCAGCCCGAGCAGCGCCTGCGCGAGCTCCTGCTCGCCGGGCACCCGGTCGTCACCGTAGGAGATCACCCGCTCCGCCAGGTCCCGCGTGATCTTCCCGGCGACCTCGTCGACCTCGCCCCGCCGCTCGTCCCAGGCCTGGTGGACTCCCTGCAGCACCTGCCGGAACGACGGCATGCCGTGCCGGGGGGCGGGCGGGAAGTACGTACCGAAGTAGAACGGCTCGGCGTCCGGCGTGAGGAACACCGTCATCGGCCAGCCCCCCTGCCCGGTCGCGGCCTGCACGGCCTCCATGTACACGGCGTCCACGTCGGGGCGCTCCTCGCGGTCCACCTTGACGCTGACGAAGTGCGCGTTCATGGCGTCGGCGGTGTCCTGGTCCTCGAAGGACTCGTGCGCCATGACGTGACACCAGTGGCACGCTGAGTAGCCGACTGACAGCAGAACGGGTACATCACGCCGTTTCGCTTCCTCGAACGCCTCAGGCCCCCACGGCCACCAGTCGACCGGATTGTCAGCGTGCTGCAGCAGATAAGGCGAGGTCACACCAGCCAACCGGTTCATACGACCCAGCCTCTCACAGCGTCTGCCGCGACCGGTGAAACAGCTACGAGCCCGCCTCACTTGGCCGAATGCACTTACGCGCCATGACGTGATCGGCGACTCCCTCCCTTTCCGAGTCGGGCAGCCCGGCACCTCGGAACAGTAGGCTTGGCGCAGCAGCGCCGGACCTGCCGAGGCCTCTCGAAGGAGGTACACCATGACCGCCGAGATGGTGGCGCCCGCGTGGATGCATACGCAGATCAGCGCGGAGCAGTACGACTCCTGGACCGAGGAGCAGTGCGCCGGCATCGAGATCGTGGACGGGATGGTCGTCGTGAGCCCGAGCGCCTCCAAGCGGCACAACCGGTTGGCTCGGCTCTTGGCCAATGCCCTGGACGCCGCCGCGGGCCCGGACTGGAACGCCGACACGGACTTCGACGTCCGCCTGCAGGACGTGCCGCTCACCAACCGCCGTCCGGACGTCACCGTCTACCGGGCGGAGACCATCGACCTCACGCCCACCCGCCCCGAGCACGTGCTCCTGGTCGTCGAGGTCGTGTCCCCAGGGTCAGAAACCACAGACCGGATCGTGAAGGTGGACCAGTACGCCAAGGCCGGCATCCCCTTCTACTGGCGCATCGAGCAGGCCGCCACTGGCGTTCCGATCATCTACACCTACGTCCTCGACCCAGCCACCAGGGCCTACCGGGACGGCAAGGTGTTCACCGGCACCGTGAAGGCCACCGCGCCATTCCCTGTCACGGTCGACCTCGGGGCCCTGTGAGCAACGAGGAATCGCCCCGCCCTCGGCGCCTCCGACGCCCTGTGGGCTGAGACATGTCCGCAACCGGGGACCTCTGGGCATCGGCCCCCAGCTCGGCCCGGACCCGTCGTAGGCGGTCCGGAGGGAAGCTGGACAGCTTCAACCAGGTGCCGACCTGTGCGTTCTCGCCGGGGACGAGCCGCGTGGGGAGCCACCCCCGCTTCATGCCCGTCACCCTGATGGCGTGGCGTCGTCAGCGGATCACTACGTCGTGGTGATCACTGGCGACGACCTTGCCGTCCCCTCCAGGTGCTGGCGGATGCTGACGTACTGCTCGGGCGTCCACTTGGGAGAGGCCGCTAACTGATCTTCGACCCAGCGCCCATGTCTCCATCCAGCCGATCACCGAACGTGTCCATACCGGCCACTCCTTGGAAACGCCCCAGCTCAGAACTACCCGGTTGTTCACATGCACTGGCACCAGTGGCAGCTCGAATAGCCGACGCTCAGCAGCACCGGCACCTGACGCCGCCGCGCCTCCTCGAACGCCTCCGGGGACCACGGCCACCAGTCGACCGGGTTGTCGGCGTGCTGCAGCAGGTACGGGGACGTCTCGTGGGCCAGTCGGTTCGGCATGGTGTCCATCCTGCCGCAGTACCCGCCCCGCAGCCCGGCAGCACACAGCCGGGAGATCAGGCCCTCTCCCCACGGCGGCCCCCGCACGACACACTTGTGACCAGGGAACGCGGCCGGTACCGGCCGACGCCGCCGGAGGGGGACATCACATGCGGGACAGTCATCGGGCGGAAGCCGAACGGCTGTTGACGCGAGCCGTGGAGGAGGAGGTGCGCCGCTCGGGCGGGCGCACGGACGGAAAGGTACTGCTGGCGCGGGCGCGGGGGGCGCTGGACACGATGGCGCAGGCGGCGGCCGAGGAGTACGCGGCCTACACGCGCGCCCTGGACGAGGCCGAGGCCGGACAGCTCACCTTCCGGCAGCGCTACGCCCGCGAGGGCGCCGGAACACCGCTGCTGGTGGCCGGTGTGGCGGGCGTCGCGGCCGTGGTCGCCGACATGGCGCTCGGCACCGGCACCGGGACGGCGCTGGGCGCGGGCGTGGCCGTCGGGGTCGTCGGCGCGGCCGCGACCGTGGTGAAGGTGGCCGGCACCCATGTGCCCGCCGCCCACCACCGGGCCGGCGCGGCCGGCCAGCCGGGCGGGCCGGAGCAGCTGCGGCTGCAGTGGCTGACGGCGCTCGAGGTGCGCGGCATCCGGCCGTTCCTCGACCAGCAGCGGGTGCTGGCCGGGTCCACGGGGTCGAAGAAGGCGGGCCCGCGGCTGCGCGGCGCGGACAAGAGCGCGGCGGCCCGCGGACGCAGCGTGCTGGGGCAGTCGTTCGGGCAACTCCCCGAGCCGCTCGGCCCGTTCGCGGGGCGGCGGCAGGAGATGGCGCGGATCCGGCAGTGGGTGCAGGCGGCCCGCGCGAGCACGGAGACCCGGCCGACGGTGGTGGTGCTGCACGGGGCGTCCGGCAGCGGCCGGACGACGCTCGCCGTGCGCGCCACCCATGAGCTGAAGGACCACTTCCGCGGGGCCTGCGTCGTCGACCTGCGCGGCGACAGCCCCGGCGAGCCCCCGCTGTCCACCCGGGACGCGCTGCTGCACCTGCTGAACCGGCTGGGGGCGCCGCGCGAGCAGCTGCTGTTCCGCGAGAGGTCCTCCCCGGACCAGCAGGTCAGGCGGCTGAGCGAGCTGTACCACCAGCACCTGACCGGGACGCCGGTCACCATCGTGCTGGACGACGCCTCCGATCCGCAGCAGGTGCGCACCCTGATCCCGGAACGGTCCGACAGCCTGGTCCTGGTCACCGCGCGCGCACCCCTCGGACTGCCGGACGACCTGCCGGCCCGGGTGCACCAGCTGCCGGTGGAACCGCTGGACGCGGCGGGCGCGGAGGAACTCCTGTCCGCCGCCGCACAGGACTCCTCGGGCCCCTACGACGCAGAGTCCACCGAGCGGGTGCGGGAGCTGTGCGGGGGCCTGCCGCTGGCGCTGCGGGCCGCCGGCGCCGCGCTCGGCCCGCGTTCACCGCTCGCCCTCGCCACCGACCTGGGGGCGTACGGGCCCGTCGACCCCGTCGAGCGGGCGCTGTGGCTGCGCTACACCGACCAGCCGGAGACCGTACGGCGGCTGCTGCGGCGCCTCGCGCTGGCCGGGCGGGCCTCGCTGGGCGCGGCGGCCGCGGCGGCGCTCCTCGCCACCGACGAGGCGGAGGCGACCCGGCACCTGACCGCGCTGCACCGCGCCGGGCTGATCGACCGCGTACGGCACAGCCGCTACCGGCTGCACGACCTCGTCCGCGCCTTCGCGCTGGCCCGGCTCCACGACGAGGAGGACCCCGACGAGCGCGCGGCGGCGCAGGAGCGGCTGATCGTCAACTACGCCGAGCTGGCCGATTCGGTGCTGCGGCTCGTCGACGGGAACATGTCGACCCGCTCGGACCGCTTCAGCCCCTACGGTTTCACCTCGCTGGACGAGGCGCTGCGCTGGCTGGACGACGAGTCGAGCTTCATCACGGCGGCGCTGCGGCACGCGGAGGGCGTGGACCGGCGGGCGGTGCTGAACCTGCTGGGCGCGCTGTGCGACTACTGCCTGCTGCGCGGCGACCTCTACCGGCTCGGGGAGATCAACGAGCTGGCGCAGACCGTGGACGAGGGGCTGCTGATGCGCTCGGTGCAGTGGCGCACGGGCATCGCGGCACGTCAGCTGGGTGAACTGGACAAGGCGCGCACGACCCTGACGTCGGTGGTGGACCTGTACCGGGAGGCGCAGCACAGCGCGGGGGCGGCACGGGCCCTGACCTCGCTCGGCATCACGCTGCACCACCAGGGCAACCTGAGCGAGGCGTCGGCGCGGCTGCGGGAGGCGATGGACCTCCAGGCCGCCCCCGAGCTGGCCACCGACCGCGCCTGGACGATGCACGCGCTCGCGGCGGTGGAACGGGACCGGGCCCGGCTGTCCGAGGCCCTGGAGCTGCTCATCGAGTCGCTGGTGCTGCACCGCGCGGGCGAGTCCGTGCACGGGCAGGCGTGGGCGCACTTCCAGCTCGGGCAGCTGAACCTGCGCATGGGTGACGTGCCGCGCGCCGAGACCGAGCTGCGCACGGCCCTGGAACTGTACGGCCGGACCCGCGACGCCCGTGGGGAGGCGTGGGCGCTGACCGAGCTGGCGCGGACCCGGCTGGTCGACGGCGACGCCTCACCGGCGGTGGAGGACCTGCGGCGGGCCGCCGCCCGGCACCGCGACAACGAGGACGCGCGGGGCGAGGCGTGGACGCTGTACTACCTGGGCCAGGCGCTGGAGGAGACCGGCGACCTGGACCGCGCGGTGCGCGAGCTGGAACGTGCCCGCACGATGTTCTCCCGCATGCGGGACGTCTACGGACTGGCCTGCGCCCGGCACCACTCGGCGCGGGTCACCCGGGACCAGCGGGCGGCCCGGACCGGGTCGCTGCGCAACTCCGGTTTCGCCCGCCAGCTGCTGGTGGACGCGCGCGCCGACTTCCAGCGCATCGGGGTGGCGCACGGCGAGGCGTGGACCTGCCTGGAGCTGGCGGTCGTCGACGCGGGCAACGCGCGCACGCAGCAGGCGCTGGCGCTGTGCGACGAGGCGGTGACGCTGTTCGCGTCGTACGGCGACCGGCGCGGCGAGGACTGGGCCCGCTTCCTGCGCTGCACGCTGCTGCCGTACGCGGCGCCCGGCGGCACGGAGGTCGGCACGGCGGTGGCCCAGGAGGAGCTCTCCCAGCTGGCCCGCGCCCCCCACGCCACCCGCGATCCGAAACTGACCGACTGCGCGGAGGCCTACCTGCTCCTGCTGGAACGGGGGGTCACCCTGGAAGCGGGCTGGCAGGCCTGGAACCTCGGCCTCGTCCCCAGCCGGAACGCCCGCGAGGTGATGGGAGTACCGGTCAGCGAGAGGGCGTGAGCCCCGGTGCCGGCCCGCACCGGCACCGGGTGCCCCACCTCATACCGCCGTGCGGTCGGCGACCGGCGGTCAGCCCCGCTTCTCCGCGCCCTTGCCGGCGGCGGCGGAGCCCTCCGCCTCCTCGGACTCCGCGAAGTTCACCCGCCCCATGTGCCGGTTCATGGACTTCATCAGGACCCACACCGCCAGAGCCATCACCGCGAACACGATGAACCCCAGGACGCCGGGGGTCACCTTGTCCTCGTCGAGTTCCTTGGCGAGAGGCACCAGGTGGGTCATTGCCAGGCTTGCGCTTGCGCTCATGTCAGGCATTGTCCCGGATGCCCGCGAAGAGGTCGTCCTCGGGGAGGGATGTATCGACGAGCGACTTCGCGAGCTCGTACTCCTCCGTCGGCCAGACCGCCTTCTGGAGCTCCATCGGCACCCGGAACCACCCCCCGTCCGGATCGATCTGCGTGGCGTGCGCGATCAGCGCCCGGTCACGGATCTCGAAGAAGTCGCCGCACGGCACGTGGGTGGTCAGCGTGCGCTCCTTGCGCTCGAACTCGCTCCAGCGCTTGAGCCAGTCCCCGTACGGCGACTCCAGGCCCCGGTCCAGCATCGCCTGGTGCAGCGCCTCGGTGCGGGGACGGTTGAAGCCCTGGTTGTAGTACACCTTGAGCGGCTGGTACGCCGGGCCGAACTCGCCCTCCGGGTACTTCGCGGTGTCCGCCGCGCCCTCGAAGGCCACCATCGTGATCTTGTGGGTCATGATGTGGTCGGGGTGCGGGTAGCCGCCGTTCTCGTCGTAGGTGGTGATCACCTGGGGGCGGAAGGCGCGGATCCGGCGCACCAGCTCGCCGGCCGCCTTGTCGACGTCCTCCAGGGCGAAGCAGCCCTCCGGCAGCGGGGGCAGCGGGTCGCCCTCGGGCAGCCCGGAGTCGACGAAGCCGAGCCACTCCTGCTTCACGCCGAGGATCTCGCGGGCCTCGTCCATCTCCTTCCTGCGCACCTCGTGGATGTTCTCCTCGATGTACGCGTCGCCCTGCAGTTTCGGGTTGAGGATGGAGCCGCGCTCCCCGCCCGTGCAGGTCACGACCAGCACGTCCACCCCCTCGGACACGTACTTCGCCATGGTGGCCGCGCCCTTGCTCGACTCGTCGTCGGGGTGGGCGTGCACGGCCATCAGTCGCAGCTGGTCAGTCAAGACTCAATCCTCAAGTCGTTGGGCGCCCTGTGTGCGGCGGCGCAGTCGCAGGCTTCTATAGTGACCGAATCGGGGGACGAATAATTCCGGGGTTCCGATCCGGGACCGAGACGGGGGCACCGGCCCCTTCCTGCCGAGGAGACGATCATGAGTACGTCGAGCACGGGGCTGCCCGAGGGCCGCTACGGCCGCTCCTCGGACGAGCGTGCCGACCGCACCCTCAGGGTCGTCGGCGCCGTGCTGGGGGCGCTGCTGCTCGGACTGATCGGCTGGTTCGGCTACCACTACGTGGCCCAGAACGAGATCAGCGGTGAGCTGATCGGCTTCGAGATCTCCGACGCGTCGGTCCGGGTGCACCTGGAGGTCCACAAGGACGCGGGGGTGGCCGGCTACTGCACGGTGCGCTCCCAGGCGGAGGACGGCGCCGAGGTGGGCCGCGCCGACTTCCGCTTCGACGAGGACGCCACGCGCGTCGACGAGGTCGTCACGCTGCGCACGACGTCCCGCGCCACCAGCGCCGAGCTGGTCGGCTGCCACGCGGAGTGATGCGGCGGGGAATACCCGGCCGCTGACCTGCGCTGTCCTGAGTCTGGAGGCTTATGTCCTCCCTCTTTGGGCCCTGAATTGTTAGGCTCGTGGTTTCGCCCATCCCTGGAGGACCATCCTTCTGGATAGGGCGTTGATTTGTATTTCCCAGTCCTACGAGGAGCACCAGTGACCCAGACCAGCGAGAACGTCACCTGGCTGACCCAGGAGGCGTACAACAAGCTCAAGGAAGAGCTTGCATACCTTACTGGTCCCGCGCGCACGGAGATCGCCGCCAAGATCGCCGCTGCGCGCGAGGAGGGCGACCTGCGGGAGAACGGCGGGTACCACGCGGCCAAGGAGGAGCAGGGCAAGCAGGAGCTCCGAGTGCGCCAGCTCACCCAGCTCCTCGAGAACGCCAAGGTCGGCGAGGCCCCGGCGGCCGACGGTGCCGTCGCCCCCGGCATGGTCGTCACGATCGCCTTCGACGGCGACGAGGACGACACGCTGACGTTCCTGCTCGCCTCGCGCGAGTACGCGAGCTCCGACATCGAGACGTACTCGCCGCAGTCCCCGCTCGGCTCCGGCGTGATGGGACACAAGGTCGGCGAGGACGCCGAGTACGAGCTGCCGAACGGCAAGTCGGCCTCGGTGAAGATCCTCAAGGCCGAGCCGTACAACGGCTGACCCGCCCCACCGGTCCCCTACGGGCCCCCGGCACCCTCAGAGGGTGCCGGGGGCTTCGTCATACGGAGGCCGAGCGGTACTTGCGCACGGCGAGGGTGCGGAACACCACGATGATCAGGACGGAGTAGATCAGCGAGGCCCACACCGCGTGCTGCATGGGCCAGGCGCTGGAGGTGGAGACCCCCGGGTTGCCGAAGAGCTCGCGGCATGCCTGGACCGTCGCGCTGAACGGGTTCCAGTCGGCGATGTGGCGCAGCCAGGGGGTCATGTTGCTGGAGTCCACGAACGCGTTCGACACGAAGGTGACCGGGAAGAGCCAGACCAGTCCGCCGGAGGTGGCCGCCTCCGGCGTGCGCACGGACAGGCCGATGACCGCGCCGATCCAGGTGAACGCGTACCCGGTCAGGAGCAGCAGCCCGAACGCGCCGAGCACCTCGCCGGCGCTGGTGTGGGTGCGCCAGCCGACCAGGAGGGCGACCACGGCGAGCACCATCAGGGTGAGCGCCGTCTGCACCAGGTCGGCGAGGGTGCGGCCGGTGAGCACCGCGCCGCGTGCCATGGGCAGCGAGCGGAAGCGGTCGACGAGGCCCTTGTGCATGTCCTCGGCGATGCCCGCCCCGGCTCCGGCGGTGGCGAAGGTGACGGTCTGGGCGAAGATGCCGGCCATCAGGAACTCGCGGTAGACCTGCGGGCTGGTGCTCCCGCCGATGTTCATGGAGCCGCCGAACACATACGAGAACAGCACCACGAACATGATCGGCTGGATCAGTCCGAAGATGACCACTTCGGGGATCCGGACCATGCGGATCAGGTTGCGTTTGGCCACGACCAGGGAGTCCCGGACCGACTGGCCGATGCGGTTGCCGGGCGACGTGACCCGCACGGCGCCGGTGACGGCACTCATTTCACGGCCTCCTTGCCGGGGCGGCGGCCCCTGCCCTGTGCCTCGGGGGTCTGCACGCCGTGGTCGCCCTCGGCCTCGCGTCCGGCCTCCGCGACATGTCCGGTGAGGGAGAGGAAGACGTCGTCGAGGGTGGGGCGGCGCAGGCCGATGTCGTCGAGCTCGATGCCGTCGGCATCGAGCTCGCGGATGATCTCGGCGAGGAGCTTCGCCCCTCCGGAGACCGGGGTGGTGATCTTGCGCATGTGGTCCTCGACGGCGGTGTCGCCCTTGCCGGGACCGCGCAGGCTGTACTTGTCGAGGAGGGCGGAGGCCGCGGCGATGTGCTCGCGCTCGTGCACCACCACCTCGACGCGCTCGCCGCCGGTACGGGCCTTGAGCTGGTCGGAGGTGCCCTGGGCGATGACCCGGCCGTGGTCGACGACCGCGATGTCGTGCGCGAGGTGGTCGGCCTCCTCCAAGTACTGGGTGGTGAGCAGCAGCGTCGTGCCACCGGAGACGAGCTCTTTGATCACCTCCCACAACTGCTGGCGGTTGCGCGGGTCGAGGCCGGTGGTCGGCTCGTCCATGAACATCACCGGCGGTGACACGACGAGGGCCGCCGCGAGGTCGAGCCTGCGGCGCATGCCCCCGGAGTAGGTCTTGGCGGTGCGGTCGGCGGCGTCGGCGAGGTTGAACTGCTCCAGCAGTTCGTCCGCGCGGGCCTTCGCCGCCTTCGCCCGCATCTGGTAGAGCTGTCCGACCATCTGCAGGTTCTCGCGGCCGGTCAGATACTCGTCGACGGCGGCGAACTGGCCGGACAGGCCGATGGAACGGCGCACGGCGTCGGGCTGCTTGAGCACGTCGAGGCCGGCGACGACGGCCCTGCCGCTGTCGGGCCGCAGCAGGGTGGTGAGGCAGCGGACGGCGGTGGTCTTGCCCGCGCCGTTGGGCCCGAGCAGGCCGAGGACGGTTCCCTCGGGGACCTCGAGGTCGACGCCGTCCAGTGCCCTGACCTTCCCGAAGGTCTTCACCAGTCCTTCTGCGTAGATGGCGCCTGGCATATGAGTCTCCACGTCGTCGGGATTCTTCGGAAAGCCTAGGTTCGTGCGCTCTGGTGTGCAGGTGATTTACCGCCCGGCACGGCGGCGCGACACGGATGTCCGCGCAGTGGCGCGAGACACACCGTAACGCGATGTATCGCGTTACTCAATGGGCTTACCCGAAGGAGTGACACCCCCTCCCGGCGTCAGTCGATGACGGTGTAACCCGCCTCGCGCAGCGCGTGTTCGACCTCGGCGCAGTGCGCGGGCCCCTTGGTCTCCAGGTGCAGCTCGACCACCGCCTCGGTGAGCCCGAGCCGCGGATCGGTCCGTACGTGGCCCACGTCGAGAACGTTGGCGTCGACCACCGACAACGCCCCGAGCAGCGTGGCCAGGGCGCCCGGCCGGTCCGTCAGGCGCAGCCGCACCGCCAGGTAACGGCCCTGCGCCGCCATCCCGTGCCGCAGCACCCGCTCCATCAGCACCGGGTCCACATTGCCGCCGGACAGCACCGCGACGACCGGCCCCTCGAAGACCCCGGGACGGCTCAGCAGCGCGGCGACCGGGCTCGCCCCCGCCGGTTCGACCACCAGTTTGGCCCGCTCCAGACAGAGCAGCAGCGCGGCCGCCAGCTCGTCCTCGGTGACCGTGCGCACCTCGTCCACCAGGTCACCGATGATCTCGAACGGCACGTCGCCGGGCCGCCCCACCTTGATGCCGTCGGCCATCGTCACCGGGTTCCGCACCGCCACCGGACGCCCGGCCGCCAGCGAGGGCGGATACGCCGCGGCGCCCGCCGCCTGCACGCCGACGATCCGCACATCGGGCCGCAGCGCCTTCACCGCGACCGCGATCCCGGCGGCAAGACCGCCCCCGCCGACGCCCACGACGATCGTGCGCACCTGAGGGCACTGCTCCAGGATCTCCAGGCCCACCGTGCCCTGGCCCGCGATGATGTCCGGGTGATCGAAGGGGTGGATGAACACCGCCCCCGTCTCCCGCGCGTACTCCGTCGCGGCGGCCAGCGACTCGTCCACCACCTGCCCGTGCAGGCGCACCTCGGCGCCGTACTCGCGGGTCGCGCTGATCTTCGGCAGCGGTGCGCCCTTCGGCATGAACACCGTGGACCGCACCCCGAGCAGCGACGACGCCAGCGCGACACCCTGCGCGTGGTTTCCGGCACTCGCCGCGACCACACCGGCGGCCCGCTCCTCCGGCAGCAGCCCGGCGATCCGGACGTACGCGCCGCGCAGTTTGAAGGAGCCCGTGCGCTGGAGGTTCTCGCACTTCAGGTGCACCGGGGCGCCCACCTGCCGGGACAGGTGCCTGCTGCTCTCCATCGCGGTCGTCCGTGCCACGCCCGTGAGCATCTTCCGGGCGCCGCGCACGTCGTCGAGGGTGACGGTCCGCAGGGAGGGGGCCGTGCTGTGACTCATGACTCCAGCATCGCAGTCCCCGCACGGCGGCGACGGGTGTGACCGATCCGCGGACGCCCGCTTTGCTCAGCTCCCGTACGGCCTGCCGCCCGGCCGCGTACCCTGTCCCCCAATCAGCAGCCCTTCACGAAGTGAGCCTCCGGCCATGCCCACAACACCTGAAATGTCGATGGACATGACGACGGACCCGACGGCCGTCGGTGACACCGGTCTTCTCGACACGCTGCAGCACGAGGTGGCCCTGTTCGCCCGCCGCGCCGAACAGACGCGGCTCGGCGGGGTCAGCCAGGTGCGCAACACGATGGACCGCGCCGCGTACCTGCTGCTCAACCGCCTCGACAAGGAAGGCCCGATGGGCGTCAAGGCGCTCGCCGCGAGCATGGGCATCGACTCCTCGACGGTCACCCGTCAGGTGGCTCCGCTCGTCGACACCGGCCTGGTCAAGCGGACCTCGCACCCCGAGGACGGGCGCGCGGTCGTGCTCCAGCTGTCTCCGCGCGGGCAGACGCGCCTGGAGGAAGTGCGCTCCTCGCGGCGCCAGTTGATGGCGGAGCTGACGGACGACTGGGCCCCGGAGGAACGCGAGGCCTTCTGCGAGCTCCTCACCCGTTTCAACAGCGCCCTGTCCTCCCGCATGTCCGCACAGGACCGACCGGACGCCTGACTCCCGCTCCGGGGCTGCCCCCGGGCCGGGACCCGAAGGGGCGGCCGGGCGGGGAATCCCTGAGCCGTCCCGCGTGCGCGCCCCTTGACCGAGGGGCACACCCTGTCCTGATATGAGACGGGGGCCCGTACCCCCAGGGCGACGGGAGGCGCGGTTGCAACCACGGCACACGTCCGACGAGACCCGCCGCGCCCGCGAGTTCGAGGCGTACGTCGCGGGCGCCGGCGGCCGCCTCCTGCACACCGCCACCCTGCTCACGGCGGAACCGCGCGGCGACAACCCCCGCGCCCGCCGTCTGCTCACCCTGGCCCTGGCCCGGACGTACGCCTCCTGGGACCGCCTGCACGGCGAGGACCCCTACGACCACACCCGCCAGTACCTGGCGGCCCGGTTCGCACGCGGCGCGTGGCACCACAACGGCGGACTGCTCCGCTCCCGCTCCCACCCCGCCGGCCCCCTCGCCGGTCTCACCCCGCAGGAGCGCCTGGTGCTGGTGATACGCCTGTACGAGGGCGTCGACGGGGACCGGACGGCGGCACTGCTCGGCCTGCCCGTGGAGCGCGTACGGACCGTCTTCAACCGCGCGATGGCGAACGCACTGCGCCCGCCTCCCCGGCCCGCCCCGCCGGTGGGCGGCGTGAAGGCGGTGCCGTCATGAGGCCGCTCCCCGCGGCGGAAGGGCGGACCGCATGAGCCGGATCAGCCGTGAGGCGACCGTGCGGCGGATGCTGGAGCAGCCACCGCCGGCCGTGCCGCCCGACCTGCACGCGCAGGCCGTCCGGCGCGGGACCCGGATACTGCGGCGCAGGAAGCTCGCCCGCCGCGCGATGTGGCTGCTGTTGCTGGCGGTGACGGTGGCGTTCGTGCTGTGGGCGGTGACCGTACGCCCCTGGGTGGAGCCGCCTTCGGAGACGACCCCACCCCTGACGGGCTGGTGAACCCGGGCCGGCTAGCGCCCCAGCGCCTGCTGGAGGTCTTCGAGCAGGTCGTCCACGTTCTCGATGCCGACGGACAGCCGCACCAGGTCGGCGGGGACCTCGAGCGCGGAACCGGCCACCGACGCGTGCGTCATCCGCCCCGGGTGCTCGATCAGCGACTCGACGCCGCCCAGGGACTCCCCGAGGGTGAACACCCTGGCCCGGTTGCAGACCTCGACGGCCGCTTCCTCGCCGCCCTCCACGCGGAAGGAGACCATGCCGCCGAAGGCCCGCATCTGCTTGGCGGCGACCTCGTGACCGGGGTGGTCCGGCAGCCCCGGGTACAGGACGCTCGTCACGCGCGCGTGGCGGCCGAGCATGTCGGCGATCTTCGTCGCGTTCTCGCTGTGCCGGTCCATGCGCACCGACAGCGTCTTGGTGCCGCGCAGCACCAGCCAGGAGTCGAAGGGCCCGGCGACCGCGCCCATCGCGTTCTGGTGGAAGGCCAGCTCCTCGCCCAGCTCCGCGTCGGCGGTGATCAGGGCACCGCCGACGACGTCCGAGTGGCCGCCCATGTACTTGGTCAGGGAGTGCACGACGACGTCCGCGCCGAGCGCGAGCGGCTGCTGGAGGTACGGGGTGGCGAAGGTGTTGTCGACGACGAGCCGCGCGCCCGCGTCCCCGGCCACCTCGGCGACCGCGGCGATGTCGGTGATGCCGAGCAGCGGGTTGGAGGGGGTCTCCACCCAGACGGCCTTGGTCTTCGGCGTGATCGCGGCCCGGACGGCGGCGGGGTCGCTGGTGTCGGCGACCGACCACTCCACGCCCCAGCGGGCGACGACCTTGGCGAAGAGGCGGAAGGTGCCGCCGTACGCGTCGTTCGGGATCACCACGTGGTCACCGGGGCTGAGCAGCGTGCGCAACAGGCAGTCCTCGGCCGCCAGTCCGGACGCGAACGCGAGGCCGCGACGGCCGCCCTCCAGGGCGGCGAGGTTCTCCTCCAGCGCGGTCCTGGTCGGATTGGCGCTGCGGCTGTACTCGTAACCGCCGCGCAGGCCGCCGACGCCGTCCTGCTTGTAGGTGGACACCTGATAGATCGGCGGGACGACCGCGCCCGTCAGGGGATCGGCGGTGTTGCCCGCGTGAATCGCGAGCGTCTCGAAGTGCTGACTGATGTGCCTGTCGCTCATGAGCACCGAGGGTAGTGCGCCCCCGGCGCGGTTGACGGACGCGGAGCCGTCCCCGGCGCGGGCGAGGAGTTTTCCACAGGGCGGGCACCGGGTTGGCCATGGGGCGGCGTGGTCTGGTTCGCTGGTGACATGGAGATTCTCTGGGTCCTGATCGCGCTCGTCATGCTCGGCTTCGTGGTGCTGCCGTTCCTCAGGCGCCGGCGGGGCGCGGTGGGGCTGGTCCCGGCCGGCCATCCGGACGGGGCGGACCCGGCCACCTACGGCTTCGTCCGCGAGGAGGAGCTGGACATGCGCATGCCGGGCCCCGACCAGGACCTGCTGGACGTGCTGGACCTGGTGCAGCGCACCCAGGACTACCGCGCCGCGCAGCAGCTGCTGGCGGGCACGGGCGCGGACGGCGAGCTGCGCTGGCAGCGCGTCCAGGCCTTCGCGGGCGCGGCCTCGCTGGAGCTGGCCCGGCGTCCCGGCGGGGCGGGCGAGGCACCGGGCGGACAGTGGCTGCGGGTGTGGCGGTCCGAGGCGCCCAAGGACGCGGGCGGCGCCGCGGTGCACGCCGAGTTCCTGGTGCAGCAGGCCTGGCGCACGGCGGCGCCCGGCACGGACGAGTTCCGGATCATCATGGAGGAGGCGAAGGCGGCGTGCGGCGACGCGGCACTGCTGGCTCCCGGTGACCCGGTCCCGTACATCGTGGAGCTCTCGGTGGCTCGCGGACTGGGCTACTCCCAGGCCGACTTCGAGCAGGTCTGGCTGAAGGTGCTGGACCGTGCCCCGGCCCACATGGGCGCGCACCTGGCCGCGCTGCACTACTGGTGCGAGAAGTGGCACGGGTCGCGGCAGCAGGCGTACTCCTTCGCGGAGGCCGCGGCGGCGCGGGCGCCCCAGGGTTCGCTGCTCGCCGCCATGCCGCTCTTCGCGGTGTTCGAGCACCTCCCCGAGGTGACCCTGGTCTCCGGTTTCTACCAGAGCGAGGTCGTGAGCAAGGCGATCCACGGCGCGCTGCACGCGGTGCACTCGGCCCGCCCCGACGACCCGATGCTCGCGCACGTGCGGCACCTGCTGGTCTTCTTCCTCGTCCGCGCGGAGCGCTGGGCCGAGGCCATGAGCCAGCTCATACACATCGACGGCCACGTGGGCGCCCTGCCCTGGACCCTGTCCGCCGACCCCGCCGCCGAGTTCGCGGTCTACCGGGCACTCGCGGTCGCCGGCTACGAGGCGAACGGCGGCAGCCCGGCGACCCTGCCGCACTGAGCCGCGCCGAACCCCAACACCCGCGCGGCGCCCCCGCGTCCGTCCGGAAATAACCCCATCCGGCCACATAGTCTTGCCCCGGTGAGGACGGTTGGGGCCTCCGGTCGAGGAGTCGAGTGTGGCGAACGTACGGGTCTACGAACTGGCCGAGGAGTTCGGGGTAGAGAGCACGGCCGTGGTGGCCAAGCTGCACGAACTGGGCCATGCCGTGCGCTCGGCCTCCTCGCTCGTCGAAGCCCCGGCCGTCCGTGAGCTCGCGGGCGCCCTCAGCGCCGCGCAGCAGGGCCCGGCCGTGACCGTCGGGACACTCGCCGCGGAACTGGACATGCCGGCGGACGTCCTCCTCACCGAGGTCCACCGGCGGACGGCCGCCGCGTTCCGCACCGGGGACCGGCTGCCGCCGCGTCTCGCCGCCCGGCTGCGCTTCGTATTCGCCGAGGCCCGCCGGAAGCCGCCCACCGGACCGTTGAGCGCCGGGCCGCCCGAGCCGGCTCCCCCCGCGCCCACGGCCACCGCGCAGGTGCCGCCGGCCGGCCCGCAGGAGCCGCCGCCCGCGTCCGCGCCCCGGGCGGACGCCTTCCCCCGGCCGGCTTCCGAGCCCTTCGCCGGGGCTCACACCGCGCAACCGGGGCTCCACGAGCTCCGGCCCGCCGCGCAGGAGCGCATGCCGGAGCAGCGGTCGGTCCCGTCCCGGCCGGGACCGCCCGGGGCGGCGCGGCCGGAACCGCGTTCGGAGGGGCACCCGCCGGCCGGCTCGGTGCTCCGGCCGCAGCACCACGAGTGGGACCCCACCTCCCGATGGAAGCCCCTGCAGTCCTTCGACCCGCGGACGGTGGGGCCGTACACCGTCCTGCGGCGGATCGGGAGCGGTTCCATGGGCCGGGTGTTCCTCGGCCAGTCCCTGGCCGGACGGCTGCTCGCGATCAAGGTCGTCAAGGAGGAGCTGGCCGACGACCCGGAGTTCCGCAAACGCTTCAAGCGGGAGGTCGCCGCGGCCCGGGGCGTCAACGGCTTCTACGCACCCCCCGTCGTCGACGCGGACACCACCGGGGACATCCCCTGGCTGGCCACCGCCTACGTCTCCGCCCCCTCCCTCCAGGACCTCGTCGACGCCTGCGGCCCCCTGCCCCTCGACGCCCTGCGCTGGGTCGCCGCCCAGCTGGTCGAGGCGCTCCGCTCCGTGCACGCCGCCGCGATCGTGCACCGGGACCTCAAACCGTCCAACGTGCTGGTGGGCGTCGACGGCCTGCGGGTGATCGACTTCGGTCTCGCCCTGGCGGCCGCGGTCGCGGCGAGCAAGCTGACGGTCGCCCACACCACTCTGGGCACCCCCGCCTACATGTCGCCCGAGCAGGCGGTGGACGCCCGGAAGGTGACGCCCGCCAGCGACGTGTACGCCCTCGGGGCGGTGCTGGTCTTCGCCGCCACCGGGCACAGCCCCTACCCGGGCGGCAACGCCCTGTCGATCATGATGCGCATGCAGGGCGGCGACCCCGACCTCAGCGGTGTGCCGGAGGAGTTCTCCGGCGTCGTCGCGCAGTGCCTGCGCCGGGATCCCGCGGAACGTCCCGATCTGGGGGAACTGCTGGTGCGGATCGCGCGTGACATGGAACCAGGACCGGACGGGATGTACCGGCCGTCGGAGCTGCTGCCCACGGCGGCGTTCGAGTTCCTCGGTCTGCAGGACGTGTGAAAACGGCCCCTGAGCCCCCGTCCCCGACTTCTGACGAACGGAGCAGGAGTGCAGGAAGTGATCTACCTGTCCGACCGGAAACTCTCGCAGTTCCTGCCCGGACTCCGGTCCGCCTGGCCCCGACAGCGGGTCAGCTTCTCGACACCGTTCGGCGGTGTGGAGGTGGACCCCCCGGCCGGTGCCGGGCCCGACCTCAGGGGCAGACACCTCACGCGCGTCGTCCGCCGGGTCGAGGAGTCGGCGCGCTGGTACGCGGAGGAGGGCCTGCGGCCGGGCCAGTGGGTCGCCTTCGAGGCGCCGCTGAACTACTTCGCCCTGGAGAGCGTCGATCCGGCCATGGTGTTCTTCGCGGACACCCCGGCGCCGGACCGCGCCGTACGGCTGCTGCTGCACGGCTCCGCCGAGCACCTGATCACGGGACTGCTGCCGCGGGTCACCGACGGGACGCCGGAATCCGGTGAGCTGGTACGGAACCTCATCGGCTCCGACGCCAGCGCCCCCGGGGCTCTCCTGGCCGCCCTCCCCGGCGACCTCACCGCCCGGGAGGGCGGGCGGCGGCCGTCCCTGGTCACCGCGTTGCGGGGTCTGCTGGAGCGCATCGACGCCCGGACGCACCCCGAGACCGCGGCTCCCATGCGCGGCTACGCCCGCGTCACCACCGGGTTCACCGGGGGCGACGGCCCGGGACTGATCGTGGCCAGCCCGCTCTACGTGGAGTACGACTGAGTCCGCACCCGGCCGCGCTCACGCCGGAGGGAAACCCTCCCGCCCGCCGAGGGCCCACGGCCCGCCCGGGTCAGATCGTCGCCGTGTCGATCACGAAGCGGTAGCGGACGTCACTGTTCAGGACCCGCTCGTACGCCTCGTTGATCTCGGCCGCGGCGATCAGTTCGATCTCGGCGCCGATGCCGTGCGCGGCGCAGAAGTCCAGCATCTCCTGCGTCTCGGCGATACCGCCGATCTGCGAGCCGGCGAGGGACCGGCCGCCGCCGATCAGCGAGAACAGGTTGAGGGAGACGGGCTCCTCGGGGGCGCCCACGTTGACCAGCGTGCCCTCCGTCCCGAGCAGGGACAGATAGGCGTCGAGGTCCAGCGGGGCCGACACGGTCGACACCATCAGGTCGAAGGTGCCGCGCAGCTCCTCGAAGGTCTTCGGGTCGGAGGTGGCCCGGTAGTGGTCGGCTCCGAGCCTCAGGCCGTCGTCCTGCTTGCGCAGGGACTGCGACAGCACCGTCACCTCGGCGCCCAGCGCGTGCGCGATCTTGACGGCCATGTGCCCGAGGCCGCCCATGCCGACGACGGCGACCTTCCTGCCGGGGCCCGCGCCCCAGCGCTTCAGCGGGGAGTACGTGGTGATGCCGGCGCACAGCAGGGGCGCGGCGACGTCGAGGGACAGGCCGTCGGGGATGCGCAGCACGTAGTTCTCGTCGACGACGACCGTCTGCGCGTAGCCGCCGTAGGTGGGCTCGCCGTTGCGGTCGATGGCGTTGTAGGTGCCGGTCATGCCGGCGGTGCAGTACTGCTCCCTGCCCGCCTTGCAGTTGTCGCACGCGCGGCAGGAGTCGACCATGCAGCCGACGCCGACCCGGTCGCCGACCGCGAACCGGGTGACACCGGGGCCGACCTCCGACACCACTCCGGCGATCTCGTGTCCGGGCACCATCGGGAAGATCGCCTCGCCCCAGCCCTCGCGGGCCTGGTGGATGTCGGAGTGGCAGATGCCCGCGAACTTGATGTCGATCAGGACGTCGTGCTCGCCGACCTCGCGCCGTTCGATGGTCGTCCGCTCGAGCGGAGCCTTGGCGGCGGGCGCGGCGTACGCGGCAACAGTGCTCATGCCGGGGTTCTCCTCGTGGGGTGGCAAGCCCGGCCGCCTTCTGTGCGGCCCGGGCACGGCCTCCAGCCTGCGGCAACGCGCGCGGCCCACCCAGCCCACCCTTCTGCCTACGTTGGCCGTGCGTACCACTGGCGGGGACAGGCTGCTGTGCGTACGACCGGGAATACTGGACAGCATGGACGAGCAGCACACCGACCCGGCCGGCCCCGCGAGCGGCGGCCTCGACCCGCGGGCCGAGCTCAGCGAGTTCCTGCGGACCCGGCGCGCCCGGCTGCAGCCGCAGGACGTGGGCCTGCCGGACTTCGGACGTCACCGGCGGGTCCCGGGCCTGCGCCGCGAGGAGCTGGCGCAGCTCGCCGGGGTGTCCGTGGCGTACTACACGCGGCTGGAGCAGGGCAACGGGCGCAACGTGTCCGCGGAGGTGCTCGACTCGATCGCCCGCGCCCTGCGGCTCACCGACGCCGAGCGCGCCCACCTGACGCATCTGGCGAAGCCGAAGCGGCATCGGCGCAAGCAGGCGCCGCGCGCCGAGCAGGTCCGTCCGGCGCTGCGGCAGCTGCTGGAGTCGATGGACTCGGTCCCGGCGTACGTCGTGGGCCGGCGTTCGGAGATCCTCGCCTGGAACGCGATGGCGGCGGCGCTCTTCGGCGACTGGGGCCGGATGCCGGCGCAGGAGCGGAACTGGGCGCGGCTGGTGTTCCTGAACCTGGACTACCGGGACCTGTTCATGGAGTGGGACCAGAAGGCGTCCGACATGGTCGCCTATCTGCGCATGGACGCGGGCCGCCACCCGGACGACCCGCAACTGGCCGCGCTGGTGGGTGAACTGTCCGTCAAGAGCGAGGAGTTCCGCAGGCTGTGGGCCGCTCACGACGTCAAGGAGAAGAGCCACGGCATCAAGCGCGTACGGCATCCGCTGGTCGGTGGGCTGACGCTGCTGTGGGAGTCGTTCCGCCCGGCCGGTGAGGGCTCCGAGCAGTCGCTGGTCACGTACTTCGCGGAGCCGGGGTCACCGTCGGCGGAGGCCCTGCGGCTGCTGGCCAGCTGGGGCGCGGACGCGACGCGGTCGGGAGCGGACGCGGCGGCCCCGTGAGGCGGGGCCGCCCGGACGTGCGGAACGGCCCGCCGGACGTACCGCTTCCGGCGGGCCGTTCACGGACCGGCGTCTACTTGCCGTAGTAGGCGTTGTAGATCGAGATCGTCGACTTGTTGCCCTTCTTGTCGGCGATCTTGGCGTGGAAGGAGACGGCCTTCCCCTTCGCCGGGTTCTTGACGGTGATCTTCCCCTTCGTGACGGTGGTCTTCTTCCAGGTCCTGCCGTGGTCGTAGGAGACGTACACCGTCAGGGACTTGAGGTTCCTGCCCTTGGCGGCGCCCTCCACGGTGACCGGGAAGCTCACCTTCTGGCCGGCCTTCACCTTGCTGTCCAGTCCCGTGACCGCGTGGAAGCGGGCCGTGGAGGCGGGCAGCTGCGTGGGGCCGGCGGTCTTCCTGGAGCGGAAGGTCCAGCTCGCGTCGATCCGCGTGGACGCGGCGGCGACCTTGGCGCCGCGCCTGACCGAGGTGGTCAGCTGGTACGCGGCGTCCCCGGCCGGGACCGTGAACTCCCCGTCACCGAGCAGCGGGTCGTCGTGCGCGCCGATCTTCTTGCCGTTGCGGTAGAGGCTGGTGGTGGCCGAGGAGAGCTCCGAGTAGCCGAAGTGGCCCTTGCCGTCGGCGAACAGCGGCAGGAACCCGGTGATGCTGTTGCCGTCCCGGAAGAGACCGGTGTCCGCGGTCAGGCTCGGTCCGAAGACGGCGGTGTTCACGGTCTGCAGGTACTTCTTGCCGGCCTTCACGCCCAGCTCGGAGCCGATGAGGTAACCGGCGTCGGCGACCGGCCAGCCGTCCGCGTCGACCCCGCCCAGCTGGGTGAAGTCGAGGTCCCACTTCACCCCGCCCGAGGTGGACAGGTACAGCGTGCGGGTGCCGGGCAGCGCCTGCGGCACGCCGATCGAGGAGGCGCCGCCGCCTCCGGGCAGCCAGCCGGTCGCGGCGACGGTTCCCTTCTTGCCCTTCGCCGCCGCGCCCATGCCGACGTTCACCGTGGCGAACTCGCCCGCCTTGTAGTGCCGGGTGTAGCCGGTGGCGAGCTTCTTGACCCTGGCCCCGGCGACGGTGTCGTACTGCTCCTTGGCGCCCTTGGTCCAGTGCGCGTCCCACTGCTGGTGCAGCGAGCCGTCGGTGATCTGCGGACCGAGGTGCAGGGAGCGGAAGTCGTCGTACGACTCCAGCCACCAGGCGAAGGACAGGGAGGCGTCCTCGGTGTCGACGGTGTAGGTGGCGGAGGCGAACTCCGGCCTGGCCGACTTGGCCGGCACGGTGATGTCCACCGGCTTGGCCTTGCGGGCGTCCAGCGTGATCGCCGTGTCCTTGGTCAGGTCCAGCTTCGGCTGGGCGATCCAGTCGGCGCCCTGGAACTCCTCCGGGTCGGAGCCGACGAGGATCCCGGCGTCCAGGACGTAACCGCCCCTGGGCATGCGGACGGTGGCGGTGCCGTCGGCGTCGTACACCGGGGACCACTGTCCGGCACCCGGGCCGGACGTGCCGGCCAGGCCGGCGACGTGGTCGGCCGTCGGCCTGCCCGCGCGGTCGAGGAACGTCAGCGTCAGGTCGTACGACTCCACCTCGCGCTGCACCGCGGCCGCCGTGCGCACGGTCTGCCCGCCGCCCGTCGCGACGACGTACGCCGAGTAGGCGCCGTCGACGGTGCCGCCGAGCCGGGTGTCGACGGTGAGGTCCACGGACGCCGTGCCGCCCGCCGGGACGGTCACCGTGCCGGCGCCCAGCGTGAAGAAGCCGGCCGGGGCCGCCTTGCCCAGGGGGTTCGTGGCGGTCGACGTCAGCTTGAGGGTGACGTCCTCGGTGCCGAGGTTGCGGTAGGTCAGCCGCTCGGTGTCGGGCTTGTCGTCGTGGTGCGGCCACTGCTGGACGCCGAAGCTCAGCGACACCGGTTCGGCGATCACGGTCTGCTGGACGGCCCGGTCGACCTGGATGCGTCCGGAGCCCTGCTCGAACGGCGTGTGGGCGCCGCCCTTGGTGGAACCGGTGAGCGCGCCCTTCAGCTCGGCGGAGGTCCACGTGGGGTGCTGCTGCTTCAACAGCGCCGCCGCGCCCGCGACGTGCGGGGTCGCCATCGACGTACCGGAGATGGTCATGTAGCCGGCCGGCTTCTCGCCGACCTCCTTGGCGATGTCGTTGCCCTTCGCCGAGGCGGCCGTGATGTCCACGCCGGGGGCGGTGACGTCCGGCTTGATCGCGCCGTCGCCGACGCGGGGGCCGGTGGAGGAGAAGTCGGCGAGCACGTCCTTGCCGTCGACGGCGCCGACGGTGAGGGCGGCGTCCGCGCTGCCCGGCGAATTGACGGACTGCGGACCCTCGTTGCCGGCGGCGATGGCGAACAGGATGCCCTTCTCGGCGGACAGCTTGTCGACCGCCGCCTCCAGCGGGTCGACCTCGGCCGTGTCCATGCCGCCCAGGCTGAGGTTGACGACGTCGGCGCCCTGGGCGGCCGCCCACTCCATGCCGGCGATGATGCCGGAGTCGTCGCCGAAGCCGGAGTCGTCGAGGACCTTGCCGTTGAGGACCTTCGCGGCGGGCGCGACGCCCTTGTACGTGCCCTTGGATCCGGCGCCCGTACCGGCCGCGATGGACGCGACATGGGTGCCGTGGCCGACCTTGTCGCCGGCGGTGGGCGCGGAGGTGAAGTTCCTGGCCGCCGTCACCTGGCCCTTGAGGTCCGGGTGCGTGGCGTCGACGCCGGTGTCCAGGACGGCGATCTTGACGCCCTTGCCGTCGTAACCGGCCGCCCACGCCTTGGGGGTGCCGATCTGTGCCACGGACGTCTCGAGGGACGCCTCACGGACCCCGTCGAGCCACACGTGGGCGACACCGGAGGCGGTCCGGTCCCCGTCGGTGAGGGCGTCCCACAGCGCGGGCGCCTCCTCGTGCGGGGTCTGGACCGCTTCCGCGTTGAGGGACTTCAGGGTCCGGTGGACCGTGCCCGCCTCACGGACCCCGGCCTTGGCGGTGGCCGCCCCGCCCTTGTAGCCGACGATGACCTTCAGACCGCGCTGCTGCGAGCCGCGGGTCCCGGCCTTGTGCAACTCGGTGATGTCGAACAGCCGTTGGTCGAGCCTGCCGCTCGCGACCAGCCGGGCGGCGTCCACCGGCAGCACGAGGGTGTGGCCGTCGACCTCGCGGACCTGGACGGGTATGTGCTCCCGCCCCTTCGGCCGCTCCAGCCCGACGGCGCGTCCCTCCGCGTCCACCACGACCCGGTCACCGGTGATCAGGGTGACCCGGTCCTTGGTCTTCGGTTCGGACGCCCCCGCGGCCGAACCGGCCTGCGTGCGTTCCCCGTTCGCCGACGCCGGGCCGGCCATGCCCGCCGCGAGCGCCACCGCCGTGGCCGTGGCGACCGCGGCCGCGCCCGCCCTCTTCACTTGTCTGCGCAAGGTTCCCCCTAGCGGAGTTGCCGGGCGAAGCACCGTCACCCGGCCGGGGGGGGTCTCGTACGCATGCGCGCACCCCCCGGATCACGCAGTATGGCGAGGAGCGATCAAGGGGCTCAACCACTTCGGGAAGGGGTGCCGAAGTCGCCGGGCGACTGTAACGCCACCGGCGGAACTCCGTTACGTGATCGCATGGTTGGGGGGTGGCAGCCCCCTCCGGCGTGGCGGGGCCGCCGTGCACGGACGATGCCCCCGTCCGCTCCCGGAGGAAGGGACGAGGGCATCGGTCACGTGGGGTGTGGGTGCTCCGTGTCCGGAGGGAGGCGTCAGACCGCCGAGCCCGCCTTCCACTGCTCCCAGCTCATGTTCCAGCCGTTGAGGCCGTTGTCCGGGGCGATGGTCTTGTCGCCGGTGTTCTGGACGACGACCACGTCACCGACGATCGAGTTGTCGTAGAACCAGGAACCGGGTGTGTTCGGGTCGCCTGCGCCCTTGGCGTCGGCCAGGCCGATGCAGCCGTGACTGGTGTTGACGCTGCCGAAGATGGACTTGGCGCCCCAGTAGTTGCCGTGGATGAAGGTGCCGGAGGTGCTCAGACGCATGGCGTGCGGCACGTCCTTGATGTCGTACTCGCCCTTGCCGTCGTCGTCGGTGAAGCCGACCGTCGCGCCGTTCATCCGGGTCTCCTTGAACTTCTCGGAGATCACCATCTGGCCCTCGTACGTCTTGTTCTCGGGCGCCCCGGCGGAGATCGGGATGGTGCGGACGGTCTTGCCGTCCTGCGTCACCTTCATCTGCTTGGTCTTGGCGTCGACGTAGGAGACCTGGTTGCGGCCGATCTTGAAGGTGACCGTCTTCTGCTGCACGCCGTACACGCCCTGGGCGCCCTCGACGCCGTCGAGCGCCAGCTTCAGGGTGACGGTGGAACCCTCCTGCCAGTACTCGTCGGGCCGGCAGTCCATGCGGTTGGCGCCGAACCAGTGACAGGCGACCTCCTGGCCACTGGTGGTGGAGACGGTGACGCCCTTCTGGACGGCGGCCTTGTTGGTGATGGCCTTGTCGAAGCTGATCGACACCGGCATGCCGACGCCGACCGTGGTGCCGTTGTCCGGAGTGAAGTTGCCGATGAAGCTGTTGCCCTGGGAGACCGTGGTGAACGACGCGTTCTCGTGGGCGGCGCGGCCCTCGGAGTCCTCGGCGGTGGCCGTCACCTTGTAAGTGGTGGCGCGCTCGAGCTGGGCGCTGGGCTTCCAGCTCTTCTTGTCCGCGGATATCTCACCCTCGACGGCGGTGCCCTCGGAGGTGGTCATCTTCACCTCGGTCAGGGTGCCCTTGCTCACGGTGACGGCCGCGGAGTTGTTGATGGAGGCGTTGTTCGAGCCGTCCTTCGGCGTGATCCTGATCTGCGCCTCGGAGGACTTCTTGGCCGCCGCCTCGTCGACCTGGGCCTGCGAGGTGTCCTTGCCGTCGCCGCCCGACGCGCCGTCGTCTCCGCCGGAACACGCCGAGAGCACCAGCACTCCGCCGAGCAGAGCGGACGCGGCCGCCAGACGCCTGCGCCGCTTACCGTCCGTCATCACACGCTTCTCCATCGTTGCCGAATCCCAACCCCACGAGTCCCCGGCGCGAAGCACAGGAGACCTCGTCACAACCATCAACGCTACGACCGGGTGATCCGGTTCCCCACGGCCCACGGGTGTGGGGCTCACCACGTCCACGGGGGCGAACGGCGAGAACGGCGGTCTGTGCTCCAGTTGAGACGTCGTGGCCCCGGCGGCGGTTGCCGCGCGGGGTCACGATTTCCCCAAGTCGCCTCAGCCGGCCCGCTCCGCTCCGTCGTCCGTGCCGTGGGGCTCGTCCCCGTCGTCCTCGTCGAGGTCCCACTCCGGCGAGTCCGGGTCGTAGTCGATCTGCTCGCTGCTCCAGGAGGCCTGCAGGAGTTCGACCCCCGGCACCTCGCCGACCAGACTGAACGGGTCCACCAGGTACGCGAGCGCCTCCGCGGAGTCCTCCGTCACAGCGCTCTCGGCGTGTACCCGTTCCTCGGCCGGCATATCGCCCTCTTCGGCGATCCTGTGCAGTGCGGCGCCGGTCACCGCCTCCTCGTCCTCGACTTCGAGAACGAGTTCCACGCGAAGCCGGACAAACCGTGATGTCTCTGGAGTGCTCATATCCGGAGCGTACGGCTTCGGGCTCCCGTGACTTTCCTGTGACCCGCGCCTTTCATTAACATCGCACCACACGGCCAATTCGCCAGCGCCACAAGGGGATCGATATTCCGTGTCATCCGCGCTCCGTCCGTTGCTGACCGCCACCGCCGCGGGCACCCTGTTGTGCGCCCTGTGGTTCGTCCCCTCCGCCAACGCGTCGTCGGACACCCCGGTGGCCGACACGCTGTCGGCGAGTCCGTCCCCACGGGTCACCGAGCAGGCGAGAGTCGTGTCCGGCACCACGTCCGCCTCGCTGGAGAGCACCGGCCAGGAGGTCCGCCTCGCGGACACCGGCAGCTTCGACAGCACCCCGTACGTCATCGGCGGCACGGCCAGCCTCGCGCTCGGCGCGGGCTTCGTCGTCTACTCGGTGCGCAGGGAACGGCTGGACTTCTAGGGCCCGGTGGAGGTCAAGGCCCCGCGACCGTCCCGGCCGCGGGGCCTCGCCCGGGTCAGCGCAGCGGCCCGGTGACCTTCTCCGCCGCCGCGACCAGCCGCCCGTCCCGCACGAACGCGTCCGCGGCCGCGAGGTCGGGGGCCAGGTACCGGTCCGGACCGGGGCCGCCCACCCCCGCCTCCCGCAGGGCCTCGATGACCGCCCGCGTCGCCGGAGCCGGCGTCAGTTGCTCCCGCAGTTCCACGGCCCGCGCGGCGGCGTACAGTTCCACGGCGACGACCCGGGTGAGGTTGTCGACGGCCGTGCGGAGTTTGCGGGCCGCCGACCAGCCCATGGAGACATGGTCCTCCTGCATCGCGGAGGACGGGATCGAGTCCGCCGACGCCGGCACGGCGAGCCGCTTCAACTCGCCGACCAGCGCGGCCTGCGTGTACTGGGCGATCATCAGCCCCGAGTCCACGCCGGGATCGTCGGCGAGGAACGGCGGCAGTCCGTGACTGCGGTTCTTGTCCAGCAGCCGGTCGGTACGGCGCTCGGCGATGGAGGCGAGATCGGCGGCGGCGATGGCGAGGAAGTCCAGGACGTAGGCGACCGGTGCCCCGTGGAAGTTCCCGTTGGACTCCACCCTCCCGTCGGGCAGGACCACCGGATTGTCCACGGCGGCGGCGAGTTCGCGCTCCGCGACCAGCCGGGCGTGGGCGAGGGTGTCCCGCCCGGCACCGGCGACCTGCGGGGCGCAGCGCACCGAGTAGGCGTCCTGGACCCGGGGGGCGTCGTCCTGGTGATGCCCCGTCATCCCCGACCCCTCCAGCACGGCGAGCATGTTGGCGGCGCTGGCGGCCTGCCCCGGGTGCGGGCGGATGGCGTGCAGCCCGGGGGCGAGCACCTTGTCGGTGCCGAGCAGGGCCTCCAGGCTCAGGGCCGCCGTGACGTCGGCGGACGTGTAGAGGAGGTCCAGGTCGGCGAGGGCCATGACCAGCATGCCGAGCATGCCGTCGGTGCCGTTGAGGAGGGCGAGCCCTTCCTTCTCCCGCAGTTCGACGGGCCGGATGCCGTGCTCGGCCAGCAGTTCACCGGCCGGCCGCACCCGGCCGTCGGGCCCCTCCGCGTCCCCCTCGCCCATCAGGGCGAGGGCACAGTGGGACAGCGGGGCCAGGTCTCCGGAGCAGCCGAGGGAGCCGTACTCGTGGACGACCGGGGTGATCCGGGCGTTCAGCACGTCGGCCATGGTCCGCGCGACCTCGGGGCGGACCCCGGTGTACCCCGAGCAGACGGTCTTCAGCCGCAGGAACATCAGCGCGCGGACGACCTCACGCTCCACCCGCGGCCCCATCCCGGCGGCGTGCGAGCGGACGATGTTGCGCTGGAGCCGGGCGCGGAGATCGGGGCTGATGTGCCGGGTCGCCAGGGCGCCGAAGCCGGTACTCACCCCGTAGACGGGGTCGGGCTTGGCAGCCAGGGCGTCCACGACCTCCCGGGACGCGGCGAGGGCGGCCACCGCCTCCGCGGACAGTTCGACGCGGGCACCGCCGCGTGCCACGGCGAGCACGTCGGACGCGGTCACGCCGGATGTCCCCACCACCACAGTGTGCATATCCATATTCAGGAGCGTACGCAGTGAATGCGGCGATGTCACCCCTCGATCCGCCCCGCGCCCCTTACCGGCGCGCTACGGGGAATGGCGTCCCCGGAACCGCCGCCGTTCCCCGTCCCGCGCCCGCGACGGCTCGTCGGCCAGCCGCACGACGGCGTCGTCGGGCCCCTCCCGCCCGGCCACCACGGGGCGGGCGGCCCGCTCGGCCTTCGCCCGGTACTGCGCCGCGTCGGCCAGCCGGAACAGCCGCCGGGCGGTGCGCACCGGCCCGATGGGGTCCTCGGTGGACGCGACACCGCAGGCCACGCCGTCCCCGATGCCCAGCTCCTCGGCCCGCCGGCACACCTCGTCGGCGGCCTTGACGACCGCGTCGGCCGACGGCCCCACCGCCAGCAGGCAGAACTCGTCCCCGCCGAGCCGCGCGGCCAGGGCGCCGGGCAGCATGGCCCCGCACAGCGACAGCACGCTCCCGAACCGCTCCAGCAGCCGGTCCCCCACGGCATGCCCCAGGGTGTCGTTGACCCGCTTCAGGCCGTTCAGATCGCACACCACCAGGCTGACCACGGCCCCGTCCCGGCGGTGCCGCTCCACCGCCTCGTCGAGCCGGGCGTCCACGGCACGCCGGTTGGCCAGCCCGGTCAGCGCGTCGGTGAAGGCCAGCCGCCGCGCCTCCTCCAGCCGCTCGGTCTGCGCGATCCCCGCCGCCACCACGGCCGCCAGGACGATCGCGAAGTCGGCGTCACCCCGCCCGAAGACGGGCGCACCGGCCCGCCGGGCCACGTACAGCTCGCCCCACGCCCGCCCGTGCAGCACGATCGGCGCGACCACACAGCACCCGCGCCCGCGCCGCCTGAGGGCCGCGACCCGCTGGTGGCAGTACCCCGCCCGCCCCTCCGAGGTCCCCTCGGCGGTCTCCACCCAGGCGTCGGGCTCACCACCGCCCGCCCACCGCTCATGCAGGAACTCGGTGATCTCGGCGAACTGATGCACCGGATAGGACTCGTCCTCCGGGAACTCCTCCTCCCCCGCGGCCAGCTCTCCGACGTTCACCAGCACCCGCAGCCGCCCGAGCTCCCGCTCCCACACCGACAGCGCGGCGAAACTCCCGCCCAGCGCCCGGCAGGCCCCGCCGGCCGCGGCACGCCAGGCCTCCCGCGAACCGTGCGCGGCGGCCATGCCCTGCGCCAGCGCCACCACGGCCGCCAGCCGGCTGTCCTCACCCATAACCCCAGATTAGGGAGATTCCACCCGAACCGGGACATCGGGAAGGCGAACGACGAGCACCTCCGCTACTCCCCGGGCCACTCCGGGCGGCGCTTCTCGTTGAAGGCGGCGACCCCCTCCGCCCGGTCCCCCGAGAACGCCACGGACCGCCAGGCGCCGTCCTCGACCTCGAGGCCCGCGGGCAGGTCCAGCCCGTGCCCGAGCCGCAGTGCCCGCTTGGCCGCCCGCAGCCCCACCGGCGAGTTCGCGGCGATCCGGGCCGCCATGGCCAGCGCCTCCTCCCGGTCCCGGCCCTCCTCCACCAACTGGTCGACCAGCCCCAGCTCCCGGGCCTCGCCGGCCTCCACCCGGCGCGCGGTGAAGATCAGCTCGGCGGCCCGCGCCGCCCCCACTCTCCGGGGCAGCAGCTGCGTACCGCCCCCACCCGGGATGACCCCGACGGACACCTCCGGCAGCCCCACCACCGCCGTACGGTCGGCCACGATCACATCGCACGACAGGGCCAGCTCGAAGCCGCCCCCGAGCGCGAATCCGTGCACGGCGGCCACCGTGGGCACCGGCATGTCCAGCACCCCGGTGTACGCCCCGCGGGCCACGGGCCGCTGCCGCACCAGATCGGCATCACTGAAGGAGTTGCGCTCCTTCAGGTCGGCGCCCACGCAGAAGGCCCGCTCGTGCGACGAGGTCAGCACGACCGCCCGTACGTCACGGTCCTCGCCCAGCGCCGCACAGGCTCCGGCGATCGACCGGGCCATCTCGGTCGACACGGCGTTCATGGCCTTGGGCCGGTCGAGGACGAGCTCCGCGACATGCCCCCGCTCGTGCCGGCGCACCAGCACGAACTCCCCGAACCGTTCCTCACTCATGGCACCCTCCGGTTAACGCGGGTTAACTTCTCGCTCGTCCCGATCATCGCAGCCGACGCCCACCCGGAAAAGGGCGCACGTCCAGTTCCCTCGTCACCCCCCGGCCACCCGTTCGAGTGACATCCGGCCGACTCCGACCCCGCCCTCCCCCGCCGGCCCCTAGCGTGCGCACACGGCGGCGCGCGGCCGGGGAGGGACACCGATGACACCGAAACCACCACCGGCGGACCCGGCTCCGCACACCGCCGGACCACCCACCCCTACCGGCCGTCTCCCCGCCCGGGGCCGCCACCGCAGGCCCCGCCCCCGCAAGGCGCTGCTGGCCGCGAGCGGTCTGGCGCTGGCCGCGGGCGCCGTGACCCTGATCCGCCTGACCTCGGCGCCCGACGGCGGCACCGGCGTGGAGGCAGGCCACGGCCCCACCCCGCACGCGCACGCGGACCCGAGCACACCGACGGGCACGCCCGCACCCCACACGGCGGGAACGACACCTGCCCCGCAGGCCAGTCCTTCCTCCCCGAGAGCCCTGGGCGGCAAGGACACCCGCCCCCTCACCCCACCCGGACCACCACCGTCCGCGAGCGAACGGCCCCCGATCCCCACCACCGTCCCGGAGACCGCGGACCCGCCGACCCCCACACCCCCGACGAGCGGACCCCCCGGCACGCCCCGCGCCCCCGGCCCGCCACCGCCCCCGCACGGGGAGCCGCCCCCGCGCCCACCCCACGAACCGGCACCTCCCCCGCCGGAACCGGCCCCCGAGCCCGCTCCGGGACTGTGCGTGCCGGTCATCGGCCTGTGCGTGGGCGAACAGCCCCGCTGAGACGCCGACGAGGAAAGAGGAAAGAGGAGGAAGACCCGGACGAACTACGAGGACGAAGGAGCGTCACCGTCGCGGCGCGTGAGCAGCCAGGGCTCCACCACGCCGAGCCCACGCACCGGCCGCTGCCACATCGGCTGAAGCGCGAACCGGTACGTCGGCGGTTCCTCGCCCTCCTTCTCCGCGGCGGCCACCGCCTCGGCCGCGGCGGCCTCGGAGGCGGGCGCGTCACCGGTACGGATCAGCTCCTCGGCGAACGCGGCATCGACGAGCACCGCGTCACGGGGAGCTATGGAAGTGAGCCGGGAGGCGAGATTGACCGTGGTCCCGAACACATCGCCCATCCGGGTGGTCACCGTGCCGAACGCCATGCCGACCCGCAGCTCCGGCATGGTCTCGTCGTTCGCCATGGTCTCGATCAGCCGTATCGCGATCTCCGCGGCGGTGCCCGCGTCGTCGGCGGCGTAGAGCACCTCGTCGCCCAGCGTCTTGATGAGCCGCCCGCCGCGCGCGGCGACCAGATCGGCGGCGGTGGTCTCGAAGGCCTCGACGAGCTCGCCGAGCTCCTCCTCCTCCATCCGCCGGGTCAGCCGCGTGAATCCCACGAGGTCCGCGAAGGCGACGGCCAGCCGCCGGTCGACCATCTCCTCGTCGTCGGCCCCCTGCACGACCCGCCCGGCCGAAGCGGCGAGCTGCCGGCGCCAGACGTAGACCAGGAACTCCTCCAGCTCGGGCAGGAGCAGCTCGACGATCGGATACGTCACCTCGGTACGGGTCATTCCCGGCTCGGGCGGCTCGGTCAGCCCTTCCAGGAACGAATCGATCTGCCATTCGGCCAACCGGGCGGTGGTCTGCCCGGTGGAACGCGCCACCTGCACCGCCATGGCCTCGCTGAGCAGCCCCGCCTCGACCAGACCGGCGAGCCGGCGCAGCGCGAGCACGTCGGCCTCCGTCAGCGCCTTGGCCTGGCCGACGTCGGCGAAGCCCATGGCCCGCCAGAAGCGGGTGGCCAGCTCCATCGTGACGCCGGCGCTCCGGGCCGCCTGAAACGGTGTGTAGCGGCGCTCGGCGCCCAGGATGAGCTGCTCGAGGCGCAGAGCAAGCGGATCCTCGCCGGCGCCCTGCGCGTCCGCACCGGAACCGGAGTCGTCGACGGTCACGCGTCTGTTGCCCTTCCGATCTGCCACGGCCCTGTATCGACCGGCCTCAACTCTACGGCAGGTGTGCGCCAGCTCACTCCGTTCGGTTGGGCCAGGGGGTGCGGGGGCCTGCGGCGGCCGGGGAGGGGCCCACCGCCCGGTGTTCGCAGGCCCGGGCGCCGGGGTGGGCCAGGGACGTCGACGCAGCCAGGCGCTGCAGTGGCGCCCTGCGCTGGTGCGGGCCGGCGGTGTCCGCGCAGCCCGGCGCGGACGGGGCGCCGTCGCGCCCACCCGTGCCGCCCCGCGGCACGGCTGCCCGCGGAGAGCGGAGGCGGCGGGGTGGCGGCACGGCTGCCCGCGGAAAGCGGAAAGCGGCAAGGGAAGGCCCGAGCCCGAGATCACACACCCGGGCGCAGGTGGACGATGTCACCCGCGCCCACCGGTTCCTGCACACCCGCCGACGTGGCCAGGACCAGCCGTCCGTCGCCGTCCACCGCGACCGCCTCACCCACCAGCGCCCGGTCCCCCGGCAGCTCCGCCCGCACCGTCCGCCCCAGCGTCGCGCACCCCGCCGCGTACGTCTCCTGCAGACCACATGCCCCCGCGTCCCCGCCCGCGGCCCTCCACCGCCCGTACCACTCCTCCAACGACCGCAGCATCCCCCGCAACAGGGGATCCCGGTCCGTCCCCACCGCCCCCGCCAGCGCCAGCGACCCCGCCGTCGGCACCGGCAGCTCCTCGGCCCGCAGGCTGACGTTGATCCCGACCCCGATCACGACGCGCCCCTCCCCGGCGCCCTCGGCGAGGATCCCGCCGGCCTTGCGCTCGGCTCCCCCCACGGTCACCAGCACGTCGTTCGGCCATTTCAGCGCCGTATCGACCCCGGCCGCCCGCGACAGCCCGGTGGCGACCGCCACACCCGTCAGCAGCGGCAGCCAGCCCCACCGGTCCACCGGCACCTCGCGCGGAGTGAGCAGCACGGAGAAGAACAGCCCGGAGCGTGCCGGCGCGCTCCACCGCCGGTCCAGCCGTCCCCGCCCGGCGGTCTGCTCCTCGGCGACGAGGACCGCGCCCTCCCCCACCTCACCTGCCACGGCGCGCTGCACCAGATCCGAGTTCGTCGACCCCGTCCGCTGCACCACGTCCAGCCGGGACCACAACGCCCCCTCCCGCACCAGCCCCCGCCTCAACGCGCTCGCGTTGAGCGGCGGCCGGTCCAAGTCGGACCACCGGTTCCCGTGCGGCTCCCTGGGCTCCTGCGGCTCTTGCTCTGAGGCATCTCGCGGCGTCATGCAAGCCACCCTAGGTGTGGGAAACGCCGCACTGCCGAAGTCAAGGCCCCCCACTACGCTACGGATGAGTAACCGTCCCCCCTTTTGAGCAGGCAGGGAGCCGCATCCCGATGTCCGAGCCGGAAGAGCAGCAGCCTGACATTCACACGACCGCGGGCAAGCTCGCGGATCTTCAGCGTCGTATCGAAGAGGCGACGCACGCCGGCTCCGCACGCGCCGTCGAGAAGCAGCACGCCAAGGGCAAGCTGACGGCGCGTGAGCGGATCGATCTCCTGCTCGACGAGGGTTCCTTCGTCGAACTGGACGAGTTCGCCCGGCACCGCTCCACCAACTTCGGTCTCGACGCCAACCGCCCTTACGGCGACGGCGTCGTCACCGGCTACGGAACCGTCGACGGCCGTCCCGTGGCCGTCTTCTCGCAGGACTTCACCGTCTTCGGCGGAGCCCTCGGCGAGGTCTACGGCCAGAAGATCGTCAAGGTCATGGACTTCGCGCTGAAGACCGGCTGCCCGGTCATCGGCATCAACGACTCCGGCGGCGCCCGTATCCAGGAGGGTGTGGCCTCCCTCGGCGCGTACGGCGAGATCTTCCGCCGCAACACCCACGCCTCCGGTGTGATCCCGCAGATCAGCCTGGTCGTGGGCCCGTGCGCGGGCGGCGCGGTCTACTCCCCCGCGATCACCGACTTCACGATCATGGTCGACCAGACGTCGCACATGTTCATCACCGGACCGGACGTCATCAAGACGGTCACCGGCGAGGACGTCGGTTTCGAGGAGCTGGGCGGCGCCCGCACCCACAACTCCACCTCCGGCGTCGCCCACCACATGGCCGGCGACGAGAAGGACGCGATCGAGTACGTCAAGCAGCTGCTGTCGTACCTCCCGTCCAACAACCTCTCCGAGCCCCCCGCCTTCCCCGAGGAGGCGGACCTGACCATCACCGACGAGGACCGCGAACTCGACACGATCGTCCCGGACTCGGCGAACCAGCCGTACGACATGCACGCGGTCATCGAGCACGTCCTCGACGACGGCGAGTTCTTCGAGACGCAGCCCCTCTTCGCGCCGAACATCCTCACGGGTTACGGCCGTGTCGAGGGCCGCCCCGTCGGCATCGTCGCCAACCAGCCGATGCAGTTCGCCGGCTGCCTGGACATCACCGCCTCCGAGAAGGCGGCCCGCTTCGTCCGCACCTGCGACGCCTTCAACATCCCGGTCATCACCTTCGTGGACGTCCCCGGCTTCCTGCCCGGCGTCGACCAGGAGCACGACGGCATCATCCGGCGCGGAGCCAAGCTGATCTTCGCCTACGCCGAGGCCACCGTCCCGCTCATCACCGTCATCACCCGCAAGGCGTTCGGCGGCGCGTACGACGTGATGGGCTCCAAGCACCTGGGCGCCGACCTCAACCTGGCCTGGCCCACCGCCCAGATCGCCGTGATGGGCGCGCAGGGCGCCGTCAACATCCTGCACCGCCGCACCATCGCCGAGTCGGACGACGCGGACGCGACCCGCGCCCGGCTGATGCGGGAGTACGAGGACGCCCTCCTCAACCCGTACGTCGCTGCCGAGCGCGGCTACGTCGACGCGGTGATCATGCCGTCCGACACCCGCCGCCACATCGTCCGCGGGCTGCGCCAGCTGCGCACCAAGCGCGAGAGCCTGCCCCCGAAGAAGCACGGCAACATCCCCCTCTGAGGTTCGTGAAGGAGCTGCTGTGATCAAGGTCGTACGGGGCAACCCGACCCCGGAGGAGCTGGCCGCCGCACTGGCGGTGGTCCGGGCCCGCGCCGCGGCGGCGTCCGCCGTGCCGTCCGGCGCGCCCGCACCCCGCGACTCCTGGTCCGACCCGTCCCGCATCGCCGCGCACCACCTGCCCCGTCCGGGGCAGACGTCGTGGGCCCGCACCTACTGGCCGAGCTGACGACGACGCCCCACCCGGGGCGCGGCGCACCCCGCACGGCGGGGAGCGCCGCGCCCCTACTTGAGTACGCGTACTCAGGCACGCTGACCTGCGAAGCCCCACGCTGGTTGCATGCTGTGGTCCGACCCCGAGAACGAGCCGCCCGAAGAACTGCGGGACACGCAGGACATGCTGCGGCGGCTGGGCGTTCTCATGGCGCTGGCCATGGTGCTCGCCATGATCGTGATCGGCGTGAGGTGAGCCGTGCGGGCGACGTCGATACGCTGACCGCATGACAGCTGACCAGCGCCGCCGCCTCGTGCTCGCCTCCCAGTCCCCCGCCCGGCTCGGGCTGCTCCGCCAGGCCGGACTGGCCCCCGAGGTGATCGTCAGCGGGGTCGACGAGGACGCCGTCACCGCCCCCACCCCCGCCGACCTGGCGCTCGCCCTGGCCGAGGCCAAGGCTTCCCTCGTGGCCGCGAAGCCGGAGGTCAAGGGCGCTCTGGTGATCGGCTGCGACTCGGTGCTGGATCTGGACGGCCGGGCCCTCGGCAAGCCCGCGGACGCCGAGGAGGCCACCGCGCGCTGGAAGGCGATGCGGGGCCGTGCGGGCACGCTCCAGACCGGCCACTGCGTCTACGACACGCTCAGCGGCCGGTACTCCTCGGCCACCGCGTCCACGGTCGTCCGTTTCGGTGATCCCTCGGACGAGGAGATCGCCGCCTACGTCGCCTCGGGCGAACCGCTGCACGTGGCCGGGGCGTTCACCCTGGACGGCCGCTCGGCACCGTTCATCGACGGCATCGACGGCGACCACGGCAACGTGATCGGCATCAGCCTCCCCCTGCTGCGCCGTCTCCTGGCCGAACTGGGTGTCGGCATCACGGAGCTGTGGGCGCGGCCGGAGGGGTGAGGGGAGAGCTGCCGGTGCCGCCCTCAGGTGCGGTGCCGGCGGGCCCGCCCTCCGCGCGGCTGTCGTACGTCATCAGGAGCAGCACGATCAGCCCGAGTACGCCCACCATGAACGAGAACGCGGTCCAGCCGATCAGCCCCCAGGCGAACGCGCCCAGCAGCGCGTGCACGACCGCGGCACTGACCAGCAGCACCTTGCCGGCCCCGGCGGGCGCCCGGTCGCGCAGCGCGACCAGCAGGGCCACGAGGCCGCACAGGGCGAAGTAGAGCCCGAAGACGACCCCGCCCGCCTTCGAGGACACCGACATCATGTGCGGGTCGAGGCCCGCCAGCGACATGCCCTGCCGGTCGACGACGACGCCCAGGAACCAGTTCACCGCCGCGATGCCGAGCGCCTCGGCGAACAGCACGAGCGCCACGGCCCACGCCACCGGTCTGCGCACCACCGGCTCCACTCCCTCTCGAGCACGACTGCGGTTACCCCGAGTATGTTCGGGCCGACGCGAAGGCTACTCACGGGTATACCTCGGTACAAGGGTTCCGCGAGTGGCAAAGAATCATTGGGCCATTCGTAGGGACTCGACAAAGAATCGAAGTGGGCCGCAGCACGCTCTCACAGAGACCTTGACCACACGAGGCCGCTAGGGTTTCCCGGAGGAGTCCTGCGTACCGAGGTGCGACAAGGGATTTCGCGGGTCGAGCAAGCCTCGCATCACGCTCCGTGTGGGCAAGCTCACCACTGGGGACGGGTCGATGTGTCGTGTCGGCAGTCCCTAAACTCGGCTTGTTTCAAGGAGGGAGCCTCAAGTGCGCAAGGTGCTCATCGCCAACCGTGGCGAAATCGCTGTCCGCGTTGCCCGGGCCTGCCGGGATGCCGGAATCGCGAGCGTTGCCGTCTACGCCGATCCGGACCGGGACGCTCTGCATGTCCGCGCCGCGGATGAGGCGTTCGCCCTGGGCGGTGACACTCCGGCCACCAGTTACCTCGACATGGACAAGGTGCTGAAGGCCGCGCGGGAGTCGGGGGCCGACGCCATCCATCCCGGCTACGGCTTCCTCTCCGAGAACGCCGACTTCGCGCAGGCGGTCCTGGACGCGGGGCTGATCTGGATCGGTCCGCCGCCGCAGGCCATCCGCGACCTCGGGGACAAGGTCGCCGCCCGGCACATCGCCCAGCGGGCCGGCGCCCCTCTGGTGGCGGGCACGCCCGACCCGGTCTCCGGCGCCGACGAGGTCGTCGCGTTCGCCGAGCAGCACGGCCTGCCGATCGCCATCAAGGCCGCGTTCGGCGGTGGCGGGCGCGGACTGAAGGTGGCCCGCACCCTCGAAGAGGTGCCCGAGCTGTACGACTCGGCCGTGCGCGAGGCGGTGGCCGCGTTCGGCCGCGGCGAGTGCTTCGTGGAGCGCTACCTGGACAAGCCGCGGCACGTGGAGACGCAGTGCCTGGCGGACCGGCACGGCAACGTGGTGGTCGTGTCCACGCGTGACTGTTCACTCCAGCGGCGGCACCAGAAGCTCGTCGAGGAGGCCCCCGCGCCCTTCCTGTCCGACGCCCAGGTGGACCAGCTGTACTCGGCGTCCAAGGCCATCCTCAAGGAGGCCGGTTACGTCGGTGCCGGCACCGTGGAGTTCCTGGTCGGCCTCGACGGGACGATCTCCTTCCTGGAGGTCAACACGCGTCTGCAGGTCGAGCACCCGGTCACCGAGGAAGTCGCCGGTATCGACCTCGTACGGGAGATGTTCCGCATCGCCGACGGCGAGGAGCTCGGCTACGGCGACCCGGAGCTGCGCGGCCACTCCTTCGAGTTCCGCATCAACGGCGAGGACCCGGGCCGGGGCTTCCTGCCCGCGCCCGGCACGGTCACGGCGTTCGCCCCGCCGTCCGGTCCGGGCGTGCGCCTGGACGCGGGCGTGGAGTCCGGCAGCGTCATCGGTCCGGCGTGGGACTCGCTGCTGGCGAAGCTGATCGTCACCGGCCGGACCCGCAAGGAGGCGCTGGAGCGGGCCGCCCGCGCCCTGGAGGAGTTCCAGGTCGAGGGCATGGCGACGGCGATCCCGTTCCACCGCGCGGTCGTCACCGACCCGGCGTTCGCTCCGGAACTCACCGGTTCGGCGGACCCGTTCACGGTGCACACCCGGTGGATCGAGACCGAGTTCGTCAACGAGATCAAGCCGTTCTCCGCGGCCGCGGACGTGGAGGCCGAGGAGGACGCGGGCCGGGAGACGGTGGTCGTCGAGGTCGGCGGCAAGCGCCTCGAGGTGTCGCTCCCGGCGTCGCTGGGCATGTCCCTGGCCCGTACGGGCCTGGCGGCCGGCGCCAAGCCGAAGCGGCGGGCGGCGAAGAAGTCCGGCCCGGTCGCCTCCGGTGACACCCTCGCCTCCCCGATGCAGGGCACGATCGTGAAGATCGCCGTGGAGGAGGGCCAGGAGGTCAAGGAGGGCGACCTGGTCGTCGTCCTGGAAGCCATGAAGATGGAGCAGCCCCTCAACGCGCACCGCTCGGGCACGATCAAGGGCCTGAGCGCGGAGGTCGGCGCGTCGGTGACGTCCGGCGCGGCCATCTGCGAGATCAAGGACTGACCCGTCCTCCCACCCGGGCCCGGCGGGCCCGGGTGGACGCCGGGGTCACCGTCTCGACGGAGAACCACGGCGGATCGGTGGAGCGTGTGACCGGACCGGTCGACCGGCTCATGCCGACGCGGTGGGAGAGCCGGTTGCCGGTGTGCACCGTGGCCCGCGAGTGCGGCCGGTCCGCGCCCCAGCCCGCCGCGCCGGTCCGAGGGTGCCCTGACGGGGCGCACTCGCGCCTAACGGCGACGGCGGCACACGAAGCCACCGCGGCCGAGGGCTCGGAGGTGCCGGCGTCATCGAGCCGCCCGCCCCGTCGACACCGCGCAGCGGAACGGCCGGCACTGCCCGCGCGGCGGAGCCGTCACCGCCTGCGCAGATCCGCCACCCGTGCCGCCCGCTCGGCACCCTGACCGGGGCCCTGCTCCGCCGCCGCCCCGAGGGCCACGGCCGTACGGAGTCCCGGCCCCTGCCGCCGCGGACCGGGAAGGGCCACGTCCCGGCGACGGCGGTCCGGCGGCGGGCCCTCACCCCCCGCGCCCGCGGAACCCCCCGGCGCCCCCGCGACGGCGATCTGCACGCCCTGGTCGGCGAGCGCCTGGAGTTCGGTGGCCGCCCGGTCGTCGTGCGCGGGCGGCTCGTCCGTCACCAGCCGGGTGATCAGATCCGTCGGCACGGTCTGGAACATCGTGTCGGTCCCGAGTTTCGTGTGGTCCGCGAGGACCACCACCTCCGCCGCGGCCTGCACCAGCGCCCGGTCGACGGACGCCGACAGCATGTTGGACGTGGACAGTCCCCGCTCCGCGGTCAGTCCGCTTCCCGACAGGAAGGCCCGGGACACCCTCAGCCCCTGCAGGGACTGCTCGGCACCGCTGCCGACCAGGGCGTAGTTCGAACCGCGGAGCGTACCGCCGGTCATCACGACCTCCACCCGGTTGGCATGGGCCAACGCCTGGGCGACCAGCAGGGAGTTGGTGACGACCGTCAGCCCGGGCACCCGGGCGAGCCGGCGGGCCAGCTCCTGCGTGGTGGTACCCGCGCCGACCACGATGGCCTCGCCCTCTTCCACGAAGTTCGCGGCGAGGTCGGCGATGGCGGTCTTTTCGGCGGTCGCGAGATGGGACTTCTGCGGGAATCCGGACTCTCGCGTGAAACCGCCCGGGAGTACCGCACCGCCGTGCCGGCGGTCGAGGAGTCCTTCTGCCTCCAGCGCGCGCACGTCCCGCCGTACGGTCACTTCGGAGGTCTGGACGACGCGGGCGAGTTCACGGAGCGACACCGCTCCGTTCGCTCGCACCATTTCGAGGATCAATTGGCGACGTTCTGCAGCGAACACGAAACTGACAGTAACGCCGACGACCGTCTGCTTTCAGCAGTTTGCGCTGAATAGCAGAAGTTGTTCGCACGGCCCCACACCAAGTGGTATAGGGCCGCAGCGGCGTCGAGCACGCCCCGTGACCGGCCGCTGGCCGGTCCGCTCAGCCCTCCGCGCCGGCCTTCCGGGTGTGCAGCTGCCGCGCCACTTCGGCGATCGACCCCGACAGCGAGGGGTACACCGTGAAGGCGTTCGCGATCTGTTCGACGGTCAGATTGTTGTCGACCGCGATCGAGATGGGGTGGATGAGTTCCGAGGCGCGCGGCGCCACGACCACGCCGCCCACCACGATGCCGGTGCCCGGACGGCAGAAGATCTTGACGAAGCCGTCGCGGATGCCCTGCATCTTGGCGCGCGGGTTGCGCAGCAGCGGCAGCTTCACCACCCGGGCGTCGATCTTCCCGCCGTCCACATCGGCCTGGGAGTAGCCGACGGTGGCGATCTCGGGGTCGGTGAACACGTTCGAGGAGACCGTCTTGAGGTTCAGCGGGGCGACCGCGTCACCGAGGAAGTGGTACATGGCGATACGGCCCTGCATCGCCGCCACCGAGGCGAGCGCGAAGACGCCGGTGACGTCACCGGCGGCGTAGACGCCGGGAGCCGTGGTCCGCGAGACCTTGTCGGTCCAGATGTGGCCCGAGTCCCGCAGCCTGACCCCGGCCTCCTCCAGGCCCATGCCCTCGGAGTTCGGGATGGCGCCCACGGCCATCAGACAGTGCGACCCGGTGATGACCCGTCCGTCGGCGAGGGTCACCTCCACTCGGTCCCCGACCCGCTTGGCGGACTGGGCACGCGAGCGTGCCATCACGTTCATCCCGCGCCGCCGGAAGACGTCCTCCAGCACGGCGGCCGCGTCCGGGTCCTCGCCCGGCAGCACCCGGTCGCGCGAGGACACCAGCGTCACCCGGGACCCGAGCGCCTGGTAGGCACCGGCGAACTCGGCGCCCGTGACACCGGATCCGACCACGATGAGCTCGTCGGGGAGCTCGTTCAGGTCGTAGACCTGCGTCCAGTTGAGGATCCGCTCGCCGTCGGGCCGGGCGTCCGGCAGCTCCCGCGGGTGGCCGCCCGTCGCGATGAGCACGGCGTCCGCGGTGAGCGTCTCCTCGCTCCCGTCCGCGGCGCGCACCACGACCTTGCGCGACCCGTCGAGCGCCTGCATGCCCTCCAGCCGGCCGCGCCCGCGCATCACGCGCGCACCGGCGCGGGTCACGGACGCGGTGATGTCGTGCGACTGGGCCAGGGCGAGCCGCTTCACACGCCGGTTGACCTTGCCCAGGTCCACGCCTACGACCCGGGCGGCCTGCTCCAGGGGCGGGGTGTCGTCGGCGACGAAGATGCCCAGCTCCTCGTAGGAGGAGTCGAAGGTGGTCATCACCTCGGCCGTGGCGATGAGGGTCTTGGACGGCACGCAGTCGGTGAGCACCGACGCCCCGCCCAGTCCGTCGGCATCGACGACGGTCACCTCCGCGCCGAGCTGAGCGGCGACCAGCGCCGCTTCGTATCCGCCGGGTCCGCCACCGATGATCACGATCCGAGTCACGTACTCCATTGTCCCGCACACTTCACCGTGCGACCGCCCGGGGGCCGCGGCCGTGGCCCCGCCGTTACCGGAGTGGCGCCCGTGCCGCTGCCGTACCCTTCCCCCATGTCGCTCTACGCCGCGTACGCCGGCAACCTCGACGCGCGGCTGATGTCCCGCCGCGCCCCGCACTCGCCGCTGCGCGCCACCGGCTGGCTGAACGGGTGGCGGCTGACGTTCGGGGGCGAGCACATGGGCTGGGAGGGTTCCCTCGCGACCCTCGTCGAGGACCCGCTCTCGCAGGTCTTCGTGGCCCTCTACGACATCGCCCCGATGGACGAGGAGTCGCTCGACGGCTGGGAAGGGGCGGGCGGCCTGGACGTCTACCGCCGCACCCGGGTCCGCGTCCACACCCTCGACGGCGAGGACCGGGCCTGGGCCTACGTCCTGAACAGCTACGAGGGCGGCCTGCCCTCGGCCCGCTACCTGGGCGAGATCGCGGACGCGGCCGAGTCCGCGGGCGCGCCCCACGACTACGTGATGGAACTGCGCAAGCGTCCCTGCTGACGCCCTTCGGGAGAGAACGACAGGACAACGATCGCCAACCGGTCCCCGCCAGCATCTACGCGCGTAGGCGAATACCGGCTACCCTCGTCGCGTGAACGCTTCTCTTCTTCCGGACGACATCCAGGGCGACCCCTACGCCGCAGCCGACGCCGCCGCCACGCGCCTGCGCGAGCTCACGGGCGCCGAGACCCACGACGTCGCCCTCGTGATGGGCTCCGGCTGGGCCCCGGCCGTGGACGCCCTCGGTACGCCCGAGGCCGAGTTCCAGGTCACCGAGCTGCCCGGCTTCCCGCCGCCGGCGGTCGAGGGCCACGGAGGCAAGATCCGCTCGTACCGCATCGGCGCGAAGCGCGCCCTGGTCTTCCTGGGCCGCACCCACTACTACGAGGGCCGGGGGGTGGCGTCCGTCGCCCACGGCGTGCGTACGGCCGTGGCGGCGGGCGCCAAGACCATCGTCCTCACCAACGGCTGCGGCGGTCTGCGCGAGGGCATGCGCCCCGGCCAGCCGGTCCTGATCAGCGACCACATCAACCTCACCGCCACCTCCCCCATCGTCGGCGCGAACTTCGTCGACCTCACCGACCTGTACTCGCCGCGCCTGCGGGCGCTGTGCAAGGAGATCGACGCGAGCCTGGAGGAGGGCGTCTACGCCCAGTTCCCCGGCCCGCACTACGAGACCCCGGCGGAGATCCGGATGGCCCGCGTGATCGGGGCGGACCTGGTCGGCATGTCGACGGTCCTCGAGGCGATCGCCGCGCGGGAGGCGGGCGCGGAGGTGCTGGGCATCTCGCTGGTCACCAACCTCGCCGCGGGGATGACGGGCGAGCCGCTGAACCACGAGGAGGTCCTGCAGGCGGGGCGGGACTCCGCCACGCGGATGGGCGCGCTGCTGACGCAGGTGCTGGGGCGCCTGTAGCGCGTCCGCGCGGTCGGGCGGCCCGGCGCCGGCCGGGTCCGGTTCGCCGGGGCGAGGCCCCCGGCGGCGCCCCGCGGCAGGGGGCCATGCCCCCGGGTTCCCGGTGCTGGTGCGGACCGGGGAGTGTCCGCGCAGCCCGGCGCCGGCGGGGTGCCGTCGCGCCCGCCCTTCCCACCCTCGGCTCCGTTCGAGCGGGAGGCACCCCCCTCGCCCTGCGGCACGACCGCCCGCGGAGAGCGGCGGAGCGACTGCCCGCCGAAGGCGGAGGGGCGTCACGACTGCCCGCGGAGAGAGCCGGGGCGGCGCTCCGGCCGCCTGCGTAAGGCGAGCGGCGGGAGCCCGACTGCCCGCGGACGGGGGACGGCGGGTGGGGGCATGGTCGCGCGCGGCGGGGAAGGGACGGGGCGGGGGTGGCCGCCCGCAGTGGCCGGCGCGTCCGCACCCTCACCACCACCGGGCGACACCCTCGCGCCGGTCCGAGGACGGACACCCCCGACGCGGCCCCGCACCACCCACCCGCCGTGGGCGCTCGGCGCACCCCCACCGGAGGGACAGCGGCGCCGCAGGCATCCACCCATGGACACTTGACAGACGACGACCGAGAGAGGCCGACCCAAACCGTGGAAGACGTCGCGCTCATCGCACAGGCACAGGCATGGCTCACCGAGGACCCCGACCCGGACACCCGTGAGGAACTCGCCCGCCTCATCGACTCCGGCGACCACGCCGAACTCGCCGCCCGCTTCGGCGGCACCCTCCAGTTCGGCACCGCCGGCCTCCGCGGCGAACTCGGCGCGGGCCCGATGCGCATGAACCGCTCCGTGGTCATCCGCGCCGCCGCCGGCCTCGCCTCGTACCTCAGGAAGCAGGGCCACACCGACGGCCTCGTCGTCATCGGCTACGACGCCCGCCACAAGTCGCGGACGTTCGCCATCGACACCGCCGCCGTCATGACCGGCGCCGGCCTCAGGGCGGCCGTACTGAACCGCCCCCTGCCCACCCCCGTCCTCGCCTTCGCCATCAGGCACCTCGGCGCCGTCGCCGGCGTCGAGGTCACCGCCAGCCACAACCCTCCCCGGGACAACGGCTACAAGGTGTACCTCGGCGACGGCTCCCAGATCGTCCCCCCGGCCGACGCGGAGATCGCCGCCGAGATCGAGGCCGTGGCGTCGCTCAGCATGGTCCCCCGCCCCACCGAAGGCTGGGAGACCCTCGACGACACGGTCCTCGGCGCCTACCTCGCCCGCACCGACGCGGTCCTGGCCAAGGACTCCCCCCGCACGGCCCGCACCGTGTACACGGCGATGCACGGCGTCGGCAAGGACGTCCTCCTCGCCGCGTTCGCCCGCGCCGGCTTCCCGGCCCCCGACCTCGTCGCCGAGCAGGCCGACCCCGACCCGGACTTCCCGACCGTCGCGTTCCCCAACCCCGAGGAGCCCGGCGCGATGGACCTCGCCTTCGCGAAGGCCCGCGAGACGGACCCCGACCTGGTCATCGCCAACGACCCGGACGCCGACCGCTGCGCCGCCGCCGTCAAGGACGGCGCGGACTGGCGGATGCTGCGCGGCGACGAGGTCGGGGCCCTGCTCGCCGCCCACCTGGTCCGCCGCGGCGCGACCGGCACGTTCGCCGAGTCGATCGTCTCGTCCGGCCTCCTCGGCCGTATCGCCGAGAAGGCCGGCCTCCCGTACGAGGAGACCCTGACCGGCTTCAAGTGGATCGCACGGGTCGAGGGCCTGCGCTACGGCTACGAGGAAGCCCTCGGCTACTGCGTCGACCCGGACGGCGTACGCGACAAGGACGGCATCACGGCGGCGCTGCTCCTCACCGAACTGGCCTCGGACCTCAAGGCGGACGGCCGTACCCTCCTCGACCTCCTCGACGACCTCGCCGTCGAGCACGGCCTGCACGCCACCGACCAGCTCTCGGTCCGTGTGCAGGACCTCGGGATCATCGCCTCCGCGATGCGCCGCCTGCGGGACCGGCCGCCCACGGAGCTGGCCGGCCTCCGCGTCACCACCGCCGAGGACCTCAGCCGGGGGTCGGACACGCTCCCGCCCACCGACGGCCTCCGCTACACCCTGGACGGCGCGAGGGTCGTCGTCCGCCCGAGTGGCACGGAGCCGAAGCTGAAGTGCTACCTGGAGGTGGTGATCCCGGTCGCCGGGAAGGCCGGCCTCCCCGAGGCCCGCGCGAAGGCGACCGCGCTCCTGGACCGGATCAAGCAGGACCTCTCCGGGGCTGCGGGCATCTGAGAGAAGCACGCGGGGCGAGCGGCTCGCCCCGCGTGACTCACCGCTCGCCCCTCACCTGTCGCCCCTCACCCCACGGCCAGCAGCACGACCAGCAGCAGGGCCCCCACGACGGCGGGTGCCACGACCTCGTAGGCCCACCGCACGGTCACCTCGCCCTGCGCGGCCTCCGCCTCGTGCCGCCGCTCGCGCAGCTCCCGCATCTCGTCCATCGCCCGGTCGCTCTCGTGCCGTCGCGGCCCCGCGGGGGCACCCCCGGTACCGAGCCCGTCCAGGCCGACACCGCCCGCGGCGCCGGCACCGCCGCCGCCACCCCCGCGGGCGGCCCGCGCCGCCCGCGCGGCGGCCCGCGACTCGTGCCGCGCCGCCCGGCCACGGGCCCGCAGCGAGACCGGCAGGGCCCACAGCTGGTACTTCTCGCCGGACACGGTGAACACCTCGTTGGAGAATCCCGACCGCAGCGAGGCGACCTGCCCCCACGGCAGCACGATCACCCGGAACGGGTTGCGCACGCGCAGCCGGTCGTCGTTGACGTAGACGGCGGGGCGCAGGGTGTAGGCGACGACCAGCGGCACGAGGAGGAGCAGCAGGGCGAGTGCCCGCCACGGGGTGCGGCCCTCGCCGACGACGACCGCGTCCACGCCGAGCCAGCCGACGACGGCGAGCAGCAGCACACCGCCGGCCAGGGCCGCGGGCGAGCGGTAGATCCGGTCCTTGTGCGGGGGCGTCGCGGACCCGGCGGGCTTCGTGGGCTCCGGGTCGGGCGACTGGTCCTCGGGGGTCGTCATGCTCCCGATTCTGCCCGACGTCCCGCGACGCCCCGCACGCGGCGGATGCCGTAGGGAACGACCAGGAGGGCTGTACAGCCGCTACGCGCGTAGATATGCTCATCTGGTGACCATGCCCACCACTGCACCACACGCTCTCAGCGACGTCACCGCGTCCGACGGCACGCTGCGCCACTTCCTCCACGGGCTGCCCGGCGTCGACGCGGTCGGCCTGGAGGCGCGGGCCGCCTCCCTCGGTACCCGCTCGATCAAGACGACCGCGAAGGCGTACGCCATCGACCTCGCCATCTCGATGGTCGACCTGACGACGCTGGAAGGCGCGGACACCCCCGGCAAGGTCCGGGCGCTCGGCGCGAAGGCGGTCCGCCCCGACCCGACCGACCGCACCACGCCCGCCACGGCCGCGGTCTGTGTCTACCCCGACATGGTGGCCACGGCGAAGGAGGCCGTCGCCGGCTCCACCGTCAAGGTCGCCTCCGTCGCCACCGCCTTCCCGGCCGGCCGCGCCCCGATCTCCGTGAAGCTGGCGGACGTCCGCGAGGCCATCGCCGCCGGTGCGGACGAGATCGACATGGTCATCGACCGCGGGGCGTTCCTCGCGGGGAACTACCTGAAGGTGTACGACGAGATCACCGCCGTGAAGGAGGCCTGCGGGACGAGCGCCCGCCTGAAGGTCATCTTCGAGACGGGCGAGCTGTCGACGTACGACAACATCCGCCGGGCGAGCTGGCTCGGCATGCTGGCCGGGGCCGACTTCATCAAGACCTCCACGGGCAAGGTCGCCGTCAACGCGACCCCCGCGAACACCCTCCTCATGCTGGAGGCGGTCCGCGACTTCCGCGACCGGACCGGCGTCCAGATCGGCGTGAAGCCGGCCGGCGGCATCCGCACGACGAAGGACGCCATCAAGTTCCTGGTCCTGGTCAACGAGACCGCGGGCGAGGACTGGCTGGACAACCACTGGTTCCGCTTCGGCGCCTCCTCGCTGCTGAACGACCTGCTGATGCAGCGCCAGAAGCTGGCCACAGGCCGTTACTCCGGCCCCGACTACGTGACGGTGGACTGATCACCATGGCACCTGTTTTCGACTACGCGCCGGCGCCCGAGTCCCGCTCGGTCGTCGACATCGCCCCGTCGTACGGCCTGTTCATCGACGGCGAGTTCGCCGAGGCCTCCGACGGCAAGGTCTTCAAGACCGTCTCCCCGTCCACCGAGGAGGTCCTCTCCGAGGTCGCCGAGGCCGGGGAGGCGGACGTCGACCGCGCCGTGCGGGCCGCCCGCAAGGCCTTCGAGACGTGGTCGGCGCTCCCCGGCTCCGAGCGCGCCAAGTACCTCTTCCGCATCGCCCGGATCATCCAGGAGCGCAGCCGCGAGCTCGCCGTCCTGGAGACCCTCGACAACGGCAAGCCGATCCGGGAGACCCGCGACGCGGACCTCCCCCTGGTCGCCGCGCACTTCTTCTACTACGCGGGCTGGGCCGACAAGCTCGGCCACGCCGGCTACGGCGCCGACCCGCGCCCCCTCGGTGTGGCCGGCCAGGTCATCCCCTGGAACTTCCCCCTCCTCATGCTGGCGTGGAAGATCGCCCCGGCCCTCGCGACCGGCAACACGGTCGTCCTGAAGCCGGCCGAGACGACCCCCCTGTCCGCCCTCTTCTTCGCGGACATCTGCCGTCAGGCGGGCCTGCCCAAGGGCGTCGTCAACATCCTCACCGGCGACGGCCGCGCCGGCGCCGCGCTGATCGCCCACCCCGACGTGAACAAGGTCGCCTTCACCGGTTCGACCGCCGTCGGCAAGGAGATCGCGCGCACGGTCGCGGGCACCCGCAAGAAGCTGACGCTCGAACTGGGCGGCAAGGGCGCGAACATCGTCTTCGACGACGCCCCCATCGACCAGGCCGTCGAGGGCATCGTCAACGGCATCTTCTTCAACCAGGGCCAGGTCTGCTGCGCGGGCAGCCGACTCCTGGTCCAGGAGTCGATCCACGACGAGCTCCTCGACTCCCTCAAGCGCCGCCTGTCCACGCTCCGCCTCGGCGACCCGCTGGACAAGAACACCGACATCGGCGCGATCAACTCCGCCGAGCAGCTGGCCCGGATCACCGCGCTGGCCGAGCAGGGCGAGGCGGAGGGCGCCGAGCGCTGGTCCCCGGCCTGCGAGCTCCCGGAGAACGGCTACTGGTTCGCCCCGACGCTGTTCACGGGGGTCACCCAGGCGCACACGGTCGCCCGCGACGAGATCTTCGGCCCGGTGCTGTCCGTGCTGACCTTCCGCACGCCGGACGAGGCGGTCGCCAAGGCCAACAACACGCCGTACGGCCTGTCGGCGGGCATCTGGACGGAGAAGGGCTCGCGCATCCTGGCGGTCGCGAACAAGCTCCGTGCGGGCGTCGTTTGGTCCAACACGTTCAACAAGTTCGACCCGACCTCGCCGTTCGGCGGTTACAAGGAGTCGGGCTTCGGCCGCGAGGGCGGCCGCCACGGCCTGGAGGCGTACCTCGATGTCTGACGCACGACTTTCCGTACTGAAGACCTACAAGCTGTACGTCGGCGGGAAGTTCCCGCGTTCCGAGAGCGGCCGGGTGTACGAGGTGACGGACTCGAAGGGCAACTGGCTGGCCAACACCCCGCTCTCCTCCCGCAAGGACGCCCGTGACGCGGTGGTCGCCGCGCGCAAGGCGTTCGGCGGCTGGTCCGGCGCGACGGCGTACAACCGCGGCCAGATCCTCTACCGCGTCGCGGAGATGCTGGAGGGCCGCAGGGGCCAGTATGTCCGTGAGGTCGCCGCCGCGGAGGGCCTGTCGAAGTCGAAGGCCGCCGAGCAGGTGGACGCGGCGATCGACCGCTGGGTCTGGTACGCGGGCTGGACCGACAAGATCGCCCAGGTGGTCGGCGGCGGAAACCCGGTCGCGGGCCCGTTCTTCAACCTGTCGTCCCCCGAACCGACGGGCGTGGTCGCCGTCCTGGCTCCCCAGGAGTCGTCCTTCCTCGGCCTGGTCTCGGTGATCGCCCCGGTCGTCGCCACCGGCAACACGGCGGTGGTGATCGCGAGCGAGAAGTCCCCGCTCCCGGCCCTCTCCCTCGGCGAGGTGCTCGCCACCTCCGACCTCCCCGGCGGTGTGGTCAACATCCTCTCCGGCCGCACCGCGGAGATCGCCGCCCCGCTCGCCGCCCACCAGGACGTCAACGCGATCGACCTGGCGGGCGCCGACGAGGTGCTGGCGAAGGAGCTGGAGATCGCGGCCGCGGATAACCTCAAGCGCGTCCTGCGTCCACAGCCTGTGGACGACTGGTCGGCGACTCCCGGCACGGACCGCATGACGGCGTTCCTGGAGACCAAGACCGTCTGGCACCCGACGGGTTCCCTCGGCGCGTCGGGCTCCGCCTACTGAGCCACCACCCCACCCCCCACAACCGGAGCGCCGTGCCCTCCCCCGTCCGGGAGGGCACGGCGCTCCGCCGCCAGGGACGGGCACGGCGCTCCGCCGCCAGGGCCCCGGCGTTCACCTGCGCAGCAGGTCCGTGACCTGTCCGACCCCCGGGATGCTGCCGACCGACTCCGCCTGGGCGACCGGCCCCGTCACCTCGCGGGAGTCCACCGCCCGGAAGTCGGCGACCTGGGTGCCGACGCCGTTGTCGAGCGGGTCCACGCCCGTGCCGGCCAGCGGGTTGGGCTTGAGGTCGGCGACCGTGCCCACGACCTGTCCCGCGTCGTCGAGGACCGCCTCGGAGTCCGCGGCCGCCGCCGCCGTCGCGCCGATGCCGAGCGCCACGCCCGCGGTGGCGAGGACCGCCAGGGCGCGTCGGGCGGTCGGCGTCTTGGGTGCCTTGTGTCGGGCCATCGCTGGGCCACCTCATGCCTTCACTGGGTGATCGGTTCACCGCGCAGCGTAGTGGGCATGTGACGCGCGCTTCAAAGCCGCACCTCGGGGTCGTACGCCACCCCGGCGATGCCTCACACTGGTGTCCCGTGAGTTCCCAGTCGCCCATATCCGCGCGAGTCGTGCTGCTCTGCGGCCCCTCCGGCTCCGGCAAGTCCCTCCTCGCGGCCCGCTCCGGCCTTCCGGTGCTGCGGCTCGACGACTTCTACAAGGAGGGCGACGATCCGTCCCTCCCGCTGGTGGCGGGGTCCTCGGACATCGACTGGGACCATCCCGGCTCCTGGGACGCGGACGCCGCCGTCGCCGCGATCGACCGGCTGTGCCGCACCGGCCGCACACCGGTCCCCCTCTACGACATCGCGCTGAGCGCCCGTACCGGCGCGGGGAGCGTCGACATCGGCGGGGCCCCGCTGTTCATCGCGGAGGGCATCTTCGCCGCGGAGATCGTCGCCCGCTGCGGTGAGCTGGGCCTGCTGGCCGACGCGCTGTGCCTGAGCCGGGGTCCGGTGCGGACGTTCCGGCGGCGTTTCCGGCGGGACCTCAGTGAGGGCCGCAAGTCGGTGCCGTTCCTGCTGCGCCGCGGCTGGCGGCTGATGCGTCTGGAACGGTCGATCATCGCCCACCAGACGGCGCTGGGCGCGTACGCCTGCGACCGGGACGAGGCGCTGGCCCGTCTCACGGCCGCGGAGTTCGCGCTGCGTCCGAGGACGGGGACCGGCACGCCTGCCTGAGGCGCGGCCGCGGCAGAAGCCGGCCGCGGCAGAACCGGGCACGTACGAAAGGCGGGACTGGGTGGGCCCCCCGGCCCTCCAGTCCCGCTGTTTCGCACTCCCCCCGTGCTTCCCCCGTTGTTCCCCCGTGCTTCCCCCGTGTTTCCCCCCTCTGTCCCGGATCCCTCGTGCTTCCCCCCGGATCCGGGAGGTACCCCCGTACCCCTCGCGCTCCCCCTCCTGGTCCCCCGCGGATCCCCCGATCCCCGGGCCCCCGGCCTTCAGGCGACGAGCTCCCCGAAGGCGTTCTCCTCGTCACGGCCGAAGCTGAGGACCTCGTCCTCGCGCAGCCGGCGGAGCGACCGCCAGATGCTCGACTTCACCGTGCCGACACTGATGCCGAGGATGTCGGCGATCTCCGGGTCCGTGCGGCCCTCGTAGTAGCGCAGGACCAGCATCGTGCGCTGGAGCTCGGGCAGCCGGGCCAGCGCCTGCCACAGGACCGCGCGCAGCTCGGTGCCGCGCATCGCGTCCGTGTCGCCGGCCGTCTCCGGCAGTTCCTCGGTCGGGTACTCGTTCAGCTTGCGGCGGCGCCACGCGCTGATGTGCAGGTTGGTCATGGTGCGGCGGAGATATCCGCCGACCGCCGCCTTGTCGCTGATCCGGTCCCACGCCCGGTAGGTCGAGAACAGTGCGCTCTGCAGCAGGTCCTCGGCCTCGAAGCGGTCACCGGTCAGGTGGTAGGCGGTGGCGTACAGGGAGGCGCGGCGCTCCTGCACGTAGGCGGTGAACTCCGCCTCCGACAGCGAGCGGCGCTCCCCCGAGCCCTCCCCGTACGCGCTTCCCCCGTTGTTCTCCCCCGTGGGCGCGTCAACCACCGTCATGATCGTGGTGTGCTGACGCCCGGCGCCGCGGGCGCACCCCCGCATGCCCGCGGCACCGGACTTCTCGGAACCCCGGTGCACGTCGTGCAGACGCGTGACAACTGCGCTGGAGCTGGTGCCGTGCAGCGTGTTCATCTCGCGCCCCCCGTCGTGGACTTCCGGTGTTTCGCCCTGCCGTTGTGCTTGTGCCGAAAAGCTTGCCCGGGGACCTTCATGGCCGTGTCTGCCGACTGTCACAGACGTGTCACAGGGGCGGTCACCTCCGGCCCACACTTCCTTCACCGGGTGTCCGCGCACGTAGCGGCACGTATGGGGGCCCAATGGGCATCTGTCGCCCACGGGTCGAACAGGGAGCCCTCCATGGGCCAGAATGACTCCGTGCCTTCCCTGTTGCTGATCGAGGACGACGACGCCATCCGCACGGCCCTGGAGCTCTCACTGACGCGCCAGGGTCACCGGGTGGCGACCGCTGCCAGTGGTGAGGACGGTCTGAAGCTGTTGCGCGAGCAGCGGCCGGATCTGATCGTGCTGGACGTGATGCTGCCCGGCATCGACGGCTTCGAGGTGTGCCGTCGCATCCGGCGCACGGACCAGTTGCCGATCATCCTGCTGACCGCGCGCAACGACGACATCGACGTGGTGGTCGGGCTGGAGTCCGGCGCCGACGACTACGTCGTCAAACCGGTGCAGGGACGGGTGCTGGACGCCCGGATCCGGGCGGTGCTCCGGCGCGGGGAGCGGGAGTCCACCGACTCGGCGACCTTCGGCAGCCTGGTCATCGACCGTTCGGCGATGACGGTGACGAAGAACGGCGAGGACCTCCAGCTGACGCCGACCGAGCTGCGGCTGCTGCTGGAGCTGAGCCGGCGGCCGGGGCAGGCACTGTCCCGGCAGCAGTTGCTGCGGCTGGTGTGGGAGCACGACTACCTGGGCGACTCCCGCCTGGTGGACGCGTGCGTCCAGCGGCTGCGTGCCAAGGTCGAGGACGTGCCGTCGTCCCCGACCCTGATCCGCACCGTGCGCGGTGTCGGCTACCGGCTGGACCCGCCTCAGTGACGCACGAGCACCGAGGAGGGGGCCGCGGCTGGTCCGCGGCGCGCAAGGGAGTCTGGTCACGGCTGCGGTTCACCAGCCTGCGGCTTCGGCTGGTGGTGGTGTTCGGGCTGGTCGCACTGACCGCGGCGGTGTCCGCGTCCGGGATCGCCTACTGGCTGAACCGCGAGTCCGTGCTGACCCGCACGCAGGACGCGGTGCTGCGCGACTTCGAGCGGGAGATGCAGAACCGGGCGGGCGCGCTGCCCGAGCACCCGACGCAGGACGAACTGCAGCGCGCGGCGGGGCAGATGGCGAACAGCAGTCAGCGGTTCACCGTGCTGCTGGTCGCGACGGATCCCGACGGGCGGACCGTGTACGGCAGTTCGGGCGGGCTGAACGGCTTCTCGCTGCAGGACGTACCGGTGTCGCTCCGGGACGCGGTGGCCGAGCGGCAGAAGATCACGTCGGCCAACAAGTACGCGCACCACATGTACTGGCTGCGGACGGTGGACGAGGACACGCCGTACCTGGTGGCGGGGACGCGGGTGATCGGCGGCGGGCCGACCGGTTACATGCTCAAATCGCTGGAACCGGAGGCCAAGGACCTCAACTCGCTGGCCTGGTCGCTGGGGATCGCGACCGCGCTCGCGCTGATAGGTTCCGCGCTGCTCGCGCACGCCGCCGCGACGACCGTGCTGAAGCCGGTACAGCGGCTGGGCGTTGCCGCGCGGCGGCTCGGCGAGGGGAAGCTGGACACCCGGCTGAGGGTGTCCGGTACGGACGAACTGGCCGATCTGTCGCACACGTTCAACAAGGCGGCCGAGGCGCTGGAGAAGCGGGTGGCCGACATGGCGGCCCGGGACGAGGCGTCGCGCCGTTTCGTGGCGGACATGAGCCACGAGCTGCGGACACCGCTGACCGCGATCACGGCGGTGACGGAGGTCCTGGAGGAGGAGCTCGAGTTCGAGGGCGGCGGCATCGACCCGATGATCGAGCCCGCGGTGCGGCTCGTGGTGAGCGAGACGCGGCGGCTGAACGACCTGGTGGAGAACCTGATGGAGGTGACCCGCTTCGACGCGGGTACCGCCCGCCTGGTCCTCGACGACGTCGACGTCGCCGACCAGATCACCGCCTGCATCGACGCGCGTGCCTGGCTGGACGCGGTCGACCTGGACGCCGAGCGGGGCATCCACGCGCGGATCGACCCGCGCCGGCTGGACGTGATCCTGGCCAACCTCGTCGGCAACGCGCTCAAGCACGGCGGTTCGCCGGTGCGGGTGGCGGTGCGGGAGGACCCCGGGGCGGACGACGAGGCCGCCGGGGACGGCGGAACGGTGGTCATCGAGGTGCGCGACCACGGGCCGGGCATCCCTGAGGAGGTCCTGCCGCACGTCTTCGACCGCTTCTACAAGGCCAGCGCCTCCCGGCCGCGTTCGGAGGGCAGCGGTCTGGGGCTGTCCATCGCGCTGGAGAACGCGCACATCCACGGCGGCGAGATCACCGCGGCCAACTCTCCCGAGGGCGGTGCCGTGTTCACACTGCGGCTGCCCCGGGACGTGTCCGCGCGCAGTGCCGAGGAGAAGACCGGTGACGCCGGGGCCGAAGGCGCCGAGGGGGACGCCTGATGAACGGACGACGTGGGGCCGCGCGCGCGGCGCGGGGTCTGCTGGCGCTGGGGGCGCTCGGCACACTGCTGGCCGGGTGCGGGATCCGGGCCACGGAGGTGCCGACCGACTTCGGCCCGGCGCCCTCGCGGGTACGCTGCTCGCTGGCCGAGCCGGAGGTGTCGACGCAGGCCGGGCGGGAGCTGCCCCTACGGGTGTTCCTGTTGTGCGGATCGTCGCTGGTGGCCGTGGACCGGACGGTCCGGGTGCCGGACGGGGCCGCGGACACGCGGCGGGTGCGGGTGGCGCAGGGACTGCTGGACGAGGTGTCGAAACAGCCGTCGGGCGCCGAGCGGGAGGCCGGGTACACCACCCGGGTGCGGTCGGGGACGGCGGTGGCCGGTCCGCGGCCCGGCGACCCGGAGGACACCCTGCGGCTGAGCGTCGCGCCGGGGAGCCTGTCGCCCACCGGGCTGGCGCAGGTCGTGTGCACCTTCTCCGACTCGGCGGCGGCCGAGGGCGACGGCTCGGTGATCCTGGGCGGCCCGGACGAGGGCCCGCCGCGCCGTTACCGGTGCACGGACGAGGTCCGTTCGCATCCGGGCGACGAGGAGCCCCCCTCCACGGAAGCCACCGGAAGCTGACCCGGGGCGTGCACCCGGTCCCGGCCGTCGTGCGGCGGCTGTGGTGCGCGCCTCATGTGGGGAACGGGTGACATGCCGGAACCGATCGTGCCGGACGCCGCGTCTAGGGCTTCGTGCAGCGTCAAGGCTTCATCGGCGGCACCGCCGCATCCCGTGTCCGTGTGTCAGGAGGGCTCCTCCTGGCCGCGCATCTCGCGTTCGTCGCCTGGTACACGCTGCGCCCGCTGGACGTTCCCTGGGTGATGCCCGCCAATCTCCGGCCGTTCGACGGTATCCGCGGCGACTTCGCGCTGGGGTGGACGACGGGGCTGCGCCGGACCGCGGAGGCGATGGCGCTGCTGGCGCCGCTCGGCGTGCTGCTGCCGATGGCCGGGGGCCGGCTGGCGGTGTCCCGGCTGGGTTCGCTGATCCGCACCATGACCGCGACCGCCCTGGTCTCGCTGGCCGTCGAGTTGCTGCAGACGGTGGTGCCGGGCCAGGTGGTGGACGTCGACTCGCTGCTGCTGAACACGGCCGGCGCGGCGCTCGCGCACGCGGCCGTGGTGCCCGCGGGCCGCGCCTGGCTGCGGCGCCGGGCCGCGCTCCGGCCCGGCGCCGCGGCCCTCCTCCCGGAGGAGCCGGCTCAGGGGCGGACCCCGACGATTCCCAGGGTCGGCATCGCTCCGTGGAGCGACGCGTTTCCTCCGTCGTCTCCGTAACGTGGAGGGCACAGAGGCAGCCGGCAAGGAAGCCTCCCCGCTGACGAAGGAGCCCGTGATGAGCCGCCCCGCCCGCCCCACCAACGACCGGATGATCGGCGGAGTGTGCGCCGCGCTGGCCCGCCGCTTCGGCACCTCCACGACCACGATGCGGGTGATCTTCCTGGCGTCGTGTCTGCTTCCGGGACCGCAGTTCCTGCTCTACATCGCGCTGTGGATCCTGTTGCCCTCGGAGGACAAGGCCACCCGCACGGCGTGGTGACACCCCGCGGCCTTCCGCTGGAGAACACGCCGATGGGGCGCACCCGGATCCGGGTGCGCCCCATCGGCCGTTTCCGCGAGGATCAGCCGCCGAGCGGGATCCCGTTGACGTTGAGGCCCTGGGTGGGCACCTGGCCCGCCGGCAGACCGCCGAGGAGACCGGCGCCCGGAACGCCGGGTCCCGCCTTCTCGGCCACCGGCTGTACGGCCGCCATGCCGGCGCCGGTCAGGCCCTGGCCCTTCGCCAGCGCGTCGGACGAGCCCGGCACCGCGCCGGCGACCCGCTCCGCCGGGACGGCCTGCGTGACGGTGTCCAGCGCCTGGGCGGCGTCCGGGACGGCCGGGGCCGCGTTGGCGGCGCCTGCCCCGGCGGCGGCGAAGGCGGCACCGAGAGCGGCGACACCGAGGGTCTTGGCAGCAGACTGCTTCATGTAAATGCGTCCTCGAAATGGGATACGGGGATGTGAGCGGTGCTGCGACCGTAAACACACGGCACCGCTCGCCGCAAACATCGAAATGCGGACGAATGGTGGACGTCGCTCGTGTTCACGTTCCCCGAGAACGCTTCCGTCAGCCGTCCGACTCCACAGAACCGCTGGTGGACGAGGTCTGCCGGAACAGCCATTCGGATTTCAGCTCGGCATATCCGGGCTTGATGACGTCATTGATCATGGCCAGTCGTTCATCGAAAGGAATGAACGCTGATTTCATCGCATTGACGGAGAACCACTGCATGTCGTCGAGCGTGTAACCGAAAGCGTCGACCAGGTGCTCGAATTCCCGGCTCATACTGGTGTGGGACATGAGCCGGTTGTCGGTGTTCACGGTGGCCCGGAAGTGCAGCCGGCGCAGCAGACCGATGGGGTGCTCGGCGTAGGAGGCGGCCGCACCGGTCTGGAGGTTGGAGCTGGGGCACAGCTCCAGCGGGATGCGCTTGTCCCGCACGTAGGCGGCGAGCCGGCCCAGCTCGACGGTGCCGTCGTCGCGGACGTGGATGTCGTCGATGATGCGCACCCCGTGCCCGAGCCGGTCGGCGCCGCACCACTGCAGCGCCTGCCAGATGGACGGCAGGCCGAACGCCTCGCCGGCGTGGATGGTGAAGTGGTTGTTCTCCCGCTTCAGGTACTCGAAGGCGTCCAGGTGCCGGGTGGGCGGGTAGCCGGCCTCGGCGCCCGCGATGTCGAAGCCGACGACACCGCGGTCCCGGTAGCGGTTGGCGAGCTCGGCGATCTCCAGGGCGCGGGCGGCGTGCCGCATCGCGGTGAGCAGGGCGCCGACGCGGATGCGCCGGCCGTTCTCCCTCGCGCGACGCTCCCCCTGCCGGAAGCCCTCGTCGACCGCCTCGACGACCTCCTCGAGGGTGAGCCCGCCCTGCAGGTGCTGCTCGGGCGCGTAGCGCACCTCGGCGTAGACGACACCGTCCTCGGCGAGGTCCTCAGCGCACTCGGCGGCGACCCGCACGAGCGCGTCACGACTCTGCATCACGCCGACGGTGTGCGAGAAGGTCTCCAGGTACCGCTCCAGGGAGCCCGAGTCGGCGGCCTGGTGGAACCAGAGGGACAGCTTGTCGGGATCGGTTGCCGGGAGGTCGTCGTATCCGGCCTCCCGGGCCAGGTCGACGACGGTGCCGGGGCGCAGGCCGCCGTCGAGGTGGTCGTGCAGCAGAACCTTGGGCGCCCGGCGGATCTGGTCCGTCGTCGGGGTGTTCGCGATGGTCTGGCTGGTCATGGCCGCACCCTAACTCCTACGCGCGTAGATCACCGGTGGACGCGTGCGTCGATACGTAACGGTGACCGCACGGACGGGTCGAGTACACCACCGCTTCTGAGAATGTTCTGTCATGGCACAGCAAGCGACGCCGGTCCGCACGGCCCGGCTGGGGCGGGCGCTCGGCCCGGAGCCGACGGCGGTGAGCGGGGTGGTGCTGCTGCTCCCCGGCGGCGAGGAGGTCTCCGGCCGCAGACCCTCGTCCCTGAGGGCGGCCGCGTCCGTACGGGGTCTCGGGCGCCGTCTCTCCCGCGCGGGACGTGACCGGAGCCTCGCCACCCATGTCGTGCACTACCGCTATCGGGGCTGGAACGGCAGCGAGGCGCATCTCGCGCACGACGCCGGCTGGGCCGCCGACGAGGCCGTCCGGCGCTACGGGGACGTCCCCGTCTGCCTGGCCGGTCTCGGGATGGGCGGCAGGGCCGCACTCCGCGCCGGAGGACACGAGGCCGTCAACTCCGTGCTGGCGCTGGCTCCCTGGCTGCCGGAGGAGGACGTCGCGGCACCACCCGAACCGGTGAAACAGCTCGCCGGCCGGCGCGTGCTGATCGTGCACGGCACCAACGACGCGCGGACCGACCCCGAGTTGTCGTTCCGGCTGGCGGCGCGGGCGAAGAAGGCGAACCGGGAGGTGTGCCGGTTCGAGGTCCACGCGGACGGGCACGGGCTGAGCCAGTACCGGGACGAAGTGCTGGCGCTGGCCGAGGACTTCGTGATGGGGGCACTGTTCGGGCAGGCGTTCTCGCGGCCCGTGCGGGACGCCTTGGCGGCGCCTCCGCCGTTGGGGCTGCGGATGCCGCTCGCCGCGGGGTTCGGGACGTCGTTACGGCGTTGACAGCCGCGCCGGGCTCGCCTCAGTCCGGCAGCAGGGTGCCCCGCTTGGAGAGCAGGAACTTCTTGAACGCCGCCACCGGGGGCGTGTCCGGGTGGCCGGCCAGCCAGGCCACGCCGATCTCCCTGGCCGCCCTGGGGGCGGTGACCGTCAGCTCCACGACTCCGGGGCGGGGGAAGGGAGGCGGAGGGAGGAGGGCCACGCCCAGCCCCGCCGCCACCAGACCGCGCAGGGTCTCGGCCTCCTCCCCCTCGAAGGCGACACGGGGCTTGAAGCCGGCCTGGGCACAGAGGTCGTCGGTGATGCGGCGCAGCCCGTAACCGGGTTCCAGGGTCACGAAGTTCTCCTCGGCGGCCTCGGCCAGGCGGATGCGGCGACGCCCGGCGAGGCGGTGGTCGGCGGGGACGACCAGGCGCAGCTTCTGCTCGTCGAGGCGGCGGGCGACGAGGTCGGGGGCGTCGGGCACCGGGGAGGTCAGACACAGGTCGAGGTCGCCCGCGCGCAGGCCCTCCAGCATGGCCTCGCCGTAGTTCTGGACGAGGCTGAAGCGGATGCGCGGATGGTCGGCGCGGAAGGCGTGCAGCAGGCCGGGCACCGTCTCGGCGCCCATCGTGTGCAGGAACCCGAAGGCGACCTTGCCGGTGGCGGGGTCGGCGTCGGCGCGCACGTCCTCGGCGGCCCGCTCGATCTCGGCGAGGGCGCGCTCGACCGAGGTGAGGAACGTGCGGCCGGCGGGGGTCAGGGAGACGGTGCGGCCGTGGCGGGCGAACAGGTCCACGCCCAGGTCCCCTTCGAGGCGGACCATGGCCCGGGACAGCGTCGACTGCGGCACCTGCATCTCCTGGGCGGCGCGGGTGACGTGCTCGGTGCGGGCCACACCGGCGAAATAGGCGAGGCGCGGGGCGAGCAGCCTCGCCATGCCTTCCGTGTCTTGTGTGTCACCGGCTTGTGACAGCCGACCCTGTGACCTCTGCTGATGCACCATGGGAACGATTATGACGATTCCGTGCATTGGACGGATGAGCGGGGACGTCCGTAGCTTCGGGGCATGACTCCCGCCAGTACCGGGGCGTCCACCAGCGTGGGCGCCGTCGCAGCCGTTTCCTCCGCCGCCCCGCCTCCCGTCTCCGCGTCCCGGATGTCTCCGGGCGGGCCCGGTTACCGCCGGATGAGTCTCGCCCTGTTCCTCGCGGGTGTCGCGACCTTCGCGCTGCTCTACTCCACCCAGGCGCTGCTGCCGCTGATCTCCGGCGACTTCGCGGTGAGCGCGGGCGACGCGAGCTGGACGGTGTCCGCGGCGACGGGCGGTCTGGCGCTGTTCGTGCTGCCGATGAGCGCGCTGTCGGAGCGGTTCGGACGGCGTACGGTCATGACGGTCTCGCTGGCCGTCGCGGTGACGGTGGGACTGCTGGTGCCGTTCGCCCCGTCACTGGGCGCGCTGGTGGCGCTGCGGGCGCTGCAGGGCGCGGCCCTGGCCGGGCTGCCCGCGTCGGCGACCGCGTATCTGGCGGAGGAGGTCACGCCGAAGGCGCTGGTGACGGCGATCGGGCTGTTCGTGGCCGGGAACAGCGTCGGCGGGATGAGCGGCCGGGTGATCACCGGCTGGGTGGCGCAGGAGTGGGGGTGGCGGGTCGCCGTCGGGGTGATCGGGCTGGTCGCGGTGGCCTGCGCGGTGGCGTTCCGGCTGCTGCTGCCGGCGCCGCGGCACTTCCGGCCGGGCTCGCTGCGGCCGCGTGTGCTGGCGGGCACGGTCCGCCGCCATCTGGCCAACCCGCTGCTGCGGCGGCTGTTCGCGATCGGCGCGCTGTTCATGACGGTGTTCGGGGGTGTGTACACGGTCATCGGGTACCGGCTGACGGAGGCGCCGTTCTCGTTGCCGCAGGGCGTGGTCGGGTCGGTCTTCCTGGTGTACCTGGTGGGCACGGTGTCCGCATCGGCCGCCGGGCGGCTGGTGGGGCGGCTGGGCCGCCGGGGCGCGCTGTACGCGGGCGGCGGGACCACGGCGGTGGGTCTCGTGCTGTCGCTGGCGGGATCGCTGCCGGTGGTGCTGCTGGGGCTGGTGCTGATCACGGCGGGTTTCTTCGCGGGGCACGCGGTGGCGTCGTCGGCGGTGGGGAAGACGGCGGACCAGGGGCGTGCGCAGGCGGCGGCGCTGTACCAGTCCGCGTACTACGTCGGGTCGAGTGCGGGGAGCACGGTGGGGGCGCTGGCGTTCCACGCGGGGGGCTGGGCCGGGACGGTCGGGGTGGGGCTGGTGGCCGTGACCGGAGTCGCGGCGATCACCCTGGCCGGGACGCGGGCGGCGGCGCGGGCGGCCGTGGTCCGGCCGGCCTGACGTTCCCGCCCCCGCCGCCCCTGCCCGTCCCCGGTGGCTTCGCCCCCGGACTCCCCTCCGGCCTGAACGGGCCTCGTCCTCGAACGCCGGACGGGCCGGCTTCCACCCCCTCCGCGAGGGCTGCCGGCCGCTGGGACGGTGGTCCCGGCCTGCGCTTTCGTCCTGTCGGCGGGCCGTTGTCAGTGGGCTGCGGTAGCTTCCGGAGGAGTGGGTGCGACAGCGCTCCACTGGACGCCACATGGGGTGGGTGGACGATGACGAACGGCACGGCGACGACGACCGACCTGGACACCACGCTGGAGCAGTACCGGGTCGAACTGACCGGTTACTGCTACCGGATGCTCGGCTCGTCCTTCGAGGCGGAGGACGCGGTGCAGGACACCATGATCCGCGCCTGGCGCAGCTACGACTCGTTCGAAGGTCGCTCCAGCCTCCGCTCCTGGCTCTACCGCATCGCGACCAACGTGTGCCTGGACATGCTGACGGCGGGCAGCAAGCGGGCCCGCCCGATGGACCTGACGGAGTCCACCCCGCTGGCGCAGGCCGCGCTGGCCCCCCGCCCGGACAGCACCTGGCTGGAACCGATGCCCGACTCCCGGGTGCTGCCCACGCCCGCCGACCCGGCGGAGGCGGCCGTCGCCAAGGAGTCCGTGCGGCTCGCCTTCATGGCCGCGCTCCAGCAGCTTCCGGCCCGACAGCGGGCGGTGCTGATCCTGCGCGAGGTACTGGCGTGGAAGGCGAGCGAGGTCGCCGAGCTGCTGGGCACCTCGGTCGCCTCGGTCAACAGCGCGCTGCAGCGGGCCCGGGCCACGCTCGCGGAGCGGCGGCAGCCGGGCGCCGAGGCGTCGGTGTCCGACCGGCTGGACGAGGAGCAGCAGAAGCTGCTCGAGCGTTACGTGGCGGCGTTCGAGGGCTACGACATGTCGGCACTGACCGCGCTGCTGCACGAGGACGCCGTCATGACGATGCCGCCGTTCGACCTGTGGCTGACCGGGGCCGACGACATAACGGGCTTCATGACGACGCTGGGCGCCCCGTGCGCGGGTTCCCGGCTGGTTCCGGTGGAGGTCAACGGCCTGCCCGGGTTCGCGCAGTACAAGCCCGATCCGGAGGCCGGCGGTTTCACGTCGTGGGCGGTCCAGGTGCTGGAGATCTCAGACGGCCGGATCACCGGTTTCCACTGCTTCCTGGACACCAAGCGGTGGTTCCCGCTGTTCGGGCTGCCCCTCCACCTCGAAGCGGAGGCCGACGAGGTCGAGCAGGGCGCTTAGCGCCCGGGAGGGATCGCGCAGGCGTATGCGGCCTCCGGTGCGGCGGGCGGTGAGCTGCAGCCGTGCGAGGAGTTCGACTGCGGCGAGACCGGGCGGGCCCAGGCCGCCGACGTCGCACACCACCACTCCGGCGCCCGAGCCGCCGCCGCTGTCCAGCAGTGCCCGCAGGGCGTCGCACGGCCCGCTCACCCCGTCCCGGGTGAGGGGGCCGCTGAGCACGAGCACGGGCGGTGTCATGGCGTCCACGACCGGTAGACCGGCCGGGGCCCCGCAACTCATCGCGCGGGGACGCCGCGAGGATCACATTGACCCGGACGCGGCCTCCCCCGGAGGGTTGGCTGTATGCCCCACAGATCCTCGCCGCCCCCGGTGTCCGGTGCCCTTCGCCGCCGCGAGGAGCCGACGTGCAGGGCGTGCTGAGCGGGTTCCTCGTGATCGCCGTCGTCATCGGCGTCGGCTATGTCATAGGCCGCCGGGGGTATCTCGGCGCGCAGGGCCGTGACGTCCTGACGAAGCTGGCGTTCCACGTGGCGTCCCCGGCACTGCTGTTCACCACGCTGGCCCGGGCCGACCTGTCCGTGGTCTTCTCCGCCCGGCTGCTGGTCACCGCGCTGAGCACGGCGGCGGTGGCGGGCGCCTTCGTCGCGGTGGCCGTCGTACGCGGCTGGGGCGTGGGCCGTACCACCATCGGCGCGCTGTGCGCCAGCTACGTCAACGCCGGCAACCTGGGCATCCCGATCGCGGTGTACGTCCTCGGGGACGCCTCGCTCGTGGCTCCGGTACTGCTGTTCCAGCTCATCGGAGTCACCCCGGTCGCGCTGACGATCCTGGACCTGTCGGGGGCGGGCGGGAAGCAGCCGCTGTGGCGGCGTCTGCTGACGCCGTTGCGCAATCCGATCGCGCTGGGGTCGCTGGCGGGGGTGGCGGTCTCGGCGGTGGGGGTCGGGATACCCGGGCCGGTTTGGGACCCGGTGACCCTGATCGGCAACATGGCGGTACCCGCCGTGCTGCTCGCCTTCGGCATCTCGCTGCGGGGCAGCCGGCTGCCGCTGCGGGGCGGTGACCGGGGCGCCGTTCTCCTCGCCGTGGGGCTCAAGGCGGTGGGCCAGCCGCTCGTCGCCTGGGCACTGGCCGCGGGTGTCTTCGGTCTGCGCGGTGCCCACCTGCTCGACGTGGTGGTGACGGCGGCCCTCCCGGCCGCCCAGAACCTCTTCACCTACGCGAGCAGCTACCGCGTGGGCGAGACCCTGGCCAGGGAGGCGATCCTGGTGTCGACGGTGCTGTCGGTGCCGGTCCTGGTGGTGGTGGCGGCGCTGCTGGGGTGAGTCAGGTCTCCGGGAACTCCGCGGTGTCGATCACGAGGTCGAAGGGTGCGGGGAGCTTGAGCGGCTCGCCGAACTTCGCGGTGCTCAGGGGGCGGTAGACGTCGCCCTTCGGGTCGCCGTAGAGCGTCGCGGTCGGCCCGTCGGCGGCCCAGCGGTCGACGAGGAGGTACAGCGGGATGCCGGCGGTGGCGTAGGCGGCGAGCTTGCCGACGCGGTCGTCGCGGGCGTTGGACTTCGAGGTGACCTCGACGACCAGCTCGGCGAGGGCGGCGGGGATGTGGGTGTCCGACTCGGTGTGGTCCCGCACTGGGGCAACCACGAGGTCCGGGATGAGCATGCCCAGACGCGACGGCACAGCGATGGCCAAGGTCTGGAAGATCTCCCAGTCCTCGGGGACCACGGAATAGAGGCGACGCTGGATGCGGGCCGCGATCACATTGTGGCGGTAAGCGGGAGCGGGTGACACGGTGACGATCCCCTCAATGATCTCCACCTTGCTGCCCTCGGGCCATTCCATCTCCTCCCAGAACCGGACGAGGTCGTCCCAGCTCTGTTCGGGGTCCTGGCTCACGGTGAGTGCGCTCATGGCGGTCTCCTATCGGTGCGTCACCGAGTCCAGCATGCCGAACGGGACCGGTGGGGGTCCACCGGTCCCGTTCACCCGAAAGGGGAAACCGCTGGTCAGGCAATACGCTCCAGCACGACCGGCGTGGCGGTGAAGTCCGTGCCGGGGGCCTCGATGCCGTAGGAGCCCCGCACCGCCTGGAGGGCGTAGTCGAAGCGCTCCGGGGTGTCGGTGTGGAGGGTCAGCAGGGGCTGGCCCTCGGTCACGGTGTCGCCGGGCCGGGCGTGGAGTTCGACGCCGGCGCCCGCCTGGACCGGGTCCTCCTTGCGGGCCCGGCCCGCGCCGAGGCGCCAGGCGGCGACGCCGATGCCGTAGGCGTCGAGCCGGGTGAGGACACCGGAGGACGGGGCCTTGATCACGTGCTGCTCGCGGGCCACCGGCAGCTCCGCGTCCGGGTCGCCGCCCTGGGCCGCGATCATGCGGCGCCACACGTCCATCGCGGAGCCGTCGGCGAGGGCCTTCGCCGGGTCGGCGTCCTTCAGGCCGGCCGCGTCGAGCATCTCGCGGGCCAGGGCGAGGGTGAGTTCGACGACGTCCGCCGGGCCGCCGCCGGCCAGCACCTCCACCGACTCGCGGACCTCGAGCGCGTTGCCCGCGGTCAGGCCGAGCGGGGTGGACATGTCGGTGAGCAGGGCGACCGTCCTCACGCCCGAGTCGGTGCCCAGGCCGACCATGGTGCGGGCCAGCTCGCGGGCGTCCTCGATCGTCTTCATGAAGGCGCCGGTGCCGACCTTCACGTCCAGGACCAGGGAGCCGGTGCCCTCGGCGATCTTCTTCGACATGATCGAGGAGGCGATCAGCGGGATCGCCTCGACGGTGCCGGTGACGTCGCGCAGCGCGTAGAGCTTCTTGTCGGCGGGGGCCAGGCCGTCGCCGGCCGCGCAGATCACGGCGCCGGTGCCGTCCAGCACCGACAGCATCTCCTCGTTGGACAGCAGGGCGCGCCAGCCGGGGATGGACTCCAGCTTGTCGAGGGTGCCGCCGGTGTGGCCGAGGCCGCGGCCGGAGAGCTGCGGGACGGCCGCGCCGCAGGCGGCGACGAGGGGGGCCAGCGGAAGGGTGATCTTGTCGCCGACGCCGCCGGTGGAGTGCTTGTCGGCGGTGGGGCGGGACAGGGACGAGAAGTCCATGCGCTCGCCGGAGGCGATCATCGCGGCCGTCCAGCGGGCGATCTCGCCGCGGTTCATGCCGTTGAGGAGGATCGCCATGGCGAGCGCCGACATCTGCTCGTCGGCCACCTCCCCGCGGGTGTACGCGTCGATCACCCAGTCGATCTGCTCGTCGCTGAGTTCACCGCGGTCCCGCTTGGTGCGGATGACGGAGATGGCGTCCATGGCCATGGCTGGCGTTCCTTCCGGAGGTGCGAAGGGCGCGGCCCCTCCGGCCGGCGTGCCGACGGTGTCGGCAGTCGCCCGGAGGGGCCGCACGGGCATTACTTGGTGAGGTGCTGCGGGCCGAAGGCCTGGGGCAGCATCTCCGACAGCGGCACGATCCCCGCCGGGGTCTCCAGCAGCAGTGCCGGGCCGCCGAACTCGTACAGCAGCTGGCGGCAGCGGCCGCAGGGGACGAGGATCTGGCCGTCGCCGTCCACGCAGGTGAAGTGCGTGAGCCGGCCGCCCCCGGTGCGGTGCAGTTCGGAGACCATGCCGCACTCGGCGCACAGGCCGAGACCGTACGAGGCGTTCTCCACGTTGCAGCCGGAGACCGTGCGTCCGTCGTCGACCAGGGCCGCGACGCCGACCCGGTAGCCCGAGTAGGGGGCGTAGGCGTGGGACATGGCGTCCCGTGCCACGGCGCGCAGCGCCTCCCAGTCGACGCCGGCCGCGGTCACTTGCCCTGTCCCTTCCGGTACGGCATGCCGTTGGCCCTGGGCATGCGCAGCCGCTGGGCGGAGAGGGCGAGCACGACGAGGGTGATGACGTACGGCGTGGCGGCGACGACCTGGTTGGGGACCTCGTTGGTGCCGGCGTACCAGGCGAAGACGAGGCCGCCGATGACCAGGGTGATGGCCGCGTGGACGTACTTCTTGCGGATGACGAGCCAGATGGCGCCGATGAGCAGCAGCAGCGCGCCGAGCAGCAGCAGGGCGTGCACGTTGGCGGAGCCGCCGCGCAGGTTGAGGCTGTCGGTGTAGCCGAAGAGGCCGGCGCCGATGGCGAGGCCGCCCGGCATCCAGTTGCCGAAGATCATGGCGGCGAGGCCGATGAAGCCGCGGCCGCTGACCTGGCCCTCCAGGTAGAAGGGGTTGGCGACGATGGAGAGGAAGACACCGCCGAGGCCGGCGAGGGCGCCGGAGATGACGACGGCGATGTACTTGTACTTGTAGACGTTGACGCCGAGGGACTCGGCGGCGACCGGGTTCTCGCCGCAGGAGCGCAGCCGGAGGCCGAAGGCGGTGCGCCACAGGATCCACCAGGTGGCGGGGATGAGCGCGACGGCGATCAGGGTGAGCCAGGAGACGCTGGTGACCAGTCCGCCGAGCAGGCCGGCGACGTCGGAGACGAAGAACCAGCCCTTGGCGTTGAGATCGCTGAGGGCGTCGGAGAGTCCGGGCACGGTGAAGTGGCCGAGGGACTCGACCGCCGGGGACTGCTTGGCGGAGCCGCCCTGGTGGCCCTCGAAGGCCAGCGGGGCGAGGTAGCGGGTGGCGCCGAGGGCGAGGATGTTGATGGCCACACCGGAGACGATGTGGTTGACGTTGAAGGTGACGGTGACGATCGCGTGCAGCAGGCCGCCGAGCGCGCCGCCGATGAGGCCGACGAGGATGCCGGTCCACGGGCCCCACTGGAACCCGGCCCAGGCACCGAACCAGGTGCCCATGATCATCATGCCTTCGAGGCCGATGTTGACGACGCCCGCACGCTCGGCCCACAGACCGCCGAGGCCGGCGAGTCCGATCGGGACGGCGAGCTGGAGGGCGGTGGACATCTGGCTGACGTTGGTGATGCCGTCGGCGCCGGTGATGAGGCGGACGATCGAGACCAGCGCGAGTCCGCCGGCGACGACCAGGGCGAGGACGGGCCACGACATGCGGCGGCCGGTCGGCGGTGCGTGCTCGAGCGACGGCTGGTTGACGTCGGTCGCTGTGGTCGGAGCGGTCATCGGCCGGCCACCTCCTTCGTGGTGTTGTTGGCGCCGAGGACGTGCCCGGCGGCGAGCTCGGCGCCGACCCGGCGCTGCTGGCGGCGCAGGCCCCACTCGCGGACGGCCTCGTAGGAGACGACGACCGAGAGGACGATCAGGCCCTGCATGATGACCGCGATCTCCTTGTCGTAGCCGTGGAAGTCCAGCTCGGGCGAGGCCTTGTCGAGCCAGGCCCACAGCAGGGCGGCGAAGGCGATGCCGACGGGGCTGTTGCGGCCGAGGAGGGCGATGCCGATGCCGAGGAAGCCGATGCCGGTGGGGAAGTTCAGGTTGTAGGTGTGGGAGTCGCCGAGGAGGATCGGCAGGCCCGCGAGACCGGCGATGGCGCCGGAGAGCAGCATGGCGGTGAGCACCATGCGCTTGGGGTCGACACCGCTGGCGGAGGCGGCGGACTCGGAGGCGCCGGAGGCGCGCAGGTCGAAGCCGAAGCGGGTGCGGTTGAGGACGACCCAGTACCCGATGCCGAGCAGGACGGCGAGGACGACCAGGCCGTAGATCTCGCCGGCGTCCCCCATGTCGATGCCGGGGATCCAGCCGGACTCGTTCATCTCGCCGGTGGTGTTGTTGTTGCCGACCTTGACGCCGAAGACGGTGGGCAGCCACAGGTAGCCGATGACGGAGGTCGCGATCGCGTTGAGCATGATCGTCGCGACGACCTCGCTGACGCCCCGGGTGACCTTGAGGACACCGGCGATGCCGGCCCAGAAGGCGCCGGTGAGCACGGCGGTGAGGAGCAGCAGCGGGACCTGGAGGGCGGACGGCAGGGCGGCGTGGGCGCCGACGATGGCGGCCATCATGGCGCCGAGCTGGTACTGGCCGTCGACGCCGATGTTGAACAGGTTCATGCGGAAGCCGATGGCGACCGCGAGGGCGGCGATGTAGTACATCGACGCCTGGTTGATGATCAGGACCTGGATGTCCGAGAAACCGGCCTGCTCGAACATCAGGGCGAACGGTTCGACCGGGTTCTTGCCGGAGGCGAGCAGCACGATCGCGCTGAGCACGAAGGCCACGGCCAGCGCGATGACCGGCCCGGCCACCGCGAGGAGCACACGCTCCTTGTCGAACTTCTTCATCAGCGGGCCTCGTCTTCCGGAGACTCGGCCGACGTGGACAGGTCGGCCGGGGTCTCGGGGGTCTCGTCGTGTTCGAGGTGGCCCTCGGCGGCGCCGGTCATGGCGGTGCCGAGTTCCTCCGGGGTGATGGTGGCGGGGTCGGCGTCCGCGACCAGCCTGCCGTCGTAGATCACCCGGAGGGTGTCGGACAGACCGATGAGCTCGTCCAGGTCGGCGGAGATCAGCAGCACGGCCAGGCCCTCGCGGCGGGCCTCGCGGATGTGGTCCCAGATGGCGGCCTGCGCGCCGACGTCCACACCGCGGGTGGGGTGGGCGGCGATCAGGAAGCGCGGCTTGTGGCTCATCTCGCGCCCGACGATCAGTTTCTGCTGGTTGCCGCCGGACAGGGAGGCCGCGGTGACGTCGATGCCGGGGGTGCGGACGTCGTACGTCTGGACGATGCGGCGGGTGTCCTCCTGGGCGGCCTTCGGGTCCAGCCAGACGCCTTTCGCGTTGGGCTTCTCGGTGACGTGGCCGAGGATGCGGTTCTCCCAGAGGGGGGCCTCCAGGAGCAGACCGTGGCGGTGGCGGTCCTCGGGGATGTAGCCGATGCCCTGCTCGCGGCGCTTGCGGGTGGGCCAGGCGGTGATCTCCTCGTCGGCCAGCCGGATGACGCCGGAGTCGGCGTGGCGCAGGCCGATGAGGGCGTCGACCAGTTCGGTCTGGCCGTTGCCCTCGACGCCCGCGATGCCGAGGACCTCGCCCTCGTGGATGGTGAAGGTGATGTCGTCGAGGAGGGCCTTGCCGCCTGGGGCGGTCAGGCGCAGCTTGTCGACGGTGATGACGGGGCGGTCGGTGACCGTGGACTCGGCGGTCTCCGGTGTCGGCAGCTCGCTGCCCACCATCAGCTCGGCGAGCTGGCGCGGGGTGGTCTCGGCGGGGACGGCGGTGCCGACCGTGGTGCCGCGGCGGATGACGGTGATGTCGTCGGCGACGGAGAGGACCTCGCCCAGCTTGTGGGAGATGAAGATGACCGACAGGCCCTCGGCCTTGAGCTCGCGCAGGTTGTCGAAGAGCGCGTCGACCTCCTGCGGGACGAGGACGGCGGTGGGCTCGTCGAGGATCAGGGTGGTGGCGCCGCGGTAGAGGACCTTGAGGATCTCCACGCGCTGGCGGGCGGCGACGCCGAGTTCCTCCATCAGCAGGTCGGGGCGGACGTCGAGACCGTAGCGCTCGGAGAGCTCCTTGATCTTGCGGCGGGCCTTGCCGCCGATGCCGTGGAGCTTCTCGCTGCCGAGGACGACGTTCTCGAGGACGGTGAGGTTGTCGGCGAGCATGAAGTGCTGGTGCACCATGCCGATGCCGCGGGCGATGGCATCGGCGGGCGAGGAGAAGCTCACCTGTTCGCCGTGGACCGTGATGGTGCCCTCGTCCGGCTTCTGCATGCCGTAGAGGATCTTCATCAGGGTCGACTTGCCGGCGCCGTTCTCACCGACGAGGGCGTGGACGGTGCCCTTGCGGACGGTGAGGTGGATGTCGTGGTTGGCGACGACACCGGGGAAGCGCTTGGTGATTCCGGCGAGCTCCACGGCGGTCACCGAATCGTTGACCGCCGCTCCGGCCGGAGGGCTGCTGGACGCGTTGATGACGCACACTCCTGGGGACGGGGGCCGTCTACGCGCGTAGCGCCCCTACGGCATACAAAGGGGTGGCGCCCTCGAACGACGGGGTACGAAGAGCCTGGCTCCTCGTACCCCGTCGAGTGGTCGCGACCCCGCGGTGGTTCAGGGGGGTGATCAGCTCGACTTGACCTTGATCTCGCCGCTGATGATCTTCTCCTTGGCCGTCTCGATGGCTTCCTGGAGCTCGGCGTCGTCCGCGAACTTCGGGTTGGAGTTCGACAGGCTCACCTCACCCGTCTTCAGATCGCCCTTGACGATACCGGTCGCGGGCTTGCCGTCCTCGACCGACTTCGCCAGGTTGTACACCGCCTTGGCGACGTCCTTCATCGCCGAGGTCAGGATCGAGTCCTTGTACTTGCCGAGGGCTTCCTGCTTGTACTGGTCGGAGTCGACACCGATCGCCCACACCTTGTTCGCGGCGGCGGCCTCGATGACACCCTGACCGGACAGACCGGCGGCCGCGTAGACGACGTCGGCCTTCTTCTCGATCTGGCCCTCGGCGGCGGACTTGCCCTTGTCCGGGCTGGAGAAGCCGCCCTCCTCCGCGGTCTGCGTCAGGAACTGCGAGAGGACCTTGACCTTGGGGTTGGTGTCCTTGACGCCCTGCTCGAAGCCGGCCCGGAACTTGTGGATCAGCGGGATGTCCACACCGCCCACGAAGCCGACCACGTTCGTCTTGGTGCTCTCGGCGGCGGCGACACCGGCCAGGTATGAGGCCTGCTCCTCGGAGAAGACCAGGTCGGCCACGTTGTCGGCCTCGACCGTGGCGTCGTCGACGATGCCGAAGGTGGTGTCCGGGTACTTCTCGGCGGCGCCCTTCACGGCGGAGGCGTAGGCGTAGCCGACACCGATGACCGGGTTGTAGCCCTGCTTGGCCAGGGAGGCCAGGCGCTGCTCCTTGTCGGCGTCCGTCTCACCGTCGGTGGGCTCGACGTCGGCCGTCTCGTACTTGAACTCGTTCTTCGCCAGCTCCAGGCCCGCGTAGGCGGCGTCGTTGAAGGACTGGTCACCCTTGCCGCCGACGTCGTAGGCGATGGCGAGACCCTTGTCACCCTTCGACTCCGAGGAGGAGTCGGAGGAGGTGGAGGTGCCGCCGCAGGCGGAGAGGGCGAGGGCCAGGGAGGCGGTCGCTGCGCCTGCGACCGTGATCCGGGAAATCCGGCGCATGTGTGGTGCTCCTAGTCGTACAAAGCGCCGGGACGGTTCAGCTACGGCGCTGGCTTTGCCGCAGATTAACGCGCGTAGACCTGCCTGAAAACCCCTTCTGTCCACCTTGTTATCCGCCCGTGCCCAACCCGGCCCCGAGCCGTGGTCAGGGCCTTGCCTATCGCGAACGGAGGGTGGCGGTGGGTGAGCGGGGGCGGGAACCGCGAAGCGGGCGGGCGCCGGGGCGCCCGCCCGCTTCGCGGGGATGGTCCGTGTCGCGCCCGACTACTCGGTCCTGACCTTGATGGAGCCGGAGGTGATGCCTTCCTCGGCCTTGGCCACGGCGTCCGTCAGGCCGGCGACCTCGGCCATCTTCGGGTTGCTGTCGGACAGGCCGACACCCTCCACCTTCAGGTCGAAGACCTGGGTGCCGGTCAGCGGCTTGTCGTCCTGGACCGACTTGGACAGGGTGTACACCGCGCCGCCGACGTCCTTGAGGGCGGAGGTGAGGATGTAGTCCTTGTACGGGGCGAGGGCTTCCTGCTGGTACTGGTCGGAGTCGACGCCGATCGCCCAGACCTTCGCCTTGGCGGCGGCCTCGATGACGCCCTGGCCGGACAGGCCGGCCGCCTGGTAGATGACGTCGGCCTTCTTCTCGATCTGGCCCTCGGCGGCGGCCTTGCCCTTGTCCGGGCTGGAGAAGCCGCCCTCCTCCGCGGTCTGCGTCAGGTACTGCGGGATCACCTTGACGGCCGGGTCGGTGTCCTTGACGCCCTGCTCGTAACCGGCCTGGAACTTGTGGATCAGCGGGATGTCCACACCGCCCACGAAGCCGACGGTCTTGGTCTTGGTGGCCTTGGCGGCGGCGACACCGGCGAGGTAGGAGGCCTGCTCCTCGGCGAAGACGAGGGAGGCGACGTTGTCGCCCTCGACGACGGAGTCGACGATGCCGAAGGTGGTGTCGGGGTACTTGGCGGCCACGGCCTCCATGGCCGGGCCGTAGGCGAAGCCGACGCCGATGACGGGGTTGTAGCCCTGCTTGGCCAGCGAGGACAGACGCTGCTCCTTGTCCGCGTCGGTCTCACCCTCGGTGGGCTCCACGTCCGCGGTCTTGAAGCCGAACTCCTCCTTGGCCTTGGTCAGGCCCGCGTAGGCGGCGTCGTTGAAGGACTGGTCGCCCTTGCCGCCGATGTCGTAGGCGATGGCGACGCCGAGATCCTCCTTGGAACCACCACTGTCGTTGCTGTCGCTGCTGGTGCCGCCGCAGGCGGTGGCGGCGAGCGCGAGCGAGGCGACCCCCACCGCGGCGCGGGTCAGCTTGCTTATCCGACGCATCTGAAGTCCCCATTCTCCAAAGCCCCGCATCGGGCGCTCGGTTCGGCGCACATTAACGCGCGTAGAAACTCCTGGGAACGGGGTTCCGCGGGGCCGTTATCCATTCGTGCCGATGGCCGGTTACGCCCCTGTGAACCAGGGTGCCGTAGGGGACCGAACCGGACGATCGCCAGTGACGCGCGCGCCTGCACCCGCCCCACGCTGCCCCCGCCCCGCCGGGCACGCAAGCGGAGCGGGCGAGTGGGGTGACGGTGCGGGGCGCTCCGGGGGCGGCCGCCGGGGCCCCTCCGGGGGCAGTCGGGGTGGCCTCCCGGGGCGGGGTGGGTTGGGGCAGGGGCGGGGTGACCTCCCGCAGCGACTGGAGCGTCCACTCCCTCACCGGGGCCAAGGCCGGCACCGGGGGACGCTGTCGCGCCGGTCCGGGGACGGCCACCCCTGCCCGGCGCCCCACCAGCCACCACCCGTAGGCGCTGCGCGCACACCACCGAAGGGAAGGCGACCCCGGCGGCGCCGACCCTGCCCGGCACCCCCGACCGGAGCAGCTGGACGGGCGGTGTGGCTCACCGCGCCCGCCCCCTGGACAGCCGGGGCTGCCGGTGGCTAGCGCAGGGCGTCCAGGAGGGCCGCGGCGGTGAAGAGCTCCACGCCGACGGTGATCGCGTGTTCGTCCACGTCGAAGTCGCCCTGGTGCAGGTCGCGCACGGTGCGCTCGCCGGGTGTGCGGACGCCGAGGCGGGCCATGGCGCCGGGGACGCGCTCCAGGTACCAGGAGAAGTCCTCGCCGCCGAGGCTCTGTTCGGTGCCCTCGACGGAGTCCACCCCGCGCCGGGCGATCATGGCGTCGCGCAGCAGCTCGGTGGCGCCGGCCTCGTTGACGACCGGCGGCACGCCGCGCACGTAGTTGATCTCCGACTTGGCGCGGTGCAGGTTGGCCACCTCGTCGATGGCGGCGACCACCACGTCGGGGGCCTGCCGCCAGGTCTCCAGGTCCAGGCAGCGCACGGTGCCGGACAGTTCGGCGTGCTGCGGGATGACGTTGGGCGCGTGGCCCGAGTCGATCCTGCCCCAGGTCACGGCGAGTCCGCTGCGGCTGTCGACGCGCCGGCCGACGAGCGCGGGCACGTCGGTGACGACGCGGGCGGCGGCGGTGACCAGGTCGGTGGTCAGGTGCGGGCGGGCGGTGTGGCCGCCGGGACCGTCGAGGGCGATCTCCAGCCGGTCGCAGGCGGAGGTGATGGCGCCCTGGCGCAGTCCGATCTTCCCCGCGTCGACGCGGGGGTCGCAGTGCACGGCGATGATCCGGCCGATGCCTTCGAGCGCGCCGTCGGCGATGGCCTCGGCGGCGCCGCCGGGCAGCACCTCCTCGGCGGGCTGGAAGATCAGCCGCACGGGGCGGGGCAGCAGGCCCTGCCGGTGCAGCTCGGCGAGGACGAGGCCGGTGCCGAGCACCACGGTGGTGTGCACGTCGTGGCCGCAGGCGTGGGCGCGGTCGGGCACGGTGGACCGGTAGGGGCACTCGGTCTTCATGTCGGGGATGGGCAGGCCGTCGATGTCGGCGCGCATGGCCAGCATCGCCGAGTCGGTGCCCGCCTCGTCGTCGGTCCCGATGTCACAGATCACGCCGGTCCCGCTGGACAGGACGCGCGGCCGGAGGCCGGCCTGCTCCAGACGTTCCTTGATCGCGGCGGTGGTGCGGAACTCCTGGTTGCCGAGCTCCGGGTGCATGTGCAGGTCGCGGCGGAACGCGACGAGCTCGGCACGCAGGGCCTCGGGCAACGCTCCGGGGAGCACCGCTCCGCCGGGGAGGTCGACCTCGGACTCCAGTGACATCAGTGGTTTCACCCTTTGAAGAGTAGGGCGCCGAAGCCGATGACCGACCCTCGATCAAGAAAAATCAGCCCGTCAGGGGAAGAAAAATCGGCCGCCCCACGCATAGCCGTCCGTCGCGATGGGTAAACTCGCCGCCCTTTCGCGGAGGTCGAGGCCCCTTGACCTGCCGGAACGTGACGTCCGTCACTGCCGCACCAGTGGCTCCGGCACCCATCCACTTCTTCACGGATACCACGCTCGGCCCAGCCCACGCGGACCGGTTCATCTGGCGGACACCGGGGGCCGTCCGGGGGTGGGCGGCGCAAGCCCTCCGGAGAGGACGGGCCGTGGGGCCCTTCCGGGCGGCAAGCGGTGGAGGGGGCACGGGTCGAGGGGCGAGACCCTACGGCCGGACGGGCGCCGTCGTCGGCAGCCGGTGGACGGCCCGCGCGGATTCCGTCACGCCGGACAGGAAGCCGTGGGCGCGGGGCGAGGCCGTGCGGGTCAGCCAGGCGGGGTCCACGTCGCAGACCGTCACGCGGACACCCGTGCCGGTCAGGGCGAGGGGCAGGGTGTGGACGACCGTGGACGGGAAGCTCAGGACGGTGCGGCCGATGGGGCCGCGGCGGGCGATGAGCTCCAGGGGGAGCTCGGGGCGGACGATCTCCAGCCCCGTCTCGACCGCGAGCCGGTGCAGTTTCACCGTGCTCTCGCGGCGGTGCGCGAAGTAGCGCCGGGCACCGTGCGCCCCCGCCAGGGAGCGGACGGCCGCCACGTAGGCGTCGCCGTCCACCACGCCCGTCTCCACCAGGGACGTGCCGACCAGGTCGGCGCCCTGGATGACGCGGGGCGGGCCGAAGCGGGCCCGGGTCCAGGCGAAGGTGTGGGCGCGGACGGTCACTCCGGGCGGGGTGTCCTCCATGGGCATGGCGGTGAAGACCTCCACGGTGCGTGTCCCGCCCGGGGTGAGCCGGCGCCGGGCGGCGGCGGACACGGGGGCGAGCAGGAGGTCGCGGGGGCCGGGGCGGCCGCCCTTGCGGTGCCAGCGCACCAGGCGTTCGCCGCGGGCGAGCTGGCCGACGAACTCCATGGTCGCGGTGCCGTCGTCGACCACGACGACGTCCCGGGCCCGGGTGATCGTCAGCAGCAGCTGGACGTAGCGCGAGAAGGGGTCGCCGAGGACGACGCGGGTGGCACGGCGCAGCGGCCCGGTCAGCCCGCCGACGGTGTGCAGCGGGGCGGACGCGCCCGCGCGGGCCTCCTCCCACCGGACGTGGTGGCCCTCCTCGCGGGCCAGCTCCGCCATCCGGCGCAGCTGGCCGCGGGTCATCGGGTCGACCGGGGACAGCACCACGAGGGTGAGCCCCACTCCGGGCGCGTGCGCGTGCGCCCACTCCAGCACGTTGAGCAGTTGTACCGGGCTCTCGACGAAGGCGAGTGTGTGGGGGCCGGGCCGGCTGGCGCGGGGGCTCATCGACGTAGGACCGTTCCCGTCGTCGTGGGGGTGGGAGGGTGGGGCGGGTCAGACGGAGAGCGGCTCGCCCGCGGCCGTGGCGATCTCCGCCTCGGCGACCACGCCGGTGACGCGGCGCAGCTTCTTCATCGGGCCCAGTTCGGACTCGTAGACCTTCTTCACGCCGTCGCCGAGGGACGCCTCGATGGTGCGGATGTCGCGGACCAGGCGGGTCAGGCCCTGCGGCTCGACGGAGGCGGCCTGGTCGGAGCCCCACATGGCGCGGTCGAGGGTGATGTGGCGCTCGACGAACGCGGCGCCGAGGGCGACGGCGGCGAGGGTGGTCTGCAGGCCGGTCTCGTGGCCGGAGTAGCCGATCGGGACGTTCGGGTACTCCTGCTGGAGGGTGTTGATGACCCGGAGGTTGAGCTCCTCGGCCTTCGCCGGGTAGGTGGAGGTGGCGTGGCAGAGCAGGATGTTGTCGCTGCCCAGGACCTCGACGGCGTGCCGGATCTGCTTGGGCGTCGACATGCCGGTGGACAGGATGACCGTGCGGCCGGTGGCGCGCAGGGCGCGCAGCAGCTCGTCGTCGGTGAGGGAGGCGGAGGCGACCTTGTGGGCGGGGACGTCGAACTTCTCCAGGAAGGCGACGGCCTCGGTGTCCCACGGGGAGGCGAACCAGTCGATGCCCCGCTTCTTGCAGTAGGCGTCGATCTGGCGGTACTCGTCCTCGCCGAACTCCACGCGGTGGCGGTAGTCGATGTACGTCATCCGGCCCCAGGGGGTGTCGCGCTCGATGTCCCACTGGTCGCGCGGGGTGCAGATCTCCGGCGTGCGCTTCTGGAACTTGACGGCGTCGCAGCCGGCTTCGGCCGCGGCGTCGATCAGCTTGAACGCGTTCTCGATGTCACCGTTGTGGTTGATGCCGATCTCGCCGGTGATGTACACGGGGCGGCCGGGGCCGGCCTCGCGGGGACCGAGGGTGCGGATGCGGGAGTTGCTCATGACCGGGGGTTTCCTTACCTGGGGAGGGAATCGAGGGAGGGGCCGAGGATCCAGCCGGCGATCTCCCGGATCGCGCCGTCGCCGCCGCGGAGGGTGGTGACGGCGCGGGCGGCGCCGCGTACGGCGTCGTGGGCGCTCGCGACCGCCACGGGCCAGCCGACGAGGGCGAAGCACGGGAGGTCGTTGACGTCGTTGCCGACGTAGAGCACGCGCTCCGGCGCGATGCCCTGCTCCTCGCACCACTGCTTCAGTGCGAGGTCCTTGCGGTCGACGCCGTGCAGCACGGGGATCCGGAGCTTGCGTGCGCGGGCGGCGACGACCGGGTTCTGTTCGGTGGACAGGACGAGCAGCTTCAGTCCGCTCCTGCGCAGGGCGGCGATGCCGAGTCCGTCGCCGCGGTGCACGGCGACGAACTCCTGTCCCTGGGAGTCGATCAGCACCCGGTCGTCGGTCTGGGTGCCGTCGAAGTCGAGGACGACCGCGTCGATGTCGTCGGCGGTCGGGAGGGCGCCGGGCCGTGCGGCGTCGAAGAGCGGCGCGAGGGCACGGGCGCGGGCGAGCTCGTGCGGGTCGTCGATCTCCAGCACGCGGGCGGGGTCGGTGCGGACGAGTTCGGTGCGGCCGAAGAAGCGGTGCCGGTGCTCGCGGAAGCCGGCCGCGTCCATGGCGTAGGCGGCGCCGGTCTCCAGGAAGTCCTGGGGGCGGTCCTGGCGGCGGGGACGGAAGGACTTGTCGTGGTTGACGCCGTGCCCTCCGGCGGGCGCGCCCGCGCCCTCCCGAGCGGGCTCCGGGGCGGAGCCGGTGGCGGTGTCCCCCGCGTCCCGCCAGACGAAGCCGTGGAACGGGGCGACCGTCACCGCGGTGTCGGCGCCCTGGTCGGCGACCGCGGCGGCCACCCCGTCGACGTCCTCGCGGAGCAGGAACGGGCTGGTGCACTGCACGAGCAGGACGACGTCCACGGGCGCGCCGTGCCGGGCCTCGTGGGCGTCCAGGGCGTGCAGGACGGCCGCTTCCGAGGTGGCGGTGTCGCCGGCGATGGCGGCGGGCCGCAGCACCACCTCCGCGCCGGCCTGCCGGGCCGCGGCGGCGATGGCCGGGTCGTCGGTGGAGACGACGACGTCCGTGACGTACCGCGCGGCCCGGCACTCGCGCACCGCGCGCGCCACCAGGGGCACGCCGCCGACGGGGGCGAGGTTCTTCGCGGGCACGCCCTTGGAGCCGCCGCGCGCGGGGATCACGGCGAGCACCCGGCGTACCGCAGGCGGGTGGGACATGGGGTCAGCTCCTCGGTCGGGGTTCGGGGCGGCGGCGGGGGCGGTCACAGTTCGCCCATCCGGCGGATCACCGGGGCCACGCGCTGCACCCCGTGCCGGTAGGCGCCGCGCGCCGCCCGGCGCACGATCTGCCGGACCGGTCCCGGCTCCCTGCCGGCGGCGGGCGCACCGGGCAGGGGCGTGCCGTCGGGTCCCAGGTGGTGGCGGGCGAGGATGCCCGGCAGGTAGCCGGGCGCGGTGACGGGTGTGTAGTACGGGGCCAGCGGCGGGAGCCCGCCGGGCCGGGCGAGGAGCCCGGCGATGCGCGCGCGGGCGGTGTCGAAGGCGGTCTCGTACGCGTCTCCCCCGCCGGCGACGCCCTGCCGGGCCACCCACTCCCCGTCCGGCTCCGGGCGGTGGCCGGCGTCGAGCTGGTCCCAGGAGGCCAGGCATCCGGAGCCGACGAAGTGGTGGTTGCCGAGGGCCTCCCGGATGCCGAGGTCGGTGAGGACGGCGGTGGGGATGCGGCGGTGCAGCGACTCCAGGGCGGCCGTGGAGCTGACGGTGACGAGGAGGTCGGTCCGGTCGAGCACCTCGCCCATGTGCCCGTACACGAGACGGAAGTTGGGCGGGAGGTCCTGGCGCTGGGCGAGCTTCTGGTAGGGCAGTTCCTCGATGTGGGTGGTGTGTTCGCCGGGTTTGGAGCGCAGCTTCAGCAGCACCTCGCGCCCGGGGTGCCGGCGGGCGTGCCCGATCAGCCGCTGAAGCAGGTACGTCCGGTCCCGGCGGCTGCCCGGGACGGAGGGCTGGGCGGCGAACACCACGGTGTAGGGCCTGCGCCCCTGTTCCGCGGACGGGTCGTGCTCTGCGGTGTAGGGGGCACCGCCGAGGAACGGCAGGGCGACCTCGGTGACCGAGCCGGCGTCTGCGCCCACTCCCTCGTACACGGCGCGGAAACGCTCCGCGTCCTGGCGGGAGTTGGCGAGCACCAGGTCGGCGCCGTGGCGCAGCAGCAGACCGTCGGCGAGCTTCTCGTAGACGACGCCGACGTAGCCGGTGACGACGACGGGCCGGTCGGCCCGGTCCTCCCAGGCCCGCTTCAGCCCGTGCAGCATCGCCTGCACACCGCCGCCGACGAGGGCGAGCACCAGGAGGTCGTACGACTCCTCGCGCATCGCACGCAGGAACCCGGCCGCGGTGACCTCCCGGAGGGAGTCCGCGCGGACGCCGACCTCGCCGAGCTGGCGGGCGGTGGGCGTGGCGCGGCCCCGCAGGAGGTATCCGTCCGTCCGGATGTCCCGCGGCGCGACGCGGGACGCGGTGAGGGCGCCCCATTTCCACCGGGTGTCGGAATCCGCGAGGACCGCGACCCTGAGGGGCTTCGTAGCACTTGCTGGCACGTGGAAGACGCTAGGAATCGATTCCTAGAAACTGCCCAACCCGAACACAACAAAGGGTTAACAGCACAACGCCGAATGACGAATCGGGCCGCCCGGCCCCGGGAAAAGGGCGCGCTTCACCGCTTCACCATGTGCCGTTCACCGGGAATCAAGACGCGGGTAAATCGGTGGGCCGGGCCGTCTTCTAATGTCTGACGCGTGCCCAAGCTCTCCGTCATCGTGCCGTTCTACAACGTCCGGCAATACGTCCCCGATGCCCTGCGCGGTCTGCGTGCGAACGCGCGCGACGACTTCGAATTCATTCTCGTCGACGACTGCTCCACCGACGGGACCGCGGACCTCCTCGCGCGTGCGGAGTCCGAACTGCCGGGGGCGGTGCTGGTCAGACACGAACGGAACGGCGGGCTGGCGACGGCCCGCAACACCGGCATCGACGCCGCCCGCGGGGAGTACCTGACGTTCCTCGACGGCGACGACTGGCTGGCGCCCGGCCACTACGACCGGCTGGTCGGCGTGATCGAGCGGCTGGGCTGCGACTTCGTGCGCACGGACCACGTGCAGTGCACGGCGCGCAACCGCTCGGTGCAGCGGGTGCCGCACGGCCGGCGGAACGTGGTGCTGTCCCCGCGCGAGGCGATCCTGCCCGCCCACCGGCCCACCTCCGTCGACTACGCGTACGCCTGGGCCGGTGTCTACCACCGCCGGCTCGCCGACCGCGGTCTGCTGCACTTCACGGACGGGCTGCGCACCGCGGAGGACCGTCCGTGGATCTGGAGGCTGCACCGGGAGGCGGAGTCCTTCGCGGTGACCGGCCTGCTCGGCGTGTTCTACCGGCGGGGGGTCTCCTCGTCGCTGACGCAGATCGGGGACGCCCGTCAGCTCGACTTCATCCGCGCCTTCGACCAGGTGGTCGAGGAGACCGCCGCCGACCCCGAGGCGGCGCGCCTGCTGCCGAAGGCGGTGCGCACCTACTGCGCGATCATCGCCCACCATCTCGGTTCCATCGAAAGGTTCGAGGCGCCCGTGGCCCGGAAACTGAAGGCGATGAGCACGGCCGCGCTGCGGCGGATGCCCCAGGACGTGCTGGACGAGGCGCTGGCGTCGATGGACACCGCGCGGGCCACCCGGCTGCGCCGGCTGCGCCGCCGTCCCGTGCGGGCCGCGGAGGTCGCCGCGTGACCACGCAGATCTTCCTGGTGTCGACGCTGTACGGCACCGCCACCCTGGCCGCCGCCCTGGACTCGGGCTGCTTCGCGCCGGCCGACAGGCGCGTCCTGCTGGTGGCCAACAACGCGGCGACGCCGGAGACGACGCCGGCCGTGGACGCGGCGCCCGGCTTCGAGCGGCTGCGTGACCGGTTCGACGACGTGGTGTCGTGGAACGAGACGGTCTTCCCCCACCACCCCGGCGGCTGGGCCCCGCGTCGCAGCGACGTCCCGATGTGGGAGAGGTACCTGCGGCTGGCCTGGGGTCTGGGCGACGACGACGTGTCGCTCGCCGTGGAGTCGATCCAGGTCAACCCGGCGCTCGCGGTGGCGCAGGTCTTCACCGACGCGCCGGTCACCGTCTACGCGGACGGTCTGATGAGCTACGGCCCCACCCGCAACAAGATCGATCCGCTGATCGGGACGCGCGTGGAGCGGCTGCTCCACCTCGATCTGGTGCCGGGGCTGCGGCCGCTGCTCCTGACGGAGTTCGGGGTGGAGCCGCAGCTGGTGCCCACGGAGGCGTTCACGCGGGTGCTGGCCGAACTGGGCACGACCGGCGCCGGCCTGCCCGAGGTGGAGGCTCCCGCGCTGCTGCTGGGCCAGTACCTGTCGGCGCTGGGCATCCTCTCCGCCGAGGAGGAGGAGGACCTGCACGTGCGGATGCTCGAGGGCGCCGCCGGCCTCGGTCACCGGCGGGTGGTCTTCAAGCCGCACCCCACGGCCCCGGCCCGGTTCACCCGCACCCTGGAACAGGAGGCGGAGCGGCTCGGCGTCGACCTCACCGTGGTCGACACACCGGTCCTGGCCGAGGTGCTGTACCAGCGGATGCGCCCGGCACTGGTGGTCGGCTGCTTCTCCACGGCCCTGCTCACCGCGTCCCGGCTGTACGGTCTGCCGGTGGCCCGGGTCGGCACCCAGACGCTGCTGGAGCGGCTGACACCGTACGAGAACAGCAACCGCGTCCCCGTCACCCTCGTCGACGCGCTCCTGCCGGAGCCGGCCGACGCCGCCGCCGGGGGGCGGCCGGGCACGGACACCGAGTCGCTCGCCGCGCTGCTGCGGGCGGTCGGCTTCGTGATGCAGCCCAGGATCCTGCCGGAGCTGCGGCCGGAGGCCGAGGAGTATCTGCGCACCCGGCTGGACGCCCGTACCTGGCGGTACTTCAGGAAGCGGCGGCTGACGTCACTGGGGCTGCCCGGTGGCATTCCGGAGCGGCTGGCGTTCCTGCCGCGGAGCGCCGCGGCCCGGACCGTGGTGCGGCGGGCGCGGTCGATCCGGCGCGCGGTGAAACGGTGACGCGCCGTCCGATGACGAGCGGGTGAACGGACCGTTCACCTCCCACCGGATCGCCTTTCGCTCGCCATTCGATCGCCTTTCGTTCATTTTTCCGTCACCCCTTGTCCGCCGCCTCCCGTGCCATGATCCCCCTCTGGAATTCACCGGGGAATTCACCTGGCTCCGGATCGCCGTCCGCAGAAGGAAACCGCAACGGATTCGGCCCGCTCCACCTCCGGCTCCGCCACGAATCGAGGTCGTTGGTTCATGAACAGCAGTTCCTTGCTCCGCAGCTCCGTCTCCCGGCGTCTGCTGCGCCCGGTCGCCGACCTCATCGACCGGCGCATCGAACGGCAGGTGCGCTCCGCCGTCCCGCGCCCGGCCGCCCAGGCGTCCCCGGCCGCGGCGGACATCGAACGTCTGGTGCGGGACGTCGAACAGCTCAAGCACGACCGGCTCACCATCGAACTGCTCCTCGGCCCCCGCGGGCGCGGCATCTCCCGCAGGGTGGCCGAGGAACCGCTGGAGAGCCTGTGCGCCGAGGTGGCCGCCCTGGCCGGGGACCGTGACGCGGCCGTGCGCAACGTCGCCGCCGCCTTCCGGCTGCTCGTCGCGCTGGAGTCGCTGGGGGTGGGCCGCGTCGCGGGCGGCACCATGAACATCTGCGGCAAGCTCGGCACGATCCCGCTGCTCGACCCGCCGAACGACGAGATCCTGGAGATCGGCACGCTGTACGGCATGTTCTCCGCCGGGCTGATCCGCATGATGGAACGCGACGGCCGCAGCCCGGCCCTGACCATCGTCGACCCCTTCGCCGGCGTGCAGCTCCAGCCCGGCACCGACCAGCGCCCGGAACCCACCGGCGCACCGGTCGACGAGCGTGCCGTACGCACCAACCTCACCCTGGCCGGCCCGGCGGGCGCGGCGGCACGCGTCCAGCGGGGGTTCTCCGAGGACCCCGAGACCCGCGCGGCCGTGTCGGACCGCCGTTACGGCGTGATCGTCGTGGACGGCGACCACTCCGCCGAGGGCGTCGCGCAGGACCTGCGGTGGGCCGAGGAGATCGCCGCCCCGGGCGGGGTCGTGGTCCTGGACGACTACGGCGACCCCAACTGGCCGGGCATCAAGGAGGCCCTGGACGTCCATCTGAAGGGCGACACGCGCTTCACCTACCTGGGGAAGGCCGCCCGCTCGGCGTACCTGCGGGCGTCCTGAGCACCGGCACCGGCCCGCACGGCGCCTACGCGCCCGCCAGCGACAGCTTCGCCGCGAACCCGAGGAAGAGGGCGCCCGCCGCCGAGGTGGCCCCCGCCGCCAGCCGCCGCCTGCGGCGGAACATGCCGGCCAGGCGGGTGCCGCCGAAGATCAGCAGCGACAGGTACAGGAAGCTGGCCGTCTGGAGCAGGACGCCGAGGACGACGAAGGACAGCGCGGGGTGCGCGTAGCCGGGGTCGACGAACTGCACGAAGAAGGAGATCAGGAAGAGGATCGCCTTCGGGTTGAGCAGCGACACCACGAGGGCCCTGCGGTAGGGGTGTTCCTCGCCGGCGGGAGCGGCCTCGGGGGTCCCGCCGGACGCCGGCTCGTCCTGCGCCTTCCACATGCCCCACGCCGAGCGCAGCATTCCGTACGCCATCCACGCCAGGTATCCGGCGCCGGCGTACTTCACCACCAGGAACAGCAGCGGGGTCGTGGTGAGCACGGAGGCGGCGCCGAGCGCCGCGAGCGTCATCAGGACGGCGTCCCCGGTGAACACCCCGGCCACCGCCGCGTAGCCGGTGCGCACGCCCTTGCGGGCGGCGACGGAGAGGACGTAGAGCGAGTTGGGGCCGGGCAGCAGGATGATGAGGGCCAGGCCCGCCAGATAGGTGGGGAGGTCGATGACGCCGAACATGGAGGGAGTGTCGCACGGGGGTGCGGCACTCCCACCAGGGGTCCCGGCCCGCGAGAGGGCGGATCAGAACGCGTCGCTCGGCACGTACGTGCCCCAGACCTCCCGCAGCGCGTTGCACACCTCGCCGACCGTGGCCCGGGCCTTCAGGGCGTCCTTCATCGGGTACAGGACGTTGTCCTCGCCCTCGGCGGCCTTCTTCAGGGCGGCCAGGGCGGAGTCGACGGCCTGCTGGTCGCGCTCCGCGCGGAGCCGGGCGAGGCGTTCGGCCTGCTGGGCCTCGATGGCCGGGTCGACGCGCAGGGGCTCGTAGGGCTCCTCCGCGTCGAGCTGGAAGCGGTTGACGCCGACCACGACCCGCTCGCCGGAGTCGGTCTCCTGGGCGATGCGGTAGGCGCTGCGTTCGATCTCGCTCTTCTGGAAGCCGTGCTCGATGGCGTTGACCGCGCCGCCGAGGTCCTCGACCTTCCCCATCAGCTCCAGCGCCGCCGCCTCGACGTCGTCGGTCATCTTCTCGACGACGTAGGAGCCGGCGAACGGGTCGACCGTCGCCGTCACGTCCGTCTCGTAGGCGAGGACCTGCTGGGTGCGCAGGGCGAGCCGGGCGGACTTGTCGGTGGGGAGGGCGATCGCCTCGTCGAAGGAGTTGGTGTGCAGCGACTGGGTGCCGCCGAGCACCGCGCCGAGACCCTGGACGGCGACCCGGACCAGGTTGACCTCGGGCTGCTGCGCCGTCAGCTGCACCCCGGCCGTCTGCGTGTGGAAGCGCAGCATCAGCGACTTGGGGTTCCTCGCGCCGAACTCCTCCTTCATCACCCGCGCCCAGATCCTGCGGGCCGCACGGAACTTGGCGACCTCCTCCAGGATCGTCGTGCGGGCCACGAAGAAGAACGACAGGCGCGGGGCGAAGTCGTCCACGTCCATGCCGGCGGCGACCGCGGTGCGCACGTACTCGATGCCGTCGGCGAGGGTGAAGGCGATCTCCTGCGCGGGCGACGCGCCCGCCTCGGCCATGTGGTAGCCGGAGATCGAGATGGTGTTCCACTTCGGGATCTCGGCCCTGCAGTACTTGAAGATGTCGGCGATCAGCCGGAGCGAGGGCTTCGGCGGGAAGATGTACGTGCCCCGCGCGATGTACTCCTTCAGCACGTCGTTCTGGATCGTGCCGGTGAGCCGGTCGGCGCTCACGCCCTGCTCCTCGGCGACCAGTTGGTAGAGGAGCAGCAGGAGGGCGGCGGGGGCGTTGATCGTCATCGACGTGGAGACCTGGTCCAGCGGGATGCCGCCGAACAGCACCCGCATGTCGTCGATGGAGTCGATGGCGACGCCCACCTTGCCGACCTCGCCCGAGGCGATCGGGGCGTCGGAGTCGTGGCCCATCTGGGTGGGCAGGTCGAAGGCGACCGACAGACCCATGGTGCCGTTGGCGATGAGCTGCTTGTAGCGGGCGTTGGACTCCGTCGCCGTGCCGAAACCGGCGTACTGGCGCATCGTCCACGGCCGGCCCGTGTACATCGTCGGGTACACGCCCCGGGTGAAGGGGTACGACCCCGGCTCCCCCAGCTTCCCGGCCGGGTCCCAGCCCTCGAGGGCGTCCGGCCCGTAGACCGGTTCGATGGGCAGTCCACTCTCGGTGGACCGGGCACTGCCCGACTCGCGCGCCATGGTGTGATGCCTCCCGCTGAGCGGCGTTGCTCGACCTGATCGCCCGTTACCCGTCAGTTACTCACCAGTACTGGCCGACCCTTCGACGGACTGTAGCGGTGCGCGTGCGGCCCGGTGGAGGGGCGCACGCTGGGACCTTCCTCACAGCCGCGGTGGGACCCCGCTCACAGCGTCCACCCCGGCGGTCGTCTTCCGGTCACTCACCACCATGCCCCCTTGTTCGGTTGTGGTCACCTCAGGGGTACACATCCGAGGTGACGACCGGGCGCGCGGCCGGTGGGCGAGGGGGATCGAGTGCGTGGTACGGGCATGCGGAGGAAGGGGATCGGTGTCCTCGCGGCGCTGACCGCCCTCACGGCCTGCGCGGCCGGCTGCACGGTGCGGCCGGCGGGCGCGGACGGGGAGGGCGGCTCCCCGGTGCGGATCGAAGTGCCGAGCCGGACGCCGTCCGGTGCGCCGTCGCAGTCGCGGGCGCCGGACGGCGCGGGGAAGCCGTCCGCCCCCGGCGGTCCGGCCTCGCCCCGCCCGGCTTCGCGGGTGCTGTGGTCCCCGGGGGACTCCGGACGCGACGTGCGCGAGCTCCAGGCGCGGCTGCGGCAGGCCGCCTGGATCTTCCACGGGCCGACCGGGACCTACGACGACCTGACGGCGAAGGCGGTCCGGGGCTTCCAGGGCAAGCGCGGGCTGCCGGCGACCGGGGTGACGGACAGTGCCACCTGGCAGCGGCTGCTGGCGATGACGCGCGAGCCGGGCCGGTGGGAGCTGTACCTGATGGGCGGTCAGCCGGCCGACGCGCCCGACCCGCGCTGTGCGACCGGCCGGGTGCTGTGCATCAGCAAGTCGAGCCGCACCCTGCGCTGGATGATCGACGGGCGGACGGTGTCGACGATGCCGGTGCGCTTCGGGTCCGAGTACACACCGACCCGCGAGGGTGTCTTCCGCATCTACTGGAAGTCCCGTCACCATGTGTCGACGCTCTACGACTCGCCCATGCCGTACGCCATGTTCTTCAGCGGCGGCCAGGCCGTGCACTTCTCGGCCGACTTCGCCGCGCGGGGGTACGCGGGTTCCTCCCACGGCTGCGTCAACGTACGGGACGAGGAGGCGATCGCGCGGCTGTACGCGCGGGTGAGGGACGGCGACCGGGTCGTCGTGCACCGGTGAGACGGGGCGCGGGCGGGACCGGGGGAACGTGTCCCGCCCGCGCCGAGGTGCACGAGCCGTGAGTACGGGGGGAACCCCGGCTCCGTGCGACGGCCGATGACCAGTCGGCTCACTCATTACTGCGTCACGCGGGCCGAAAGTGTCACACCTGGCGGCGAAGAGATGTCATCGACCGAGAAAGACGCAGGTCACGGAGTGTTTCCCCGGGCGTTCCCGGAGCCCTTGCCCTGGCCGGAACCTTGCCCTCGCTTGTCGCTCTCGTCCTTCTTGCCGCCGTCGCCCGCGCCCTCGTTCCCGTTCTCGCTCCCGGTCTTCTTCTCGTCCCTCATCTCGTGGCCCTTGCCGGGGCCCTCGGCCTCGCCCCCGTGGGCGTCACCGGTGTCCTCGCGGACCGCGGGGCCGGAGCCGCCACCGGCCGACAGCGCGGCCCGGCAGTACGGGCCGACCCGGGCGGGGCCGCCCGCCTCCTCCTCCAGGAGGCGCTCGCGCGCGCCGTTCAGGTGTTCGCCGTCGCGCCAGGCACGGCAGGCCGAGGCGATCTGCTTCCCGGCGCGGCCGGAACGGGCCGCCGGGTCGCCGGAGTCCGGTCCGGACCGCCCGGGCGCGGGCTGTCCGCCCGCGCCGGTGTCCGCGTCCGGCCGGGCCTGCGCCCCTGCCGTTCCCTCCGGGTGCCGCCCCCCGGGGGTCGCCCGGCCGGCATCCGGCGGGGGTGACGGCAGGAGACGTCCGGGATGCGGGGCGCTCACGGAGGCCGCCGGGTCCGCCTCGGCCTCGCCGGACGGCGTCGGCAGGACCCCGGCACCGGCCAGGAGGGCGGCGCCGCCGACCATGCCGGCGACCAGCGTGGCGGCCAGCCCGAGCCGCAGGGAACGCGGCGGGCGGCGTCCACCCGGCGTTCCGGAACCGTCACCGCGGGGCGCGCCGAGACGGACCGGCCCAGCGTCGGGGTGCTCCGCGCCGGCGGCGGTGTCAGGGCCGGCCTGTCGCCGGCGTTCCTCCCGGCACGTGCGGAAGGCCGCCAGCGCGGCCGCCTCCCCGGGAAGCTCCCCGTCGGCCGAGGGGGGTGCGGCGGAGAGCGCACGCAGCGTTCCGGCGAGCCGTTCGGCCTGGTCACGGGTGGTGGGGTCGGCAGCTTCGGGGGGCTCTCCGTTCAGCAGACGTTCCGCGGTCCCGCGGTCCAGCCACCGGTGCTGCTCATCGGCCATCACATGTCCTTCTGCGTCCGCGTTCGCATCTGCGTCACACTCGCGGACGTCACCGTACGACGGCGTGGTTGCCGCTGGGGCGGAAGGGCGTCGAGAACTCCCGCGGATTCCGGTTGGGCTTCCGGATCGTCACCCAGCAACTCGGCCAGTCGCTTCAGGCCACGGTGCGCCGCCGTACGGACGGCACCGGGGCGTTTGCCCAGCGTCTCGGCGGCGGTCTTGGCGTCGAGGCCCACCACCACCCGCAGCACCACGGCTTCGGCCTGGTCGTGCGGGAGCCGGGAGATCAACGAGAACGCGCCGTCGGTGGCCAGCGCCTCCATCGCCTCGCCGGCGGTGTCGGACTCGGCGGGACGCCCGGTCAGTTCGGTCTCGTCGCCGCCGATCGCGGGGCGGCGTCCCCGCATCCGTATGTGGTCCAGGGCCCGGTTCCGGGCGATGCGGGCGGCCCAGCCGCGGAACCGGTCCGCGTCGCCGGTGAACCGCTCCAGGTCACGGGCGATCTGCAGCCAGGCCTCGGACGTCACGTCCTCCGCGTCGGGCTCGCCGACCAGTGTCCTGACATACCCCAGCAGCCGCGGGTGCACCGCGCGGTACACAGTCCGGAACGCGGTCTCGTCCCCGTCCTGCGCCGCACGCACCGCGGCGGTCAGCTCCGCGTCGTCCCCCAGCACACGCGCGCGCCCTTCTGCGCTCTCAGCCGGCGCCGCTCTCGCGGACCGGGTTGCTCGCCGTCGTGGTTGCTCGATCAGTGGTTGCGGTCGTGGGCCGTGGGCGGTTCGTGGTCAGGTGTCCGTCGCGGCCTGGCGCGAAAGGCACGTTACGGCCTGAATCCTCTCCCCGTCCATGTCCGTCCACGATGCAACTGACCCGTGACCCGGGATGGTGTGACAGAAAACGCACTCGTGGCGCTGTAGAGGGTACGGGTCGCCGCGCGGCCCGTACCGCGCGACGGCCGGGGCCTCTCCTGTGGGGGGTGGCGGCCCCGGCCGTTGCCTCGGCGGCAGCGATGTGAGCGCGTAGGCCTCTGTCTGCTCCGGTAACCGACGTGGGGCGGCGCACGTCACGGGTTCTCCGCGCCCGGCTCGGCAGGTCTGCCGGCGCCCGGCCCGCTGCCCCGGCTGCCGCCCGCCGGTCCGTCCGGACCCTCGCCCGCCTCGCGGCCCGCGGCACCCGGGGAACCGTCCCCGCCGGGCCCGCCGGTGCTCGGCCTCCCCGGCGTCGCGGAACCGCCGGGCCGTCGCTCCGTGTCCTGTCCGGGCTGCCCGGTGCCGGACTGCCCGGCGCAGTACGCCTCGACGTGCGCCGGGCCGCCCGCGGCCTCGCTGAGCCGCTTCCCGGCCGTGGACTCCAGGGCCCGGCCGCCTCCCCCCGCCCGCTCGAAGGCGCGGCAGTCGGCCCCGGCGTCCCCGGTACTCGCGGGGCGGTCCGGTTCCTCCCGGCCGGAACCGGCCTCCGGTGCGGCGGAGTCGGGGGAGGCCGGGGCGGTGGCGCTCGGGGGCGCGTGGGTGCGCCCGGTGTCGGGGGCGGGGCGGTCCGGTGACGAGTCGCTCGCGCCGATCCCGGCGACCGCGACCCCGCTCAGGGGGAGACCGGCGACCAGGACGGAGAGCGTGGCCTTCAGCGAGCCGCCCCCGATCCGTCGCCGACGGGCCCGCCAGTCGTCCCGGCGCCGGGTGCGCGCTCCGTGCCCTGCGGCATTCCGGGCCGCCAGGAACGCGGCGACGGCCCGCTGTTCGGCCCCCGCGTCCACGCCGTCGCGGATCAGGGCGGCGGCGAGCAGCGCCTCCAGGCTCGCGGGGTCGGAGACGGCCCGACCGGTGGGGGCCGGACCGGTGCTCCGTGCGGCCGGCCCGCCCTCGGGGTGCGCACGCCGACGGCCGGCCCGCCCGCCGTCGCTCCGCCGTTCACCCATGTCCGTTCCCGTCCCTGCTCGATCGTGCTCGGTACCGCGCCGCCCGCCCGGCGCTCGCGGCCCGCGCGGATCCGTCCGGTCCGGCCCGCGCGGGGATGCCGCCCGGACCGACGGATACGTTCCGTGTGTCCGGCCTGTTCAGCGCCCGGCTCGCGGTGGCCGCCGCGGGCCGCCGGGCCCGGACGGCGCGGGCCGGGTGTCGCCGCGCCGGCCTCCGGGGCTCCCGGGCCGGCCGATGGTCATGCCGATCCACCCAGCGTCTTCGGCGCCTCATCCGTCACACCGTCGACGCCGAGCTGCTCGGCCAGCCGCTTCAGTCCCCGGTACGCAGCCGTCCGCACCGCACCCGGCCGCTTGCCGAGGACCCGCGCGGCGGCGGGGCCGTCGAGGCCGACGACCACGCGCAGCAGTACGGCCTCGGCCTGGTCCCGCGGCAGACCGCCGACCAGGTCCAGGGCGTACTCGGTGGACAGGGCCTCCATGGCCTGGTCGTGGGTGCTCTGCGGTCCGGGCAGGTCCAGGACGTCCTGTTCCAGCGCCGACGGCCGGGGCCGCACCCGCTGCCGGCGCAGGTGGTCCAGTGCCCGGTGCCGGGCGATGGTCGCCGTCCAGCCCCGGAAGCCGGCCCCGTCGCCCTTGAACCTGCCCAGGTCACGGGCGATCTCCAGCCAGGCGTCCGACATCACGTCCTCGGCGTCGTCCCCGACCAGCCCGCGCACGTAGGCGAGCAGTCCCGGCTGGACGAGTCGGTAGGCCGTGGCGAAGGCGGACTCGTCCCCCTTCTGGGCCCGCGCGACGGCCGCGCCCAGTTCCCCGTCGTACGCCTGCGTGCGGCGGGATTCCCCTCCGTGGCCCAAGAACCGTCCTCGTCCGTACCGAGCGGGTAGCGCGTCGAACTCGCTTGGCGTGAGCACGTCCGACGGCGCTCACACCCCCACGGTCATCAGCGTTCGGCGCGACGAATGTGTCACAGCTCGTCAGGCGCCTCGTGCGGCCCGTCCGCGCCGGTGGCACCTCCGGCCGCACCGCCTCCGGGGCGGGCCCACCCGTCCCGTGACGTGCCGTCACGCCGGTGCGGCCGGGCGCCGGCGGCACGTGCGCCGGCGGGGTGAGCCGCCGTGCCGTGGCGACGGCCGGGGCGCCGCCGGCCCGCGTGCCCGGCGCCCGCGCCGTCGTCGGCGCGGCGACCGGCCGGCTCACGCGGCGCCCCGCACGGCGGGGGAACCTCCCCCGTCCGGGGCCGCGCGGAGGCCGGAGGTCACGGCTGCGACCCTCGCTCGCACGCGTCACGGCACAGCAGGCGCAGGGATCCTTCGCCCGTGTAGCAGCGGCGGGCCTCGTCGATCGGGTCCCAGAGCCGGCCGTCCGGCGTGCGGACCCAGTGCTCGCCGCCGGAGGCCCACCACTCGGCCCCGGCCTGACGGGCGATCACCTCACCCGCGTAGGCACCGAATCCGCGCAGCACCAGTTCCACGGCGGCGTACGGGGCGGCCTCCCGGCGGATGTCCTCGATCACCCGGTCGACGCTCCACAGGCTGCGCGCCGAGTAGTCGAGGCGCAGCCGCGCTCCTTCGCGCATCGCCGCCACCGCGTCCGCCGCCCAGCGGACCGGCTTCGCCGCGGCCGAGGGCCTGGTCTCCTGCTGTGTCGTCACAGTCGTCGCAGTCGTCACACTGTGAAGAGCGCAGGGGAGAACCGTTTCGTCACCCGGATTCCGCGGGTTCTCGCAACGGGCACAGGACCGCCCCGGCCCGGGCACAGGACCTGCCGCCCGTGACGGCCACGACGCACCTCAGCCGTCCCTGCGGCTGCGGCGGGACACCGCGGCGCGGAGCACCCGCCGGCCCTCCGTCGAGATCTCCAGCGCACCGCGCAGCCCCGCCGGGCCGTGGGCGGCCATCAGTTCCAGGACGGCGGTCTGGCGGCGCAGTTCGGCGGCGAGAAGCGGCGACAGGCCCTCCGCGCTGCCCGCACGGCAGGCGTCGGCGAGCCCTGCGTCGTCGTCGGCGCCGTCCAGCAGCCGGTGGACGCGCAGCGCGGCGAGGGAACAGGCGTCGGCCCACTCCCGCAGCCCGGCGCCGGATCGCTCCGCGGGAGCGGTGGCGAGCATCCGCCGCGCCTGCGCCACGCACTCCCGCGCGCCCTCGGCCACCGCGTCCAGCGTGCCGCGCGTCTGCTCGAGCCGTTCGGCCCAGTCACCGGGGGCGGCGTCCTCCGCGAGGCTCGCCCACAGCGGCCGCACCGCCTCGTCGTCACCACCGAGCAACGGCACGCACCGATCCAAACAAGCCAACCCGCTCACGGCCAGCCCGCGCTCGTCGGCCCGCGCGATCAGTTCCACCAGGCTCATCCACGCCTCCCTCTTCGGGTCGTCACAGGCCCCCCGACGAGGCCGTGTACGGGCCTCATGACTCACGGAGCCCGCATCTCCCCTTACTGCGTGCGACGGGCCGGGAGTGTCACCCGGGCACGACACCGAGCCGGTCGAGAAGACGGAAGAAGAGGTTTTCGGCCACCGGGTCGGGGTCGGCGGCCAGCACCACGGCCAGCTCCTCCGCGGACACCGTGTGTCCCGCCTCCTCGGCCCAGAAGACCGCCCGCTCGGCGGCGTCGGCGGGCTCCAGGAAGTAGTCGTCGACCGTGAGCCCCTCCTGCTGCCCGTCGAGGTACCCGGCCATGGCGGTCCGCGCCAGGCAGGTCGTCCACGCCCCGCTCTCCGGTGACGCCGCCTCCACGACCACGCAGGCGCTGTCCATGACGTACCCGAACAGCGCGGGCGCCCCGGTCTCCCGCGCCAGGTCGTTCATGTTCCCGATGTCGCCCTCGCCGCCCGGGTACTCCCACACCTGCCATCCGTCCGGCGCGGAGGTACGCAGGGTCATGCCGCCGGCCGCGCCGGCCAGCGCGTCCAGCCCGGCGAGCGGCCGGTCCCCGCGGCCCACGACGAAAAACCCCCAGTAGCCCATGTGCTGGCGTTCCCCCCGGTGCGTCGGTTCGGATCACCCGAAACACCACCACAGTCGCACGGGGGTGCGCAGGCATATCCGGCAATCCGCGGCCCCGTCCAGGGGCGCGCCCAGGCCGCCGGGAAGTGCCCTCCAGATCCCTTGCCGGGCGAGCCGGGGGTCAGCCCAGTTCGTCCGCCAGGGCGCGGAACTCCGTCCAGGACAGCTCGGGTGCGTCCGGGTCCCACAGCTTCTGCACCGTCGCCCGCAGCGGCATGCGGATGCCGGCCGCGACCTGCTCCTGGGTCTGGGAGCGGGGCAGGTCTCCCCAGATGGCGAAGGACCCGCCGAGGATCTGGTCGTCGTACCGCTCCGGGACCGCGGTGGTGCCGCGCAGCACCAGCGGTGTCCACCGCTCGTAGATCCGCTCCCCCGTCGGGTAGACGAAGGTGAGCGGCTCCCCGAGCACGTAGTAGAGGAACTCGTCGTTGTAGTTGATCACCTGGCGGCCCTCTGCCAGGTACTCGGCCGGCTGCCGGGCGCCGATCTCCTTGCCGGTCCAGTAGGCGACCTCGATGTCCTCGGCGGCCCGCACCGAACCGCCCCGGAAGAACCCGTCGTTCCAGGCGCGGGGCACGCGGTCGAGGGCGCGGACCGCGGCGGCCCGGTCGTTGAGCCACCCGGTGGTCAGGTCCTCGACGGTCGCGCCGGAGCCGTACTTCTTCCGCGCGGCGGCGGCCAGGCCCGGGAACGACGCCTCGGGGTCGGACACCACCAGGGCCTGGTACTCGTCGCCGCCGAGGTGCCACCTCCCGCCGGGGAAGAGCCCGGCGTACTCCTCCAGCAGATCGTCGACGATCTCGGCGGACTCCGGCTTCGAGATGTCGATCGCGCCGCGCACGGCACGGCCGGCCGCGTTGCGCAGCTGGAGGCCGGGGTGGGCGGCGAGGACCGCGCCGAGGTGCCCGGGCGAGTCGATCTCGGGGACGACGGTGATGTGCCGGCTGGCCGCGAGGTCGACGATCCTCCTGACCTGCGCCTTGGTCAGGTGCCGGCCGGAGACGATCTCCGGGTGCGAGTCGGACGCGATGCGGAAGCCCTGGTCGTCGGAGAAGTGCAGTCCGAGCTCGTTGAACTTCAGGTCGCCGAGCTCCCGGATCCGGTCCTCGATCCAGTCGGCGCTGTAGTGCTTGCGCGCGATGTCCAGCATCATCCCGCGCCGCTGCTTGGCCGGCTCGTCGCGGACCACGCCCTCGGGGGCGGCGCCGGCGCCCTTCGTCTCCTGCTTGAGGGTGCGGGTGCCGTAGAAGACGCCCGCCTCCGCCGGGGCGGCCACGGTCACCCGTCCGCCCCGCACCGTCATCGTGTACGACTCGGGGTTCGCGCCCGCGTCGCGGTTCAGCTCCAGCCGCAGGTCCCCCTCCCGCTCGTCGTCCCGCTCCCCCGCGTACGTCAGTCCCAGCTCGCCGGCTATCAGCCGGCCCTCGTCGGCCAGCGCCGGATCGGCCACGACCACCCGGTGCTCACGGGCGGGGCGCCAGCCCGGGCCGCGCTCCGCCGTGTGCTCGCGGACCGCGGGTATGGTGCGCGGCGCCCGTGACAGCGGGTAGGAACGGGTGGGGCCGGGGCTGGGACTCTCCGTGGCGGACGCCGCCGTCGAGTCCGCGGCGGAGCCGTCGTCGCCCGAGGTCGCCCACAGCCCGACGCCCACGCCGGACGCGGCCACCAGGGCGCCCGCGGCGACCGCCGCGACCAGCACCCGCCGTTCCCGCACCGCCCTCGCCGGGCGACGCCTGTGCTGACTCTGCTGCCTGCGCTGCCTGTGCCGACTCACTCAGCCAACGTACGACCCATTCGGGTGAGAGGCGTCCACGAGCCGATCCCAAACCCCGCCGTCCGGGTGAATTCGGGGTACCGATCGGACACGTACCGGGCGTACTCGGTAACGTGTCGTCAGAACTCTCACAGCATCTACCACCGACACACACGCGACGCCCACGAGGACCCACGCTGCCTGCGCACCGTCTCCCAGACCTCCCCGGCCGGGTCGCCATACCCGCACAGGCCCGCGGCGCGCCCGGCCCCCCGCTGGAGCGGTTCAACACCGCCCCCGCCAAGGACGCCGAGCGCGACCTCCTGACCTGTCTGCACAGCCTGCGCTGGGCCCTGCGCGTCGCCGGCCACCGCCCCTACCCGGATCCGGCGTCCCTCCTGGCGGCCGCGGACGAGGCGGCGTACGACCTCTCCGCCGAGGAACTCGCCGAGGCCCTGGCGGCGGAGAGCCTCCCCGTCCTCCCCGAGGACACCTACACGGCCGCGCACACCGCCCTGAACGCGGCCCACGCCGCCTATGAGGCCAAATTCGGCCACGTGTTCGTCATCTCGCTGGACGGGGTCCCCGAGGAAGAGACCCTGGACCGCGTCCTCGAAGACATCCGGTCACGATTGGCCAACGATCCGGAGGACGAGCGGGTGGTCGCCGCGGAGCAGCTCCGCCGTCTGGCGAGGGAGCGGCTGGAGAACATGCTCAGGGGCGCGGGGAACTGCGCCGACAGCCCCCACGGCGCCGCATCCGGCGCCTGACCGCGCCCGCCGCCCCGGGGCACCGCCCCGCACCCCTTCGAGTGCAAGTTTGATCACACCGGCAGGCCCCCTGTAAGCGCCGCGGACACTCGTCGCTACCATGCTGGGGGCCGGTGGACCGTACCCGGCCGGGCCCGACCGACAAGGAAAGCCGGCGCGGCCCCGACCCCCGCTCCCGGAGGAAATTTCCGTGCCGGCTGGAACGCTGTACCGCGGCCGGGAAGGAATGTGGTCCTGGGTGGCTCACCGAGTCACCGGCGTCCTCATTTTCTTCTTCCTGTTCGTTCACGTGCTGGACACCGCCCTCGTGCGCGTGTCCCCCGAGGCCTACGACACCGTCGTGGCCACGTACAAGACGCCGATCGTCGCGCTGCTGGAGTACGGCCTCGTCGCCGCCATCCTCTTCCACGCGCTCAACGGCCTGCGTGTCATCGCCGTCGACTTCTGGGTCAAGGGCGCCCGCTACCAGAAGCAGATGCTCTGGACCGTCGTCGCCCTGTGGGCCGTGCTGATGGTCGGGGCGATCTACCCCGTCCTCGGCCACGCCGCTCGTGAACTGTTCGGGAGCTGACGACCATGTCCACCACTGAAACCAACGCCTCGGGCGTCGGCCCCGTCGAGGGCGCCTCGCTCTACTCCGTCGACAACCCGGCGCCGGTCATCGAGCCGCCCCGCAAGCGGACCAAGAAGACCCCGAAGAGCACCCGGGGCAACTTCGAGCTGGCCGCCTGGCTGTTCATGCGCCTGTCCGGTGTCGTCCTGGTCGTCCTCGTCATCGGCCACCTGCTGATCCAGCTGGTGCTGGACGGCGGCGTCTCCAAGATCGGCTTCGCCTTCGTGGCCGGCCGCTGGGCCTCGCCGTTCTGGCAGGTCTGGGACCTGCTGATGCTGTGGCTGGCGATGCTGCACGGCGCCAACGGCCTGCGCACGGTCATCAACGACTACGCGGAGCGGCCGAACACCCGGCTGTGGCTCAAGGGCCTGCTCTACACCGCCACGGTGTTCACCATCCTGCTGGGCACGCTGGTGATCTTCACCTTCGACCCGAACATCCGCTAGGCACGGGGCTGCGAGAGATATGAAGATCCACAAGTACGACACCGTCATCGTCGGCGCCGGCGGCGCGGGCATGCGCGCGGCCATCGAGTCGACGAAGCGCAGCCGCACCGCCGTCCTGACCAAGCTGTACCCCACCCGCTCCCACACGGGCGCCGCGCAGGGCGGCATGGCCGCCGCGCTGGCCAACGTGGAGGAGGACAACTGGGAGTGGCACACCTTCGACACGGTCAAGGGCGGTGACTACCTGGTCGACCAGGACGCCGCCGAGATCCTGGCGAAGGAGGCCATCGACTCGGTCCTCGACCTGGAGAAGATGGGCCTGCCGTTCAACCGGACCCCGAACGGCACCATCGACCAGCGCCGCTTCGGCGGTCACAGCCGCAACCACGGCGAGGCCCCGGTCCGCCGGTCCTGCTACGCGGCCGACCGCACCGGCCACATGATCCTCCAGACGCTGTACCAGAACTGCGTCAAGGAGGGCGTGGAGTTCTTCAACGAGTTCTACGTCCTGGACCAGCTGATCACCGAGGTCGACGGCGTCAAGAAGTCCGCCGGTGTGGTCGCCTACGAGCTGGCCACCGGTGAGATCCACGTCTTCCAGGCGAAGGCCGTGATCTACGCGTCCGGCGGCACCGGCAAGTTCTTCAAGGTGACGTCGAACGCGCACACGCTGACCGGTGACGGCCAGGCCGCCGTGTACCGGCGCGGGCTGCCGCTGGAGGACATGGAGTTCTTCCAGTTCCACCCGACCGGCATCTGGCGCATGGGCATCCTGCTGACGGAGGGCGCCCGCGGTGAGGGCGGCATCCTCCGCAACAAGGACGGCGAGCGCTTCATGGAGAAGTACGCGCCGGTCATGAAGGACCTCGCGTCCCGTGACGTCGTCTCGCGCTCCATCTACACGGAGATCCGCGAGGGCCGCGGCTGCGGTCCCGAGGGCGACCACGTCTTCCTGGACCTCACCCACCTCCCGCCGGAGCAGCTGGACGCCAAGCTGCCCGACATCACGGAGTTCGCGCGGACCTACCTCGGCATCGAGCCCTACACCGACCCGATCCCGATCCAGCCCACCGCGCACTACGCGATGGGCGGCATCCCGACCAACGTCCAGGGCGAGGTCCTCGCGGACAACACCACGGTCGTCCCGGGCCTGTACGCGGCCGGCGAGGTCGCCTGCGTGTCGGTGCACGGCGCCAACCGCCTGGGCACCAACTCGCTGCTGGACATCAACGTGTTCGGCAAGCGGGCCGGTATCGCCGCGGCGGAGTACTCGCAGAACGCGGACTTCGTCGAGCTGCCGGAGAACCCGGAGTCCTTCGTCGTCGGGCAGATCGAGCGGCTGCGCTCCTCCACCGGCAGCGAGCGGGTGGCCGAGCTCCGCCGCGAGCTGCAGGAGACCATGGACGCCAACGTCATGGTGTTCCGCACCGAGCAGACGATCAAGACGGCGGTCGAGAAGATCGCCGAGCTGCGCGAGCGCTACAAGAACGTCGCCATCCAGGACAAGGGCAAGCGGTTCAACACCGACCTGCTGGAGGCCGTCGAGCTGGGCAACCTGCTCGACCTGGCCGAGGTCATGGCCGTCTCGGCACTGGCCCGCAAGGAGTCCCGCGGCGGTCACTACCGCGAGGACTACCCGAACCGCGACGACGTCAACTTCATGCGCCACACGATGGCCTACCGCGAGGTCGGCGCCGACGGCACCGAGACCGTCCGTCTGGACTACAAGCCGGTCGTCCAGACCCGCTACCAGCCGATGGAGCGTAAGTACTGATGGCTACCCCTGTTCTGGACAAGGCGGACGCGGCCGGTTCCCCCGAGCCCGGTTTCGCCGACTCCCCCTACATCACCGTCACGATGCGGATCCGCCGGTTCAACCCGGAGGTCTCGGCCGAGGCGACCTGGGAAGACTTCCAGCTGGAGATCGACCCCAAGGAGCGCGTCCTCGACGCGCTGCACAAGATCAAGTGGGATCTGGACGGCACGCTCACGTTCCGCCGTTCCTGTGCCCACGGCATCTGCGGCTCCGACGCCATGCGGATCAACGGCAAGAACCGCCTGGCGTGCAAGACGCTGATCAAGGACATCAACCCCGAGAAGCCGATCACGGTCGAGGCCATCAAGGGCCTGACGGTCCTCAAGGACCTGGTCGTGGACATGGAGCCGTTCTTCCAGGCGTACCGGGACGTGATGCCCTTCCTGATCACGAAGGAGACGAACGAGCCGACGCGTGAGCGGCTGCAGTCCGCCGAGGACCGCGAGCGCTTCGACGACACGACCAAGTGCATCCTGTGCGCCGCCTGCACATCCTCGTGCCCGGTGTTCTGGAACGACGGGCAGTACTTCGGCCCGGCCGCGATCGTCAACGCGCACCGCTTCATCTTCGACTCGCGTGACGAGGCCGGCGAGCAGCGCCTGGAGATCCTCAACGACCGCGACGGCGTCTGGCGCTGCCGCACGACCTTCAACTGCACGGACGCCTGCCCGCGCGGCATCGAGGTCACCAAGGCGATCGCGGAAGTGAAGCGTGCGCTGATCACGCGCCGCTACTGAGGTACGCCGCAGTACCCGCGAGGGCCCCGTTTCCGCTGGAGACGGGGCCCTCTGGCATATGCCACTCGATAGGGTGAACATGCCTGAGACGGACGTGGGAGCGTCGTCCGCCCTACGATGATGGTCTCGACACCAGCCCCCAGGAGGCACGCGATGTCCGCAGCATCCGTCGAGCGACCCCACTTGGACCGGTCCCACGACGAGCGTCCGCTGATCGCGGAGGCGAACCTTCTCATGGACCGCCTTCCGGGCTACCGCGTCGAGATCATCGGAGACCAGCTCCTCGTGACCCCGCCCCCGGACGGCCCGCACGCCGACGTCCTCACCAGCCTGAGCATTCCCTTCCTGACGGCAGGGCTGCACGGCCCGGAGACGCGAGTGCTGCAAGGAATCGGACTGTGGCTTCCAGCAGGCGCCGAGGACTACGCCATCCCCGACATGGCTGTAGTGGACGCCGACTACCGCGACAGATACGTCGAGAACAACTCCTACGACCCGGTTTGCTTCCGCCTCGTCCTGGAGGTCACCTCCAGCAACTGGAAGACCGATCTGAAGACCAAGGTCGCCTCCTACGCCGAGGCCAAGGTCCCCGTCTACGTCGTCGTCGACCGCGAGCACCAGCGCGTTCACGTCCTGACCGACCCGGTCGGCAGCGAGTACGCCACCCACCGCTTCCACTCCCCCGGCCAGCAGGTCACCCTCCCCGACTCCATCGGCGCCAAGGTCACCCTGGACGTGGCCGGGATCCTGGAGGCCGGGCAGCCCCGCGAGGCCGACTGAGGCGTGACCCGGGCCGCGGCCGGTCCTGACGCAGCCACCTCCGACCTCGCCTCGAACACCTGACCGCCGCCAGGTGGCGCGGACCCGCGCGACGGCTGGAGCCACACCCCGCCCGGCTGTGCCGCCGGCACCCGCGCCGCGCCGTAGGGCCCCCTCCCCTGGCGTTAGGCTCTCTTCCCGTGCCCGCGAAGAACGACGGCCCCGACGACGGCGCCCCCCTCAGCAAGTCAGAGCAGACCCGCGCCCTGATCCTCCAGACGGCCATGCGGCTGTTCCAGGAGCGCGGCTACGACAAGACGACCATGCGGGCCATCGCCAAGGAGGCCGGCGTCTCCGTCGGCAACGCCTACTACTACTTCGAGGGCAAGGAGCACCTGATCCAGGGCTTCTACGACCGGATCGCCGCCGAGCACCAGGTGGCGACCCGGGAGGTCCTCGCCCGGGAGACCGACCTGGAGGCCCGGCTCGCGGGCGTGCTGAAAGCGTGGCTGGACATCGCCACGCCGTACCACGAGTTCGCGGTGCAGTTCTTCAAGAACGCCGCCGACCCGGACAGCCCGCTCAGCCCCTTCTCACCCGAGTCGGAGCACGCGCGCCAGGAGGCGATCAGCGTGCACCGCGCCGTGCTGGCCGGGACGAGGACCAAGGTGCCCGAGGAGCTGCGCGACATCCTGCCGGAGCTGATGTGGCTGTCGCAGATGGGGCTGTGCCTGTACTGGATCTTCGACCGGACCGAGGGCCGTGAGCGCAGCTACCGGCTCGCCGAGCGGGGGGCCCGGATCACCGCGCGGGGTGTCGCCCTGGCCCGTTTCCGGGTGCTGCGGCCCCTGGTCCGGGAGGTGCACGAACTGTTCACGGAGTTCCTGCCCGGGATGACGAACGCGCTCCCCGACCCCGCCAGGAGGACGGCGCCCGCGGAGCAGGGGACGCCCGCCGACGACGGGCGCCCCGGCACCGTCAGTTGACGGCGTCCACCTCACGGGCCCGGTACGGAGACGACGTCCGCGCCGTCCGCGAGGGAGACCAGCGGCAGCCACCAGTTGGACCGGCCGAGCACGTGCATCACGGCCGGGACCAGCGCGGTGCGCAGGATGAACGCGTCCAGGGCGACCGCCGCGGCCAGACCCACCCCCGCCATGGCCGCTCCGTAGTCGCCGCTGAGCACGAAGGCGAGGAAGACGCAGACCATGATCAGGGCGGCCGAGTTGATGACCCGGCTGGTCTCCGCGAGGCCGACGCGCACCGCGCGGGCGTTGTCCCGGGTGTGCACCCACTCCGGCTCATGGGATCCGCCTCCCGCGCCGGCCGGCGCCCCTCACGCCTCCCGCGACGCGAGCTCGATCACCGTGATGTCCGAAGGAGCGCCCACCCGGGTGGGCGGCCCCCACGCCCCCGCACCCCGGCTGACGTACAACTGTGTGTCCCCGTACCGCTCCAGTCCCGCCAGCGTGGGATTCGCCGCACCGGCGAGCAGGTTCGCGGGCCACAGCTGCCCCCCGTGCGTGTGACCGGACAACTGCAGATCCACCCCGTACTCCACGGCCTCGTGGATCTGCACGGGCTGATGCGCCAGCAGCACACTCGCCCGCCCCCGGTCCCGGTCGCCCAACGCCCGTGCGTAGTCCGGCCCCTGCCCCTCGTCCTCCCCGGCCACGTCGTTGACCCCGGCCAAGTCGAAGTGCGGCAGCTCCCTGCGCGCGTTCTCCAGCGGGGTCAGTCCGAGCCGCCGCACCTCGTCGACCCACTGTTCGGCGCCCGAGAAGTACTCGTGGTTACCGGTGACGAAGAACGACCCGTGCCGTGCCCGGAGCTGCGCCAGCGGCGCCGCGGCCGGCCCGAGATCCTTCACGCTGCCGTCCACCAGGTCCCCGACGACCGCGATCAGGTCCGGCTGGGTCGAGTTGATCGTGTCGACGACCTTCTGCGCGAACCCCCGCCCCAGCACCGGCCCCAGGTGGATGTCGCTGACGACCGCGATGCGGTAACCGTGCGCCGCGCGGGGCAGCTTGGCCAGCGGCACGGTGACCCGCTTCACGCCCGGCCCGCGCAGCACGCCGTACGTACCGTGGCCGACCGTCCCCACGGCCGCCGCGGCGGCGGCCCCGCCGACGACCCGGGAGACGAAGAGCCGGCGTGAGGGCCCGGCCGCCGGAGCGGGAGCTTCCGGCGCCGCGGGCGCGCCGTCCCCGCCCGGCCCGGCATCCGGCCCGGTGTCCCGCGCGGGTCCCCCTGCCCGGCCCACCGGTACGGCCTCCGGCTGCGCCGGCACCGCCGCCGCCGCGGCCCGGTCCCGCCGCTGAAGAACCCTGCGCAGCACCGGCCGCACCAGCTCACCCGCGAGCACCGCCAGCAGCAGGTACAGGGACAGTGCCAGCCACAGGTACCCCGGCCAGGCCAGCGCCTGCTTGAGCCAGAAGGGCACGTCGGACCGCCCGGTGGCGAACGCGCCGACGGTCAGCGCCCAGCCTCCGGCGATCACCACCGCACCGGCGCGGCGCACCGCGCCCGGGCCTCGTGTGGTGTCCCGGAACAGGCGCCGCCACACGTACCAGTTGCCCGTGACCAGGACGGCCAGGACCAGGAGCGCGACGAGTACGAAGACGACGATGGTCACGGTGCGGTGTTCCCCCTGCTTTCCGTTACGACGTCGTCCGTGACGTCCGGCTCAATGCGCGCAGTCCGCGCAACCCAAGGCCCCCGATGACCGTCCCCCATACGAAGGAGACGACGGCCAGCGTCAGATGAACGAAGAAGTACGCCGTCGGATTCCCGTTTTCGAACGCGAGCCCGCTGCTGTCCTTGGCCAGGTTCCTGACGAAAGTGATCCAGATGACCCAGCTCCACACCCCGAAGGCGATCAGGAACCAGGAGACGGGGCGGCTGAGCTTCACCGAACAAGACCTTTCATCGCGGCACCGGGCTCCCGCGGCTGGCCGGAGGTCCAGGGGTCGTTCCCCGGAAGAGCGCGGCATACGTCCAGTATCTCCGGCCCCTGTCCGGTTCCTTTCCCGGGGTGCCGGCCGGGGCGGGACATCCGCGGACGTGGCATGTACGTTTCCGTCCGTGCCCGCACCCAAGAACACCGTCCGGCGCTCCCTGCTGGTCGCCGCCACGGTCCTGCTGTCCACCGCGCTGACCGCGCCCCTCGCCCTGGCGGCCCCCAAACCGTCGACGACACCGTCGGCCACACCCCCGGCCGGGATGTCCACGGTGGGCGGCGCGCGGCTCGGGCAGCCGGGCACCCAGGTCAATCTGGCGAGCGGGGTGCCGGTCCTGCCGAAGGAGCTGTCGGCCAGGTCCTGGATCGTCGCCGACGCCGAGTCCGGTGAGGTCCTCGCCGCACACAACGCGCACTGGCGGCTGGCCCCGGCGAGCACCCTGAAGATGCTGTTCGCCGACACCCTGCTGCCGAAGTGGCCCAAGACGACGCAGCACACGGTGCGGGTCTCCGACCTGGCCGGGGTCGGGTCCGGTTCCAGCATGGTCGGCATCAAGGAGGAGGAGACGTACACGGTCCACGAACTGTGGCTGGGTGTCTTCCTCCGCTCCGGCAACGACGCGGTGCACGTGCTGACGGCGATGAACAACGGCGTCGAGAACACCGTCAGGGAGATGAACGCGCACGCCGAGGAACTCCAGGCGTTCGACACGCACGTGGTCAGCCCGGACGGTTACGACGCCGACGGACAGGTGTCGTCCGCGTACGACCTGACGCTGATCGCCCGTTCGGGACTGCAGAAGAAGGACTTCCGGGAGTACGCCTCGACGGTCCGGGCGAAGTTCCCCGGGGAGACGAAGAAGAACAAGAAGGGCAAGGAGGTCCGGGGGTCCTTCGAGATCCAGAACACCAACCGGCTGCTGAGCGGCGCCTCCGACGTGCCCGTCTACCAGGGCATCGCCGGTGTGAAGAACGGCAACACCACCAACGCCGGCGCCACCTTCACCGGTGTCGCCGAGCGGAACGGCAAGGTGCTGCTGGTCACCGTGATGAACCCGGAGAAGGACGAGTCCAACGGGGTCTACAAGGAGACCGCCCGACTCCTGGACTGGGGCTTCCAGGCGGCCGGCAAGGTCGAACCGGTCGGGGAGCTGGTACCGCCGAAGAGCGCCGTCCAGGCGGGTGCGCAGCCGGGACCGTCCGCCTCCCCCGGTGAGGCCGGGGGTGCCGTGGCGGGGTCGAAGCCGGTGGCGAGCGCCCCGGCCGGCGGCGGGACCGACGGCATCGGGGTCGCGCTGGGCATCACGGGCGGGGTGCTGCTGCTGCTGGCGGGCGGTGGCGTCCTGGTCAACCGGCGCTGGCCGCTGCCGGACCTGGTGCGCCGCCGCCCCCGTCCGTGACCGCGGCCGGCTCCGTCGCTTCCGTCCCCTCGTCCTGTTTGCCGGGCGTCGCCGTCCACGCGGCACAGAACAGGACCAGCTTCGTGGTGAAGTTGATCCACAGCAGCAGGGCCACGGGGACACCGAAGGCGCCGTACATGCTCTTCGCGGCCACGCCCTGCACATAGCCGCTGAGCAGCAGCTTCAGCAGCTCGAAGCCGACCGCGCCGGTGAGCGCGGCGACGGTCAGCCGGTGCCGGGTGGGTTCGACGCCGGGCAGCAGGGTGAGGACGTACAGCAGGAGCAGGAAGTCGGCGCCCACGGCGACGGCGAACGCCGCGACCTGCAGGACGACGCCGCCCCAGCCTCCCTCCTCCAGCCCGACGGCGTCACTGATCCGGCCGACCAGGGCGGAGGCGACGGCGGAGGCGACGAGGGTGAGCAGGAGCGCGCCCCCGAGCCCGACGAGGACGCCCGTGTCCTTGCCCTTGCGCAGGAAGGGGTTCTCCTCCTCTTCGGGCAGCTCCCACACCGCGCGCAGACAGTCGCGCATGGCACCGGCCCAGCTGACGCCGGTGAAGAGCAGCGCGGCACCGGCGATGAGACCGACGGTGCCGGCGTTCTGCACCAGGTCACCGATCTGGCCGGAGATGCCGGGCACCTGCTCGGCGATCTTGTTCTGGAGTGCCTTCTGCTGGTCCTGGCCGAGCGTCGCGGCGCCGATCGCCGCCGCGACGGTGAGCAGCGGGAACAGTGCGACGAAACTGCGGAACGTCATCGCCGCGGCCAGCCGCGTCCAGTGCACGCGGTCCAGACGCTCGTACGACCGCCACGCGTGGGTGAGCATCGCCCTCGTCACCCACGGCCCCACACCCGGGAGCTTTTTCAGCCAGTCCATGAGCGGACTCTGCCCGCATTGCGGAAGACCAATGTCCTCGTGCCCCAGAACCGGACACCGGTGGCCAGCGCCATGCCGACCACGGCGCCGGACACGGTGTCCGCGCGCTGCGAGGTGAGGCCGAGCCCGTAGTGGCTGACGGCCAGGCACAGCAGCTGCACGGCGGCGCCGGCGAGGTTGACCGCGAAGAACATCGCTAGGGGACGGGCGCCGCGCACCCGTGTGCCGCGGTACGTGCCGTGCGCGTTGCCCGCGTAGGCGACCGCGCAGCCGGCGACGAAGGACAGGGCCTTGGCGGTGAGCGGGTCGAGTCCGGCGGGGCCGCGCAGGTACACGAAGAGGGCGAGGTCGACGGCGTAGGCGAACAGACCGGCGGTGGCGAAACCGACGAGCTCCCGCCGGTGCCGGAGCAGACGGTCCCTCACCAGTCGGCCACGGCCAGAGCGTACATCGCCGCCCACACCACGCCGATGAGGGCGAGCGCGCGGTCGCCGAGCACCACGTCCTCCGGCTCGCCGGCGGTCCCCCGGTCGGCGAAGACGGCGTAGCGCAGCACGGCGAGGACGAAGGCGACCACGGAGAGCTGCCGCCAGGGCAGCACGCCGGTGTGCGGCGCCCCGCCGTCCTCCAGGGCCCACAGGCAGTAGCCGATGACGGCGACGGCGGCGGCGAGCTGCCACACGAAGCGCAGGTAGCCGGTGGTGTACTCGGTGAGCAGGGCGCGTGTGGCGCCGTCCTTCCCCGCCAGCTGCACGGCTTCGGAGTAGCGCTTGGCCGCGACCATGAACAGCGCGCCGAAGCCGGTGGTGATCAGGAACCAGCGCGAGAGCGGGATGCCGAGGGCGAGCCCGCCCACCACCGCGCGCATCACGAAGCCGGTGGTGACCACGACGAGATCGACGACCAGCACGTGCTTGAGGCTGACGCAGTACGCCAGTTGCATGACGAGGTAGGCGGTCAGCAGCGCGGCGACCTCCGGCGGGCACAGCCGGGCCGCGACGACCGGCGCGAGGACGCCGAGGACGACACCGGTGGCGTAGGCGACGGGGACCGGGACCTGCCCGGAGGCGACCGGGCGGCGGCACTTGACGGGGTGGGCGCGGTCGGCCTCCGCGTCGCGGGCGTCGTTGACCAGGTAGACGGCGGCGGCGCAGGCCGTGAACAGCACGAAGACCAGGGCGAGCCGGGCCGGGGCGCCGGCGGAGAACAGTTCACCGGCGGCGGCCGGGGCGGCGATCACCAGGACGTTCTTGACCCACTGCTTGGGCCGCGCGGTCCTGAGCAGCCCGGTGAGGAGACCGCCCCCGGCAGGGGGCGGCGCCTGCCGCTGGTCGGTGCGGTCGTGCAGGAGCGCGGTGTCGGTCACGCGGGGCCTCCCGCCATCCAGCGGGCGCCGAGCCGTGCGGTGAGTGCGCCGAGGGCGGCGCCGGCCGCCACGTCGGAGGGGTAGTGGACGCCGGCCACCAGACGGGAGACGCACACGGCGGCGGCCAGCGGGGGCACCGCACGGACGCCCAGCGCACCGAAGGCGATGGCGGCGGCCGCGGCGGAGGTGGCGTGCGAGCTGGGGAAGGAGTGCCGGCCCACGGTGCCGACCAGGGGGTCCACATGGGTGGGGCGGGGCCGGCGCACGACCCGCTTCACCCCCATGCTGACGGCGTGTGCGCCCGCGGTGAGGGCGGTGCCGCGCAGCCAGGCACCGCGCCGCGGACGGTCCACGGCGGCTCCGGTGAGGCCCGCCGCGAGCCACAGCGCCCCGTGCTCCCCCACCCAGGACAGGGCACGCGCGGCTCCGGCCACGCGCGGGTCCGTGCCGCACGCCCGGAGCACGGTGACGATCCGGTGGTCCATGCCGTGGAGACCGCGGGGGCGCGGAAGGTCGTGATGGTCGTCCATGTGGACCCACTGTTCACCCTCGGCGGGCCAGAAATCCGCCCCTACGGAGCGACATCCCATTAATCACCCGTTCCGGGGACGGCGTTGACGTTTCACAACCAACGCGTCACACCGGGGCGATACGGTCGCCGTCATGTCTGCCGACACGGTTTCCGTCACGGGATGGGGCCGCACCGCTCCCACCACCGCCCGGCTGATCCGCCCCCGGACGTACGAGGAGGCCGCCCTGGCCGTCCGGGAGTGCGGGGCCCGGGGAGGCATCGCGCGGGGCCTGGGGCGGGCGTACGGGGACGCGGCGCAGAACGCGGGCGGCGCGGTGCTCGACATGACGGGCCTGGACCGCGTCCACGCGATCGACGCCGACGGCGGCACCGTGCTGTGCGACGCGGGCGTCTCCCTGCACCGGCTGATGGAGGTGCTGCTGCCGCTGGGCTGGTTCGTTCCGGTGACGCCGGGCACCCGCTACGTGACGGTCGGCGGGGCGGTCGGCGCCGACATCCACGGCAAGAACCACCACGTCTCCGGCTCCTTCTCCCGCCACGTGCTCTCCCTGGAACTGCTCACCGCCGACGGCGAGGTCCGTACGGCCGTTCCGGGTACACCGCTGTTCGAGGCGACCGCCGGCGGCATGGGCCTGACCGGGGTGATCCTCACCGCGACGATCCGGCTCCAGCGGGTCGAGACCTCGCTGATGTCGGTCGACACCGAACGCGCGGACGACCTCGACGACCTGATGGCCCGTCTCGCCGACACCGACCACCGCTACCGCTACTCCGTCGCCTGGATCGATCTGCTGGCCCGCGGCCGGGCCACCGGCCGCGCGGTGCTCACCCGCGGCGACCACGCGCCCCTGGACGCCCTGCCGCACGGCACGCGCGCCCGCCGGAACCCGCTGTCCTTCCGCACCTCCCGCCTGCCGACCGCCCCCTCCTTCGTCCCCGAGGGCCTGCTCAGCCGCACCACCGTGGGCCTGTTCAACGAGCTCTGGTACCGCAAGGCGCCCCGCGCGCGGACCGGGCAGCTCCAGCGGATCCCGGCGTTCTTCCACCCCCTGGACGGGGTGCCGCACTGGAACCGTGTCTACGGCCGGGGCGGCTTCGTCCAGTACCAGTTCGTCGTCGGGCACGGCCGGGAGGACGCCCTGCGCCGGATCGTGCGCCGGATCTCCGGACGGCGCTGCCCGTCCTTCCTCGCGGTCCTCAAGCGCTTCGGGGACGCCGACCCGGGCTGGCTCTCCTTCCCCCTGCCGGGCTGGACCCTCGCCCTGGACATCCCGGCGGGACTGCCCGGCCTCGGTCTCTTCCTCGACGAGCTCGACGAGGAGGTGGCGGACGCCGGCGGGCGCGTCTACCTCGCCAAGGACTCCCGGCTGCGCCCGGAACTGCTCGCCGCCATGTACCCCCGCCTGGGCGACTTCCGCGCGCTGCGCGCCGAACTGGACCCGCGCGGGGTGTTCACCTCCGACCTGTCCCGCCGGCTCCACCTCTGAATCCGTCGACCCCTCAGCCAAGGAGCTGCCGTGAAGGACGCCTTCGGCCTCCCCCAGTCCCTGCTCGTCCTCGGCGGCACGTCCGAGATCGCGCTCGCCACCGCGCGGCGGCTGATCGCCCGCCGCACCCGCACGGTGTGGCTCGCCGGCCGCCCCTCCCCGGGCCTGGACGAGGCCGCCGGGCGGTTGCGCGCACTCGGCGCCGAGGTGCGCACCGTCGCCTTCGACGCGCTCGACCCCGCCGCCCACGAGGACGCCCTCGGCAAGGTCTTCGCCGAGGGCGACATCGACATGGTGCTGCTCGCCTTCGGCACCCTGGGCGACCAGGCGCACGACGAACGGGACCCGGGGGCGGCGGTGCGGGTCGCGCAGACCAACTACACCGGCGCGGTCTCGGCGGGCCTGGTCTGCGCCGGCGCACTCCAGGCGCAGGGCCACGGCTCACTGGTGGTGCTGTCGTCCGTGGCGGGCGAGCGGGCCCGCCGCGCGAACTTCATCTACGGCTCCAGCAAGGCCGGCCTGGACGCGTTCGCCCAGGGCCTCGGCGACGCGCTGTACGGCACGGGCGTGCACGTCATGGTCGTGCGCCCCGGGTTCGTGCGGACACGGATGACGGACGGGCTGCCCGAGGCGCCGCTCGCGACCACGCCGGAGGCGGTCGCGGCGGCCGTGGAGCTGGGACTGCGGCGCCGGGCGGAGACGGTGTGGGTGCCGGGGGCACTGCGGATGGTGATGTCGGCGCTGCGGCATCTGCCGCGCGGGGTGTTCCGGCGGCTGCCGGTGTGAGTGCCGCGGGAGGGCGCCGGCGGGCTCAGTGGGCGGAGACGGAGCCCAGGTCCGCGCGTCCGGTCTGGGGCGGCACCACGAGAGAGCCGAAGGGGAAGTCGCGCAGCTTGCGCCACACCCCGTCGGCGCCCTGCTCGTACAGCGCGAACCCGGTGCAGGCCCACCGGGCCTCGTAGTCGGCGAGCTCCTCGTAGGCGCGGTCCATGGCCGCCTCGTCGATCCCGTGCGCCACCGTGACGTGCGGGTGGTACGGGAACTGCAGCTCACGCGCCATCGGCCCGGAGGCGGCCCGGACCTGCTTCTGCAGCCAGGTGCACGCCGCGCCGCCCTCGACGACCTGGACGAACACCACCGGCGTCAGCGGCCGGAAGGTACCGGTGCCGGACAGCCGCATGGGGAACGGGCGGGCGGCCGCGGCGACCTCGCCGAGGTGCGTCTCGACGGCCGCCAGGTCGGTGTCGCCGACCTCGGTCGGCGGCAGCAGGGTGACGTGCGTGGGGATGCCGTGAGCCGCGGCGTCGCCGAAGCCCGCGCGCAGCTGCTGAAGCCGGCTGCCGTGAGGCTCCGGGACCGCGATCGACACGCCGATCGTTACGGTCCCCACGTCGTCTCCTGTCGTTGTGGTGGTGAAGCGTGGTGGTGGTGCCCCGGGTGACCGCCGGAGCGGTCACCCTGTCATCGACTGTACGACCACGACCCGGATGCGGGCAGGCGCAAGCGGAGTGATGTGCAGCGCTGTGCGGTGGTACGGATCGCGGGCGTGGACCGGTTCAGCGCCGGTTCAGTGCTTGGCGGGAAGGAAGCCGACCCGTTCGTAGGCCTGGGCGAGGGTCTCGGCGGCGACGGCGCGCGCCTTCTCCGCGCCCTTGGCCAGGACCGAGTCGAGCGTCTCGGGGTCGTCGAGGTACTGCTGGGTGCGCTCCCTGAACGGGGTCACGAACTCGACCATCACCTCGGCGAGGTCCGTCTTGAGCGCCCCGTAGCCCTTTCCGGCGTACTTCTCCTCCAGCTCGGGGATGCCCGTCCCGGTGAGGGTCGAGTAGATCGTGAGCAGGTTGCTCACGCCCGGCTTCTCCACGACGTCGTAGCGGATCACCGTGTCGGTGTCGGTGACCGCGCTCTTCACCTTCTTGGCGGTCGTCCTCGGTTCGTCCAGAAGGTTGATGAGGCCCTTCGGCGTGGACGCCGACTTGCTCATCTTGACCGTCGGGTCCTGGAGGTCGTAGATCTTCGCCGTCTCCTTGAGGATGTACGGCTTCGGCATGGTGAAGGTCTGGCCGAACCGTCCGTTGAAGCGGTCGGCGAGGTCCCGGGTGAGTTCGATGTGCTGGCGCTGGTCCTCGCCCACCGGCACCTCGTCGGCCTGGTAGAGCAGGATGTCCGCGACCTGCAGGATCGGGTAGGTGAACAGTCCGACGGAGGCGCGGTCGGCGCCCTGCTTGGCGGACTTGTCCTTGAACTGGGTCATGCGGGAGGCCTCGCCGAAGCCGGTGAGGCAGTTCATCACCCAGGCGAGCTGGGCGTGCTCGGGCACGTGGCTCTGGACGAAGAGCGTGCAGCGGTCCGGGTCGAGCCCGGCGGCCAGCAGCTGGGCCGCGGCGAGCCGGGTGTTGGCGCGCAGCACGTCCGGGTCCTGCGGGAGCGTGATCGCGTGCAGGTCGACGACCATGTAGAACGCGTCGTGGGTCTCCTGGAGGGCCACCCACTGGCGGACGGCGCCGAGGTAATTGCCGAGGTGGAACGAGCCCGCGGTGGGCTGGATCCCGGAGAGCACACGAGGTCGGTCAGTCGCCATGCTCACCATTCTCTCAGGTCCCGGGAGCCGGTCCGGAACCGACCGGAAACAGGTGGGAACCGATCCGTGCCCGGCGGTGTAACAAGAGTGTGAGGACGCGGGAGGGGGGCCGCATCGTCGATGAGGCCGCGGTGATCGCACGCGTACGGGCCGGGCAGCCGGAGGCGTACGCGGAGTTGGTGCGGGCCCATACGGGTATCGCGCTCAGGGCGGCGACCGCGCTCGGGGCGGGGGCGGACGCGGAGGACGTGGTGCAGCAGGCCTTCGTGAAGGCGTACTGCGCGCTGGGCCGCTTCCGGGACGGCACGGCGTTCCGGCCGTGGCTGCTGTCGATCGTGGCCAATGAGACGAGGAACACAGTGCGTGCGGCGGTGCGGCGGCACACCCTGGCCAACCGTGAGGCGGCGTTCGTGGAGGCGGAGCCGGTGATACCGGCATCGGCCGATCCGGCGGTGGCGACGCTGGAGACGGAGCGCCGCGGGGCGCTGGTGGCCGCCCTGGAGAAGCTGAGCGAGGAGCAACGGCTGGTCGTCACCTACCGCTATCTGCTGGAGATGGACGAGCGGGAGACCGCCCAGGCCCTGGGCTGGCCCCGGGGCACGGTGAAGTCCCGGCTGAACCGGGCGCTGCGCAAGCTGGAGCGCCTGCTGCCGGACTTCCGGCCCCGCGAAGGGGGTGAGACGGGTGGGTGAGCGGTACGACGGTGAGGCCGAGCGCCTGCGGGAGGAGCTGCGGGCCTTCGGCCGGTCCCTGGACGGGCCCGGCGGGGCGGCGGGTCCCGAGTCGATGGTCGAGCGGGTGCTGGGGCAGATACGTGCCGAGGAGTTGCCGGTTCCGGCCGCCGGTCCGGCGGGCGCCGGCGCGCGGCTGCGTACGGTGCGGCGCCGGGCGCGGGCACGGTGGCGGTCGCTGGTCGCGGCCCTGTGCGGGCTGCTGACGGTGCTGGCGCTGACCCCTCCGGTGCGGGCGGCGGTGACCGACTGGTTCGGCTTCGGCGGGGTCGAGGTGCGGTACGACCCGTCGGCGGTGCCCTCGCCGGGGGCGCGGGTGCCGGGCTGCGGGCGGTCGGTGTCGCTCGGTGAGGCGGAGCGGCGGGCCGGGTTCACACCGCTGGTGCCCGAGGCGCTGGGCGTTCCGGACGCGGTGACGGTGAGCGGGCTGCCGCGGGGGCGGTCCCTGGTGAGCCTGTGCTGGCGGGAGGAGGGACGGACGATCCGGCTGGACGAGTTTCCGGGGCGTCTGGATCCGCTCTTCGTGAAAACCGTGCGCGCGGAGCTGGAGTGGGTGTCGTGGAGCGGGTCCGACGGGGGTACGGAACCGGCCCTGTGGTTCCCGCGGCCCCATGTGCTCAGCTTCTGGATCGTCGGCGCGGACGGTCACCGGTTCCACCGGGCGGAGCGCACCGCCGGGCCGACGCTGCTGTGGACCCGTGAGGCTGCGGCGGACGGGGCGGCCGCGGACGGTGTGACGCTGCGGCTGGAGGGGGCGGCGTCGAAGGCTCGGGCGCGGGAGATCGCGGGGACGGTCGACGCGGCGGGCCGGTGACCGGGCTGCCCGCGATCGCGGACGGTCTCCCCGGGGCGACCGGGAACCCCGACGGCGCGAGCGGTGTACCAGATGTGTCAGGCGGCTCGCGGTCGGGCCGCACGGGGATCGACCGGCCGAGTGGGGGTCCGGATGCGCGGATGGAAGGACAGGGTTCGACACCTGACGGCGGGCGCGGGGGCCCTGGTCGCGGGACTGGCCCTGGTGCTGGGAGGGGCGTCACCGGCCTTCGCGGGGGGACCCACGAGCGTGCTGGTGACCTCGCCGGGAAGCGAGGAGACGGCGTCGCTGTACTACTCCGACGAGCCGTACGGCGAGCTGGAACGACTGCTCGGCCCGGTCGGCAAGGGCACACGGGAGCAGCCGCCCGAGGCCGTTCCGGCGTCGACCCGGCTGATCAACGTGACCTGGATGGTGCACGACGTGACGCCGTGGCGCATCGACCGGGTGTTTCTGACGGACGCGGACGCGGACGTGTGGATCCACACGGCATCGCACGTCCCCGAATCGCCGAACGGGCTCTGGCACCGGGCCGAGAACCCGTCGGACGTGCACAAGTTCCTGTACGAACTGGGCGTCATGGGTGCGACGACGGACACAGCACCGATGTCCGGGGCGTACCCGGCACCGTGGGAGACGGCGTCGGCCGGCCCGGGAGCCGCTCAGGGCGCGGCCGCGGCGGTCTCCGAGACCCGCGCCGCGGCGGGGACGGGCGACGGTACCGACTGGTGGTGGGCGATACCGGGAGTGGCCGTGGGAGCGACGCTGGCACTGGTGCTGCGCCCGTACGTGACGCGGTGGCCCATGATCCGCCGGCCGAAGGACGACCCGGGACCGAGGCAGGAGCTGCTGGACGTCTGACGACGGGCCGCGGCGGCCCGGTGGGTGACCGGGCCGCCGCGGGGCGCGCCAGCGCGAGGGGCGCCTCAGCCGAGGTCGATCTCCGGGTACAGCGGGAAGCCGGCGACCAGGTCGGTGGCGCGGCGGGAGATCTCGTCGGCGACCTTCTCGTCGAGGACGTGGGAGGCCTTGGAGGGGGCGCCGGACTTGGTGGTGCCGGCCTCCGTGGAGGTGAGGACGCGGTCGATGAGACCGGCGACCTCGTCCATCTCGGCGGTGCCCAGACCACGGGTGGTCAGTGCGGGGGTGCCGATGCGGATACCGGAGGTGTACCAGGCGCCGTTGGGGTCGGCGGGGATCGCGTTGCGGTTGGTGACGATGCCCGAGTCGAGGAGAGCTGCCTCGGCCTGGCGGCCGGTGAGGCCGTAGGAGGTGGCGACGTCGATCAGGTTGAGGTGGTTGTCGGTGCCGCCGGTGACCAGGGCGGCGCCGCGGCGCATCAGGCCCTCGGCGAGGGCGCGGGAGTTGTCCACGACGCGCTGGGCGTAGTCCTGGAAGGCGGGCTGCCGGGCCTCCGCGAGGGCGACGGCCTTGGCGGCCATGACGTGCGGCAGCGGACCGCCGAGGACCATCGGGCAGCCGCGGTCGACCTGGTCCTTGAGGGAGTCGTCGCACAGCACCATGCCGCCGCGCGGGCCGCGCAGCGACTTGTGGGTGGTGGTGGTGACGATCTGGGCGTGCGGGACCGGGTCGAAGTCACCGGTGAGGACCTTGCCGGCGACGAGACCGGCGAAGTGCGCCATGTCGACCATGAGCGTGGCACCGACCTCGTCGGCGATCTCACGCATGATCCGGAAGTTCACCAGCCGGGGGTAGGCGGAGTAGCCGGCGACGAGGATCAGCGGCTTGAACTCGCGGGCGGTGGCGCGCAGGGCCTCGTAGTCGATCAGGCCGGTGGCCGGGTCGGTGCCGTAGGAGCGCTGGTCGAACATCTTGCCGGAGATGTTCGGGCGGAAGCCGTGGGTGAGGTGGCCGCCCGCGTCCAGGGACATGCCGAGCATGCGCTGGTTGCCGAAGGCCTGGCGGAGCTCGGCCCAGTCGGCCTCGGAGAGGTCGTTGACCTGGCGGGCGCCCGTCTTCTCCAGGAAGGGGGCCTCGACGCGGTCGGCGAGGACGGCCCAGAAGGCGACGAGGTTGGCGTCGATGCCGGAGTGCGGCTGGACGTAGGCGTGGCGGGCGCCGAAGAGCTCCCTGGCGTGCTCGGCGGCGAGCGACTCGACGGTGTCCACGTTGCGGCAGCCGGCGTAGAAGCGGCGGCCGACGGTGCCCTCGGCGTACTTGTCGCTGAACCAGTTCCCCATCGCGAGGAGGGTGGCCGGGGAGGCGTAGTTCTCCGAGGCGATCAGCTTGAGCATCTCGCGCTGGTCGGCGACCTCCTGGCCGATGGCGTCGGCGACACGCGGCTCGACGGCGCGGATCACGTCGAGGGCGGAGCGGAAGGCGGTGGAAGCGGTGGAGAGGGGCTCTGCAGACATGGAGGACCTCCGGACGTGGCGTTCGGCGTTCACGGTACGGCCCAGGCGCACGGCACGGTGCCGGCCCCGGCGTTGTACGGGTCCGGGGGCCGCTTCCCGATGGTTGCTCCATCCCAGCGCGCCAGTCACGGCCCACGGCCAGGCTACCGGGCGGCACCCGGTGCCACGGGAGGGCGTCCACCATCCGGGCGCCGGTTCCCTAGAGGATCACGTGCGGCAGGAAGCGGGCGTAGTCGTCGGTCACCAGGCCGGAGGACTCCCGGATGCCGAGGCCGGCCGGCTCGTTCTCCACCACCCAGGTGCCGAGGACGACGTGGTTGCCGTCGAAGTCGGGCAGCGGGGCCAGTTGTTGGTAGCAGCAGGGCTCGTCGCGGAGCACGGGTGCGGTGCCGGGCGCGTGGACGGTCACTCCCGCGCCCTCGCGGCCGAGCAGGGGCTTGGCGACCCAGCCGGTGGTGTCCGCCAGTTCCCGCGGGCCGTCGAGGTAGGAGGGGAGGAGGTTGGGGTGGCCGGGGTAGAGCTCCCAGAGGATCGCGAGCAGGGCCTTGTTGCTGAGGAGCATCTTCCAGGCGGGCTCGATCCAGAGGGTGGAGCCGGTGCCGCCGCCGTTGTCGAGGGTGTCGAGCACATGACCGGCGAAGCGGTCGGTGGTCAGCCACTCCCAGGGGTACAGCTTGAAGATGCTGCGGATGAAGCGGAGCCCGTTGTCGACGAAGCGGCCGGAGAGGCGGTCCCAGCCGATCTCCTCCATGGACAGCCAGTCGGTGGCGAGCCCGGCCTGCTCGGCGGTCTCCTTGAGGTAGGCGACGGTCATCAGGTCCTCGCCGAGCTCGTCGGCGGAGGAGTGGGCGAAGTACAGGGGGCTGCCCGGCGGCAGGAGGGTGGCCTGCTTCTTCCAGGCGTCGACGAGGCGCTCGTGGAGGGAGTTCCACTGGTCGGCGCCGGGGAAGCGCTCCTCCATCCAGAACCACTGGGGCGAGGCGGCCTCCACCAGGGAGGTCGGGGTGTCGGCGTTGTACTCCAGCAGTTTCGCGGGGCCGGTGCCGTCGTAGCGGAGGTCGAAGCGGCCGTAGACGGAGGGGAGTTCGCCGCGCCGGTGCCAGGCCTCGGCGACCGCGCGGGCGATCCGCGGGTCGGTGATGCCGAGGTCGGAGAAGCGGTCGGCGGTGACGATGTGTTCGGCCGCCGCGAGGCACATGTGGTGCAGTTCCTCGACGACCTCCTCCAGCGTCTCGACCTCGTCCAGGGAGAAGACGTAGTAGGCGCTCTCGTCCCAGTAGGGCCGCAGGGACCCGTCGGGATAGCGGGTCAGCGGATAGATGAGCCCCTGCTCCTCGACGGTCTCCTGCCAGCCGGGACGGGGCTCGATGGTGCGCCGTTCCACGAGCCGCTCAGCCGCCGCCGCTGCCGGAGCCCGAGCAGCCGAAGCCGCCCCGGTCGACCGCCTCACTGCGGCTGAACGTGCCGCGGTCGGCGTAACCGGCGCTGACGTCGGCGTCGTAGTACCAGTCGGCGTCGCCGCCGCGGGACCTGCTCTTGCCGTAGGAACCGGAGGAGGAGGAGGAGGACGTGCAGTTCTTGTCCGCGACGACCTTGTAACCCTTGACGTAGTCGTAGCTGTCCCGGTCCACGCACCGCCGGTCGGGATCCGACCCGCAGGAGGTCAGGGCCGCCGCGAGCACACCCATCCCTCCGAGCACCACCGTGCTCGACCGCAACCGCCGCCGTGACTCCGCCATGACTCCCCCTGGGTGCCGCTTCCGCCCTCCGCCGGGGCCATGTGCGCTCCGGCTCGCGGCGGACAGCCTAGAGACCGGCCGCCGCCCGGTCACGACAGCCCCCGCCCACCGGCCTCACGGCGCCGCCCCTTTGTACCTCTTGGTCCCGAATGCGCACTTGATGCGTCACGGCAGCGCCCTGCACAGGGCCTCCAGGGTGGCCGTCCAGGCGTGGTCCGGTGGGGTCGCGTAGCCGACGACCAGGGCGTCGGACGGGGTGACGTCGGCGGCGGGGTGGCGGAAGCGGGAGAGGCCGTGGACGGAGAGTCCGTGCCAGGTCGCTGCCTGCACGGTGGACTGTTCGGTGCCGGGCGGCAGTCGGAGGACCGCGTGGAGGCCGGCCGCGATGCCGGTGACCCGGACGTCGGGGGCCCGTTCGGCGAGGGCCCGGACGAGGGCGTCGCGGCGCCGCCGGTAGCGCAGGCGCGCGGCGCGGACATGACGGTCGTAGGCGCCGGAGGTGAGGAACTCGGCGAGGGTGAGCTGTTCGACGACGCTGACGGAGAGGCCGCCGCCGTGATCGGTGACGGCGGGGAGCAGCGACGGGGGCACGGCCATCCAGCCCAGGCGCAGGCCCGGAGCGAGGGACTTGCTGGCCGTGCCGAGGTAGACGACGTGGTCGGGGTCGAGGTCCTGGAGCGCGCCGACGGGCTGGCGGTCGTAGCGGAACTCGCCGTCGTAGTCGTCCTCCAGGATCAGGGTGCCGGTGCGGCGGGCCCAGTCGACGACGGCGGCGCGGCGTTCGGGGAGCAGGGCGCCGCCGAGGGGGAACTGGTGGGCGGGGCTGAGGAGTACCGCGTCGGCGGTCCCCGGCTCCTGGGCGCGCGTGCCGGAGGCGTCGTGGGGCAGCGGGGCGGTGTGCAGGCCGGCGCGGCCGGCCAGCTTCCAGTGGACGTCCAGGCCGTAGGACTCCACGGCCAGGGTGCGGGCGCCGCGGGCGTGCAGGACCTCGCTGAGCAGGCGCAGGCCGTGGGCGAAACCCGAGCAGACGACGAGGTGTTCGGGGTCGGCGCGTACGCCCCGGACGCGCGCCAGGTAGTCCGCGAGCGCGGTGCGCAGTTCGGGGCGGCCCCGCGGGTCGCCGTAGCCGAAGGCGTCGTGGGGCGCGGCGGCGACGGCGCGGCGAGTGGCCCTGAGCCATTCCGCCCGGGGGAAGGAGGCGAGGTCGGGGGTGCCGGGGACGAGGCTGTAGGGCAGCCGGCCGGGTGTCCGGCGGGGGGACGCGGCGGCGGCGGGCGGGCCGGGGACCACGCGGTCGGCGACGCGGGTGCCGGAGCCCTGCCGTGCGGTGAGCCGGCCCTCGGCGACCAGGTCCGCGTAGGCGTCGGCGACGGTGTTGCGGGCGATGCCCAGGTCGGCGGCGAGGGAGCGGGAGGAGGGCAGGCGGGTGCCCGGTGCGAGACGACCGCTGCGGACGGCCTCGCGCAGGGCGTCGGTGAGGCCGCGGCGCAGGCCGGGGCCGCTCGGGTCGAGGTGGAGATCGATGCCGAAAGTGGCCCAGCGTTCCGCCATGGAAATGGACCATACTCCTGGGCCGGACCGCTCCTAGGGTCGAGGCATGACCACCAACGGAACGACGCCGGCCGCGACCACGACGCCGCCCACCGCCACCACACCGTACGCCGCCGAGGTGCCCGCCCGTGTGGAGTGGGCCCGGCACGCCCCCGAGGTCTACAAGGCGATGGTCCGGCTGGACGCCGCCGCCCGGAAGGGCCTCGACCCCGCGCTGTACGAACTGGTGAAGATCCGCGCCTCGCAGATCAACCACTGCGCCTTCTGCCTGGACATGCACAGCAAGGACGCCCTCGCGGCGGGCGAGAGCGTCGAGCGGATCGTGCAGCTCTCCGCGTGGGAGGAGTCGCGGCACTTCTACACGGAGAAGGAGCTCGCGGCGATCGAGCTGACTCAGGCCGTCACCGTGCTGACGGACGGTTTCGTGCCCGACGAGGTGTACGAGCGGGCCGCCAAGCTGTTCGACGAGGCGGAGCTGTCCCAGCTGATCGCCGCGATCACGGTGATCAACGCGTGGAACCGGTTCGGTGTCACGTGCCGCATGACACCGGGCCACTACCAGCCGGGACAGCACCGGTGACGGTCACCGTGACCGCCTCGACGCCGCGCTGAGGGTCAGGGCAGCCACGTCTTCCAGACGGATGCGTGGCTGTCCACCCACTTCTTCGCCGCCTGGCGTGGTGACAGCTTCCGGTCGGCGATCATCAGGGAGACCTCGTTCTGGTCTGCCGTCGTCCACCGGAAGTTCCTGAGCAGTTCCGCCGCCTCGCCGCCGTTCTCCGCGAAGTCCGCGTTGAGGTACTTCTGCAGGGGCGTGACCGGGTAGGCGCAGGCGACCTTCGCCGGATCGGCGTCGCAGCCCTCCTCGTAGGGGGGCAGCTTCACCTCGGTCATCGGCACCTGCTCGAACAGCCACTGGGGCGTGTACCAGTAGGTGAGGAAGGGCTTCTTCTCCTTGGCGAACTGCTTGATCTGGGTGATCTGCGCCGCCTCGGAGCCGGCGAACACCACGCGGTAGTCCAGCTTCAGGTTCTTCACCAGCGCCTTGTCGTTGGTGACGTAGGACGGTGAGCCGTCCATCAGCTGGCCCTTGCCGCCGCTCTCCGGGGTGCGGAACCGGTCGGCGTACTTGTTGAGGTTCTTCCAGTCGGTGACGTCCGGGTGCTGCTCGGCGAAGTACGTCGGCACGTACCAGCCGATGTGCCCGGTGACGCCGAGGTCGCCGCCGGGGGCGATCGTCTTCTTCTCCTCGACGTACCGCTGTTCCTGCTCGGGGTGCCCCCAGTCCTCCAGGATCGCGTCGACCCTGCCCTGGCTGAGCGCGTCCCAGGCGGGCACCTCGTCGACCTGGACGGTGTCGACGCGGTAGCCGAGCTCGTGTTCCAGCAGGTACTGGGCGACGGCCACGTTGGCCTGCGCGCCCACCCAGGACTGCACGGACAGGGTGACCGTCCTGGCGCCCTGGGCGTTGGCGAAGGGCGACGCCTGCCTGGTCATGTCGGCGGCACCGCAGCCGGTCAGGGCCAGCAGCGCCAGCGCGGAGCCGGCGGCCACCGCCGGGGTCGTACGGAATCGCATGTCACGCTCCCTTCCGCGGGCGGCGTTGGGTCGGCTGGGTCACCCGGTCGAGCATCAGGCCCAGGCAGACGATCGCCGCCCCGGCCACCAGGCCGGTCGCCAGGTCGCCCTGGGCGAGGCCGAAGACGACGTCGTAGCCGAGCGCGCCGCCGCCGACCAGACCGCCGATGACGACGACGGCGAGGACCAGCACGACGCCCTGGTTGACGGCGAGCAGCAGCGCCCGGCGGGCCAGCGGGAACTGGACCTGGCGGAGTTGCTGGCCGCTGGTCGCGCCGAGCGAGCGGGCCGCTTCCAGGGCGGCCGGGTCGACCTGGCGCAGGCCCTGGGTGGTGATGCGGACGACGGCCGGCAGGGCGTAGACGACCGCGGCGGCGACGGCGGGCGCGCGGCCGACACCGAACAGGGCGACGACGGGGATGAGGTACACGAACTGCGGCATGGTCTGGAACACGTCCAGCACGGGCCGCAGCAGGCGTTCGACACGGTCGCTGCGGGCGGCGGCGACCCCGGTCGCGAAGCCGAGGACGAGCGTCACGGCGACGGCCGCGAGAACCTGGGAGAGCGTGTCCAGCGACGGGTTCCACACGCCGAGCACGCCGATCGCGGCCATGGCCGAGGCGGCGGTGAGGGCGGTGCGCCAGGTGCCGATCACCCAGGCCAGGGCGGCGACGATCAGGAGCACGGACCACCAGGGGAGCCCTTGCAGGCCGTCCCGGAGCGGGTCGAGGACCCAGGTGGTGAACCGGCCCGCCCAGTCGGCGGTGCCGCCGACGAGGGGCACGCCCGAGTACAGGTGGTCGGTCATCCAGCCGACGGCCCGGTTGACCGGCTCGGCGATGCCCACGATCCAGCCGTCGGGCCACTCCAGGCGGTCCGTGAGCCGTCCGGTGACCGCGACGGCCGCGGCGGCGGCCAGGGCGCAGGCCCACAGGGTGCGGGCGTGCGGGGCGGGCGCCTGCCCGAGTCGCGCGCCGGCCGCGCCGGTCACCCGGTCGAGGACGACGGCGAGCAGCACGATCGGGATGCCGGCGGCGAGCGCGGCACCGACGTCGACCGAGGCCAGGGCCTGGTAGACGCGGTCGCCGAGACCGCCGGCGCCGATGACGGAGGCGATGACGGCCATGGACAGCGCCATCATGATCGTCTGGTTGAGGCCGAGCAGCAGTTCCTTGCGGGCCAGGGGGATGCGCGCGGTCAGCAGGCGCTGGCGGGCGGTGGTCCCGAGCGACTCGACCGCCTCCAGCACCTCCTTGTCGGCGCCGCGCAGCCCGAGCGCGGTGAGGCGGGCCATGGGCGGGGCGGCGTAGACGACGGTGGCCAGGACGGCCGCGGGGACGCCGATGCCGAAGACCAGGACCACGGGGAGGAGGTAGGCGAAGGCCGGAAGGACCTGCATGGTGTCGAGAACCGGGCGCAGGATCCGGTCCATGCGGTCGGACAGGCCGGCGGCGAGGCCGAGGAGCAGGCCCACCAGGACGGACGCGGCCACGGCGACCACCATGAGCGCGAGGGTCTGCACGGTCGGCACCCACATGCCGAGGAGGCCGCAGGCGAGGACCGCGGTGGCGGTCGCGAGGGCGAGGCGGATGCCCGCCACGCGCCAGGCGATGAGGGCGGCCACGCCGGTCACTCCCGCCCAGCCGACGGCGAGGAGGGCGAGGTAGACGGCGCGTACGGAGAGGACGACGGCGTTGCTCACGTGGCCGAGGAAGTGGAGGAAGAGGGGGTGGGAGTCGCGGTTGTCGATGATCCAGTCGCTGGCCGCGCCGAGCGGTCCGGAGACGTCGACGGTCAGGGCCTCGGGCCAGGTGCCGCTCGCCCAGCGGGCGGCGGCGAGGGGCACGAGGACGGCCGCGATCAGGGTGAGGGCGGCCAGTTTGCGGACGGTCGGGTTGGTCCGGACGCCCGGCGGGGACGCCTTCTCGGCTGTCGCTGTGAACGTCGCCATCACACCGGCTCCTCGCTGGTGGTGGCCGTGGGGGGTGTCGGCTCACGGCGCTGCACCGGTGCGGGCACCGCCCCGGCGGCGTGGCTGCCCGCGGTCGTGGCGGACGCGCCGGCGCCGTTGCCGACGGTCGTGGCGGACACGCCGGCGACCACGTCGAGCAGGGCGCCCGCGTCGACCACGCCGACGCACGTGCCCCGGTGGTCCAGGACCCGGGCCGAGGTGCCCGCCCGGGACACCGCCTCGATGGCCTCCGAGACCGTGGCGTCCGGGCGGATGCCCGGGCCCGTGGCGGCCTCCTCGGAGGAGACCGCCGGGCGCATCGCCGTGCGGACGGTCAGGACCTGTTCGCGCGGGACGTCGCGGACGAACGCGCGGACGTAGTCGTCGGCGGGCGAGCCCACGATCTCCTCCGGGGTGCCCAGCTGGACCACGCGGCCGTCCCGCATGAGGGCGATCCGGTCGCCGAGCTTCAGGGCTTCCTGGAGGTCGTGGGTGATGAAGACCATGGTGCGGCCCTCCTCCCGGTGCAGCCGGATCACCTCCTCCTGCATGTCGCGCCGGATCAGCGGGTCGAGCGCGCTGAACGGCTCGTCGAAGAGGAGGACCTCGGGGTCGACGGCGAGGGCGCGGGCGAGTCCGACGCGCTGGCGCTGGCCGCCGGAGAGCTGGGCCGGTCTGCGCTGTTCCAAGCCTTCCAGGCCGACCTTGGCGACGACTTCGGCGGCCTTCTCCCGGCGTTCCGCCTTGCCCTTGCCCTGGATCTCCAGGCCGTAGGCGACGTTGTCGAGGACGGTGCGGTGCGGCAGCAGGCCGAAGTGCTGGAAGACCATGGCGGCGCGGTGCCGGCGCAGCGCGCGCAGTCGTGCCCCGTCCATCGCGCGCACGTCCTCGCCGTCGATGGCGATGGTGCCCGCGGTCGGCTCGATCAGCCGGGTCAGACAGCGCACCAGCGTGGACTTGCCGGAGCCGGAGAGGCCCATGACGACGAAGACCTCGCCCTTGCGGACGTCGAAGCTCACGTCGCGCACGGCGGCCGTGCAGCCGGTGCGGGAGCGCAGTTCCGCGGGGTCGAGGGCGGCGAGGGCGGGGTCGCCGGGGACACGGCCGGCCTTGGGTCCGAAGACCTTCCACAGGCCGTCGACGGCGAAGACGGGGGTGCCGGTGGGGGGAGTCGGGGTGGTCGTCACGCGGCACCACCGATCAGGTCGACGGCGCGTTCGCCGACCATGAGGACGCAGATCATCGGGTTGACGGCGGTCATGGTGGGGAAGACGGAGGCGTCCGCGATCCGGATGCCCTGCAGTCCGCGGATGCGCAACTGTGGGTCGACGACGGCCTGTTCGTCGTCCGCGTCGCCCATCCTGCAGGTGCCCGCCGGGTGGTAGACGGTGTGGGCGGCCCTACGGGCGTACTCACCGAGTTCCTCGTCGCCGGTGACGTCCGGTCCGGGCGCCACCTCGCGCTTGAGCCAGCGGGCCAGGGGTTCGGTCTTCGCGATCTCGCGGGCGATGCGGATGCCGTCGACGAGGGTGCGCCCGTCGTAGTCGTCCTCGTCGGTGAAGTAGCGGAAGTCGAGGGCCGGTTTGACCTCGGGGTCGGCGCTGGTGAGGTAGAGACGGCCGCGGGACTTCGGCTTGGGGATGTTCGGGGTCATGGAAACGCCGAAGTCGGGCCGCCGGTAGCCCAGTCGCTCCGGGTTGTCGGTGAACGGGATCTGGTAGAAGTGGAACATCAGGTCGGGGCCCGCGTGTTCGGGGTCGCGGCGCACGAACAGTCCGGCGTCGGAGTCCATCGCGGAGTTGTCCGGGAGGGGGCCGTCCGTCTCCCAGACGATCACCGACTCGGGGTGGTCGAGCAGGTTCTCGCCGACACCGGGCAGGTCGAGCACCACGGGTATGCCGAGCGCCTCCAGGTCGGCCCTGGGGCCGATGCCGGAGTGCAGCAGCAGCCGCGGCGAGTCGACGGCGCCGGCGCACAGCACGACCTCGCGCCGCGCCCTGACGAGGATCTCCTCGCCGTCCTTGGTCCGCACGTGGACGCCCTCGGCTCGGGTGCCGTCCAGCTCCAGGTGGTACGCCCACGTCTCCAGCATGAGGGTGAGATGGGGGCGCTCGTCCATCACCGGGTGGAGGTACGCCACCGATGCGGAGGAGCGCTTGTTGTCCTCCGGGTGATAGGCCAGGTCGAAGAAGCCGACGCCTTCGGAGAACGGCTTCTCGTTGAAGCCCTCGATCCGGGGGACGTCGAGGGCCGTTCGCGCGGCGTCGACGAAGTCCCGGGCGATGGCGTTGCGGTCCTTCTCGTCGACCGGGACGATGTTGTTCTCGAGGCGGGCGTAGTAGGCCTCCATCTGCACCGCCCCCCAGCCCTCGGCACCGGCCGCCTCCCACTCGTCCCAGTCGGACGGCAGCGGCTTGAACGCGATGAGCGTGTTGTGCGAGGAGCATCCGCCGAGGACGCGGGCCCGGCTGTGCCGGATGTGCGAGTTGCCGCGCGGCTGTTCGGTGGTCGGGTAGTCGTAGTCCAGTTCACCGCCGAGCAGACCCATCCAGCGGCGCAGGGTCAGCACGTCGTCGCGGCCGACGTCGCTGGGGCCGCCCTCGATGACGGCGACGGTCACGTCCGGGTTCTCGGTCAGCCGGGAGGCGATGACGGATCCGGCGGTGCCGCCGCCTATGACGACGTAGTCGTAGGCGAGTTCACGTTCGTGGGTGTGAGCTGGCATCGGTGTGGTACTCCTCCGGGGACTCGGGGGCGGGTGGTCGGTCGCGGGCGGGCGGCACGGCCCGGCGAGGGGTACGGCCGTGCGTGCCGTACCCCTCGCCGACGCCTGTGGTACCGCCGGTCCGCGGCACGCTGGGAGGTGAGCGGTGGGGACGGAGCCGAGGACGGGTGCGGGGGCACCGGCCGGCGGTCCGTGGTTCAGCCGGCGAACCAGCGCACCGGCTTCGGCGCCAGGTTCTGGTAGATGTGCTTGGTCTCGCGGTACTCGGCGAGACCGGCCGGGCCGAGCTCCCGGCCCACTCCGCTCCTGCCGAACCCGCCCCACTCCGCCTGCGGGAGGTAGGGGTGGAAGTCGTTGATCCACACGGTGCCGTGGCGCAGCCGCCCGGCGACCCGGCGGGCACGGCCCGCGTCGGCGGTCCACACCGCGCCGGCCAGTCCGTACTCGGTGTCGTTGGCGAGGGCGACGGCCTCCCCCTCGGTGCGGAAGGTCTCGACGGTGACGACCGGTCCGAAGACCTCCTCGCGTACGACGCGCATCTCGCGGTGGCAGCGGTCGAGGACGGTCGGCTCGTAGAAGTAGCCGGCCGCGGGGCGTTCGGCGGACGGCTCGGGCCGCTTGCCGCCGGAGCGCAGCACCGCGCCCTCCTTGAGCGCGGACTCGACGTACGCCTCGACCTTCGCGCGCTGCTGTGCGGAGACCAGCGGACCGCACTCGACGCCGTCCTCGGTGCCCCGGCCGAGCCTGATCCTCTCGGCGCGGCGGGCGAGTTCGGTGACGAAGCGGTCCCGGACCGACTCCTCGACGATGAGGCGGGCGCCCGCGGAGCAGACCTGGCCGCTGTGGATGAAGGCCGCGTTGAGGGCCTGGTCGACGGCGGTGTCGAAGCCGTCGTCGGTGGCGCAGGCGTCGGCGAAGACGACGTTGGGGTTCTTGCCGCCGAGTTCGAGGGCCACCTTCTTCACGCCCGGGGCGGCGGCCTGGGCGACCTTGGTGCCGCTGGCCAGACCGCCGGTGAAGGAGACCAGGTCGACGTCCGGGTGCTCGGCCAGCCGGGCGCCGACGGTGTGGCCGGGGCCGGTGACGATGCCCGCGACACCGGCGGGCAGTCCGGCCTCGATCAGCAGCTCGACGAGGGCGACGGTGGTGAGCGGGGTGATCTCGCTGGGCTTGACGACGAAGGTGTTGCCGGCCGCGAGGGCCGGGGCGATCTTCCAACTGGCCTGGAGGAGCGGGTAGTTCCAGGGAGTGATCAGCGCACAGACGCCGACCGGCTCGTGCACGACGACGCTGTGGACGTCGGGCGAACCCGCGTCGACGACCCGTCCGGGCGCCTCCCCGGCGACCAGGTCGGCGAAGTAGCGGAAGGCGTCGGCGACGCAGTCGATGTCGACGCGCCCCTCCTCCACCGTCTTGCCCGCGTCCCGGCTCTCCAGCAGACCGAGCTTCTCCCGGTCACGGGTGAGCAGTTCGGCGACGCGGCGCAGCAGCGCGGCCCGCTCGGCGACGGGCGTGTGCGGCCAGGGGCCCTCGTCGAAGGCGCGGCGCGCGGCGGCCACCGCGAGGTCGGCGTCCTTCTCGTCGCCCTCCGCGACGACGGCGAACGGCAGGGCGTCCGCGGGGTCGAGGATCTCGCGGGTGGTCCCCGAGACGGCGGGCCGCCACTCACCCCCCGCGTGGATGGTGCCGCGCGCCCGAAGTTCTGTGCTGTCCGCCATGATCGCCAACTGCCTTCCGTTCCTGTTCCGCGTCCGTGCATCACACAGGTGTCATCCACGGGACCGGGTGCTCCTGCCCTGACGCCCCGCATGCATGCCGAATTGGCGTCCGGGAGTGCGCCGGGTCACGGAAACCGGGCGGTGGCGGGAGGAGACGCCCGGCCGGCCGGCCCGGAGACCGGCTGTCCGGGCGGGAGTGGCGGCCGGGCTGCTCCGCGTCGTACGGCAGGGCGGCGCGCGCCGCCCACCGGGACGCGGGTGGGGCACCGGCGGAACGCGGCGGGCCCCGTACCGGTGGAACCGGTACGGGGCCCGAAAGCCTGCGCGGGTGGGATCAGATGAGGCCGAGGCCGCGGACCGCCTCGCGCTCCTCCTCGAGCTCCTTGACGGAGGCGTCGATCCGGGCGCGGGAGAACTCGTTGATCTCCAGCCCCTGGACGATCTCGTACCTGCCGTCCTTCACGGTGACCGGGAAGGAGGAGATGAGGCCCTCCGGGACGCCGTAGGAGCCGTCGGACGGGATGCCCATGGAGGCCCAGTCGCCGTCGGCGGTGCCGTTGACCCAGGTGTGCACGTGGTCGATGGCGGCGTTGGCGGCGGAGGCGGCCGACGAGGCGCCACGGGCCTCGATGATCGCGGCACCGCGCTTGGCGACGGTCGGGATGAAGTCCTCGGCCAGCCACTTCTCGTCGTTCACGACCTCGGCGGCGTTCTTGCCGGCGACGGTGGCGTGGAAGATGTCCGGGTACTGGGTGGCGGAGTGGTTGCCCCAGATCGTCAGCTTCTTGATCTCGGAGACCGGGACGCCGGTCTTCTTCGACAGCTGCGTCAGAGCGCGGTTGTGGTCCAGGCGGGTCATCGCGGTGAACCGCTCGGCGGGCACGTCCGGGGCGGCGGCCTGGGCGATCAGCGCGTTGGTGTTGGCCGGGTTGCCGACGACCAGGACGCGGATGTCGTCCGCGGCGTGGGCGTTGATGGCCTGGCCCTGCGGCTTGAAGATGCCGCCGTTGGCCTCGAGGAGGTCACCGCGCTCCATGCCCTTGGTACGCGGACGGGCACCCACGAGGAGGCCGACGTTCGCACCGTCGAACGCCACGTTCGGGTCGTCCGTGATGTCGATGCCCTGCAGCAGCGGGAACGCGCAGTCGTCGAGCTCCATGGCCGTGCCCTCGGCGGCCTTCAGCGCCGGGGTGATCTCCAGCAGGCGCAGCTTGACCGGCACGTCCGCGCCGAGCAGCTGGCCGGAGGCGATGCGGAAGAGCAGGGCGTAACCGATCTGGCCGGCCGCGCCGGTGACGGTGACGTTCACGGGAGTGCGGGTCATGGCGTTCTCCGTATGACAGCTGGCGGTGGGGCGGTCCCTGCCCCGGGATGCTGGATCCCGCTCGCCGGCTCGTGACCGGCGTCCGCCGCGATGATCGATCATCGGTTCGCATGATCGATCTCTTGGCGCCAAGAGAGATCCAGCGGTCAGGCTATCGCGCATCCGCGATCACGGACGTCCGGGTCCTCTGTGGCCCGCCCCACAGAGTGACGGCCCGCACACGCGGGTACCGGGCAGGACACGAAGGGGGCGGCCGCTCCGCCCGGGAGAGGTGGGGGCGGAGCGGCCGCCTTCGGGGACCGACCGTGCCGGACTCCCGTGGGGGTACTTTTCGCGTGCCCGTCTTTCGCGGGCCCATTCACGTCCCCACGATTCCCCCACACAAATGGACCCGTACGGCGTACGCGCGGGCGCCCCCGTCCGGCCCCGAGCACGGGCCCCCGCGTCCCCACCCGATGCCGTCCCGCGCCCGGAGCCGGGATTCCTCCGGCCGGGGAAGGGCGGGGAAGAACAGGCGGCCCGGCCGCCCCGGAGTGTCCGAGGCGTCGGGCCGGGCGGGCGCTCCCGTCGGGCTACTCCGTGCAGCCCTTCTCGCCGGAGGCGGCCAGCGTCGCGCAGGCCTTCACGTCGGTCTCGTCCTCGACCGGCACCATCGCGGTGTAGGTGACCGTGTCACCGGCCGCGGAGATGGTGTCGCTCTGCTTCGACGAGCCCGAACTGATCTCGACCGTGTCACCCTGGCCCGCCTGGGTGATCCTCCCCCATGCCGCGCCGCAGGTCTCGCTGTAGCGGACCTCCACGGTGGCGGTGCCGACCGTCGCGGTCCGCGCCGTGGTGGCGAGGTCACCGCTGCACCCCATGACCTCGGCGTCCTTGCCGTCGCAGCTCGCGCCGCTGCACTCGACGCCCGGCGGGAGGTTCGCGTTGCTGGTGGCGGTCGGCGACGGGGACGTCGCCGCGTCGTCCTTCTTCTTGTCGTTCTCGAGCCCGGTGACGTAGAACGCCGCGGCGATCACCACGAGCGCCCCCACCGCCCCGGCGATGACCGTCGACGTCCGCTTCTTGCCGCCGGGCCGACCCGAGCCGGCCTGCCGGCCATGACCCGAGGTACCCCTGGGCGGCGCACCGTGCGTCCCCGCTCCCCGCCCGCCGGCGGGCGGCGCGGACGGGGTCCCGGTCCCGGTGCCATGCCGGCCCGGCTGCGGCGACCCGGCGACGCCCCAGGAGTTCCCGGGTACGCCGTCCTGGCGGACGCCGCCGCCCGCGTCCCGCACCTCGGAGGCGGTCGGCTGCGGCGGCACGCTCGGCGCGACACCGGCCGGTCCCGCGACACCCGGACGGACCGCTGCCCCGCCCTTACGGGTTCCGCCGCCCGACGACGGCCCGGCGAGCTCGCTGAGCGCGGCACGCGCCTGCGAGATCCGGATCGCCTCCATCGTCATGTCGTGACGCATCTCCGAGCGGCTCCAGGCGCGCTCGGCGAGCTCCCACATGGTGGTGAGGTGCAGCGGGTTGGTACCGGTGACCTCGGCCAGCGCCACGATCGCGCCCTTCGGCGCCAGCAGCCGTCCGTTCAGATAACGCTCCCAGGACGTCTTGCTGTAGCCCGTGCGGTCGGAGACCGACGCGACGCTCAGGCCGCTGCGGTCCACGACCCGCCTGAGCTGGCTCGTGAACTCCCTGATCTGCGGATCGAGTTCATCCGGCAAGGCCTTCCAACGAGGCATTGCTTCCCCCTCTTCCCCCCGGTTCGTGCTGTTCTTCCCTCGCGCATGGTGCCCTCTGCCGAGTCTCCGTCCGGCTACCCACAGGGATGCCGCCGGCCAGGGTCTCAGTTCCCGGGGTGGGGGCGCACGGGAGCATCAGGGCCGTGGGCGCGCAACGCCGCACGCCCGCTCGCTCGCCCCAGTGTCCCATCGGTCGGACCCTGGACCGAACAGAACCCGTAAGAAGCGGGTGAAACGTGTCGCGACGCCTCCTTTGCCCCGGTTCACCTCGCCGTCTCCCATCGTGTCGCGTGCATCCCGTACGCCCCACCCGTCCGGCGGGACCGACCGGCGCACCGGGACGCGTTCCGCGGCACTCGGCGGGCCTGACGTGCACGGTTGTCGCGAGCATGTCGCAGTCGCATCGCGGGGCTGTCAGCGGATTCCGCGCGACGTAGCGGAACGGTCACTTCCGTGCCACAGCGGCCGGGCAGCCGTTGAACGGGCGCTTCGCCGTGCAGGAGTGTGGAGCGCGGCGACGGCCCGTCCTCTCACGGGGGTGAGGACGGGCCGTCGCCGACGGGTCAGGACGCGGCTCAGCCGCTGATCGTGAAGTGCAGCAGGTCCGCCAGGAACGGGATCCTCAGCTTCGGCTCGGGCTGGACCATCAGCGCCAGCAGCACGATCCCCAGGCCCAGCCCGCCGTACGTGACGATGTCGGTGAAGCGGGAGCGCACCGCGAGCATGCCGACGTTGCGCACCAGCCACCGCAGCAGCGCCCCGGCCACCAGGGCCACGCCGATCAGCAGCGTGCCGAGCCGGAACTGGTCCATCGCGGTGACCAGCAGTCCCAGACCGGCCGTGAGCAGCACGGCGAGGATCGGCCACTGGCGGGCGGGCGCCGGAGCGTCACCCGGGGCGGCCCTGCCGCCGCCCTCGGGGCGCGCGGTGTCCCGGGTGAAGAGCGGGAACCGGCGGGTGGTGCGCCGCGGCCTGCCCTCGGCGTCGGGCGCGCTGACCGGATCACGGACCGTGATGTCCTCGGGCCGCTCCGGCGCCTCGGGGGTGCCGGAGACACCGGGCGCCTGGGGGGCGTTCCGGTCAGCCGACACTGCGCTCCGCCGCCTCGACCACGTTGACCAGCAGCTGGGCCCGGGTCATCGGGCCGACGCCGCCGGGGTTCGGGGCGACCCAGCCGGCCACCTCGGCCACGCCCGGGTGGACGTCGCCCACGATCTTGCCCTCGGCGCTGCGGGAGACGCCGACGTCGAGGACGGCCGCGCCCGGCTTGACGTCCTCGGGGCGGATCAGGTGGGCGCTGCCCGCGGCGGCCACGATGATGTCGGCCCGCCGCAGGTGCGCCGCCAGGTCGCGGGTGCCGGTGTGGCACTGGGTCACGGTGGCGTTCTCGCTGCGCCGGGTCAGCAGCAGCGGCATCGGACGGCCGATGGTGACGCCCCGTCCGACGACCACCACCTCGGCTCCCTTGATCTCCACGCCGTGGCGGCGCAGCAGCGTGATGATGCCGTTCGGGGTGCAGGGCAGCGGGGCCGGCTCGTTGAGGACGAGACGGCCGAGGTTCATCGGGTGGAGGCCGTCGGCGTCCTTCTGTGGGTCCATCAGTTCGAGGATGCGGTTCTCGTCGATGCCCTTGGGCAGCGGCAGCTGGACGATGTAACCGGTGCAGGCGGGGTCCTCGTTCAGCTCACGGACGACCGCCTCGATCTCCTCCTGCGTGGCCGTGCCCGGCAGTTCACGCTGGATGGAGGCGATGCCCACCTGGGCGCAGTCACGGTGCTTGCCCGCGACGTACTTCTGGCTGCCGGGGTCCTCCCCCACGAGGACGGTGCCGAGGCCGGGCGTGACGCCCTTCTCCTTCAGCGCCGCCACGCGGGCGGTCAGATCGGACTTGATCTCGGCTGCGGTGGCCTTGCCATCGAGAATCTGGGCGGTCATGCCCCCATCCTCGCGGATGACCGGGCCCCGGTTCCAATCAGCCCGCATTCCGGCCACCCGGCACCCGTCCCCCGCAATCGATCGTCTTCGGTCCGAACCGGTCCAAGATCAGCGATGTTGCACTTGCACAACACATACGGCGTACGCCTGGACAAGGAAAGGAACGGTCAAGAACGATGAGTGGCGCAGTGCCGCGGGCAGAACCGGGGGGACGGACCGCATCTGTGCACCTTCCTCCGCGCCGGCCCTCGCGTCGTCCCCGCACTCGAAGCGCAAACGGAGGAAGAACCGCCATGAGTTTCGGCGACCCGAACAACCCCTACGGGCAGCCGCCCCAGCAGCCCCCGGCCGGCCCCGGCTACGGTTACCCCCAGCAGCCCGGCGCCTCGCAGCAGGGGTACGGCTATCCCGCGGCCCCGCCGGTGTCCCAGCCGTACGGCGGCGGTTACGCCCCGACCCAGATGCCCGGCATCACCCGCGCCGCGCAGATCCTGCTCGCCGTGATCGCCGTGGCCCACGTGATCATCGCGGCCGTGTACGCCGTGGCGCTGGCCGAGTGGGACGAACTGGTGGACGAGGCCGGCATCTCCGGTGACGTCAACACCGAGGAGTTCGCCGACCTGGGCAAGGGCGTCATCGTCTTCTTCGTCGGCCTGGCCTCCGTCTTCGCGGTGCTCGGCCTGGTGCTGCTGCTCCAGTACGCCAAGGGCGGACCCGCCGTCCGCGTCTGCTCGATCGTGTACGCCTCGTTCGCGATCGTCAGCGGCATCTTCGCCCTGGGCATGTACGGCCTCGGCCTGGTCATCTGGGTCGTGTCGATCCTGGTGATCGTCTTCGCGGCCAAGCGCGCCAGCGCGGAGTGGTTCAGGCGACCGAGGTACTGAACCGGCGGGCGTGCCCACGCCGCCGTCCAAACGTCACCGGGCCGTGTCCCCACCCGAACTCGGGGGGCACGGCCCGGTCTCGTTCCACCGCCGCCCGACCGCCCGTGCGGGCGGGCGGGCGGGCGGGCGGCAGGGCGTCAGTGGAAGAAGTGGCGCGTGCCGGTGAAGTACATCGTCACGCCCGCCTTCTTCGCGGCCTCGACGACCAGTTCGTCGCGGACCGAGCCGCCGGGCTGGACCACGGCCCTCACGCCGGCCTCGGTGAGGATCTCCAGGCCGTCGGGGAAGGGGAAGAACGCGTCCGAGGCGGCGTAGGAACCGGCCGCGCGCTCGGCGCCCGCCCGCTCGACGGCCAGCTTCGCGGAGTCGACGCGGTTGACCTGGCCCATGCCGACGCCGACGGAGGCGCCGTCCTTGGCGAGCAGGATCGCGTTGGACTTCACCGCGCGGCACGCCCTCCAGGCGAAGGCCAGCTCGGCCAGCTCCGCCTCGGAGAGGGCCTCGCCGGTGGCCAGCGTCCAGGTGGCCGGGTCGTCGCCCTCGGCCTGGAGGCGGTCGGTGACCTGGAGGAGCGCGCCGCCGTCGATCGGCTTCACCTCGACCGGGGCGGACGGGGCCTCGGGGGCGCGCAGGACGCGGATGTTCTTCTTCTTGGTGAGGGCTTCGAGGGCGCCGTCCTCGTAGTCCGGCGCGACGATGACCTCGGTGAAGATCTCCGCGACCTGCTCGGCCATCTCCTTGCTGACCGGACGGTTCACGGCGATCACGCCGCCGAACGCGGACAGCGGGTCGCAGGCGTGCGCCTTGCGGTGCGCCTCGGCGACGTCCACGCCGGTCGCGATGCCGCACGGGTTGGCGTGCTTGATGATCGCGACGGCCGGGGCCTCGTGGTCGTACGCGGCGCGGAAGGCGGCGTCGGTGTCCGTGTAGTTGTTGTACGACATCTCCTTGCCGTGCAGCTGTTCGGCCTCGGCCAGGCCGCCCGTCCCGGACACGTACAGGGCGGCGGGCTGGTGCGGGTTCTCGCCGTAGCGCAGGGTGTCCTTGCGCTCCCAGGTGGCGCCCAGGAAGTCGGGGAACCGTGACTCGTCCACGGGGGCGTACTCGGAGGCGAACCAGGAGGCGACGGCGACGTCGTAGGCGGCCGTGTGCTGGAAGGCCTCCGCGGCGAGCCGCTTGCGGGTGGTGAGGTCGAAGCCACCGTCGCGGACGGCCGCGAGGACGTCGGCGTAGCGCGCCGGGCTGGTGACGACCGCGACGGACGGGTGGTTCTTGGCGGCGGCGCGCACCATGGAGGGGCCGCCGATGTCGATCTGCTCCACGCACTCGTCCGGCGTGGCACCGGAGGCGACGGTCTCGCGGAACGGGTAGAGGTTGACGACGACCAGGTCGAACGGCTCCACACCCAGCTCGGTCAGCTGCTGCCGGTGGTCCTCCAGGCGCAGGTCGGCGAGGATGCCGGCGTGGACCTTCGGGTGCAGGGTCTTGACCCGGCCGTCGAGGCACTCGGGGAAGCCGGTGAGCTCCTCGACCTTGGTGACGGGGACGCCCGCGGCGGCGATCTTCGCGGCGGTGGAGCCGGTGGAGACGAGCTCCACGCCGGCGTCGTGCAGTCCCCGCGCGAGGTCCTCGAGGCCGGTCTTGTCGTAGACGGAGACGAGCGCCCGTCGGATGGCCCGCTTGTTGCTCTCGGCGGTCACTGGATAACTACCTTTCGTCCCTCAATGCGATAGCCGTTGCGGGCGAGCCGCCCCACGACCTCGACGAGCAGCCTTCGCTCGACTTCCTTGATGCGCTCGTGCAGAGCGCTCTCGTCGTCCTCGTCCCGGACCTCCACCACGCCCTGCGCGATGATCGGCCCGGTGTCGACGCCGTCGTCGACGAAGTGGACGGTGCAACCGGTGACCCTGGCGCCGTACGCGAGCGCGTCCCGTACGCCGTGGGCCCCGGGGAAACTGGGCAGCAGGGCGGGGTGGGTGTTGACGAACCGCCCGCCGAAGCGCGCGAGGAACTCCTTCCCCACGATCCTCATGAACCCGGCGGACACCACGAGGTCGGGCTCGTGGGCGGCGACGGCCTCCGCGAGCGCGGCGTCCCACTCCTCGCGGGTCGCGTGGTCCTTGACCTTGCACACGAAGGTCGGCAGCCCGGCGCGCTCGGCGCGGGCCAGACCCTCGATGCCCTCGCGGTCGGCGCCGACGGCCACGACCTCGGCCCCGTACGCCTCGGCGCCGGTGGCGGCGATCTCGTCGAGGAGGGCCTGAAGGTTGGTGCCGGATCCGGAGACCAGCACGACGAGACGCCTGGCGCGCTCGGCCACGGGCTTGGCGGCCACGGTGGGGCCCTTTCTCGGGGAGCGTCTGCGCGGCCGGCGACACAGCGCTTTGTACATTCATACGAATGCTTCGGGCCCCCGGATACGGGGAAGCCTACGAAGCGGCCGACCGTCAGCAACGATACCGGCACACCCGGCGGCCCCCGCGGGACGGGGGCGCGGCCGGAAGGTAGCGTCTGGGACGAGCCGGTCAGGGAACGCCGGTACTGGATCGCCGGTGGCGCGCGGGAACGCGTGTCGCGCACCGAGCGTTCACAGGAGGACGGACCCGGGGCCGCGCGAGCTGACGGGAACGCACCAGCTCACAGCTCAGTCGTAGTCGATACGTCGTGCGAGGCGGCCGTGCCGGACCACGCCGTGCTTCATTAAGGGGAAGACGCTCACTTGATGCCGGACCGCAGCCCGCGATTCCTCATGTTCCCCCAGCAGTCGGCCCGGGGAGGGGAGCGGGGCGCCGTGCTGCTGCGGGAGCGCCCCTCCTCCCCGCCCGACGCCCCCCGCGGCAGGGGCGGTGACGACGAGCGCGGCACCCAGGGCGCCGGGGGTGCGCCGGGTCCACAGGACTCCCAGGGGCGCCAGGGCTCCCAGGACGACAATCCGTTCGCGCCGCCGCCGGAGGGGACTCCCGACCGGCCCTGGCAGCCGAGGCACCCCTCGGGCGGGGAGGGCGGAGGCCGCTCCCCCTGGGGCCGGAACTGGAGCGACCGCCAGCCCGGCCGTTCCTCCGGCGGTTTCGGGGACCGTCCGCGCGGCCCCGAGGGGCAGGGCGGCGGCCCGCAGAAGACTCCCGGCCCGCGCTGGGACCCCACGGACCCCGCCCAGCGCAGGGCGCGGTACGCGCTGCTGTCCGGTATGTGGGCGTTCTTCTTCGCTCTCTTCAACTGGCCGTACGTGGCGCTGCTGCTGGGCGCGCTCGCGCTGTACTGGGCGATCAGCGCCCTGCGCGCCAAGCCCCGCGCGCAGGACCCGGACGCCCCGGCGCCCGAGCAGAAGGGCCGCCCGCAGACCACGGCCGCGGTGAGCGGTCTGGTCACGGCGTCCCTGGCACTCGCCCTGGTCGCCGCGTCCTTCACGGCCCAGTTGGTCTACAGCGACTACTACACCTGCACCAACGACGCCCTCACCCAGCAGTCGCGCGAGGGCTGCAGCGACCTCCTGCCGGAGGAGCTCCGCGGCCTCCTGGGCGACGGCGAGTGACCGCACGGGGCTAGCCACGGTCCGGCGACGCGGGGTCCTCGCCGGCATGCGGGTCTGCGCACGCCCGGTGTGCGGGTGACCCGGGCGGATCGGCGCTCCGACGCCGGGCGTCGGACGCGGTCCCGGCGGCGGGGACGCGGAAGCTGCCCGGAGCGCCCTGGTCGGGGAACGGGTACGGCTCGCCGCGGCCGTCACCGTCCTGGGGCGGCAGCGTGCCCCGCCCTTCCCCGGCACCTGAGCGAAGAGCCCCGGACCGTTCGCCGGGCACGGCACCGGAGCGGTCCGGGGACCCCTGGTCGAGGAACAGGTACGGCTCGTGCGGGTCGTCGTCGCCCGGGGCCGGCGCGTCCCGCCTGCGGGGCGTGCCTCCCGACGCCGGCCGCTTGCCCGCGCCGGCGCCGCGGCGCGGGATCCGGAACCGTCCGCCGCCCGCGGGGCGGGGGTGCCCTGCCGGCCCCGTGAGGACGGGTTCCCCGGGGGCGCCCCTCAGCGGGCGGGCACGCCAGGCCCGTACCGCCAGCGACATCGCGATCGCCGTCAGGCCCACCCACACCAGGGTCGCGGCCCCCACCTGCCACCACACCGGGCCGAACCGGGAGAGTGCCGCCACCCCCAGCGGACCGCCCGCGAGCGCGGCGAGAGCGGACAGCGTCGCCGCGCAGAGCACGGCCGCGAGGGCCGCCGCACCGGCGGTCCGGCCGGCCTTCCAGACGGGAGCGGGGGCCCGTCCACTGATCGTGGCGCCCCGGCCCACGTACCATCCCGCCACCGCCCCGGCCGCCAGCGGAACCGTCCCGGCCGCCCAGTTCCACGGCGTTCCCGCCCCCGCGTCCGGGACCGCCGCGAGCAGCGGGAACGGTGGCAGCAGCGGGGCCGGGGCGGAGGCGAGGGGGGTCACCGGGACGCCGTCGCCGAGGAGGAAGCCGGGGCCGAGGGCGTAGGCGGCGGCCCAGACGGCGGCGTTCGGCACCAGCGTGACGCAGAGCAGCAGCACGGCCAGCCACCCCGACCAGCCCTCGGTCAGCCGCAGGAACGCCTTCCGGGTCTCCTCGCCGTGCCAGGCCAGCGACACCGCCAGGAGGAGCGCCCCGCCGCCGGCCAGCACCGCTGCCCCGGCCGCCGCCGCGCGTGCCGCGACACCGGGGCGCCCGTCCGGCCCGAGCACGAGATGGCGTGCGCCCCGTGGCAGTACCCGGCCCAGGACGCGTTCCAGCGGCCCGCTCGGACGGCCGTACGCCGACCAGACGCCCGTCCCGGCGGCCAGTACGGCGACCAGGGGCACGCACACCGCGGTCCACGTCCACGCGGGCCGCAGCGCGCCGCCGGCGGCGTAGCACGCGGCGGGCGCGCCGATGGCCAGGTAGCCGAGGACGACGCCCGCCAGCGCCGTCCGGCCGGGCACCAGCGGGGCCTCGTCGCCCGCGTTCCCGTCCGCGGCGTCCCGTGCCGCGCGGTGCAGCAGCCACACCGGGAGCGTGAGCAGCAGCAGTGGGGAGAGGCCCACCGGGGCCAGGTCTCCGGAGAGGGTGCCGGTGCGGGCCAGTTCGGCGCCGTGGGCCAGCAGCCAGAGCGCCGCCGCGGTGTGCAGGGCGCCGCCGGGCCCGCTGTCCGGGTAGGGCGAGCTGACCCACAGCAGCATCACCAGCACGGTGAACACCGCGAGTCCGAGCCCGGCCGCGAGGGCACCGCCCAGGAGACCGGAGGCCAGTCCGGGTGAGCGGTCGCGCATCCGGAGGAGCAGGGCGGCCGGTGTGGGTCGGCGAGCGGTCATCTGCGTCACGCCCGCCATGCTCCCAACGACACGCGCTTTCCCGGTGTAACGGGCGAAGCCCCGCTGTGTCGCCCAATATATGTTTATGTACTTTTTTGGACGGAGGGGCGTCCAGTGACACGGAGCCCTGCCACCCCGCTCCCCCCGCCCGGGGAACGCCGACGTCTGCGTGAGGCGGGCGCCCTGACGCGGGCTCAGCTCGCCGCGCGCCTGGGTGTACGGCCCGCGACGGTGCGTTCGTGGGAGTCCGGTCGCAGCGCCCCGCGCGGCCGGAACCTGGAGGTGTACGCGACGCTGCTGGCCGGGCTGACCGGACCGGCGGCCGCGCCCGGCCCGGGCGGTGAGCCACGGGCCATGGGTTCTGCGGCGGATCGTCAGCGGGAGGAGGGCGCGACGGTGGTGACGGCGTGTCCGGACGAGCCGGCCGGTGGCCCCCTGGGCGTCGTCGCTCCGGAGCCGTCGGCGTTCGCGCAGGCGCCCCCGGCGGACCCGGAGGTCCTGGGCGGACCGACACCGGCCCAGGCCTTCGACGCCCTGTACTCCTACTGCGCCCCCGCCCTCGTCCGGCAGACGTATCTGCTCGGCGGCCGCCGGGACCTCGCCCGCGAGTCGGTGGAGCGCGCGTTCCAGCAGGCATGGGACCGCTGGCCCGAAGTGGCCCGCGACCCGGACCCGGCCGGCTGGGTGCGCGCGGCGGCGCACGAGTGGGCGCTCTCCCCATGGCACCGCCTCCGGCGCCGCTACCGGCGGCCCGAGCCCCCGCCGGCCGATGACGACGACCGCACGCTGCTGGAAGCCCTGCTGCTCCTGCCGCCGCCGTACCGCCGCACGCTGCTGCTGTACGACGGGATCGGTCTCGGCCTGCCGGAGACGGCGGCGGAGACCGAGGCCACCACCAGGGCGGCGGCCGGCCGGCTGATGTGCGCGCGGGAGACCGTCGCCGCCCGGCTGCCGGACCTGTCCGACCCGCGGGAGCTGCACCACCGGCTGGCCGAACTGGCCTCCACCGGCCGGCTGCGCGCGGCGGAGCCGCCCGCGGTGCGCGGCGGCAGCGAACGCCGGGCGCGCTTCTGGACCGGGGCCGCCATCGCCTTCACGGTCGCCCTGATCGGCAGCACGGCCCTCACCCTGCACACGGCGCCCACCCGTTACGAGCCGCCGGTGCCGCCGGGCGAGACGGTCCGGGGCGTTCCGCCGCGGGTGGCGCCCGGTCCGCTGTCGCAGGAGCAGCGGGAGCTGCGGGACAGCCTCCGCGAGGAGCTGCCGCGCGGGACGCAGCGGCTGATGCCGCGGGCGGAGTGAACCGGTGCGGAGACGACGGTGGGCCCGTCCCCCTGCCGGGGAACGGGCCCACCGTGCGGTGCGCGGGTGCCGGTGACTCAGCCGGCGAGGATCGCGCGCGCCAGCTTCGCCGTCTCGGTCGGCGTCTTGCCGACCTTGACGCCGGCGGCCTCGAGGGCCTCCTTCTTGGCGGCGGCCGTGCCGGAGGAGCCGGAGACGATGGCGCCGGCGTGGCCCATCGTCTTGCCCTCGGGCGCGGTGAAGCCCGCGACGTAGCCGACGACCGGCTTCTTCACGTTCTCCTTGATGTAGGCCGCGGCCCGCTCCTCGGCGTCGCCGCCGATCTCACCGATCATCACGATCAGGTCGGTGTCGGGGTCCGCCTCGAACGCGGCGAGCGCGTCGATGTGCGTGGTGCCGATGACCGGGTCGCCACCGATGCCCACGGCGGAGGAGAAGCCGATGTCACGCAGCTCGTACATCATCTGGTACGTCAGCGTGCCGGACTTCGAGACCAGGCCGATGCGGCCCGGCTTGGTGATGTCGCCCGGGATGATGCCGGCGTTCGACTGACCGGGGCTGATCAGACCCGGGCAGTTCGGGCCGATGATCCGGGTCTTGTCGCCCTTCTCCACGGCGTACGCGTAGAAGGCGGCGGAGTCGTGCACCGCGATGCCCTCGGTGATGACGACCGCGAGGGGGATCTCGGCGTCGATGGCCTCGACGACGGCGGCCTTGGCGAAGGCCGGCGGGACGAAGAGGACGGAGACGTTGGCGCCCGTCTTCTCCATCGCCTCGGCGACCGTGCCGAAGACCGGGATCTCGTTGCCGTCGATGTCGACGGACGTGCCGGCCTTGCGGGGGTTCACACCGCCGACGATGTTGGTGCCGTCGGCCAGCATGAGCTTGGTGTGCTTCATGCCCGTGGCACCGGTCATGCCCTGGACGATGACCTTGGAGTCCTTGTTGAGGAAGATAGCCATGGCTGTCTGAGTCCCTCTTCCTTACTTCGCAGCCGCGAGCTCGGCGGCCTTGTCGGCCGCGCCGTCCATGGTGTCCACGCGCTGCACCAGCGGGTGGTTGGCGTCGGAGAGGATCTTGCGACCCAGCTCGGCGTTGTTGCCGTCGAGGCGGACGACGAGGGGCTTGGTGACTTCCTCGCCCCGGTCCGCGAGCAGCTGCAGCGCCTGAACGATGCCGTTGGCGACCTCGTCGCAGGCGGTGATGCCGCCGAAGACGTTGACGAAGACGGACTTGACGTCCGGGTCGCCGAGGATGATCTCCAGGCCGTTCGCCATGACGGCGGCGGAGGCGCCGCCACCGATGTCGAGGAAGTTGGCGGGCTTGACGCCGCCGTGCGCCTCACCGGCGTAGGCGACGACGTCGAGCGTGCTCATGACGAGACCCGCGCCGTTGCCGATGATGCCGACCTCACCGTCGAGCTTGACGTAGTTGAGGTTCTTCTCCTTGGCGGCCGCCTCGAGCGGGTTGGCGGAGGCCTTGTCCTGCAGGACCTCGTGCTCCGGCTGGCGGAACTCGGCGTTCTCGTCCAGGGACACCTTGCCGTCCAGGGCGAGGACGTCACCGGAGGCGACCTTGGCCAGCGGGTTGACCTCGACGAGGAGCGCGTCCTCGGCGACGAAGGTCTTCCACAGGGTGACCAGGACGTCGGCGACCTTGTCGGCGACCTCGGCCGGGAAGTGCGCGGCCTCGACGATCTCGCGCGCCTTGGCGGGGGTCACCCCCTCGTTGGCGTCGATCGGGGTCTTGGCGACGGCCTCCGGGCGGGTGGCCGCCACCTCCTCGATGTCCATGCCGCCCTCGACGGAGGCGATGGAGAGGAAGGTGCGGTTGGCACGGTCGAGGAGGAAGGAGACGTAGTACTCCTCCACGATCTCGGGGGCCGTCTCGGCGATCATCACCTTGTGGACCGTGTGGCCCTTGATGTCCATGCCGAGGATGTCCGTCGCGCGGGCGACGGCCTCGTCCGGGGTCGCGGCGAGCTTGACGCCGCCGGCCTTGCCTCGGCCACCCACCTTCACCTGGGCCTTGACGACGGACTTGCCACCGAGACGCTCAGTGGCTGCGCGGGCCGCCTCAGGCGTGTCGATGACTTCACCGGCCAGCACCGGTACATCGTGCTTGGCGAAGAGGTCCCTCGCCTGGTACTCGAACAGGTCCACGCGCTTCCGTCCCTATCAGTGATCTCGCGGTTCGTTGGATGCGTGGGCGTGCCGCGAAGGGCAACGTGACGTCCGCTGTGTCACAAGGGAGGCGCACACGGTGTCCGAGCGCGCGGCATGTCCATCTCGCAGGCTATCGCCGCTTGGGTGACCTCTCTAAATCGCGGGTCACACGTGAGCGGTGATACCTGTCACATGATGCCGCGTTCTCTGGCACGGCGTGCCGGAGGTGAGGGGCCTCACCGGGCTGGGGTCGACCCGGTGAGGCCCTGCGCACCACCCGGAGGGGGCGGCTGCCCGCCTTCCGGGGTTGCGGGGTGACCGGGCCCCACCCCAATGGGGCCGGTCGTCCCCTCCGCGAGGTCGCGCCCGGACGAGCCGACGGCTCTCGGCTGCCCGGGCCCTGACGCCCCGCGGAGACCTTTGTTACCCGTGAGTTAGGTGGGCGGGGGAGGCGGGGGCGGACCAGCACACCGGGCGGGGTGCCGCTCCGCGACGTTTTCCGCCGGGGCGGGGTGATTGTCCGCCGGGGATCACCGGCTCACGTCCTCGCGCGCACGCTTGCGCGGTGCGGGAGGGGCTGTCGTCAGGCGGGCGGGACCGGGACGTCCCGGCACCGGTCCCGGGTCCCGGACGCGTCGGCGCGCACCGTGGCGCCGGGGACGAGCCCGGGTGCGGGCCGGCGCAACGCCGGGACGGCGCCCGGGTCGCCGTGCCGCTGTGTGCCCTGGTCCGCCGTCGAACGGCCGCCGCCCAGGACGCCGTCCGGCGGGCCACCGGGCGGGGCGTGGGGGGCGAGGAGGGCGGGCCCGGCGCTCGGCGCGGGGGTGCCGTCCCGCTCGTCCCGCTGGGCGCCCTGGCCGTCGCGGCCGCTGTCGTGGGGCGCGGTGTGGGCGCGGGTGAACGGCGGGCCGTGGGGGGTGGGGCCGGTGGTTCCGGCAGGTCCGGCCGGTCGGTGCCGCGCGCTCGGGGTGCCGGAAGTGTCACGGGCTTCCGGCGCGGAATCGCCGGGCGGCGGGGAGGAGGGCCGGAGCGCACCGGGTGGGTCCGCCCCGAGGGTGCCGGGGAGGGCGGGCGCGAGCCCGTCGGACAGCGGGAGGAGATCCGGCAGCGGGAGGAGATCGGCCGGCGGCGCGGACCGCGCCGGCACGAGCGGCTTCGCGGGGGTGACGGACGGTGTTCCGGCCGTGACGGGGAGCTTCTCGGGGGTGGCGGCCAGCCTCCCGGCTGCCTCGTCCGGGCCCCCGGTCACCTCGCCCACCGGTTCCCCGGCCGGTCGCACGAGCGGCTGGTCCGCGCAACGGGCCACGGTCTCGGTCAGCGGACGGCCGGCCGCGTGCGGGCGCGGCGCGGTGAGGGCATCGACGACCGCCCCGGGTGGGGCGGAGCCGGACGGAGCGCCGGGGCCGGCAGACCCATCCGGGGCCACCCGGCCGGGCGACGAGGCCGGGTGGGTCGGCCCGATCGGTCCGATCGGTCCGACCGGTCGGGTCGGCCCCGTCGGTCCGGTCGGTACGCCCGTTCGGTCCGGTCCGCCCGGTCCGCTCGCCGCCAGTGCTCCGACGACGGCGGAGGCCTCCGGGTCCGGCGCGCGGTCCGCCGCCAGGGCCCGCTCCCCGCACAGCACTCCGAGCACGAACACCGCCCCCACCAGCAGCGCCGGCTGGACCGCACGCCGCCCGGCCGCGCCACGCATCGTGCGCGGGGCGGCACCGGGCACGGCCGGGGACCGGGGCAAGACGGGCTTCCTCCCGGACGGCGGGACGAGTGGGGACGCCGATCGGGGTCCGCGTCGAACGGCGCCGATCCTCGCACGCGACGCCCGAGCCCGCGCAAGCCCTCGGTCACCGATGGGCGGCCATGTCCGTTTTCCCCGGTCCGATCGCGGGTGCGGCGCCGGTCATCCCGTCTCCGGCACCGGCAGCGGCCGCTTCTCCATCGCCGCCGCCATCACCTCCGGGAACAGATCGGGTGTGCAGGCGAACGCCGGTACGCCCAGCGCGGCGAGAGCCGCCGCATGCTCCCTGTCGTGGGCGGGCGCCCCCTCGTCGGACAAGGCCAGCAGGGCCACGAACTCCACCCCGGACGCCTTCATCGCCGCCACCCGCCGGAGCATCTCGTCACGTATGCCCCCTTCGTAGAGGTCGCTGATCAGCACGACCACCGTCTCGGGGGGCCGGGTGATCCGCGACTGGCAGTACGCGAGCGCCCGGTTGATGTCCGTGCCGCCGCCGAGCCGGGTACCGAAGAGCACGTCGACGGGATCGTCGAGGAGATCGGTGAGGTCCACGACCGCCGTGTCGAAGGCCACGAGCCGCGTGTCCACCGCCCGCACGGACGCCAGCACCGCCCCGAACACCGCCGCGTACACGACCGACGCCGCCATCGAACCCGACTGGTCGACGCACAGGACGATCTCCTTGCGCACCGACCGCGAGGCGCGTCCGTACCCGACGAGCCGCTCCGGCACGACCGTCCGGTGTTCCGGGAGGTAGTGCCGGAGGTTGGCCGCGATCGTGCGGTTCCAGTCGATGTCGTGATGGCGCGGCCGGCTGACGCGGGCACTGCGGTCGAGGGCGCCGGTGAGGGTGGCCCGGGTTCGGGTGGCGAGCCGGTCCTCCAGGTCCCGCACGACCTTGCGCACAACGGCCCGTGCCGTCTCCTTCGTCGTCTCGGGCATGGCCTTGTCGAGCGACAGCAGCGTCCCGACGAGGTGGACGTCGGCCTCGACCGCCTCCAGCATCTCCGGTTCCAGCAGGAGCGTGGCGAGCCCGAGCCGGTCGATGGCGTCGCGCTGCATGACCTGGACGACGGACGTGGGGAAGTAGGTCCGGATGTCCCCCAGCCAGCGGGCCACCGACGGTGCCGACGCCCCCAGCCCCGCCGACCGGTCCCCGCCCGCCTTCGGCCCGTCCGCCTTGCCGTAGAGCGCGGTGAGCGCCCCGTCCATCGCGGCGTCCTGCCCGGACAGCGCGTGGCCGGTCCCGTCGGCCGCGTCCCCGCCGAGCACGAGGCGCCATCTGCGCAGCCGCTCCCGCGCGGCCGGGTCCGGCGTCGTGACCGCCATGCCCGTCTCCTCCTCCCGGTACGTGTCCGTCATCCCGCCGCTCCGGCCGGTCCGGCGCCCGCTCCCGCGCCGTCCTCGTCCGGACCGCCGAGCAGCAGTCGCAGCACCGGCAGCACGGCGTCCGCGCGGGCGGTGTCCGGGCCGGGTGCGAAGCCGGGTGTGCCGCCGCCCGTGCCCGTGACGCTCCCGCGTGCCGCCGGCCCGCGCCGGACCAGCTCGCCGAGAGTGCGCCGCACCCCCGGCTCGTACGCCGAGAACGTGCGCCGCACCAGCGGCAGTACGTCCGTGAACGCGTCCGCCGGTACGCCCGTCAGCCAGGCGTCGACCAGCGCGAGCAGCCGCTCGTCGTGGACCAGGAGCAGTCCGCCGCCGGACCCCCCGCCGACGAACCCCTCGATCCACGCGGCCGCGTCCGCCGGCGGCGTGCCCCGCGACAGCGCGAGTCCCATGAGCCGCGCCGCCTCGTCCCGCGCCAGTTGCCCGCCGTCCAGCAGCAGCCGCACGGACCGGCCCCGGATGACACCGGGCACGGTGTCCCGGGCGGACAGCGTCCGCAGCACCGACTGCCAGCGGACGCGGAGTGCCCCGTGGTCCGGTGCGGGCGAGTCGCCGAGGAGGCCCACGGCGCCGTGCACCGCGTCGACGTGGCCGCGCATCTCCTCGGCCGCGTCCGCGTCCAGTGCGGCGCAGGCCGGGGGCAGCCCGACGAAGATCCGCCCGGCCAGCCCGGAGGCGACCTCCGCCAGCGCCGCCGTGTCCGTGCCGCGCACGTCCCCGTAGCGCAGGGAGCGGACCAGGGCGGGCAGCGCCCGGGCGAGATGGCCGACGTCCGTGTCGAGGGCCGCCCGGTCGGCGAGGACCCGCATCACCGTGGGCAGCGCCTCCGACAGGCCGGCCAGCAGGCAGCGCTCGGCGAGCCCGGTGACCCCGTCGAGGCCCCGCGCGGTGACGGCGTCCGCCTCCGCCTTGGCGGTCGCGGCCATGTGGACGGTCGTCCCCCACACCCCGGCCTCGGCGACCCGTACGGACAGCTCCGGCTCCCAGCGCAGCCGCCAGCTCTCCCGGAAGGTCCCCGTGCTGCCGTGCGAGGCGGCGGGTTCGCCCCAGCCGATGCCGAGCAGCCGCAGCCGGTGCAGCAGCCTGCTGCGCTCCGCGTCGGTGTCCCTGCGCAGGTCGAGATCCAGCTCCCGCTCCGCCGCCTCCGGCTTCAGCCGCAGCCGGCGCTGGATCCGCTCCAGGTCCCGCTGCAACGGCACGGCGGGCGCCGTGGCCGGTACCTCCCCCAGGACGTCGCCGACGACCAGCCGGTCGCGCACCAGCGCCAGCGGCACGTCGGAGCCGTCGCACATCACCGCCCGCACCGCGTCCGTCGTCTCGCTCAGCCCGGCCAGCGGACGTCCGCGCATCGCCGCGAGGGTCTCCGCCAGCCGCACGGCCTCGATGACGTGCGCGGACGAGACCATCCGGCCCTCGGCCCGCAGCAGCCCGGCCACCTTGGTCAGCCAGCGCTCCACCGGCCGGTCCGGGACGTCGAACAGGTGCCCGTACCAGCCGGGGGAGTCGATGCCCGCGCCGTAGCCGCTCGCCCGGGAGAGCCTGCGGTGGGTCCAGGGCACCCAGGTCATGTCCGCCTTCACCTTCGGCAGCCCCTTCAGCAGGGCCCGGTCGGCGGCGACGGGGGACCCGCGGCGCAGCGCCGGCACGTGCCAGGCCCCGCACACCACGGCCACGCCGTCCTCGAACTCCCGCCGTGCCGCACGGATCCGCAGCCGCATGTGGGCCTCGCGGACGAGGTCCCGCTCGTGTCCTTTGCCCCCGCACTCCTCCCGCAGCGCGGTCATCGCCTCCTCCAGCGCCGTGAACGGCGCGACCGGGTCCCCCTTCCCCACGCCCCGGTGCTCGACGACGTCCTCCCACCACCGCTCGGCGTCGTCGTACCCGGCCGCCTCCGCCAGCACCCCCAGGGGATCGGTCCGCACGTCCGCCTCCGGCACGGCGCCCTCGCCGCCCGCTCCGGCTCCGGGAGCGTGCCCCTCGTCCTCCACCCGCGCCAGCGTGTGCGCCGCGGACAGGTCGATGAAGCGGGCCGGCACTCCGTGCTCCAGCGCCCAGCGGATCGCCACCCACTCCGGGGAGAACCCGGCCAGCGGCCAGAAGGCCGAGCGGCCGGGCTCGTCGACGGCGTGGGCGAGCAGGGCGACGGGCGGCCGCATGTCCTCCCCGGCAGCGAGCGGAATCAACGCGTCCGCCTCGGGCGGCCCTTCGATCAGCACGACGCCCGGCCGGGCGTCCTCCAGCGCCGCCCGCACCGCCCGGGCCGACCCCGGGCCGTGATGCCGCACCCCGAGCAGCAGCGGCTCCGCGGCGCCCGCCTTCCCTCCGCTCACGCGCCGGCCTCCCGGCAGGCCCGGTAGAAGTCCTTCCAGCCGTCCCGCTCACGGACGACGGTCTCCAGGTACTCCTGCCAGACGACGCGGTCCGCCGCCGGGTCACGGACGACCGCGCCGAGGATGCCCGCGGCGACGTCCCCGGCCCGCAGCACCCCGTCGCCGAAGTGCGCCGCGAGCGCCAGTCCGCCCGTGACCACGGAGATGGCCTCGGCCGTCGAGAGCGTGCCGCTGGGCGACTTGATCCTGGTGCGGCCGTCGGCCGTCACCCCGTCGCGCAGCTCGCGGAACACGGTGACGACGCGGCGGATCTCGTCGATGCCGTCGGGCACGGCCGGCAGGTCGAGGGAGCGGCCGATCTGGCCGACGCGGCGCGAGACGATGTCGACCTCCGCCTCCGGTGTCTCCGGCAACGGCAGCACCACGGTGTTGAACCGGCGGCGCAGGGCGCTGGACAGCTCGTTGATCCCGCGGTCGCGGTCGTTGGCCGTGGCGATCAGGTTGAAGCCGCGGACCGCCTGCACCTCCTGACCGAGTTCCGGTATCGGCAGTGTCTTCTCCGACAGGATCGTGATCAGCGTGTCCTGCACGTCGGCCGGGATGCGGGTCAGCTCCTCGACGCGGACCGTCGCGCCCTCCGCCATGGCCCGCATCACCGGACTGGGCACCAGGGCGTCCCGGCTGGGTCCTTCGGCGAGCAGCCGGGCGTAGTTCCAGCCGTAGCGGATGGCCTCCTCCGGCGTGCCGGCCGTGCCCTGCACCAGCAGCGTGGAGTCACCGCTGACCGCCGCGGCCAGGTGCTCGGAGACCCAGGTCTTCGCCGTGCCGGGCACCCCGAGCAGCAGCAGGGCCCGGTCGGTGGCGAGGGTGGTGACCGCGACCTCGACGAGCCGGCGCGGGCCGACGTACTTCGGCGTGATCACCGTGCCGTCCGGCAGGGTGCCGCCCAGCAGGTAGGTGGCGACGGCCCACGGTGAGAGTCTCCAGCGCGCGGGGCGCGGGCGGTCGTCCAGCGCGGCCAACGCGGTGAGTTCGGCGGCGAAGGCGTCCTCGGCGTGCGGCCGCAGCGTGTCCCGTTCGACAGGCACAGTCATGACTGAGTCCCCCTCCAGCTCGGCCGGTTCGGATCTGCCACCAACCGTGCACCACGCCACTGACAATCGCTCCGACCTGCGCACATGCGCCCCGCGGACCGATTGTCAGTGGTGGGATCTAGTTTCGGTGGCATGACTGAGCAGGAGGTGCGCTGGACCGCGGACCGGGTGCTGACACTGGCGCCTGACGCCGCGTCACGGGCTGCGGGGGGCGAAGTCGCCGTGGCCGGGCTGTGGTCGGGGGCCGGCAGTTCCGGCGCGGGAACGGTGTGGGGGCTGTGGTCGGGCGGTGACGGCGCGCCGTACCGGACGGCCGTCGACATCGCGGACCCCTCCGGGCCCGCGTACACGTGCGGTTGCCCGACCCGTGGGGCCCCGTGCGAGCACGCGCTCGGTCTGCTGCTGCTCTGGGCGGACGGAGCGGGGACGGTGCCGCGGGCGCCGGTGCCGGGGTGGGCCGAGCAGTGGGTCGCGGGCCGGCGCACCGGCGCCGGGGAGGGGAGCACCGCGGACGCGGCGGGCCCCCCTCCCGCGGCCGCCGCCGCGGAGGCGGCTCGGCGCAGGGCGGAGCGGCGGGCCGGGCGGGTCACGGCGGGAGCGGAGGAGCTGGAGCAGCGTCTGGCGGATCTGCTCCGGGCCGGTCTGGCCTCGGCCGGGCAGGCGGGGCACGGCATGTGGGAGGAGACCGCGGCCCGCATGGTCGACGCCCAGGCCCCGGGACTCGCCACCCGGGTGCGGGAACTGGCTGCGCTGACGGGCGGACCGGTCCGGCTGCTGGAGGAGTGCGCGCTGCTGCACCTGCTGGCCCGGGGCTGGCTGCGCCGCGACCGGCTGCCGGAAGGACTCGCCGCGACCGTCCGCACCCGCGTCGGTCTGACCGCCTCGGCGGAGGGCCCCCCGGTCCGGGACCGCTGGCTGGTCCTCGCCCAGTACGACACGGCGGACAGCCGGCTGACGACCCGCCGCGTCTGGCTGTACGGCACCGGTTCGGGGCGTACCGTACTGCTCCTCTCCTACGGCGCGGCGGGCCGCGCCCCGGAGCTGGCGCTGCCGGTCGGGCAGGCCCTGGACGCGGAGCTGTCCGCGTACCGGGGCGCGGCCGGGCCGAGGGCGGCTCTGGGGGAACGGTTCGCGGCCCCCGCGCCGACGGCCGTGCGCCCGCCGGGCACCTCGCCGACGCGGGCGATGGCCCGCTACGGCGAGGCCCTGCGCGACGACCCCTGGCTGGACTCGGTCCCGGTGACCCTGGACCGGGTGGTGCCGGCTCCGGACGGGGACGGCTGGCAGCTGGCCGACGCCGGCGGGGACACGGCCCTGCCGCTCTCCCCCACCGCGCGGACCGGGCCGGGCCTGTGGCGCCTGGTCGCCCTGTCGGGCGGCGCCCCGGTCAGGGTCTTCGGCGAGTGCGGCCATCAGGGATTCACTCCTTTGGCGGCATGGCCCGAGGGGCCCGGCGAGGTGGTGCCGCTGTGCTAGCGGTGCCCCCCGGCACCGCCCTCCTCGTCCCAGGCATCTTTCGGACATCACTGGACACTCGGACCGCCTGAGTGTCCGACCGCACCGGGATCCCCGCCGGAAAGGAAGCTCATGAGCAGGACGACCGCCGCCGTGGACGCGTCCCTCCCGGACGACTGGGAGGAGCTGGTGACCACGGCCATGCTGGGCACGGACCGGCGCACACCGGCAGGTGTCGGGCCCGGTCCGCGGGCGGCCACGGACCTGCTGGACGCCGCGGCGGCGGCGACCGTACGGCGCAGGGCGGGACTGCGGCCCGCACCGGCCGCGGAGCGTCCGGAGCCCGCGCCCGAGGAGCGGCGCCCCGCACTGCCGCCGGCCGCCGCCCGCCGGCTCGCGATGCTGCTCGCGGACCGCCCCGGCACCTCCGGCGGCGGCCGTCGGGGCACGGCACCGGACCTCATGGAGCTGCTGCCCCAGTGGCTGGCGGCGGCGAACGCCCGCGGTTTCGCGCCGCCGCCCGCCCTCCTGCCCGCCCTGCTCGACGCCGCGCGGGGACGTACGGACCTGCGCCCGGCGGCGCTCACCTTCGCGGGGCCGCGCGCGCTGTGGCTGGCCCGGCTCAACCCGGACTGGCGGTTCGCCCTGCGTTCCACCCCCGGCGGCGGTACGTCCGTACCCGCCCGCCACGACACGGACGGGATACGGCGGCTCTGGCAGGAGGGACTCTTCGCAGAACGGGTCGCCCTCCTCACCGCCCTGCGCTCCCGGGAGCCGGCCGCCGCGCGTGACCTCCTCGCGTCGACCTGGGCGACGGAGCGGGCCGAGGACCGGCTGATGTTCCTGGACTCGCTGCGCACCGGTCTGTGTCCGCAGGACGAGCCGTTCCTGGAGCAGGCGCTGGCCGACCGCAGCCGCAACGTGCGGTCGACGGCGGCGGAGTTGCTGTCGGCACTGCCCGGATCGGCCCTGGCGGAGCGGATGGCGGTCAGGGCCGGTGCCTGTGTGGCCGTGGACCGCACGCGGGAGGCGCCGACGCTCGTCGTCGAGGCGCCGCACGAGTGCGACGCGGGCATGGAGCGCGACGGAGTGGTGGCCAAGGCCCCCGCAGGCCGCGGCGAACGCTCCTGGTGGTTCGGCCAGTTGGCGGAGGCGACGCCGCTCGGCGCCTGGTCGCGCCGGCTCGGCGGGCGTACTCCCCGAGAGATCGTCGCCCTGCCGGTGGCGGACGACTGGCGGAGCGATCTGCACGCGGCCTGGTGCCGGGCGGCGGTGCGGCAGCGGGACGCCGCATGGTCCCGGGCGCTGCTCGGGGAGCCCTCCGCGCCGGAGGCGGGCGGGCCGGGGGCCGTGTCCCTGGCCGAGCGCGCCAAGCTGCTCGGCACGCTGGACCCCGGCGAACGGGCGGAGTGGGTGGCCGGGTTCATCGAGACGCACGGTCTGTCCGAGGCGTTCCAGTTGCTCGGCGTGTGTGCCGTGCCCTGGGCCGCGCCCCTCGGGCGGGCAGTGGTCGACGCGCTCAACATCGCGCGGGACGCAGGGAGTTATCCATGGAGTTTCAGCGGAGTCATGGGCCTGGCCGAACGCTGCCTGGACCCCTCCGAGGCCGGCCGCCTCGACGCACTCCTGGCCGTACCGGACGAGCCGGAGGACGCGTCACCGGGAGCCGGGGGCTACTGGTCGGAGGCCTTCCAGCGGCTGGTCACCACATTGCGGCTGCGCGCGGCGATGCTGACGGAGCTGTCACCACCGGCCCCCTGACCCGGTCCGTCCACGGCGGCCCCGCCTCCCGCGACACCGGCGCCCCGCAGCCGGACGGGACCCCCGGAGCGTGCCCGGCGGCCGGCCCGGCCGCGCGGCACGGGACCACGCGCCGGGGGCCGGCGGCGGCACGGAACAGCGGCACCCGCCGTCGTCCCGCCTCCGGCCCGGGACCGCGCGCGGTCTCCGGACGGCCGTCCGCAGGATGCGGCCGGTTACGCCCCGGCGGGCTGACGGGCGTTGGCGCGGACCCAGTCCACGATGGACGCCGTGGTCGCGCCCGGGGTGAAGATCTCCGCGACGCCCTTCTCCTTCAGCGGAGGGATGTCCGCTTCGGGGATGATGCCGCCGCCGAAGACCAGGATGTCCGCCGCGTCGCGCTGCTGGAGCAGCTCGATGACCGCCGCGAACAGCGTGTTGTGCGCCCCGGAGAGGATGGACAGGCCGATCGCGTCGGCGTCCTCCTGGATCGCGGTGTCGACGATCTGCTCGGGAGTCTGGTGAAGCCCGGTGTAGATCACCTCCATACCGGCGTCGCGCAGCGCACGCGCGATCACCTTGGCCCCGCGATCGTGGCCGTCGAGCCCCGGCTTGGCCACCACCACGCGGATCGGACCGGCTGCCACACCCATCACTGCCTCCATGAAGCGACTACATCCATCCGTATCGACCAGTACCGCACATATCGCACGGACACCCCGGCCCGAACCGGCCGGAGAAGTGAACGAACGTTATCTCCAGCATCCCGCAACCGGCAGTTTCGCGGTGCGCAGGGAGGGGGAAATCACACGGTGGGACACGTTCACCGCGCAGCGTTCCCGGGCTCCCCGGCCCGCACACCATGTGCTCGTGCGACTCATGGGCATCGGTGGGACCATGCGCATAAGGGATTCGCACCGACGTCGGCGTACCAGCGCGCCCCCTCCACCTTCCGTCCGCGCGCGCCGTCGACCGCTCTCGTAGCGACATCCCATGAGGGCACACGGGGGACGAGGCCGTCCTCGCGTGTGCCGACAGGAGGTCGGCCATGAAGGTCACCGAGGCAGCTCTTCCCTTCCTGCCGCTGTGCCGGCGTCTCCTGCCGGCCCGGCTGGCGGACCTCTCCCTCGCCCTGCTGAAGGCGACCGCCCTGGAGCTGGCCATCCTGGCGGGCCACGTCCTCCTCTATCCGGCCGGAATCATCCAGGAGCGGCGGGAACAGGACCGTCCCACGCTGCCCGTGCCGAAGGGCACCCCCGAGTTGCCGGCGGAGGCCAAGCCCCCCGTCGTGCTGCTGCACGGATTCATCGACAACCGCTCCGTCTTCGTCCTGCTGCGCCGCAGCCTGTCCCAGCACGGCAGGCAGCAGATCGAGTCGCTCAACTATTCACCCCTGACCTGCGACATCCGCATCGCGGCCGAACTCCTCGGCCGGCACATAGAGCAGGTGTGCGAGCGTACGGGCAGTCGCCGGGTGGACGTGGTGGGTCACAGTCTGGGCGGGCTGATCGCCCGGTACTACGTGCAGCGGCTGGGGGGTGACACCCGCGTGCGGACGCTCGTCACGCTCGGCACCCCGCACTCCGGCACGCGCGTCGCACCGCTGGCCAACGCCCATCCCATCGTGCGGCAGATGCGCCCCGGCTCACCCGTGCTCGAAGAGCTCAGCCGGCCGGCGCCCGGCTGCCGGACGTACTTCGTCGCCTTCTGGAGCGACCTCGACCACATCATGGACCCGCTGGAGACGGCGTGCATCGAGCACCCGGACCTGACCGCGGTGAACATCCGGGTGAGCGGCGTCGGCCATCTCGCCCTGCCCGTCCACCCGACCGTGGCGACCGGCATCCGGGAGGCGCTGGACACGGCGCACCCCGGAGAGCCGTCCACCGGCCGCGCGGGCGGCCTGACGGTGGCGTGAGGACGGGCCGGGCGCGACACGCCCGGCCCGGTTCCCCGTGACACGCGCGCCCCCGGCGCGCTCATCCGAACAACAGCGGTCCGACAGCGCCGACTTACGGCCACCGGACCCCCAAAGCCTCGAACGGGTTTCGAACAAAGAGCCAAGACCGCGCCCGCCGTCCCCCAAAACACGACCGAATGCCCGTTTCCTGCGCGGCCGAAACCTGGGGAAGATTGTCGTGCCCGCATACCGCCGGGTACAGTCGCCGCACTGCTCTGCCAGCCCCTGTTGTCGAGGCGAAAGAGAAGTTGGTGAACGACCGTCACCCGTCGGGGACCATGACCCCGGCTCCGGCTTCCGATGCCGACTCGGCGCCCTACGCGTCGTACGGCTCCCAGGAAGCCCAGTACGGCGATTTCACCGCCTACGGCGGCCACGACGCCGCCGGCTTCGCCACCACGCACTACGGCACCGGCGACCACACCACCGGTGGTTTCGCGACCGACCCCCTCTTCGGGAACCTCCCGGGCGGCGGGCAGGACCCGAGCGCGTACGACACCGGGCACTGGCCCGCGGACGGCCAGGACACCGGCCACTACGACCTGTACGCGGCGCAGCACCTCACCTCGTACGACACCGGCGGCTACGACGCGACCGCGTGGACCACCGGCGACCAGCCGATGACGGTGATCCCTCCGCAGGCCGGCTCGCCCGAGACCAGCGGCCAGTGGGACTCCGGTGCCTGGCTCCAGCCCGAACCGGCCGAGAGCCCCGCCGAGCCGGCCCAGCAGTGGGACTGGGGCACGCAGACCTTCGACAGCGGCGCCTACGACGCCACGCAGTGGAACTCCGACAGCGGCGACCCCGCCGGCCCGGCCCCCGTCTCCGACTCCTACGAGTCGCACGCCGAGGGGTACGAGCCGCGGTCCGAGTCCTACGACCAGGACGCCTACCCGCACGAGACGTACGGGCAGGACGCGTACCAGGACCCCGCCACCGACGCGCAGGCCCCCGGGGAAGGGGGCGACACCGGTGAACTCCCCGCCGTGGTGCTGCTCGACGAGCAGGAGGAGGCCCTGCCCGTCCCGCCGCCGCGCGCCGCCTCGCGCTCCGGGTCCCGCTCCCGGCGCCGGACACCCGCCAAACGCTCCGCGCTGCTGACGGTGGCCGTGCCCTCGGCGTGCGTGATGGGCGTCGCCGGTATCGCCGCCGCCTCGGTCGGCGACCTGACCGAGGACAGCGGCCAGGACACGACGACGGCGACGACCGCGGCCGACGCCCAGCCGGTGAAGCCCTCCGCCGCCAACGTCAAGCTGGACACCCAGCTGGAGAGCCTCGCCGCCGGCGCCGACGACTTCGCCGACCGGGCCAGCCGCACCCAGGAGCGCATCGACCTCAAGGCGCAGCAGGAGGCCGAGCGCAGGCGGGCGGCCGAGGAGGCGGCCCGCAAGGAGCGGCTGCGTCCGAAGTTCTCCCTCCCCGTCGCACAGCACGGCCTCAGCGCCTACTACGGGCAGTCCGGCATCAACTGGATGTCCGCCCACACCGGTATCGACTTCCCCGTCGCGTACGGCACCCCGATCCTGGCCGCGACCGACGGCACCGTGCGGACGCAGTACAACTCCGCCTACGGCAACATGATGATCGTGACCGCGAAGGACGGCACGGAGACGTGGTACTGCCACCTCTCCAGCTACCAGATCCCCTCCGGTTCGACCGTGAAGGCCGGCGACCAGATCGCGTTCTCCGGGAACTCGGGCAACTCCACCGGCCCGCACCTGCACTTCGAGGTGCGCCCCGGCGGCGGCTCGGCGATCGACCCCCTCGCCTGGCTGCGCAGCCACGGCCTCGATCCCTCGTAGGCGGAAGGCACCCGGGCACGGAACAGCATGCCCGCGAGCCCCCGCCGGGCCTCGCGGGTCATCGGCCCCCGGCTACAGCTTCTCCACCGGCGCGTACCGCAGCAGCAGACGCTTGGGCTTGGTGTCCCCGAAGTCGACGGTCGCCTCCGCGTTCGCACCCGTGCCGTTCACCCCGACCACCGTGCCGAGGCCGAACTGGTCGTGCGTGACCCGGTCCCCGACCGCCAGAGACACCACGGGCTTCTCCGCCGACCGCCGGGTGGCGAAGCCGGAGGCCCCCGAGGCCGACGAGCGGGAGCGGGACGACGACAGGGAGGCCGCGACCCCCGACACCGGCCCGGATGACACGGGCGAACTCGCCCCCGTCCGCTTCCACTCCAGGTGGGCGGCCGGGATCTCCTCCAGGAAACGGGAGGGCGGGTTGTACGACGGCTGGCCCCATGCGCTGCGCAGCGTCGACCGGGTGAGGTAGAGCCGCTCCCGCGCACGTGTGATGCCGACGTACGCCAGGCGCCGCTCCTCCTCCAGCTCCTTGGTCTGCCCGAGGGCGCGCATGTGCGGGAAGACGCCGTCCTCCATGCCGGTGAGGAAGACGACCGGGAACTCCAGGCCCTTGGCGGTGTGCAGGGTCATCAGGGTGATGACGCCCGAGCCGTCCTCGTCCTCGTCGGGGATCTGGTCGGAGTCGGCGACCAGGGCCACCTGCTCCAGGAAGTCGGACAGCGCGACCGACTCGCCCTCGCCGCGCCCCTGCTCGAACTCCAGCGCGACGGCGGCGAGTTCCTGGAGGTTCTCGATCCGGGTCTCGTCCTGCGGATCGGTGGACGCCTGCAACTCGGCCAGGTAGCCCGTGCGTTCGAAGATCGCCTCCAGGACGGTGGCCGGGCCCGCACCGGACTCGACGACCGTACGGAGATCCTCCATCAGCGTGTTGAACCGCTTCACGGCGTTCGACGAGCGCGCGGCCATGCCGTACGCCTCGTCGACGCGCTTCAGCGCCTGCGGGAAGCTGATCTTCTCGCGCTGGGCGAGGGCGTCGATCATGGCTTCCGCGCGGTCGCCGATGCCCCGCTTGGGCACGTTGAGGATGCGGCGCAGCGGCACCGAGTCCTCGGGGTTGGCGAGCACCCGCAGGTAGGCCAGGACGTCCCGGACCTCCTTGCGCTCGTAGAAGCGCACGCCGCCGACGACCTTGTAGGGCAGGCCGACGCGGATGAAGATCTCCTCGAAGACACGGGACTGGGCGTTGGTGCGGTAGAAGACCGCCACGTCGCCCGCCTTGGCCTCGCCCGCGTCGGTGAGGCGGTCTATCTCGTCGGCGACGAACTGTGCCTCGTCGTGCTCGGTGTCGGCGACGTATCCGGTGATCCGCGCGCCGGAGCCGGCCTTGGTCCACAGGTTCTTCGGGCGGCGCGACTCGTTGCGCTCGATGACGGCGTTGGCGGCGCTCAGGATGGTCTGCGTGGAGCGGTAGTTCTGCTCCAGCAGGATCGTGGTCGCGTCCGGGTAGTCCTCCTCGAACTGGAGGATGTTGCGGATCGTCGCACCGCGGAAGGCGTAGATCGACTGGTCGGCGTCACCCACCACGCACAGCTCGGCGGGCGGCACCTCGGCCTCCGGCGGTACGTCGACCGGGTGCTCCGAGGGAGTGCCGACCAGTTCGCGGACCAGCGCGTACTGCGCGTGGTTGGTGTCCTGGTACTCGTCCACCAGGACGTGGCGGAAGCGGCGGCGGTAGTGCTCGGCGACGTCGGGGAAGGCGCGGAGCAGATTGACCGTCGTCATGATCAGGTCGTCGAAGTCCAGCGCGTTCGCCTCGCGCAGCCGCGACTGGTAGAGCGCGTAGGCCTGGGCGAGGGTCTTCTCGAAGCCGTCGGACGCCTGGGCGGCGAAGTCCTCCTCGTCGATCAGCTCGTTCTTCAGGTTGCTGATCTTGGCGCTGAAGGACTTCGGCGGGAAGCGCTTGGGGTCGAGGTCCAGATCGCGGCAGACCAGGGCCATCAGCCGCTTGGAGTCGGCGGCGTCGTAGATCGAGAACGAGGACGTGAAGCCGAGCTTCTTGCTCTCGCGGCGCAGGATGCGCACGCACGCGCTGTGGAACGTCATGACCCACATCGCGTTCGCCCGTGGTCCGACGAGCTGCTCGACGCGCTCCTTCATCTCGCCCGCGGCCTTGTTGGTGAAGGTGATCGCGAGGATCTGGCCCGGGTGGACGTGCCGCTCGGCCATCAGATGGGCGACGCGGTGGGTGAGGACGCGGGTCTTGCCGGAACCGGCGCCGGCCACGATGAGCAGCGGGGAACCGGAGTGCACGACGGCGGCGCGCTGGTTGTCGTTCAGCCCTTCCAGCAGCGCCGCGGCGTCCAGCACGGGGCGCGGGGCGCCGTCGCGGTAGTAGGTGTCCCGCTCCGGCGGCACGTCGAACTTCCCGCCGAACAAGTCGTCCGGAACGGTCTCCGGCGCGTGCTCGTCCTCGGGCGGTGGCGGGGGCTCGTCCGCGGGGCCCCGCTGGGCCTGGAGGTCCGCCAGGAAGCTGTCGTCAAAGAGGCTGCTCATCGCTCTCCGAGTCTAGGGTGCCCCACCGACAACCAGGTGCCGCCCCGGAAACATCCCCCGTCATCCGAGACCGCAGGTGCCTGACCCCGGCCGTCGCGCGGACGCGCACCCTCCAGGACCGTTCCCTCACCCTGAGTGACCCGCCACGGAAGGTCACAAAAATGTATCGGGCATATCACCCATCAACCTTCACAGGGGCCACACCAGTTGGCTACGGTGCGGGCAGGCCGCTCGTCCCCCGCCGGCGAACCTCGCCGGACCGCGCGGCCTCCGCCGAGTCCGTCACTGTCCGCCGCGACAGCCGGAGCCGGGGACCCACCGAATCCCTGGGGTGAATCGGCCCACTCCCGCGCGGAGCGGCCGTAGGGCAACCCTTCCGAACCACCCGCCCGAACCCTCCCCCAGTGCCTGAACGGCCTGGGAGGTGCCCCCACCGCTGACCCGGCAGGCGGAGCAGTGGAAGGAGTCGCCTCCCTTGGCGTCGCACCGCAAGTCGCGCACCCCCGGCACCCGCGTGGCAGGCATACGGACTCCGGCCCTGGCCACGGCCGCCCTCACCTCCGTCGCCCTGCTCTCCCAGACGGCCAACGCCGCCCCCACGGACGACGGCAAGCCGAGTCTGGAGGAGGTCGAGAAGAAGGTCGGCGACCTCTACCGCCAGGCCGAGTCGGCGACCGAGAAGTACAACGCCGCCAAGGAGAAGACCGCGAAGCAGCGCAAGCGCGTCGACACCCTCCTGGACGACGTGGCCCAGCGCACCCAGAAGCTCAACGACGCGCGCGAGGAGCTCGGTTCCTACGCGGCCGCGCAGTACCGGACCGGCGCCGGCGTCCCCGACACCGCCACCTTCCTGCTCGCGGACACCCCGCAGGACGTCTTCGACCAGCGCCAGGTGATGGACCGGCTGACCGGCCGCCAGAAGCAGGCGGTCGACGACTACGTCACCCAGCAGTCCGAGACGATGAAGAAGCGCCAGGAGGCCACCGAGAGCCTCCGCACGCTCACCGAGTCGCAGGACGACCTGAAGACGGCCAAGGCCACCGTCCAGAAGAAGCTCACCGACGCGCGTGAGCTGATGTCGAAGCTGACCGCCGAGGAGAAGGCGCGGCTCGCGGCGATCGAGAGGAAGAAGCAGGAGGAGGCCGCCCGCAAGGCCGCCGAGCTCGCCCGGCAGCAGGCGGAGCAGCAGCAGGCCAGGGAAGAGGCGGCCCAGCAGGACGGCGGCGGCTCGGGCGGCACCGGATCCTCCGGCTCGGCCACCTCACCGACCACCTCACCGACCACCTCGCCGGACTCCTCGTACGGCACCAAGGCCGAGAAGGCCATCGCCTTCGCCCGCGCCCAGATCGGCAAGCCGTACGTGTGGGGTGCCACCGGGCCCGGCTCCTACGACTGCTCCGGCCTCACCCAGGCCGCCTGGAAGGCCGCCGGGGTCAGCCTCCCGCGCACCACCTACGACCAGGTCGACGCCGGCACCACGGTCCCGGTGTCCCAGGCCCAGCCCGGTGACCTCGTCTTCTTCTACGACGACGTCACGCATGTGGGCATCTACATCGGCAACGGCATGATGATCCACGCCCCGAAGCCCGGCACGTACGTCCGCGAGGAGTCGATCTTCTACGACGGCGAGTCCTCGGTGCACAGCGTGGTGCGCCCCGCCTGACCCGTCAGCGAGTGGACCTGGGCGCAGGCGCTCAGGTCCACAGCACGGCGATGAAGACGTTCGTCACGGTCAGCAGGCCGACCAGGCCGAACAGGCCCTTGTCCGCCTTCTCGTCGTCGCGCTTGACGTAGACCAGGCCGAGGATGACGATCAGCAGGGCCAGCTTCACGCCGATCTTTATGTGGTCGACGGAGTAGCTCTGCGCCTCGTTGAGGCCGACCAGGGCGATTCCGGTGACGAGCATGGTCAGCGCGCCGTGCAGCATCGAAGGGCTGAAGCGGGCGGTTCCCTCGCCCATCGCCTTCATCTGCGTGAGGAAGCCACCGAGCAGCGACGCGATACCGATGATGTGCAGACCGACGAAGATGTGGATGAGTACGTCCATGAGGCCGGAGCCTAGCCACACGCCTCCCGTACCACTCGGGCGCCCTCGCCCCGCCGCCCTTCCCCACATCGGTCATCACCCACGGTAAAAACGGAGGAGCCGGAGCGGATCCCCGGTCACTTACGGTCACCCGGTGGTCCCCTCACGCCACTTCCGCACAATCCGTCACCCGGGCCGTGCGGCGGGGCCTAGCGTCCTGCCCAGGTGTCCGGCTGCCGACCGTCGCCGCCCGGCCACGGGCGGCAGCCGGACACCACCGCCGAAAGAGGTCCGGCGGCGGACGGCTCCCCCTGTGCTCTCCCGCCGCCGGACCGCCGGGCGGCAGCCCGCCCGGGTCGGCCGTGGAGGAGAACAGGAGTGCAGGTGGCAGCGCACCGCAGGGCCCGGAAGCACACGGCGGGCGGTCACACGACCCGCGCGGCCGTCACCCTCGCCCTCGTCGGCGCGGCCGCCGCGAGCGGTTTCGACGGCCCGGCCCTCGCCGAACCCCAGCGGACACCGGAGCAGGTCAGGGCGGACGTCGCCCGGCTCTACCGGGAGGCGGAGGCCGCCACCGAGAAGTACAACGGCGCGAAGGAGAAGGCGGAGTCGGCCCGGCGCCGGCTGCGCGGTCTGCAGGACGAGACCGCTCGCGGACAGGCCCGGCTCAACAACGCGCGCGAGACGCTCGGTTCGGTGGCGGCGGCACAGTACCGGGGCGGCGGTTTGGACCCCGCTCTGCAGCTGGTCCTGTCCGAGGACCCGGACGACTACCTGACGGGCGTCGCCCTCGCCGAACGCGTAGGCAGCCGCCGGAAAGCGCAGGTGGGGCGCGTCCGCACCGAGCTGTCGGAGATCGAGCGGTTGCGCGGCGCGGCCCGTGTCGAGGCGGAGTCGCTGTCGTCCCGCCGGGCCGAGCTGAAGCGGCACCGGAAGACGATCACCGGCAAGCTGGCGGCCGCGCGCCGTCTGCTGTCCGGCCTGACACCCGAGCAGCGCGACACCGGCGCGGGCCGGGCCTCACTCTCCCCCGCGGACTCCGGTGACGGCCTGAGCGCGCCCGGCTCCGTCACCTCCCGGGCTCCCGGCCCCCGCGCCGCTCAGGCCGTCGCCTACGCCTACGAGAAGATCGGCAGACCCTACGTCTGGGGTGCGACCGGCCCGGACGCCTTCGACTGCTCGGGCCTCGTCCAGGCCGCGTACCGCTCCGCCGGCGTCTCCCTGCCCCGCACCACCTACGCCCAGATCGACGCCGGCCGCCGCGTCGCCCGGTCCGAGCTGCTCCCCGGCGACCTCGTCTTCTTCTACTCCGGCATCAGTCACGTCGGCATCTACGTCGGTGACGGCAGGATGGTCCACGCCCCGAACCCCTCGGCACCCGTACGCCTGGCCCCCATCGACGAGATGCCCTTCGCGGGGGCGACACGCGTGAGCTGAGCGGCCCGCGCTCACACCAGCCGGCGCGCCGTCGCCCAGCGCGTCAGCTCGTGACGGTTGGACAGCTGGAGCTTGCGCAGCACCGCCGACACATGGGACTCGACCGTCTTCACCGAGATGAACAGCTGCTTGGCGATCTCCTTGTACGCGTAGCCCCGGGCGATCAGCCGCAGCACCTCACGCTCGCGCTGCGTGAGGCGGTCCATGTCCTCGTCGACCGGCGGGGCGTCGGTCGACGCGAAGGCGTCCAGGACGAACCCGGCCAGCCGCGGTGAGAAGACGGCGTCGCCCTCCTGCACCCGGAAGATCGAGTCGACCAGATCGGTCCCGGTGATCGTCTTGGTGACGTAGCCGCGGGCACCACCCCGGATCACCCCGATCACGTCCTCCGCCGCGTCCGACACGGACAGTGCGAGGAAGCGGACCGGCTGCTCGGTGTCCGCCGCCAACGGAGCGCAGCGCCGCAGCACCTCGACACCGCCGCCACCGGGCAGATGCACATCGAGCAGAACCACCTCGGGCCGGGTCGCGGTGATGACCGTGACCGCCTGGTCGACGTCGGCGGCCTCGCCGACCACCTCGACCCCCGTCTGCGCGGTCTGCCCGATCTCGGCCTGGACCCCCGTGCGGAACATACGGTGGTCGTCGACGAGGACGACACGCACATGACGGCCGGCGGCGCTCCCGGCCGGATCCGCCGGCTCGGGCCCCTGCCCCGCCCCCGCCGCCGCGTTCGCCTCTGTCGGCTCGCTCATGACGTCTTCTCCGCCCTCTCCATCTCCAGCTCGACCTCCGTGCCGCCGTCGGGCACCGCGCGCAGCCGCGCCGTGCCGCCGTTGCGCTCCATGCGGCCGATGATCGATTCTCTGACGCCCATCCGGTCGGCGGGTATCGACTCCAGGTCGAAGCCGGGGCCACGGTCACGGACCGACACGAAGACCTTCTTCCCCTCGACTTCGGCGTAGACCTGCACCGCGCCTCCCTCGCCACCGTACTTGGCGGCGTTGACCATTGCTTCCCGCGCGGCCTGCATCTGTGCGCCGATCCTCTCGTCGAGCGGGCAGTCGCCGACGACGACGACCTCGAGGGGGACGCCGTGCTTGTCCTCGACCTCGGCGGCGTTGCGCTTGACGGCCTCGGCGAGGGTGGTGGGCTCGTCGTCCTCGTCCTTCCCGTTGCCCTCCGGCTTGTAGAGCCAGGCCCGCAGGTCGCGCTCCTGGGCACGGGCCAGCCGGCGCACCTCGCCCGCGTTGTCCGCGTTGCGCTGGATCAGGGTGAGGGTGTGCAGGACCGAATCGTGGACGTGGGCGGCCACCTCCGCGCGTTCCTGCGCGCGGATACGCATCAGGCGCTCCTCGGAGAGGTCCTGCGTCATGCGCACCAGGTAGGGGCCGGCGAGGAGCGCGATGCCCACGAGGACCGCGAGGGCCGCCTGGAGCACCGAGCCGAGATGGCTGCCGGACCCGCGCAGGACGAAGATGCCCGAGGCACCCGCCGTCACCAGCAGCACACCGGCCACGGCACGCAGCAGCGTGACGGTGCGCCGGCGGCGGCCCGCCTCCATCCAGCGGGCCCGTCGCGCGTTGTCCGCCTGCCGCCACACCAGGGCGACACCCGCACCGACCAGGACGGTCGGCCAGAGGTAGGCCCTGGTGCCGTTGTTCAGGTCCACACTGCCCACGAAGACCATGGCCACCACGACCATGAGCAGCAGGGCGACGATCTGCCCCTTGTCGGGTCTGCGGGTGACGAGCCGGCGCCGGCCGTCCGGCGCGGTCTCGGTCGTCACCGGCGGAGCCTGCCTCTGCGCGTCCACCCCTCCGACACCGAGCGGCACGAAGAACCAGAACGCGGCGTACAGCAGCGCGCCGAGGCCGTCGGCCATGAACAGGGCGACGAAGACGAGACGCACCCAGATCACGGGCAGCCCGAGGTGTCCGGCGAGCCCCCGCGCCACGCCACCGAGCCAGCGTCCGTCACTGCTGCGGTAGAGCTTGCGCGGCGGCCGCGGCTCGACGACTGGCGCTGCTGCGGCTTCCGACATGCCAATGATGGTCACACGCGCGGGTTGCCGGAGCATCAGGGTCGGTCCCGCAGACTCCCCTGATCTCCACGCCACCGGTCCCTCGCCCGCTCCCCGGGCCCGGCTCAGGGACCGATATCAGGGTCCGGCCAGGGTCGTTCCGACTCCCGCCGCGGCGGCCCGCCCGTCACCATGGACGCATGACCGATCACCAGCACGCCGCCGCGGGTCCGGGACCCGGCGCCGGCCCGCGCCCCTCCCGGGGCACCGGGCCGCAGGACGCCGCGCCCCGCGGGACCGGCCCGGCGGACGCGGACGACCGCTTCCGCCGGGACCGCCGGCACCAGATGCTCGGCGGCGTCTGCGCGGGGCTCGGCCGGCAGTGCGACATGGACCCGGTGATCTTCCGGATCACCCTCGCGGTCCTCTCCGCCACCGGCGGCATCGGCCTCATCTTCTACGGTTTCGCCTGGCTCTTCGTCCCGTACGACGACGACGAGGAGAACGAGATCCGCCGGCTGCTGACCGGCCGGGTCGACGGCCACACCCTGGCTGCCGTGCTGTTCGCGCTGGTCGGCTGCGGCGTCTTCCTCACCATGCTGAGCAACGACGGCGTGCTGAGCTTCGCCGTCATACTCTCCCTGCTGCTCGCCGGCGCCGGGTACTGGTCGCGGCGGCGCGGCACCCCCAGCCCCGACCACATCGCCGCGCAGGCCGCCGCCGACGCCCCGCCGGAGCCCCAGGCGCCTCCGGTTCCCGACGCCTTCCCCTCGTGGTGGCGCGACCCGATCGTCAAGGACGGCACACATGTGGGCGGCACCGGTTACCTCTGGGGGCCGGAGAACTCCCGCGACCTGGACATCGCCGCGGCCGTCAACATCCGCCTCGACACCCGCACCGGCACCGGCACCCGTGACAAGCCGTACGCACCGCCCCGTCGGCCGGCGAAGCCGCGCGGTCCCCGCGGGATCGGTGGCCGGGTCTTCCTGTTCGCCCTGCTCGCGGCCGGTCTGGGCACCGGTCTGACCTGGCAGGCGCATCCTCTCGGCACCAGCCTGCAGACCGGTCTCGCCTGCGCACTCGCCGTCTTCGGCCTCGGCATCGCCGTCAGCGCGTTCCTCGGCCGCACCGGCGCGGGAACGGTCGTCCTGGCGGTCATCACGGCGGGCCTGCTGGCCGGTTCGACCGCCGTCCCCGAGAACATCGGCACCGACTGGACGCGCACGACCTGGGGGCCCACGTCGGTCGCGCAGATACGTCCCCTGTACGACCTGGGCGCGGGCGAGGGAGAACTGGACCTGTCCGCGATACGCGTGCCCGAGAACGACACCGTCTCGACGGAGTCCCACGTCGGCCTGGGCCGGATCCACGTGATCGTGCCCAGGGACGCGACCGTGAAGCTGACCATCGACGTGGGCCTGGGCGACATCCAGTTGCCCGGCGACGAGCGGAAGGACGTGGACGTGGCGCCGGGCAAGCGCAAAGAGGTGATCCTGCGACCGCCCGCGGGCACCGAGAAGGCGGGCACCCTCGAGGTCGAGCTCCATGTCGGCATGGGACAGGCGGAGGTGAGCCGTGCTGCGTCATGAGTTCCAGCCCGGCAGGCTGGTCACCGGCGTCTTCCTCACCGTCGCCGCGGTGGTCTACGCCGGCGACGCGGGCGGCGCCTGGCACACCCCGTGGTTCGTCATGATCCCCGTCGTGGCCGGCGGCCTCTGCCTGGCCGGCGCGGTGGGCTCCCTGGCCGGCCGCATACGCCGCCGGGGCAAGGAGGACACCGCGGCGGGCTAGCGGTCGTCCCCCGCCCGCTGTCGTCGCCGCCCACGAAGGGCGGCGTCCACGGACAGCACCGGGGCTCCCGCGAGCACCAGCGGGATCCACGCCATGAGGTACGGCAGGTCGTTGCCGTAGTAGTACGGATCGGAGGCCCAGCTCACGGTCAGCCACAGGCTCAGGGAGATCAGCGCACCGCCGAGGGCTGCGAGGCGGGTGAGCAGACCGAGCAGGGCGCCGATGCCGACGGCCAGCTCCCCGAGGGCGATGGCGTAGCCGAACGCGACGGGGCTCTCCAATGCCATGTCGACCATCGCGGGAATGGCGGAGGAGTCCCGGACGGCGCGCATCATGTCGCCGATCGAACCGGCGCCGGAGTCCTTCATGAAGGCGCTGTCCGTGAGTTTGTCCAGGCCGGCGTAGACGAAGGTGATGCCGAGGAAGAGGCGCAGGGGGAGGAGGGCGTAGCGGGTGGCGGGGTCCCGCCAGTCCCTGTCCCCGTCGCCGCGTGGGGAACGCGTGTCCGCGCGCACACTGTGAGTCATCACTCTCCGCCGCCTCTCACTGCGATGCCGGGGGCCACCTCGAAGACCATACGTACGACGAACTGTCGCGCCTCAACCCTGAGCGTGGGTTTTTTCCCGAGCGGAAGGGTGTTCTGGCCCGCCTTCAGGACAACACCGGTACGGGCCGGTGCCGGGCGGGATGGCTGCCCGCGGAGAACCGAGGGGCGGCAGGGTGGCGGCACGACTGCCCGCGGACTCCCCCACCGAAGGGACGGCGGCGCCGCAGGCAGACGACCGACCACCGTCAGCCGTACGACAACCCGACCCACCCCGCCCCGCTACTCCGTCACGTCGATCGCGTACCGGTTCGTCTCCACGCCCGCCGCGGTGATCACCTGGACATCCACCCGCCCCGGCTCCACCTCCGCCGGCACCGGCACCGTCAGCAGGGCGTCCGTGGGGTTGTCGAAGCCGCCGGTGACCGGGACCAGCGGTACGTGGACGTTCACCGCGCCCACGCGCACCACCATCCGCGACAACCGGTCCGCCCCCTGGGCCCCCGCCGGCACGAACCCGGCGCCCCGGATCTCGATGTCGTCCCCGGTGCGGATCGGAGCGTCCAGATCGCCCGCCTCCCGTGCCCGCACCACCGACAGGATCACCGGACGACCGCCCTCCGCGTACTTGCCCGCGAGATACGTCCCCGCCGACACCAGCACCACCACCGCGAGCCCCCACGGCAGATCCGGCAACTGGTCCGGCCGCCGGGCCAGTCGCACCGCCGCGAACGCCAGCGCGACCCCGCTGATCACGACGTACTGGATGTCGGCGAAGCTCCCCCGCCCGGCGTCGTCGGTCAGCAGATCCGCCGCCCTGGGCCGGTGCGCCCGCACCTTCTGCAGCCGCTGCCCCTGCACGCGCAGCCCGACCACGCGCCGCACCAGCACAGCGATCCCGCAGACCACGGCGAGCACGGTCACGACACCCGCGCCGCGGGCGAGTTCGAGCCCGTCGATCAGCGCGTCGCGTTCCCGGGGACCGGAGGCGGCCGCCAGCCGCCCCACCAGAACGAGCACCGCGAACGCGACGAGCAGCACCCAGCAGGCGGCCACCGCACGGGACGTGGACAGCCGGTTGTCCTCGCCGATCACCGGCGCCAGCGCACCACCGCGGGCCCGGTGGAACCACGACGCGGCGGTCAGCGCACCGGCGACGACGACCGCGGCCAGCAGCCCGGCGGTGCGCGCGGCGGTCCACCCCGCGCCGATCGCCGTCAGGGCCTGCCCGAGGAGCAGCAGCACCACACCCGTCCAGACCACGGCCGCGGTCCACCGCCACAGGCGCGTCAGCCAGGCCTCGCCCTCGGCCCGCCCCCGCGCGGCGACGGCTTCGGCGGCCTGGGTGAGCTCCTCCGACACCCACTGCCGGGAGGCGGACGCGGAGTGCGCCACCGCGGCCGGCACTCCTTGCCCGGCCGCGAACTCGTCCCGCTTCAGCAGGAACGCCGCGACCGCGCGCCGATGCCCCTCACGCGCCCCGTGCGGGCAGTCCCCGCAGGTGCAGCCACCCTCGTGCGCGCCCGCGCCCGCGCCGCCTTGTCTCGCCTCCTGCACCGCCACGCCCGAAACCCGCCTTCCCCGCCCTCGACACACTTGACCCAAGTCCCTCGCGACGACAGCGAATTGTGCCCTACCGCACACCCTCCCCGTCCGGCAGGCCCGGCCGGTACGGGTGAACTTCGAAGTAGCAGGTTGACAGGAGCCGTCTAGTTCAGCAGGTCCGGCTCGCTCCGGCTGATCTCCTGCCACATCGGCTGGTAGTTGATCCACGCCACGAGGTCCCCGCCGAGCTGCTCCCGCGTGGCGACCGCCTGCCGGTGGCCGATGAGGACGGGCCGGCCCGCCGCCCGGGCGGTGAGCTGCACCTGGCAGGACCGTTCCATGGTGATGAACCACCAGGCCGCCGCGTCGACGGAGTCCCCCACGGTGAGCAGCCCGTGGTTGCGCAGCACGAGCGCCTTGTGGGAGCCGAGCACACCGGCGATGCGCCGCCCCTCCTCGGCGTCGACGGTGACGCCGCTGTAGGCGTCGTAGAGGGCGTGGTCCTCGTAGAAGGCGCAGCTCTCCTGGGTGATGGGGTCGAGCAGGTCGCCGAGGGCGGCGAGGGCCCGCCCGTGCACGGAGTGACAGTGGGCGACGGCGACGACGTCGGGCCGAGCCGCGTGCACCTGGGTGTGCACGGCGAACGCGGCCTGGTTGACGTGGTGGCCGCCCTCGACGACCTGGCCGTCCCGGTTGGCGAGCACCAGGTCGCTCACGGTGACGTACCGGAACGGCATCCCGAACGGATTGACCCAGAAGCAGTCGCTGAACTCCGGGTCGCGTGCGGTGATGTGCCCCGAGACACCGTCCTCGTAGCCGAGCCGCCCGAAGAGCCGCAGCGCGCCCGCGAGCCGTTCCTTGCGGTGCCGGCGTTCGTCCTCGGCCGACGCGTGCATGGGCGGCATGGCGAAGCGCAGCCTGTCGGTGGGCAGCGGCAGGGGCGGCGTGGGCCCGTGCATGAGTCCTCCCGCGGGGGGTGTGCGTACGGGGCGGAAGTTACCGGCGGGCCGCCCCGTACGACAGCTCTCTTCCGTAAAGATGCGGTACGCGGCCGCTGCTCCGTCCGGAGGACGCCGCCGATACCCGACACAGGATGTCCGGTATCCCCGCCACACTCGGCTCATGCACACGAACTGGGCAGCCTTCACGGCCGCGGAACCCGAACTGGCGAAGACCGTGGAGGAGCGCTTCGCCGCCTACACCCACCATGTCCTGGCGACCCTGCGCCGGGACGGTTCACCGCGCACCACCGGCCTGGAGGTCCGCTTCCGGGGCGGGGAGCTGTGGCTCGGCATGATGCCGGACTCGCTCAAGGCGCTGGATCTGCGCCGCGACCCGCGCTTCGCGCTCCAGGCGAACCCGGGCGAGGGCACCGGGATGGGCGGCGGCGACGTCCGTATCGGCGGCCGGGCCGTCGAGATCGCCGCCGGGGACGCCCGGGCGCGGGCCCGGTACGCCGAAGAGGCGGAACCGCCGGAGCCGTTCCACCTCTTCCGCACCGAGCTGACGGAGGTCGTACGGACCTGCGTCGAGGACGAGACGTATCTGGTCGTCCAGGTCTGGAGGCCCGGAGAGCCGGTGCGCACCCTCAGACGGACCTAGCCACCGGGGCTACTCCCACTCGATGGTCCCCGGCGGCTTGGAGGTGACGTCGAGGACGACCCGGTTGACGTCCCGCACCTCGTTGGTGATGCGGGTGGAGATCCTGGAGAGGACGTCGTACGGCAGCCGGGACCAGTCGGCGGTCATGGCGTCCTCGCTGGAGACCGGGCGCAGCACGATCGGGTGACCGTAGGTGCGGCCGTCGCCCTGGACGCCCACCGAACGCACGTCGGCCAGCAGGACCACCGGGCACTGCCAGATGTCCCGGTCGAGGCCGGCGGCGGTGAGCTCCTCACGGGCGATGGCGTCGGCCTCGCGGAGCAGGTCGAGCCGTTCCCTGGTGACCTCGCCGACGATGCGGATGCCGAGGCCGGGGCCGGGGAAGGGCTGGCGGTGGACGATCTCGTCCGGCAGGCCGAGTTCCTGGCCGACCATGCGGACCTCGTCCTTGAACAGCTGGCGCAGCGGCTCGACCAGCTTGAACTCGAGGTCCTCGGGGAGGCCGCCCACGTTGTGGTGGGACTTGATGTTGGCGGTGCCGGTGCCGCCGCCGGACTCGACGACGTCCGGGTAGAGCGTGCCCTGGACGAGGAACTCCACGGCCGGGCCCTCGTCCGCGATGATCTCGGCCTGGGCCTGCTCGAAGACCCGGATGAACTCCCGGCCGATGATCTTCCGCTTCTGCTCGGGGTCGGAGACCCCGGCCAGCGCCTTCAGGAACCGGTCCTGCGCGTCCACGACCTTCAGCTGGACGCCGGTCGCGGCGACGAAGTCCTTCTCGACCTGCTCGGTCTCGCCCTTGCGCATCAGTCCGTGGTCGACGTAGACGCAGGTCAGCTGGGAGCCGATGGCCTTCTGGACGAGGGCGGCGGCGACCGCGGAGTCCACACCGCCGGACAGGCCGCAGATGGCGCGCTTGTCGCCGACCAGCTCGCGGATCGAGGCGACCTGCTCCTCGATGACGTTGCCCGTGGTCCAGTCCGGGCTGAGTCCCGCGCCCCGGTACAGGAAGTGCTCCAGCACCTGCTGTCCGTGCGTGGAGTGCATCACCTCGGGGTGGTACTGGACGCCGTAGAGCTTCTTCTCGTCGTTCTCGAAGGCGGCGACCGGGACGACGTCCGTGGAGGCCGTGACGGAGAAGCCCTCGGGTGCGGCGGAGCAGGCGTCGCCGTGCGACATCCACACGGCCTGCTCGTCCGGGGTGCCCTCGAAGAGGGTGGAGGCGCTCCGGGAGACGTGCAGGTCCGTGCGGCCGTACTCACGGGCTCCGGTGTTGTCCACCTGGCCGCCCAGGCTCTGGGCCATGAGCTGGAAGCCGTAGCACATGCCGAAGACGGGGACGCCGGCTTCGAAGATCTCGCGGTCGAGGCGCGGGGCACCCTCCTCGTACACGGACGAGGGGCCGCCGGAGAGGATGATCGCCGCAGGGTTCCTGGCGAGCATCTCCGCGACCGGCATGGTGCTCGGCACGATCTCGCTGTAGACCCGCGCCTCGCGGACGCGACGGGCGATGAGCTGGGCGTACTGCGCGCCGAAGTCGACGACCAGGACGGTGTCGGGCGCGTTGGCAGCGGGAGACGCTGATGACACGAGGTGCCTTCCGGCGGTGGGGCGGGGGTCTTGTGCCTCCCGATTCTACCGAGGCGGCGGCGGGTCACGCCCCGGGCCGCGATGGGGCGGCCGTCGGACGGGGGCGGGACGGCGCCGGAGCCGGGAGCGCCGCGCCGTCCGGTGCCCTCGTCTCACCATGCGGCCCGTGTTGGACAGCCGCGGCCCGCCGGGCATACTGGATCCCATGCTCACGCACCAGACCTTCGTCTTTACCTATGGCACCCGGCCCGCCGGCTGCCATGGTCGTGCTGCTTGAGCAACTGACAAGCGACTTCCCAGGCGCCCCGGGCCGACAAGGTCCGGGGCGCCTTGCGTTTCCTGCGGACCCTGTCGCTCCGGGGCACCTCCTCCGCCCGTCCACCTCACCGAGGAGCCCCGACATGACCGCCACCACGACCGAGCCGACCTCCGCGGAGACGGCCGAGAAGACCGGCGCCCGCACCACCGAGGCCGCGGAACTGATCACCGGCGCACGCGAGCGGATCGACGCGCTCGACGACCGGATCATCGGGCTCGTGCAGGAACGGATGGCCGTGTCGGCCGTCATCCAGAAGGAACGGATCGCCTCCGGCGGCCGGCGCGTGAACCTCTCCCGCGAGATGGAGATCCTCGCCACCTACCGGGACGCCCTGGGCAAGCCCGGCACCACGCTCGCGATGACCCTGCTGGAGCTGTGCCGGGGCAGGATCTGAGTCCGCGTTCGGGGACAGACGTACGCATCGTCCCTCACCCGTCCGGTGCGTGACCCGCTCCTCGTCCGCTTCGTTGGTACCGGTGTCCGTGCCGGCCAGGGACGGACCCGAGAGCACCACGCGTGGCTCGCCGGAGCGATGTGGCGTACGGACCGGATCCTGCCGTACGCCGTGGGACCTCGCTCCGGACTGGTGACCGGGCGGCAGGGGACAGCCACCCCGGTCACTCATGAGAAGGCCGGCTCCGGGGACGCCCGGAGCCGGCCGACGCGTTTCACCGGCCGGCACGTTTCCCGGACGGCACCTTCCCGGACGGCGCGGCCCTCCCCGTGATCCACCTCACATAAGAATCATGTGAGATCCAGGACAACCATTCACCGGCCTCGGTGATCAAACCCCCCGGAACCAAGGCCCCACCCGCGCCCCACACGCGGAGGCCTCTCCGCATTCGTTCGTGCCGCGACCGCGCGGCACACCGGACTTCCCGAGGTCTTCATGAAGCTTCGCCGTGCCATGGCCGTAGCGGCCGCGACGGCCGTCATAGCGCCGCTCGCCCTGCTCTCGGCTCCGGCCGCCTTCGCGACCGGCAGCGAGGAGACGCCGAGCACGTCGACGAGCTCCTCCGCCGAGGGTGAGAACCCGCCGGCGGAAGGTGAGAACCCGCCCGCCGAAGGTGAGAACCCCCCGGCCGAGGGTGAGAACCCGCCCGCCGAGGGCGAGAACCCCCCGGCCGAGGGTGAGAACCCGCCCGCCGAGGGCGAGAACCCCCCGGCGGAAGGTGAGAACCCGCCCGCCGAGGGCGAGAACCCCCCGGCCGAGGGTGAGAACCCGCCCGCCGAGGGCGAGAACCCCCCGGCCGACGACGAGGACACCGTCGAGCTCTGCCTCGACGAGGAGGGCAACAGCACGGCCGAGCTCAGCTTCGAGCTGGAGAGCGGTCTCGCGGGCCTGCCCGAGACGGTCGTCGCCGGCAGTGGCTGGAAGGCGTTCTCGTTCAACGTCTCCAACCGCGGCGACGAGGAGATCAAGGACATCAAGCCCCTCATCGGCGTCGCGGCCGTCGGCTGGGACGACGAGGTGGACTACTCCGGCCAGATCACCGTCCAGGTCTTCGACAAGGCCACCAAGCAGTGGAAGACGCTGGCGGACGCCGCCGGTGAGGGCGGCACCTTCGCCGCGTTCTCCCTCGGTGCCGGCCAGTCGACGTCGTACCAGCTGCGGCTCAGCGTCTCCGGCAAGGTGCCGGACGCGCTCGGCCTCACCGGCGGCTTCGCCGAGTACGCGGACGCCGACGGCTGCTGGATCGCCGACGACCAGAACGGCTGGATCTACTTCTTCGACATCCTGGCCGCCGGTACCGACGCCGGTAAGCCGAACGACGCCAAGCCGCAGACCGGCGGCAAGGTCGAGCTCGACAAGGTGAAGGACGTCAAGGTCACCGGCACCCTCGCCGAGACCGGCTCGAACTCCGCTCTGCCGATGATCGGCATGGTCGGCGGCGCCGCCGTCGTCGCCGGTGCCGGCGCGGTGTTCGTGGTGCGCCGCCGCAAGGCCGGTGCCGAGGCGTAACACCGCCTCGCCGCGCGGTCCGCGCGGCACCACCCGGAACAAGGGAGAAGGACCTGAGCTCGGAGGGGGGCACAGGTCCTTTTCTCTTTTCCTCTTCTCGCCCGCGGCTACTTCTTGGGCGGAACCGCCGGGATCCCCAGGAACGGCAGTCTCAGCGCGCCGAACGCGTCCGCCGGGACCGCCGGGGACTTCGGCTCGACGGGCGTGAGCCGCTGGTACTGCTCGCCCTGCGCCGGACGCGGGTCGGCCTCGCCCTTGTTGGGCCAGTACGACATCGCCCGCTCGGCCTGCGCCGTGATGGTCAGGGAGGGGTTGACGCCCAGGTTCGCCGAGACCGCCGCCCCGTCCACCACCGAGATGCCGGGGTGGCCGTAGAGGCGGTGGTACGGGTCGATCACACCCGTCTCACGGGAACCGCCGATGTGGCAGCCGCCCAGGAAGTGCGCGGTCAGCGGCATGCCCGTCAGCTCGCCGACGTTCGAGCCGGCGAAGCCGTTGATCTCGGCCGCCAGCGCCGAGGCGCCGTCCGTGGCCGCCTTGATCTGCTTGGGGTTGGGGGCGCCGTGGCCCTGCCGGGCGGTGAGCAGCCCCCGGCCGACACCTGACGGCTTGAGGTAGGTCGTCAGGGAGTTGTCCAGCGACTGCATCACCAGGCCGATGATGGTCCGCTCCGACCAGCGCCGGTTGGACAGCGAACGCATCAGCGTCACCGGGTGCCTGGCCGCGTTGCCCAGCCAGCCCAGCACCCGGGCCGTCCCCGAACCGCGGCCCGCGTAGGGCACCTGGAGGATGGACAGCCCGCCCATCGAGTTGGAGCCCTTGCCGTAGCGGACCGGTTCGATGTGGGTGTTCTCGTCGGGGTGGATCGAGGACGTGATGGCCACACCGCGGGTGAAGTCGGCCTTCGGCTCACCGGTGACCTTGCGGTAGCGGCGGTTGTCGGTCTGCGCGCCGACGAGGGCCTCGGAGTTGGTGCGGGTCAGCTCGCCCAGCTTGTCCGAGAGGTGCGGCAACTGGCCGCCGGCCCGCATCCGGTGCAGCAGCGTCTGGGTGCCGTAGGTGCCGGCCGCCAGGACGACCCGGCGGGCCCGGAAGGTGCGGCCCTCGCCCTTGCGGCGCTTGTCCGTCGGCAGCGTGGCGACGGCGAACCCGCCCCGGGAGTCCTCCGTCACCGACACCACCGTGGTCATGGGGTGCACGACCGCGCCCGCCTTCTCGGCGAGGTGGAGGTAGTTCTCGTTGAGGGTGTTCTTCGCTCCGTGCCGACAGCCGGTCATGCACTCGCCGCACTCGGAGCAGGCCCGCCGCGACGGCCCCGCCCCGCCGAAGTACGGGTCGGGGACCTCCTGTCCCGGCTTCGCCTTCGCCGTGCCGTCGGCGTCCTCGCCGTCGCCGAAGAAGACCCCGACGGGGGCCATGTGGAAGGAGTCGCCCACGCCCATCCGCTCGGCCGCCGCCTTCAGGTGCACGTCCGAGGGGGTCATCGTCGGGTTGAGCCGCACACCCAGCATGCGCCGTGCCTGGTCGTAGTACGGCTTCAGCTCGTCCTGCCAGTCGGTGATGTGCCCCCACTGCGGGTCCTCGAAGAACTGCTTGGGCGGTACGTAGAGGGTGTTGGCGTAGTTGAGGGAGCCGCCGCCGACCCCCGCGCCGGCCAGCACCATGACGTTGCCCAGCAGGTGGATGCGCTGGATGCCGTACATGCCGAGCTTCGGCGCCCAGAGGTAGTTCTTCAGGTCCCAGGAGTTCCTCGGCAGGGTCTCGCGGGTGAAGCGGCGGCCTGCTTCGAGGACGCCGACGGTGTAGCCCTTCTCCGTCAGGCGCAGCGCCGAGACGGAGCCGCCGAAGCCGGAGCCGACGACGAGGACGTCGTAGTCGTAGGCGTCTTGAGGCACGGGTGTCTCCTCGTGGGGTGTCGCGTGCGGGTGGGTCACCTGAACCGGAAGGCCTTCATCAGGCGCAGGCTGCGGCTCATGAACGCCGCGTACGTCTCGTCGTCCATGCCGAGCGACGGCGCCATCGGCAGCAGCCGCTGGTGGGCGACCGTCTGCGCCTCGGTGTACTTGAGGATGCCCTCGGAGCCGTGCCGGCGGCCGAGGCCGGAGTCCTTCATGCCGCCCATCGGCGACTGGACGCTGCCGTACGCGGGCGCGTACCCCTCGTTGATGTTGACCGTGCCGGTGCGCATCCGGGCGGCGACCTCGCGTCCGCGCCGGGCGTCCTTCGTCCAGACCGAGGAGTTCAGACCGTACGGGGTGGAGTTGGCGGCGTCGACCGCCTCGTCGTCGGAGGAGAAGCGGTAGACGGAGACGACCGGGCCGAAGGTCTCCTCGGAGCAGACGCTCATCGGGGCCTCGACCCCGTCGAGGATGGTCGGCTCGTAGAAGTAGGGGCCGACGTCCGGGCGGGCCGTGCCGCCCGCGAGCACCTTGGCGCCCTTGGCGACGGCGTCGTCGACGTGCCGGGTGACGGCGTCCAGCTGGCGCCGGCCGACCAGGGAGCCCATGTCGGCGCCGTAGGCGAGGGACGTGCCGAGGCGGATCGCCCTGGTGCGGGCGGCGAAGCGCTCCAGGAAGGCATCCGCGACCGACTCGTGGACGTACAGCCGCTCGATGGAGATGCACAGCTGGCCCGCACTGGAGAAGCAGGCGCGGACGGCGCCGGCGGCGGCCTTGTCGAGGTCGGCGTCGTCCAGGACCAGCATGGCGTTCTTGCCGCCGAGTTCGAGGGAGACGCCGATCAGGCGGGCGGCGGCGCCCTGGGCGACCTCGCGGCCGGTGCGGGTGGAGCCGGTGAAGGAGACGTAGTCGGCGTGCCGGACGACCTCGGGGCCGACGACCGGGCCCTCGCCGAGGACGACCTGGAAGACGTCGGCGGGCAGTCCGGCCTCGATCAGCAGGTCGCGGGCCCACAGCGCGGTGAGGCAGGTCTCCGTGTCGGGCTTCATCACGACCGCGTTGCCGGCGACGAAGGCGGGGAGCGCGTCGCCGACGGAGAGTTCCAGGGGGTAGTTCCATGGCGCGATCTGGCCCACGACACCGCGCGGGTGGCGCAGTTCGGTGACCTTGGTCAGGGTCGGCATGGCGCCCGCGTGCCGCTTGGGCCGCAGGTAGGCGGCGGCCCGGCGGCCGTAGTGGCGGGCGGCGACGGCGACGGCCTGCACCTCCTCGTGGGCGTGCAGCCGGGCCTTGCCGGTCTCCAGCTGGATCAGGTCGAGCACCTCGGCCTGGCGCTCCAGCACCAGGTCGTGGAAGCGCAGCAGGACGGCGGCGCGCCGGCGGACCGGGATCCGCGCCCACACCGCCTGGGCGGCGCGGGCCGCCTCGAAGGCCCCGGCCACCTCCTCGGGGGTCGACTCGGGCAGGTCGGCCAGCTTCTCGCCGGTGAACGGCGAGTGGTTGGCGGTCCGGCCGGAGCCGGTCACCCCCTTGGTGAGCTGGGCGACCAGTTCCGGCGTCACCACGTCGGCTGCGGTGCGGGCCCCCGCGGGGGCGGGGGCGAGGGGATTGGTGCCGGTGGTTACCCGGGTCTGCGCGTCCGTCATGTGCCGCAGGGTATGCCGGAGCGCACACTTTGTGTACCCGTCGGTAACAGATTCCCGCACGGCCCTCACACCGCCAGTGAACGCTGGCAACAAACCCCCTGATCAGGGCATTGACGCCGGGAGCGGGTCCGTTGACTACGTTTCGATCTCGAGTCGGTCCCGGACGCCCTTGAACACCGCCGCTCCCTTTGCAGGGCCGGTACGGGGGGCCGGGCTCAGAGCTTGTGGACGTCCCACGAGTCGATGACCGTACGGGCGATCCTGCGGCCCTCCTCGGCGAAGTGCCCCTTGCCCGGGTAGACGATCCAGAGCCGGTACATGTCGCCGTCCTTGTTCCGGTAGTACATGACCTGCGCCTCGTGCACCAGGGCCGGTGTGGTGGTCGTCGTGTAGACGATCGTGTTCGTGGCCGCCTCGCGGTCCTTGTACGTGGTCTCCCGCGGCTGCCCCTCGGGCGCCGGCTCGGAGGCGATGCCCCAGCCGTACTCGCCGTCCTTGAGCTCGTTCCAGTGCGAGAACGCCCGCTCCGACGCCGATGCCTCGATGTCGCCGTCCTTGTCCTCGGACGTGAGGTCGCGGTCGCTCTCGATGCGCACCATTCCGCTGGGGTCGGTGAAGGAGACGACGGTCCCGTCCGCGTCGTCGTCGGGCTTGTCCTTCACGAACCCGTCCGGCACCGCGAGGGAGACGCCCGGCCGGTCTCCGAGGTCGTGCGTCGTCCAGCCGTCCGGGAGAGGGCCGGCGAAGGGGTCCGCGACCAGCAGGAACACCGCCACCGCCCCGGCGACCACGGCCGCGCCGAGCGCGGTCAGCGTCTTGCGGCCGATCCGGATGCCCTTGCCGTCGCGGACCGGCCCGGGGAGCGGGCCGACCTGCGTGACCTGCGGGGCGGGCGGGTTCGCGGCCGCCTCCAGTACGGCGCGGACCTGGGTGGCGTTCGGCCGCCGCGCGGGGTCCTTGTGCAGCAGGGCCGTGATGATCTCGGCGAGCGGACCCTGCGCGGAGGCGGGGGGCGCCGGGGTCGCGTTGAGGACGGACTGGAGGGTCGCGGGGGTGTTGCTGCGCCGGAACGGGGAGACGCCCTCCGTCGCCGCGTAGAGCACCACGCCGAGCGACCACAGGTCGGACGCGGGGCCGGGGCGCTGGCCCAGCACCCGCTCGGGAGCGATGTACTCGGGCGAACCGACGAAGCCGCCGGTGTCGGTCAGATTGGTCTCGCCCTCGATCTGGGCGATGCCGAAGTCGGTGAGCACGACCCGGTCGTGCCGGCCGAGCAGCACGTTGTCGGGTTTGACGTCCCGGTGCAGGATGCCGGCCGCGTGGGCGGCCTCCAGCGCGCCGAGCACCTCCAGGCCGACCCTGGCCGCCTCGCGTGCGGACAGGGTGCCCTCGTCCTGCAGCACGGCGCCCAGCGAGCGGCCCTGGACGAGTTCCATCACGATCCACGGCCGGCCGTCGACCACCGCGACGTCGTGGACGTTGACCACCGCGGGGTGGTCGAGGCGGGCGGCGGCACGGGCCTCGCGGCGCATCCGCTCGAAGGCGTTGGAACGTTCGCGTTCGGGAAGGTGGTCCGGGACGCGCGGCTCCTTGACGGCGACCTCGCGGTCCACCGTCTCGTCCTTGGCCCGCCACACCGTGCCCATGCCGCCGTGCCCGAGCTTGGCGAGCAGCCGGTACCGTCCGGCGATGAGCCGGCCGGTGCCGGGATCGGGCGCGGTCGCCGGCTGCGGGGCCGGGTCCTGCCCCTGACCGTGCGGGAGCGGCGCCCGCGGCGGGACCACCTGGGTCGGTGCCGCGTACGGGTTGCCGGGGTGCGGCACCGCCGCGGGCGGGTTCGGCGGTTGCAGATCAAAACTGGTGGGCTCGTCGGCCCCGCGGCGGGCTCCCCCGTTGTTGCTCATGGTTCATCCATATCGCGCGAGGCCCCCGCGTATCCACCGCGAACGCCCACCGGTCACAGACCCGTGACCCTCACCGGCGCTTATCTCCCTTTTATGGCCCTTTGGAGTCGGCCTGCGGTGAGGAACCCGACACAGAGGGGGTGTCCGTCGTGGCACCGGACTCCGACGGCAGGGCCCGCTGCGGACTGGTGGTCGTGGGGGCGGACGCGGGCGGCCGGGGCCCGGGGGCCGACTCGCCGGGAGGTGTCTCAGGGGCCGTGCTCGTCGGGGTGCCGCCTCCGTCGCCGTCCCGGTCCTGCAGGAGCAGCGCCGCCGCGGACACGCCCGCCCCGGCCATGGCGGCGACCGCGAGTGCGGCCACCAGCACGCCCCGCGTGGGCTGCCGCCGCACGGGACGCCCCCCGGGGAAGGCGGACACGGCCGTCTCCGTCCGCCACGCCGCGAACCGGCGGCGGGACAGGGCCCGGTCCGGCGGTAACAGGTCAGGGGGGACCGACTCCGGGGTGCGGCCCGTCGCGAGGAACGCCCGCAGCATCCGCTCGGCCCCGTCCGCGTCCAGCCGGCGGTCCGGGTCGCGTTCCAGCAGGCCGCGCACCACGGGGAGGATCGGAGCGGCCTCGGCGGGCGGCCGGATCTCGTCCACCACGACCGCGTGCAGGACGCCGCTCAGCGAGTCGCGCCGGAACGGCGACTCGCCGCTGAGCGCCGTGCACAGCAGCGCGCCCAGCGACCACAGGTCGGACGCGGCTCCCGTCCGCGCGCCGGACATCCGCTCGGGCGCGGTGTACTCGGGGGAGCCGACGAAGGAGCCGGTCTCGGTGAGCGTGGTGGAACCCGAGACCTGGGCGATGCCGAAGTCGGTCAGCAGGACCCGGTCGGTGCCGTCCTCCAGCAGGACGTTGGCGGGCTTGAGGTCGCGGTGCAGCACACCGGAGGTGTGGGCGGCCCGCAGCGCGCCCAGCAGGTCGACACCGATCCGCGCGGCCTCCGCGGCGTCGACCGGGCCCTGTCCGGCGATACGGTCGGCCAGGGACGGACCCTCGATCAGTTCCAGGACGATGTACGGGCGTTCGCCGTCCTCGACGACGTCGTGGACGACGATGATGTTCGGGTGGCTCAGCTGAGCCAGGGCACGCGCCTCGCGCAGGGTGCGGTCGCGCTGCCTTCGGGCCTCCGCCGCGGAGAGCGTGTCGTCGAAGGGGAGTTCCTTCACGGCGACGCTCCGCCCCAGCAGTTGGTCGGTGGCCCGCCAGACCACACCCATGCCGCCGCGCCCGATCATCGCCTCCAGCCGGTAACGTCCCGCGATGACACGGGCGTTGCGTCTCGCGTTCCCGTTCTCCGGCTCCCCCTCGGTCACCATGAGCCCATGATGCCCCACCGGATGTGTCCGCTCCGGTACGGCGATTCGGCCAAGCGGCCCACGCCCTCCCGTGCCACGCGGGTCAGGGCTCGCGCCAGCCCCGCAGGATCGTCCGGAACTGCTCGCGGGTCGTGTCCCAGTCCGCCGCCGGGGCGGCCATGTAGAGGGCGTACTCGACACCGTCGCGCGAGAGGTACATCTGGTCGATCGCCCGGTACGGACCGGGGAACTCGGTGTCCTTGGCCAGCGCCGTCCAGCTGTACTCCAGCCGGGCGCCGTCGCGGTCCCGGTAGGTGAGGCGTTGCAGGCCGAGCCGCTGGTAGTCGACCAGGCGGCGGCCGACCTGCTGGTCCAGGTCGCTCAGGTGCTCGTAGGGGTCGTCGAAGTCGGGTGAGTCGTCGGCGGCGATCCGCAGGAAGTGCTTGCCGCCGTCGGGCGTGTAGTCGACCTGGCGGGTCTCCTCGTCGAAGACCACGCGCTCCCAGTCCTCGCCGGGCAGCACGACGGTGAAGCCGAACGGGTCGGTGCGGCGCACCCAGCCCTCGGGGAGGCCGTCCGCCGACTCCGTCCCGCCCGACTTCGTCCCGCCGGGCGTCGGGGCGGGCCCGGAGCTCTCGGAGGGGCCGGCCGTGACGCCGCCCCGGTCCCACTGCCGGAGCACCACCGCGGTTCCCGCTCCCACGATGACGGCCAGGGCGACGACCAGGGCGATCATCCGCCCGCGCACCCGTCGGCGCGGTGCGGCGGGCGGCCCGTACGGCTGCTGGACGGCCGTCGGACCGCCGCCCCGCGGATGGTGCGGCGGCTGCCCGACCGCGGGGTACGCCTGCGGCCCGCGCTGCTGCGGCAGGGGCACGTGGGGGTCCACGGCCCGGGTCGGCACGAACTCCTGCGCGGCGGCCGGGCGGCGCCCCTCGGCGGCCTCGGCCAGCATCTGCTCGGCCCGGGAGGCGTCGGGCCGGGTGGCCGGATCCTTGCTCAGCAGCGCGCTGATGACGGGCGCGAGCGGGCCGGCGTGCAGCGGCTCGCCGGCCTCCTCCTCGACGACGGCCTGCATGGTGGTCAGCGGTGAGGTGCGGCGGAACGGCGACACGCCCTCCACGGCCGTGTACAGCGTCGCGCCGAGCGCCCACAGGTCGGAGGAGGGGCCGGGGTCGTGGCCCCGGACCCGCTCCGGCGCCAGGTAGTCGACGGAGCCGACGACCTCCCCGGTGCGGGTGATGGCGGTGTCGCCGTCTATCTGGGCGATGCCGAAGTCGGTGAGCAGCACCCGGCCGTCCCGGGCGAGCAGGACGTTGCCCGGCTTGACGTCGCGGTGCAGGACGCCCGCGGTGTGGGCGGCGCGCAGGGCGCGCAGCACCCACAGGCCGATCCGGGCGGCCTCCCGGGGATCGACGCGTTCTTGTTCCTTCACCGCGTCGGCGAGGGAGTGGCCCTCGACCAGTTCCATCACGATCCACGGCCGGCCGTCGTGTTCCAGCACGTCGTGCACCGTGACGACGGCGGAGTGGTTGATCCGCGCGGCGGCCCGTGCCTCCGCGCGGGTGCGCGCCAGCAGCATGGCCTGTTCGCTGTCCGAGACATAGAGGGCCGCGGTCAGTTCCTTGATGGCGACGGAACGGTGCAGCACCTCGTCGTGGGCGCGCCACACCCGGCCCATGCCACCGCTCCCGATGGATTCCCCGAGCCGGTAGCGGCCCGCGACGAGCGAGCCCTGCATCTGATTCACGTTGCCCCGCAATGGTCTTGACAGGCTCAGGGTAAGTACCCCGGACCATCCTGGGAACCGACGACGTGCCATGGAGACCGCACTGTGATGGTTGTCGCTGATCGGGCCGGGAGGCAACCAGAACGCCCTCGCCCGCGTGGCGCCCGCGGTTCAGCCGGTGTGGCGGTAGGTCGCCGCGGCCTGCTCGTACAGCCGTGTCACCTCGTCCCGTTCGGCCTCCGGACCACGTACCTGTACGACGTGGTAGCGGCCGTCGATGAGAGCCGCGAGGTTACGCACGTACAGCTCGCCCTCGGCGCCGGTCCAGGTGAACTGGCCCTCGGCCATGGTCCGTCCGCCCACCTCGATGGTCTTCAGACCGGTGGAGGTGGCCCAGCTGGAGTCGCGGTAGGGCTGGAGCTCGCGTTCGTCGTCCCGCTGGTAGGCCATGGGGTCGCTGCCGAACTGCGCCGCGCTGTCCCGGCCGGGGACGACGATGAGCTCGAAGTCGCCGCGGGAGTAGACGACCTGGCCGCTGCCGTTCTTCCCGGTGCGCTGCCAGTCCTCGGCGACCGCGACCCGGAACCCCTCCGGGTCCTCGCGCAGGGTGAAGCCGTCGGCGGCCTCGGGGCCGGTGGTCTGGGTCTCCTTGTCGGCGGCCGACTCCTCGGGACTGCTCTTCGGGGTGTCCCCGGGCTCCGGCGGACTCTGCCCGGCGTCCGGCGGGTCCGGCGCGCCGCTGACCTCGCCGGCGGCGCCGGTGCGGTCGGCCGGCGCTCCCGCGTTCTGCCCGCCGGACTTCGGCATGAACAGCACGGCGTACGTGATCGCCGCCGCCATGGCGAGGAACACCAGCAGGAGCAGGGTGCGGCCGAGCCGGCGCGGGGAACCGGCGGGCTTCCTGGCCCGCTTGTGCCGTCCGTGGTGCGCCGGGAGCCCGGCACGGCGCCGGCGCACCAGCTCGCCCCGGCGACGTATGACCGGCAGCCGACTGGTGTCGGCGGGCGGTGCGCTTATCACGTGCACGCCGGCCTCGGGCTCGGGCGCCGACCGCACCAGGGAGCGCAGCCAGCCGCGCAGTTCCTCGAAGTCGGGCCGCTCGGTGGGGTCCTGACGCAGCAGCGACTCCACGACCGGCCGGAGCGGCCCGCACTCCTCGGCGAAGGCGGGCGGCTCGGCGCACACCATCTGCACCAGTTCGGCCGTCGACTCCTCCGGGTAGGGCGCGTGTCCCTGCACGGCCCGGAACAGCAGGGAGCCCAGCGCCCACAGGTCGGTGGCGGGCCCGATGGGCGCGGCCAGCTGCCAGTTCTCGTGCACGGGTCCGGCCTGCTCCGGCGCCCAGCGTTCGGTCACGGGTCCGACGACGGCCATGCGCGCCTGTCGCGCCCGCTCGGCGGCCAGCGCGGTGGCCGGGCCCCGGCGGGCGGGGGTGTGCGCCACCAGGTCGTCCCAGCGGGAGGGCGGGGCGGCCGAGCCGGGGCCAGCGGCCGCTTCCAGGGCGCCGGGCCCCGCGGGGTCGGGCGGGGGGCCGGCGAGGCCGCCAGCGCCTGCGGGGCCGGTGCGGGGCGTGACGGCGGGCAGGGCGGCGACGCCGTAGGGGTCGGCTATCCGGCCCGGGGGGACCGCACGGGGCGGCGGGCCGTCGTCCCCGGGGGCGGGGCGGGCGCCGGGCAGCGCCGCACGGCCGCCCTGCTGGGCCTCCTGCACACGGGCGGCGGCACGGGTGCCCGCCCGGTACGCGGCGATCGCGCCGGCCCGGGCGGCGCGCACGTCTCCGGCGCTGTCGAGCGCCTTGGGGGCCGCGGCGGGGGTGAGGCCACCCGGTGTGGCCGCTCCGCCGCCGGGCAGCCGGCCGGCCCGCGCCTCGATGGCGGCCCGGCGCGCGGCGTCGGGGTCGGGGTCGGGGTCGCGGGCGAACCCGGGCGGCCAGGACGGGCCGCGTCCGGCCTCCGGCGGCGGTGTCAGGGCTTGGAGGGCGCCCTCTTCCGCTGCCGGTTCCGGCTCCTGGGCGGGCACGGGGTCGTAGCCGCACAGTGCCTCCTCGGCCGCGCCGACCGCGAGACCGGTCAGCATGACCCGGCCGTCGTCGCAGACCAGCACCGTGCGCGCGGTGATGTTGCGGTGCACCCAGCCGTGGGAGTGCAGCACCCGCAGGGCCGTCAGGACCTCGGAGGCGACCTCCGCCGCCCGGTAGGGGGACAGCGGTTTCTCGGCGAGCAGGGCGGCCAGCGGGCGGGCGGCCACGTGTTCACTGACGATCCACAGCGAACCGCCCTCCGCGAACACGTCGAAGACCTGGTCCAGGCGCGGGTGGTCGGGGATGGCGGCCGCCGCCTGCGCGGCCTCGACCGCGCGCCGCACCACCGGGTCGGCGGGCCGCCGGGTACCGCCGCGCGCGGCGGTGGGCCCGGGACCGCCACGCCGTGCGGTCCCGTCACGGGCGGTGAACCCGTCGGGCAGTCCCTCGGCGTCGAGCACCTCGGCCTCGACGACCTCCGGCAGCGGCACCTGCCTGACCAGGACCTCCTGCCCGCTGTAGGTGTCGAAGGCGCGGGTCTCGGTGAGTTCGTACTCGTCGGAGGGAGGCAGCGGCAGGCGGTAGCGGTCGGCGAGAACCCGTCCCGCATAGTCGTCCACGATGCCTCCCCCGGTTCTACGGTCGGTCAGTTCCGCTCGTCTTGCGGGCCGTTGCGGCTTCGTACGGTCCGCAAGCACTCACGATACGTGCCGGAGGCAACCCGCAGAGAGGGGATGTCCACATCTGGCCGCCCTTTCCGGGGGCCGCCCGCGGTCAGCCCTTCGGACGGAACGTCTCGGTCAGCGTCCGCCACGTGTCCTTGCGCAGGTCGCTGCCCCACTGGTCGGCCTTGGCCGTGTACATCAGCCCGTACCCGAGCCGGTCGCCCACGACGGTCCCGCGGTCGATGGAACGGAATGTGGTGCCGTCCGCCACGTAGGTGAACTCCCAGTCGGCCGTCTTCCAGCCCCGGTACTCCACCGCCTCGATGCTGATCCGCCGGTACTGGGAGCGCACCATGCTGCGCTCCTGGTTCTTCCAGTCCGCGACGGGGTCGTCCTTGGGGGTGGTCGTCCAGCCGATGAGCAGCTTCTGTCCGCCGGGCCCGGTGAAGCGGTCCCCGGCCGCTCCCGACGACTGGAACTTCCACCCCTCGGGCAGCCCGATCGAATACCCCTGGCTCCCCTTGTGCGTCCGCTTCTCCGTGGTGCCGCCTTCGCCGGCCGGGGCGCCGGGCTCCCCGGCGCCGGCGTCCGGGGCTGCCGTGCCCGTGCCGGTGCTCGTCTCGGTGGCCGTCGGTCCGCTCCCCTGCCCGTCGGTGCGGGTGCCGTCGCTCTCGTCGTTCTTGGTGTCGGAGCTCGGTTCCTGAGAGGCGGCGGTCCGGTCGCCACCGCCCTTCGCGCCCTGGCCGCCCTCGTCGTCACCGCCGCTGAGCACGACGGCCAGCACGATGCCGAGGACGACGAGGACCGCGACCACCGCGATGACGACCAGGGTCCGCCGCGGCACCACGTCGGTGAGTGATGCCCTCGGCGCCGGCCGGGCCGGCAGATCCGGCGGCGTCATCACGGGCCAGCCGGAACTGCGCCCACCGGTGCCCTGCTGCTGCCGCGCGGTGCCCTGAGCGCCCGGCGCGGCCACCGGGTCGGTGGCGGACGCGGAGGAGGAGCCGGCCGCGTCCGCCGCGGTCACGGAGGTGCCGCCGGCCGCTCCGGACCCGGAAGTGGCGCTGCCGCTGCCGGACTTGGCGCGGGCCGCCGCGGCGGCGCCCGCCGATCCCGCCGCCACCGCGGCCTTGCGCACGGAACGCAACGCGTCCCGCAGCTTCTCCCCCGCCTCCTCGGCCCGCTTGCCCCCGGCGTCGCGTTCGCCGGGCTGCTCGGGCAGCGGTACGACCTTCGTGGCGTCCGCCGGTTCCCGCTCGGCCTCCTCGGGAGCGGGGGCGTGGACGACCGCGTTCAGCAGGACGCGGGCACCGCGGTCGTCGAGCCGCTGGGCGGGGTCCTTGGTGAGCAGCCCGTGGATGACGTCCCGCAGCGGCCCCGCGTTCCTCGGCTCCTCCAGCGGCTCGGTCATCACCGCGGTGAGCGTCGCGATGGCGGAGCCCTTGTCGTACGGCGGTGTGCCTTCCACCGCTGCGTAGAGCAGCCCGCCGAGCGACCAGAGGTCGGCCGCGGGCCCGGGCTTGTGCCCGCGTGCCCGCTCCGGGGAGATGTAGGAGGGAGCGCCGACGAGCATGCCCGTGGAGGTGATGGACGGGTCGCCCTCGACCTGGGCGATGCCGAAGTCGGTGAGGACGACCCGGCCGTCCTCGGCGATCAGCACGTTGGACGGTTTCACGTCACGGTGCAGGATGCCCTCGCGGTGCGCGGAACGCAGCACGTCGAGCACGGCGAGGCCGACCTCGGCGGCACGCCGCGGCTCCAGCAGGCCGTCCTCCCGGATGACCTCGGCGAGCGACTTGCCCTCGACGAGTTCCATGACGATCCAGGGCCGGTCGTCCTCCTGCACCACGTCGTAGACGGTCACGGCGCTGGTGTTGCGGATCCGCGCGATCGCTTTGGCCTCGCGCAGCGTTCGCGTGATCAGGCGCCGCTTCTCCTCCTCGTCGATGCTCGACGGGAAGCGGAGCTCCTTGACGGCGACGGTTCTCCCCAGGGTCTCGTCCTGGGCACGCCACACCGTCCCCATGCCGCCGCGGCCGAGCACGTCTCCCAGCCGGTACCGCCCGGCGAGGAGACGTGCGCTCTTGTCCTGACGGGATGTCCCCGCCCGCTCCGCCTCCGACATGCGTCCCCTCATGCAACCCGCCCTGACAGAGCCTTCATTGTCCCTCACCCGACAAGTGCCCGACGCCCAGGGTGCCTCTGTCCGCGCGCCGGACCCGACGGGTACGGAACCCGGCCGGAGGGTGCGCTCCCCGGCCCTGCATGATGACCCCCCTACAAGGGCCCGGGTTGCGGACGCGCTGACGGATCCCGGTCTCGAGTTCGCGCTGCTCGCGGCCGAGTTCTGCCCTCGCACCCCGTAGAACGGCCGGGTTCCGAACGGAGATCCCGGTGTCCGCCACCCGTTCGAGTGATTCGGGGCCGCCGCGCCACGGACGGCACGGTTGCCGGCGGGACGGTCACCGCGGCGCGGTCACCGCCGCAAGGTCACTGCGGCACGACGTCCGGTGCGCCCAGCCGCGCCGCGTCCGCCGTCAGGTCGTCGGGCTGCCGCTGCGACTCGCGTTCGGCCTCCACCCGCTTCTCGTAGTGCTCCACCTCGCGCTCGATCCGCCTTTCGTCCCAGCCGAGGACCGGCGCCATCAGCTCGGCGGCCTCACGGGCGCAGCGCGTGCCCCGGTCGAACGTCTCGATGGAGATGCGGGTGCGCCGGGTCAGCGCGTCGTCCAGGTGACGTGCCCCTTCGTGCGAGGCGGCATAGGTGATCTCGGCGCGCAGGTAGTCGTCGGCCCCCTTCAGGGGCTCGCCCAGCGAGGGGTCGGAGGCGATGAGGTCCAGGACCTCCTCCGCCATCGTGCCGTACCGCTGCAGCAGGTGCTCCACCCGTACCGGGTGCAGTCCGGTACGCGCGGCCGTCCGCGCCCGCGCGTTCCACAGCGCGTGGTAGCCCTCGGCTCCGACCAGCGGCGTGTCCTCGGTGACGCAGCCGGCGACGCGCACGTCGAGTCCGTGCACCGCCGCGTCCACCGCGTCCTTGGCCATCACCCGGTACGTCGTGTACTTGCCGCCCGCCACCACGACCAGGCCGGGCACCGGGTGGGCCACGGTGTGCTCGCGGGAGAGTTTGCTCGTGGCGTCGGACTCGCCGGACAGGAGCGGCCGCAGACCGGCGTACACGCCTTCGACGTCGTCCCGGGTCAGCGGCACCGCGAGCACCGAGTTCACGTGTTCGAGCAGGTAGTCGATGTCCGCGCTGGACGCGGCCGGGTGCGCCTTGTCGAGGTCCCAGTCGGTGTCGGTGGTGCCGACTATCCAGTGCCGGCCCCAGGGGATGACGAACAGGACGGACTTCTCGGTGCGCAGGATGAGCCCGGTCGTGGAGTGGATGCGGTCCTTGGGGACGACCAGGTGGATCCCCTTGGAGGCCCGGACGTGGAACTGCCCCCGTTCGCCGACCATCGCCTGCGTGTCGTCGGTCCACACCCCGGTGGCGTTGACGACCTGCTTGGCGCGGACCTCGTACTCGCCGCCGCCCTCGACGTCCCGCACCCGCGCTCCGACGACCCGTTCACCCTCGCGCAGGAACCCGGTCACCCGCGCCCCGTTGGCGGTCCTGGCGCCGTATGCCGCGGCCGTGCGGACGAGGTTCGTCACGAAACGGGCGTCGTCCATCTGGGCGTCGTAGTACTGCAGGGCGCCGACCAGCGCGTCCTTCTTCAGACAGGGGGCGACACGCAGGGCGTGACGGCGGCTCAGGTGCCGGTGCACGGGCAGGCCCCGGCCGTGTCCGCGGGCCATCGCCATGGTGTCGTAGAGCGCGACGCCCGCTCCGGCGTACAGCCGCTCCCACCCCTTGTGCTGCAACGGGTACAGGAACGGCACCGGCCGCACGAGATGCGGAGCGAGCCTCTCCAGCAGCAGGCCGCGCTCCTTCAACGCCTCCCGGACGAGGGCGAAGTCGAGCATCTCCAGATAGCGCAGGCCGCCGTGGATCAGCTTGCTGGACCGGCTGGAGGTGCCCGACGCCCAGTCACGCGCCTCGACCAGGCCCGTGGTCAGCCCGCGTGTCGCGGCGTCGAGGGCCGTGCCCGCACCGACCACTCCGCCGCCCACCACCAGCACGTCCAGTTCGTGCTCGGCCATGGACGCGAGTGATTCGGCGCGCTGCGCCGGCCCCAGTGTGGCTGTCCTCACCGCTGCCTCCCGCTCATCGGTCACATCGGCCTCACCCGTCGGGCGAAGCCCGGTCCCCCACCCTCATGCCCAGATTCTGAACGGCCTGCCCGACTTCAGCCACCACGCACTCCGCCCTGTGGACAAGCCTGCGGAACGACTCACCGAAAACCAACCGATCAATCCCACATAACGGTCATATTTACTCCTAGTCTGACATTGCGCTCGCCTCTCCGGTCCACAGCGATTGCGCACCTGTCGCACTCCGGATATTGGGAAGGACGGCCCACGCCATGCCCGCAGATCTCGCCGTCATCGGACTCGGCCCGTACGGCCTGCCCCTGGCCCAGGCCGCCGTCGCCGCCGGCATCCCCACCATCGGTTACCGGACCGGCCCCGAGCCCGGCTCTCTCAGCGCCGCCGAACAGCGCCGCATGCTCGCGCAAGGCTTCCGCACCACCGCCAACCCGGCCGAGCTGGGCCGCGTACGCACCGCCGTCATCTGCGCACCGACCCCGCCCGGCGCGGACGGCGGGCTGGACCTCGGCCAGGTGGAGACGGCCGCCCGCACCCTCGCCGCCCGGCTGCGCCCGCACACCACGGTGATCCTGGAGTCCCCCGTGCCCCCGGGGACCACCGAGGGACCGCTGCTGCGCCTGCTCGAGTCGGGTTCGGGGCTGCGCGCGGGGCGCGACTTCCACCTCGCCCACTCCCCCAGCCGCGTCGACCCCGGCAACCGGGACTTCACCCCCGCCAACACCCCGAAGGTCATCGGGGGCCTCACCCCGGCCTGCACCGAGTCGGCCGCCGCCTTCTACGGCCGGCTCACCGACAAGGTGGTGCGCGCCCGGGGCACCCGTGAGGCGGAGACCGTGCAGCTCCTGGAGACCAACTTCCGGCACGTGAACATCGCCCTCGTCAACGAGATGGCCGCCCTCTGCCACGACCTGGGCATCGACCTGTGGGACGTCCTGCGCTGCGCGGAGACCAAACCCTTCGGTTTCCACGCCTTCCGTCCCGGCCCCGGCGTCGGCGGCCACGCCGTCCCCCAGGACCTCACCGCCCACGCGGGCCGCACCCTGCGCATGGCGGAACTGGCCCAGGAGGTCAACGGCCGCATGCCGCGCTACGTCGTCCAGCGCGCCGCCGCCCTCCTCAACGAGCACGGCAAGTCCGCGCGGGGCGCACGCGTGCTGCTGCTCGGCGTCACCTACAAGGCGGACCTCGCCGACCAGCAGGGCAGCCCCGCGCACGAGATCGCGGTCCGGCTGATGGAGCTCGGCGCCTCCGTCAGCTACCAGGACCCGCACGTCCCGTCCTGGAACGTCCTCGACCGGCCCGTCCCCCGCGCCGACTCCCTCTACGAGGCCGCCGCCGAGGCCGACCTGACGATCCTCCTCCAGCAGCACCGCACGTACGACCTCCAGGGCCTGTCGGTGAAGGCCCAGCTGCTGCTGGACACGCGGGGGGCGACTCCTACGGGGGCGGCGCACCGGTTGTGAGAGGGGGCGCACGGGCGCCGTCCGCACCACGGGCGTTGGTGGTGGGCGGGATGCCGCGCCGGTACGGTGGAAGCGAATGGAGCCCGCCGCGGAGGGCACTGCGACGGACTCCGGGATGATGCACGGGTGTCCGCCCCCGGTTCTCGTGAGGGCGGCCGCTCACCATCCGAAAAGCCGCAGGATCCACCTCCTCCGGCACTTCACCGTCCACAGACGGATCCGGTCCCAGCGGGTTGGTGTGCGGTGACGTCCCATGGGCGCCCCCGCACACGGAAGGGGCCGGTCACCCCACCAGGTGACCGGCCCCTCGTGCCGTGTCAGAGCCCACGCAGCCCTTACCGCTTGTGCTGCGAGTCCCCCACCGTCACCTCGACGCGCTGGAACTCCTTCAGCTCGCTGTAGCCGGTGGTGGCCATCGCGCGGCGCAGGGCGCCGAAGAGGTTCATCGAGCCGTCGGGCGTGTGGGACGGGCCGGTGAGGATCTCCTCCAGCGTGCCCACCGTGCCGAGGTCGACCTTCTGGCCGCGCGGCAGCTCCTCGTTGACGGCCTCCATGCCCCAGTGGTTGCCCCGGCCGGGGCCGTCCGTCGCGCGGGCCAGCGGGGAGCCCATCATGACCGAGTCGGCGCCGCAGGCGATCGCCTTGGGGATGTCACCGGACCAGCCGACCCCGCCGTCCGCGATGACGTGCACGTACCGGCCGCCGGACTCGTCCATGTAGTCGCGGCGGGCGGCGGCCACGTCGGCGACCGCGGTGGCCATCGGCACCTGGATGCCCAGCACGTTGCGCGTGGTGTGCGCGGCGCCGCCGCCGAAGCCGACGAGGACGCCCGCCGCACCGGTGCGCATCAGGTGCAGGGCAGCCGTGTAGGTGGCGCAGCCGCCGACGATCACCGGCACGTCGAGTTCGTAGATGAACTGCTTCAGGTTCAGCGGCTCGTGCGAGCCGGAGACGTGCTCCGCCGACACCGTCGTACCGCGGATGACGAAGATGTCCACGCCCGCGTCGACGACGGCCTTGGAGAACTGCGCGGTGCGCTGCGGGGAGAGCGCGGCGGCGGTGACCACGCCCGAGTCGCGCACCTCCTTGATGCGCTGACCGATCAGCTCCTCCTTGATGGGGGCGGCGTAGACCTCCTGGAGGCGGCGGGTGGCGGCCTCGGCCGGCAGACCGACGATCTCGTCCAGCAGCGGCTGCGGGTCCTCGTAGCGCGTCCACAGGCCCTCGAGGTTCAGCACGCCGAGGCCGCCGAGTTCACCGATGCGGATCGCCGTGGCCGGTGAGACGACCGAGTCCATGGGAGCGGCCAGGAACGGCAGCTCGAAGCGGTAGGCGTCGATCTGCCAGGCGATCGAGACCTCCTTCGGGTCCCGCGTACGGCGGCTGGGGACGACGGCGATGTCGTCGAAGGCGTACGCCCGGCGGCCGCGCTTGCCGCGCCCGATCTCGATCTCAGTCACGTCTGTGGCCTTTCCCTGATGCGTTGCAGCGCCTTCCAGTATCCCCGACGGCCGCGGCGCCCACCGCCCCGGACGTCACGCGAGGGCGGCCCCGGATGGTCCGGAGCCGCCCTCGGGAAGCCCGCCGCCTACTTGCGGCTGTAGTTCGGTGCCTCGACCGTCATCTGGATGTCGTGCGGGTGGCTCTCCTTGAGACCCGCGGAGGTGATCCGTACGAAGCGCCCGTTGTCCTGGAGCTCGGGCACGGTACGTCCGCCGACGTAGAACATCGACTGGCGCAGGCCGCCGACGAGCTGGTGGACGACCGAGGAGAGCGGGCCGCGGTAGGGCACCTGGCCCTCGATGCCCTCGGGCACGAGCTGCTCGTCGGAGGCGACGCCCTCCTGGAAGTAGCGGTCCTTGGAGAACGACCTGCGGTCGCCGCGCGTCTGCATGGCACCGAGCGAGCCCATGCCCCGGTACGACTTGAACTGCTTGCCGTTGATGAACATCAGCTCGCCCGGGGACTCCTCGCAGCCCGCGAGGAGCGAGCCGAGCATCACGGTGTCGGCGCCCGCGACGAGGGCCTTGGCGATGTCGCCGGAGTACTGCAGGCCGCCGTCGCCGATGACCGGGACACCGGCCTCCTTGGCGGCCAGCGCCGCCTCGTAGATCGCGGTGACCTGCGGGACGCCGACGCCGGCGACGACGCGCGTGGTGCAGATGGAGCCGGGGCCGACGCCGACCTTGATGCCGTCGCAGCCGGCGTCGACGAGGGCCTTGGCGCCGTCGCGGGTGGCGATGTTGCCGCCGATGACGTCGACGCCGGAGGAGTTCGACTTGATCTTGGCGACCATGTCGCCGACGAGCCGGGAGTGGCCGTGCGCGGTGTCGACGACGATGAAGTCGGCGCCCGCCTCGACGAGGGCCTGGGCGCGCTCGAAGGCGTCACCGGCGACACCGACCGCGGCGCCGACCAGGAGACGCCCTTCGGCGTCCTTGGCGGCGTTGGGGTACTGCTCGGCCTTCACGAAGTCCTTGACCGTGATCAGGCCCTTGAGGACGCCGTGGTCGTCGACCAGCGGAAGCTTCTCGATCTTGTGACGGCGCAGCAGCTGCATGGCGTCCGGGCCGGAGATGCCGACCTTGCCGGTGACCAGCGGCATCGGCGTCATGACCTCGCGCACCTGGCGGGAGCGGTCGGTCTCGAAGGCCATGTCACGGTTGGTGACGATGCCGAGGAGCTTCTTGTTGCCGTCGGTGACCGGGACGCCGCTGATGCGGAACTTGGCGCAGAGCGCGTCGGCCTCGGCGAGCGTGGCGTCCGGGTGGATGGTGATGGGGTCGGTCACCATGCCGGACTCGGAGCGCTTCACCAGGTCGACCTGGTTGGCCTGGTCCTCGATGGACAGGTTGCGGTGCAGGACGCCGACGCCGCCCTGGCGGGCCATCGCGATCGCCATCCGGGACTCGGTCACCTTGTCCATGGCGGCGGACAGCAGCGGGATGTTGACCCGGACGTTCCGGGAGACGTACGAGGCGGTGTCGATCTGGTCGGGCGCCATGTCCGACGCGCCCGGCAGCAGCAGCACGTCGTCGTAGGTCAGCCCGAGTGTCGCGAATTTTCCGGGCACTCCGTCGACGTTGGCAGTCATGACACCTTCCCCAAATGGCCTTGATCGGTGCGGATGTCCATGCTAACGGGAAGCGGAGGTGTCTCATTCCACGGTTGCGCACGGCTCCCGGCTTCGTATGTTCGTACGGGAACGGCTGGTCGTCCGTTCATGTGACGAAGGGGCGGCGCGACGGCGGCGGTTACTGCTCCGCCAGGGCGCGCAGCCGACTCAGCGCGCGGTGCTGTGCCACCCGCACGGCACCGGGTGACATTCCCAACATCTGACCGGTCTCCTCCGCCGTGAGCCCCACGGCGATGCGCAGCAGGATCAGCTCCCGCTGGTTCTCGGGGAGGCTGGCCAGCAGTTTCTTGGCCCATTCGGCGTCGCTGCTGAGCAGGGCGCGCTCCTCGGGGCCGAGGGAGTCGTCGGGACGTTCCGGCATCTCGTCGGAGGGCACGGCGGTCGAGCCGGGGTGCCGCATCGCCGCACGCTGGAGGTCGGCGACCTTGTGGGAGGCGATGGCGAAGATGAACGCCTCGAAGGGCCGGCCGGTGTCCTTGTAGCGGGGCAGTGCGAGCAGCACCGCGACGCAGACCTCCTGGGCGAGGTCTTCGACGAAGTGCCGGGCGTCGCCGGGCAGCCGGGACAGACGGGTGCGGCAGTAGCGCAGCGCCAGGGGGTGGACATGGGCGAGCAGGTCGTGCGTGGCCTGCTCGTCTCCGTCGACGGCGCGATGGACGAGCGCACCGATCGCCCCATGGGCAGTGCCCGCCTCGTCGTCGCGCATCGGTCCATGGTGCCCTGCGGACGTATGGTCCGCGGCACCGTGTCCCTGGTTGTGCACCGAAGCGTTATGAGCAGGTGCGCCGGAACTCATACCCTGCGCCCTCCCCTTCCGCTCGACCGACTCGTCCCCGAGGAACTCCACACCTCAAGGATGCGCCATCCGCGGCGAAACGAGCAGCGGGCCTCTTCCGGTCATCGTGAACGCCCTGGTGGGGAGCGTTTCCGGGGCGGTTCGCGGCGGGTACGCGGCCGACCGCGGGGCCCGTCGTCCCGATCCGCCGGACACCACCGTGCCCCGCGCCTCGCACGGCCGGTGTCCGGGGCCGGCGGCGCCGACGCGCCGGACGGCCGAGCGAGGACGCCCCGGCGCCCATGACCGCGGCTCCGTCCGCCGGCGGACCGGCCCGCCCGCACGCGAGGCCACGCACGCCGACGCGCACCCGTGCCGCTTCCGGCCGCACGGCACGCACCCGCACCGCCGCACACCGGACGACGGTGCGCGCCCGATGCGCCGCGAGCCCACGGCACCCGGGGGATCCCGGCGTGGGCGTGCGCCGGACGCGGGCGGGGGCGTTCGGGGGCCCCCGTTGCCCGGTCCGCGCGCGTTGCCGTACGGCGCGTCCGGCCCGGCCCGAAGGGCGGGCCCTAGCGCACCAGGCCCCATCGGAACCCGAGCGCCACCGCGTGGGCCCGGTCCGAGGCGCCGAGCTTCTTGAAGAGCCGTCGCGCGTGGGTCTTGACGGTGTCCTCGGAGAGGAACAGCTCACGGCCGATCTCCGCGTTGGAGCGGCCGTGGCTCATGCCTTCCAGGACCTGGATCTCACGCGCGGTGAGCGTCGGCGCGGCGCCCATCTCGGCGGAGCGCAGCCGGCGCGGGGCGAGCCGCCAGGTCGGGTCGGCGAGCGCCTGCGTGACCGTGGCGCGCAGCTCCGCGCGGGAGGCGTCCTTGTGCAGGTAGCCCCGCGCGCCGGCGGCCACCGCGAGCGCCACACCGTCGAGGTCCTCGGCGACGGTGAGCATGATGATGCGCGCTCCCGGGTCGGCCGAGAGCAGCCGGCGGACGGTCTCGACGCCGCCCAGGCCGGGCATGCGTACGTCCATCAGAATCAGGTCCGAGCGGTCGGCTCCCCAGCGGCGGAGGACTTCCTCGCCGTTGGCAGCCGTCGTCACGCGCTCGACACCGGGCACGGTCGCGACCGCGCGGCGGAGCGCCTCTCGGGCGAGCGGGGAGTCGTCGCAGACAAGGACGGAAGTCATGGCCGCCCTCCGGAGCTGATGCGCGTCACCTTGAGCCTCCAGGCTGGTACGAAATCGTCACCTGTGCGGTCGACCGTCTCGGACGCCGGCCCGAGCGCTTGTTCCTTCAACCGCCTCGCACTCTCAACGACGGTCACTCGAAAGAGTTACGGGGCCGTCTGCCATCTTCGGCACTCTACGTGAGGACGTGCTCACGGTGCAGACATGCGCGACGGACCCCCGTACTTTCACCACAAGCCATGCCCCATTCAGACCCTTTTCTTCCCCTTTGATGGTGTCCGGGGCTAGATTCGCAATGAGTCATATTTTCATCTCCTTGGATCGTAGTTGTACGGTCTGGACACCGGATCCGCCCAGAACGGCTACAAGGGGTCACGTAATGGCAGATTTCTCCCGCCTTCCCGGACCGAACGCGGACCTGTGGGACTGGCAGCTCCTGGCTGCCTGCCGCGGAGTGGACAGCTCGCTGTTCTTCCACCCCGAGGGCGAGCGTGGTGCGGCTCGGAGCGCTCGCGAGAACTCGGCCAAAGAGGTCTGCATGAGGTGCCCGGTACGCGCCGAGTGCGCCGCGCACGCGCTGGCGGTTCGCGAACCGTACGGCGTGTGGGGCGGCCTGACCGAGGACGAGCGCGAAGAGCTGATGGGACGGGCGCGCAACCGGCTGGTGTCGACGTCGGCCGGCGGACACGCCACCGCCCCGGATAACTGAAGGAACGTTTCTCCAACAACGTGGGCAGCACGCACGCGTGCCCGCGCACTCAGGGGGTTACCGTCGCGCCCTTCAGCGGGTCGCGGCCGCCGCCAGCTTCTCCAGCGTCGCGGCGACCGCGGGCACCTGGGCGAGATCCGGGAGGGTGAGCGCGACGATCTCCCGCCGCACGGCGGGCTCTAGCGCCACGGTGCGCACACCCCGGGGCCGTACGGACTCGACGGCCAGCCGGGGCAGGACCGCGACACCGAGGCCGGCGCCGACCAGTCCGGCGACCGCCGGGTAGTCGTCGGTCGCGAAATCGATGCGCGGGGTGAAACCGGCCGCCTCGCACACCTCCACCAGCTGCCCCCGGCAGCGCGGGCAGCCGGCGATCCAGGGTTCCCCGGCGAGTTCGCCGATGGCGAGGGATTCCGCGCGGGCGAGCCGGTGCCGTTCCGGCAGGAGCCCCACGAGCCGGTCCGACAGCAGGGGCCGCACGACGAGGTCGTCCCACTCCTCGGCACCCGCCGCCCCCTCGTACCGGAAGGCGAGCGCCACGTCGCAGTCCCCCTCGCGCAGCATCCGCACGGAGCGGGGCGGCTCGGCCTCCTCCAGGGAGACCCGCGTGCCCGGGTGCGCGTCGCGCAGGGCGGCGAGGGCGGTGGGGACGAGGGTGGAGCTGCCGCTGGGGAAGGACACGAGCCGGACCCGGCCCGCGCGCAGGCCGGCGATCGCGGCGACCTCCTCCTCGGCCGCGGTGAGCCCGGCGATGATCCCGGCGGCATGCCGCACCAGCGCCTCGCCGGCCTGGGTCAGACGCATCTCGCGGCCGGTACGGACGAGCAGGGGCGTGCCGACCGACGCCTCCAGGGCCTTCATCTGCTGACTCACGGCGGGCTGGGTGCAGCCCAGGTCGCGGGCCGCCGCGGAGAAGGAACCGGTGGCGGCCACGGCGCGCAGCACACGGAGATGACGGGCTTCGATCACACTCCAAGAATAAGTGACCCTTTGAGGTTCCGGTTGATAATGCGTCGACGCTTTCATGCTCATCGCCTACGGTGCGCCCATGAAGCTTCTCTCTGTGAACCTGGGCCGCCCCCGGGCCGTGCCGTACACGGATCAGCCGGACGGCGTGACGGGCATCGACAAGCGGCCGGTGACCGGGCCGGTGCGGGTGGAGGCCCCTGGGCCCAAGGGAGTCGGGGGGAGCGGGCTGGCCGGGGACGCGGTGTGCGAGACACGGCACCACGGCGGTGACGACCAGGCCGTCTACGCCATGGCCCGGGAGGACCTCGACGAGTGGGAGCGCACGCTGGGCCGCCCGCTGCCGCACGGCTCCTTCGGCGAGAACCTCACCACGGAGGGGATCGACGTCTCCGGCGCGCTGATCGGCGAGCGCTGGGCCGTCGGCGCGGAGGTGGTGCTCGAGGTCACCAGCGGGCGCATTCCCTGCCGCACCTTCCAGGGCCATCTGGGTGAGAAGGGCTGGGTGAGGCGGTTCACGCGGCGGGGAGCGCCGGGCGCGTACCTGCGGGTGATCCGGTCCGGGGAGATACGGGCGGGCGACGCCGTACGGATCGTCCACCGCCCGGACCACGAGGTGACGGTGGCCCTGCAGTTCCGCGCGGTGACGACGGAGCGGGCACTGCTGCCCCGCCTGCTCGCGGCGGGCCCGGCGCTGCACCCGGAGGTGATCGCGACGGCACGGACGCATCTGGAGAAGTACGGTGCGCAGCAGCCGACCTGATGGATCGTCATCGCCGGAGGGCGCCGGGACGGCTCGTGGCCCTCAGGAGGAACGGGAGGCACTGAGCGGACGCCTCCCCTCCGGGTAACTACTCTTGCGCCATGACAACGGCTCTGATTACGGGATCGACGGCTGGGATCGGTGCCGCGTTCGCGCGGCGGCTGGCGGCCGACGGACATGACCTGGTGCTGGTGGCCCGCGACACCGGCCGGCTGCGGGAACAGGCCACCGAGTTGCACGACCGCCACGGCATCGAGGCGGAGGTGCTGACCGCCGACCTGGCTCAGGACAAGGGCATCGAGGCGGTGGCCGACCGGCTCGGCAACCGCAAGAACCCCGTCGACCTGCTGATCAACAACGCCGGATTCGGCAACAAGGGCCGCTATCTCGAGGTCCCCATGAGCGACGAGTTGCGGATGCTCAAGGTGCACTGCGAGGCGGTGCTCCGGCTGACGTCGGCTGCGGTGGAGTCGATGCGGGAGCGGGGTCGCGGAGGAGTCGTGAACGTCGCCTCGACCGCCGCGTTCGTGCCGCGCGGGACGTACGGGGCGTCCAAGGCGTGGGTCGTGCAGTTCACACAGGGCGCGGCCGTGGACCTCGCCGGCCATGGCGTACGTCTGATGGCGCTGTGCCCCGGTTTCGTGCGCACCGAGTTCCACGAGCGGGCCGGGATGGGCACGGACAACATCCCCGGCTGGATGTGGCTGGACGCGGACAAGGTCGCGGCGGCGGCGCTCGCCGACCTGGCCCGGGGCAGGACGGTGTCGATCCCGGACCCCCGGTACAAGGCGCTGATGGGGGCGGCGAAGCTGGTCCCGCGCGGGCTGCTCGGCGGGCTCTCGTCGCGGACGGGACGGAAGTACGGCCCGACCCGGTAGCGGCGCGGGGGCGGCGGCGCGGCCACACCGGGACGCGGACCGCCCTCCGGAGGAGAATGGGTGCTGACCACACCAGCCCGGACACAGGGGGGCCGGAGGCGACGTCATGACCTTCATACAGCTCATCGACTGCAGGACGGACCGGTTCGAGGAGATGGACCGGCTCATGGACCAGTGGGTCGAGCAGACCAGGGGGAAGCGGACGGCGACGCACGCGGTGGTGGGCAAGGACCGCTCGAACACCTCGCACGTCGTCGAGATCGTGGAGTTCCCGTCGTACGAGGAGGCGATGCGCAACTCCCAGCTCCCGGAGACCGACCGGATCTTCCGGGAGATGGTGGCCCTCTGTGACGAGATGCCCACGTTCACCGACCTGGACGTGGTGCGCGACGCACGGCTGAACACGGGTTCCGCGCGCCGCTTCTTCGAGGTGGTGACCACCGCCGACGACCTGTCCCCGATGACGGGCCTGTTCGAGGAGCACTACCACGACCACGATCCGGCGAACGAGCAGGACGTGATCGGCCTCGACCACCTCCGGCGCGAGATGGACGTGTGGCGCGGCGGCTTCGACTTCTCGGTGCGCATCGAGGACCAGTTCGCCCAGGACGACCGGGTGTGCACCCGCTGGAGCTGGGAGGGCACCCACAAGGGCGACTTCCTGGGCATCCCCGCCACGGGGAAGAAGGTCTCGATGACCGGCACGACCATCTTCCGCTTCGGTGACACCGGGAAGATCGTCGAGGGCTGGTGGCAGTACGACCGGCTGGGGCTGATGGCGCAGTTGGGGGCACTGGAGCCGACGGAGCTCTGAGCCGGACCGGCGATCAGCGCACCTTGGCGGCGATGGTGTGCGCGCACACCAGGGACTCGGTGTGTGTGGTGTCCACCTCCAGGTCGTAGACGACTCCTTCGTGCACCGTGTCCGCCTGCAGGGCGGCCATCCCCCGGACCCTGTCCCCCCGGGCGGTCTCCCGCCCCGCGGCGACGGCACCGTCGCACCGGACACCGACCCACAGCACGCCCAGCTCGCCGAGGGCCTTGCGCCACCGCTGCTGGGACGCGGCCCCGCCGAGGAACACGTCGTCGACGACGATCCGGGCGCCCGCGCGGGCCATCGCCACGATGCCCTCGGTCCAGGCCGCCTCCAGCGCCCGGAACTCCGCGCCGACGTTCACCGTGCCGTCCGCCGCGATGTCGAGCCCCGCGTCGGACGCCTGGAGCTTCGCGGGCAGCGCGTCGACGAACGAGTCCACCCCGAACGCCAGCCACGGCTCCGGCAGTACGGCCTGCAGACACCGCACGATCCCGGTCTTCCCGGAGCTGGACCCGCCATTGAGGATGATCATCCGCGTCGTCACGGCGTCACAGTAGGACGTCTCACGCCCCGCGCGCAGCGCATTACGTGCGCGGGCTGCTGTGCGGGAGGGTCAGGACCGAGTCCGCGTGCAGGGTGATGCGTACCGGTGTGAACGTGGTGGCGTCCGCCGGCGGGTCCCCGGTGCCGGGGTTGCGGGCGTAGCGCGGATGCGCACCTCCGCTGATCTGCCAGCGTATGCGGTGCCCGGCGGCGAAGCGGTGGGCGGTGGCGCTCATCGGCACGGTGATCTGCGAGGGTGCGTCTCCGGTCGTCCGGACCCGGCCCAGCCCGTCACAGACGTTGACGGAGCGGCCCGCCGCGTCCACGTCGCACAGGCGGGCGAAGATGTCGGCGTGCCCGGTGTCCGTCGAGATGCCCAGCCGCGCGGTGACCGGGCCCAGGACGTCCACGGGTTCGGTCAGGGGCGGGCCGGTGAACGTCAGGACGTCGGCCCGGGCCTCCAGGGCGCCGTTGTCGCGTGGGCCGGCGCCGCGGGAGAGCAGGGGACCGCCGACGGACGGGGTGGGGTCGGCCGGGTCGTAGCGGAACGTCGTCAGCGGCACGGGGTCCGTGGCGGCCTGCCGGGTGAGATGCCCGTCCGCGGTGGGATACCACGGGGTGGCAGCGGGGGCCGGTGGCCAGTCGTCGAGGTCGCGCCAGGCGTTCTCGCCACCGACGTGCACGCGCGCGGCCGTGGTGCGCAGACCGGACGGGTCGGCGCAGAGGTGGGCACGCAGCCAGGCGAGGCTCTCGGCGAACACCTCGGGCCAGCCCTGTTGCAGGGCGGAGGTGTGGGTCCAGGGTCCGACGAGGAGGCTGGTCTCGCACCCGGCCAGGCGGAGCCGGTCGTACTGCTCGAAGGTCTGGTCGGCCAGGGCGTCGTGCCATCCGGTGATCAGGGCCGTGGGCACCCGGAGCCGCTCGGCCGCCTCCTCTAGTGACGCGCCGTGCCAGTAGGCGTCCTTGGCGTCCGCGTGTGTCATGACGTCGTCCAGCCAGGGCACGTCATTCCCCAGTGCGGCTGTGTGCGCCCCGCGCAGGGGCTGCGCGGTGGTGACGGTGCGCAGGCGGCGCCGCAGGCGCAGGGTCGCCTTGAGGAAGGGCACCATGCCGCGGTGCTGGTAGGTCATGCCCACGCCGACGGCGAGGGCGTTCTCCAGGTGCAGGGCACCGTCGGTGTGGAACAGGGCGTAGGGGTCGTGCAGCCCCATCTGCACCACCATCGCCCTGAGTTCCGGCGGCGGGTCCAGGGCGAGCGCCCATTGCACGTAGCCGAGGTAACTGGGGCCGACGGTCCCGAGCACCCCGTTGAACCAGGGTTGTCCGCGCAGCCAGGAGACGGTGGCCTGTCCGTCGGCGGCCTCGTTGCGCCACAGGTGGAAGGCGCCTCCCGAGCCGCCGGTGCCGCGGCAGCTCTGGAGGATCACGTGGAATCCCTGTTCGGCGAAGAGCAGGCCGTACTGGGGCGACCACGGCAGGCCGCGGCCGTAGGGCGAGCGGATGAGCAGGGTCGGGAAGTCGCCCTCGGCGCGCGGGAAGTAGTGGTCGGTGACCAACGGACTGCCGTCGGCGGCCGGCACCTCCAGCCCGGGCTCCCATCCGGCCTCGTGCCGTTTCGCCGGCAGGCGTCGCCAGGTCGCCCTCATCAGACGTGAGGACAGCGGCGGTTTCCCGGCGGGTGGCGTCCATGCCGGTCCGGCGCCGGCCTCGGGCGTGCGTGATGGCATCGTTCCCCTCCCCTATTCCGTACAGTGTACGAGAATAGACGATGGTTGGATGACCTTCGCGAGAACCGCCTCGGCAACCAGGGAAGGCGCATGACCAAGTCCCGTGACGACGGGTCCGGCGCCAGGGGCGTCGACCCCGAACAGCTCTGGCTGCGTCCCGCCGGACCCCGCCGGGGCCGCAGACCCTCCCTCAGCCGGGAGGAGATCGTCGCGGCCGCCGTCGCCCTGGCGGACGCCGCAGGGATCGAAGCAGTCACCATGCGGCGCGTGGCCGCCGAGGTGGGCGCCGGCGCCATGTCGCTCTACAGCTACGCCCCCGACAAGGAGACGCTGCTGGAGCTGATGGTCGACCACGTCAGCGCCGAGCTGACGGTCACGGACCCGCCCAGCGGCGACTGGCGCACCGACCTGAAGGCCGTCGCCCACCGTCAGCGCGCCCACATGCTGCGCCACCCGTGGCTGCCCGCCGCACTGTCGACCCGCCGCGTTCCGGGCCCCCACACCCTGGCCTTCCTGGAACACGCGCTCGCCGTCCTACGGCCCACCGGACTGGACGGTGCGGCGAAACTGGAGGTCTTCGCGCAGCTCACCGCGTTCGTAGCCGGACAGGTCGCCTACGAGGTCGCGCAGTCCGCGGCCGCACAGTCCCCGGACCGGGCCGCGGCCGAGGCCCGCTACCTGACCGCCGTCGCCGCCGACGGCCACCACCCGGAACTCGCCGAGGCCCTCGCCGCCCCCGGCCGCACCCTCACCCCCGAAGCCACATTCACCCGCTTCCTCAACCGCCTGATCGACGGCCTCGACACCGGCTGATGCGAGGGCGACCACAAGCGACCCCCTTCCGGCCGGCCGGCGACGAAACCCTCTGCCGCCGCTGCATCGAGTCACGAAGGAATGCGGAACTCGAATTCGGGGCGGTCCCACGGCACGGCGGGCGGGTTGGCGCGCGCGGTCCCGGTCCGCACCGCACCGACGCGGTGGTAGAAGTCCTCGGCGGGGACATGGGACACGACCAGGACACGGTCGAGCCCGGCGGCACGGGCCTCGGACTGCATGTGCGCCACGAGCAGCCGTCCAACACCCCGTCCTTGCACTTCGTCGGCGACGAACAGCAGGTCGAGCTCCGGTGGCGCGAGGACGAGCGAGTAGAACCCGAGGACCCGGCCTCCATGCTCGTCGCCGCCGACGGCCACGAAGGCGCGGTGGGCCTCGATGTAATCAGGACCGACCCGGTAGCCCGCGACCGCGGATGCGTACTTGCCCTCGTAGGCGCCTGAGCCACGCACGAGCCGCGTGAGCCGTTTGGCATCCCGCGCGACAGCCCTCCGTATCGTGATCGGGCCGACCGGTGAAGTGCGTGAACCCATCAGGAGAGTATTTCGCACCGCGGAGCCCTTTGGTGTGGCGGGTCGGCTGCTCGGGCAGGCGCTCCCGCACCGCTCCGTGGAAAGGCGAGGGCGTCGACCTCGGCCTCGGCCGGCCAGGCGACCGGCGTCCGTGCAGGCCGCCGGATCAGCGTCCTCACGTACGGCGGCTCCGCCTGGGCCTGCGACTGACCGGCGGCCGGCACCGCGGCCGTCACCGGTCCGCCCTCGTCGAGCCCGAACCGGTCAGGGAACCGGCCCTTCAGTAGTGGTACCGGGCCTTGATGATCACGACTTCCTTCTCGGTGGCCCGGTAGACGAGGCGGTGTTCGTCGTCGATCCGGCGTGACCAGTAGCCCGACAGGTCGCCCTTCAGCGGCTCCGGTTTGCCGATGCCGGTGAAGGGGTCGCGCTGGATCTCGCCGACCAGGCGGACGAGCTTGCGGAACAGCGTCTTGTCGGCGGCCTGCCAGTACAGAAGGTCCTCCCACCCGGTGGGGCGGAACCGCACGTCCCTCACTCGCCGTCCTCCGCCAGGGCCTCCAGCTCCGCCATGCTCCTGGTGATCACCGGGGTGTCGGCGGCCTTGTCCGCGGCGACGGCCGCCATGAGGTGGGCGGCATTGGCCGGCGAACGCAGCAGGTAGACGGTCTCCTGCCAGGAACGGAAGTCGTCGGCCGACATCAGTACGGCGTTGCCTCCTCTGGAGGTGATCTCCACGGGCTCATGGTCGTCGTTGACCTGCTGGATCAGCGGGAAAAGCCTGGCCCGGGCCTCGCTGGCAGTGATGGACATGCCCCTCCTCCGCAGAAACCGGTACCGGAAGACCGTACCAGTCCAATGGTACAAGCATCCGGTACCAGTCACATGGCCTCTTGTTCCCCGGGCCGGAATGCACGCCTCGGCTGACAGGACAAGGAGGGACTTGCGAGGCGCCCGGGTGCGATCGCGCGGGCCCCGGAGAAGGCCCGGCCGCGGAGGCCGGGCGTGTGCTGCACGGCCTCGTTCACCGCGCCGCCCGAGTTCACCGTGCTCAGCGAGCGGACAGGCCGCACCGGCCCGGACCTGCTCACCAAGGAGACCGATGGCCCGCACAAGCTGCCGCCGGCAAGCCGCAGTTGGCTGGTGACGTACATCAACTGGCGGCGCAGGCGCCGCTTCGTGGACCCCGTGGACGAGGGCGCACGCGCCAGGTGGAGCGGCTTCGGGGCGCCTTGTGCCCGCTCGTTCACGCTGACCCGTGCGGTGCGTGACGTCTCGCTCGGCGAGGATCCACGCGTGCCCCTGTCCGGCAGGCGGAGGCGAAGGTCGCGGGGCCAGGGAGAGATACCTGGACGGTGCATCCGGCCGGCCCCGTCGTCACCCGCTTTCTGAAGTTCGCGGACGCGCCACCCGCGCGGCGCGCGGAGGCCACCCTCGACGCCTGCCCTCGCTTCCCGCTTCCGACCCTCACGAGGCGTCGACCTGCACGTTACGCCGAATGGGTCTATATATGACATACGGCGTCAGAAGGGTCAGACAATGCGAAGATTCGGTGTTGTGGCCGCCTGTGCGGCAGTGACCATGGCGGGCGGGCTGACCGTTGGCGGTTGCGCCGTCGAGGACGACAGCTCCACCCCGCCCCCGGACAGTGGCACCGCGACCGCGGAGAAGCAACAGGCCGAGGGGCAGGGAGAGAAGCCACAGGGCGGGCGGTCGGAGGCGGCGGGCGGGGAGCGCGAGGACCTCGTCAGTTTCGAGATCGAGGACCGCTCCCAGGCCGGGTTCGAGAACATCTGGGTCACCTGGACCATCACGAACCGGAGTTCGGAGAAGTCGAACTACACCTGGGAGTGGGAGGCCGTCGGCCCGGACGGCAAGCGGCTCTACAACTCGACCGAGTTGGCCACCGACGTGCAGCCGGGGCAGACGGCGACGGGTGAGTCGCCCACCACGCTCAAGACGGCGGACGTGACGGTCAACATCACGGAGTTCGACCGCAGCAAGGCGTGGTGAGGCGACGGAGGAGGAGACAGCGGAGGCGGCGCGGTCGCCCGGTGGGTGAGTGGGTGGGTCAGTCGCCGCCTCCGCCTCCGCCCCCGTCGCCCCCGCCGCCGTCTCCCCCGCCGCTGCCGCCTCCGTCGCCGCCGTCTCCGCCGTCGCTGCCCCAGCCGTCGCCGCCGCCGGGTTCGTTGTCGTCGCGGTCCCGGCCGAGGTTGCTGAACCAGGGGCGGTCCCAGATGTCGTCGTCCGTGTCGCGGTGCGGACGGGCGGGGCGGAACCTGGCGGTGCCCGTGGTGTCGCCCAGGCCGAAGGAGACCGCGACCGCGTGGGCCATGACGGCGTCCAGGGGGTCGGGGCTCTCGTGGTGCACGGTGGCCAGCGGCAACAGCACGGTGCCCGGCGGAGGACCCGGCCAACGCGACGGACGGGTCAGCAGGGCGACCCGCCGGTCGTCGCGCAGCAGCCACGAACTCTCCGCGTTCTCCCGGCGCAGCGTCCACTGCCGGTCGGGCAGGCGGATCTCGACCTTGCTCTTGGACTTGCGGAGCTTCTTCCGCAGCTCCAGTTCCGCGGGGATGTCACCGACGGTCATGATCAGGCCGTTGGCCCGGTCGGAGGTGTCCAGGATGTAGCCGTGCGGCGCCCTGAGCCGGACGGCGGGGGCGTGCGGGCCCCAGACGTCCACCCGGACCGAGCGGCGGTCGACAGCGACGGTCACCGTCCCGGCGGGGGCCGGCGCGCGCCGGCGCGCGATCCAGAGGGGTACGCCCTCCGCGTGCGCCCGCGCGGCGAGCACGGCCACCTGGTCGGGTCCGCCGCACCGGCGTACCGCGAGTTCGCCCAGCGCACGGGCGAACTCGGCTGCCTGACGGGTTCTCAGGGGTGCGCTGGTGCCGGTCACGCGGGTGACCGGGACGACACCGCGGCCCTGCGGCAGCGAGGACAGGGGGCGTTCGCTGCCACCGCCGCCGAGCCATCTCCCCCGCAGGAACGCTTCCGCCATGGCGGCGAGGTTCAGCTCGTCCGGCGGAGTCGTCCTGCCGCCTCTGCGCAACCCGCTCTCGGTGAGTTCCACGGTCCGCGCCAGCGGGTTCCGGGACCGTTCCGCGTAGAGCACCTGGCTCATCACATCCCTCATCCTGCTTCCCGGCTCCCCGGCCGGCACTGCGGTCCCACCCTCACACACCGGGTCCCGCGCCCTCGCCCGGGGTGGCCGCCGTCCCGGGCGGGTGAGGGCCACGCGCCCTCGTCGAAGAATCTTCAGGCCGGACGGCAACCCCGTGACGTCCGGCGGCGACTCCAGGGCGGTGGACAACGAGGGCCATCGCACACCGAACGAAAGCCATGACATGCGCAGTACTGGTAACACCGCCCCGCCCGCGGGGCACCGCAGGAAGAGCGGCCGACGCCGCACCGTCCTGATCGGCGCTCTGACCACGTCGCTCGTGGGCGGGGCCGTGGTCGGCGGCGTTCTGATGTCGGCGTCCGCCGCGGAACCGGGCGCGGGTACCTACCGCCTGGTGAACGCGGCGAGCGACACCTGCCTGGAGGTTCCGTCGGGAAGCGCGGGCGCCGGGGTGCAGCTGGCCCTGGCGGACTGCGACGGGGGCGCGGACCAGAGCTGGGAACTGGCCGACTCCGGCGACGGCTTCACCGTGACGTCCTCCGCGACCGGCCTGTGCGCGGGCGTCAAGGGCGACTCGGCCTCCGCCGGGAAGCCCGTGCAGCAGCAGGACTGCGGCGAGGGCTCCTCCCAGGTCTGGAAGGTGAGCGCCGTCGGCGACGCCTACCACCTGGTCAACGCGCACAGCGAGAAGTGCCTGAACCCCAAGGACGGCCTGCTGCAGCAGAACTCCTGCGACAGGGCCGCCGGCAAGACCTGGACCCTCCAGGCGGTGAACGGCTCGACGCCCCCGGCGTCGACGCCGACGGCGAGCGCCCCGGCCTCCCCCTCCGTCCCCGCCTCCCCCTCCGCACCCGCGGACGACGAGCCGGCCGGTGACGCCACGTTCGCCTCCTGGCCCACCGCCACCGACGAGCAGCCCGTCTCCTCGACCATCCCGGTGAGCGGCGTGTACGACGGCTCCCTGAAGCGCTTCTACGGCTCGGGCGCCCTCGGCGGCAGCGGCCAGGACGAGGGTCAGGACCCGCTGTTCAAGCTCGCCGACGGCGCGACGCTGAAGAACGTGATTCTGGGTACGCCCGCCGCCGACGGCGTGCACTGCTCGGGCAGCTGCACTCTGATCAACGTGTGGTGGGAGGACGTCGGCGAGGACGCCGCCAGCTTCAAGGGCAAGTCCTCCTCGGCGGCCTACGTCGTCGACGGCGGCGGTGCCCGCAAGGCCGACGACAAGGTCTTCCAGCACAACGGCGCCGGCACCCTGACCGTCAAGAACTTCCAGGTCTCCGACTTCGGCAAGCTCTACCGCTCGTGCGGCAACTGCGGAACCCAGTACCAGCGCCACGTCGTCATCGACAACATCCTGGTCACGAGCCCCGGCAAGGTCCTCGCAGGGGTCAACTCCAACTACGGTGACACCGCGACCCTCTCGGGCGTGACGATCGTCGGTGACACCAAGAAGAAGATCACCGTCTGCGAGCGCTTCAAGGGCAACGACAGCGGTGACGAGCCGACGTCGCTCGGCAGCGGTCCCGATGGCAAGGCCTGCGTCTACAAGGACTCCGACGTCACGTACAAGTAGGGCGCATCGCACAGGGCGAGGGCCCGGCACCGCTGCGCAGCAGCGGTGCCGGGCCCTCGTGGCGCTTCGAGCGGATCGCTCAGTGGGCGTGGCCGTGGCCGTGGCCACCGGCGGCCGGCTCTTCCTCTTCCTTCTTCTCGACGACCAGGGTCTCGGTCGTCAGGAGGAGGGAGGCGATGGAGGCGGCGTTCTCCAGGGCGGAGCGGGTCACCTTGACCGGGTCGATGACGCCGGCCTTGACCAGGTCGCCGTACTCGCCGGTGGCGGCGTTGTAGCCGCTGCCCTTCTCGAGCTCGGCGACCTTGGAGACGATGACGTAGCCCTCGAGGCCGGCGTTCTCGGCGATCCAGCGCAGCGGCTCGACGGCGGCCTTGCGGACCACGGAGACACCGGTGGCCTCGTCGCCGGTCTTGTCGAGGTTGCCCTCGAGGACCTTGACGGCGTGGACCAGCGCGGAGCCACCACCGGAGACGATGCCCTCCTCGACCGCGGCGCGGGTCGCGGAGATGGCGTCCTCCAGACGGTGCTTCTTCTCCTTCAGCTCCACCTCGGTGGCGGCGCCGACCTTGATGACGCACACGCCGCCGGCGAGCTTCGCGAGGCGCTCCTGGAGCTTCTCGCGGTCCCAGTCGGAGTCGGTGGTCTCGATCTCGGCCTTGATCTGGCCGACGCGACCGGTCACGTCCTCCTTGTTGCCGCCACCGTCGACGAGTGTGGTGTCGTCCTTGGTGACGGTGACGCGGCGGGCGGAGCCGAGCACGTCCAGGCCGACCTGGTCGAGCTTGAGGCCGACCTCCTCGGAGACGACCGTGGCGCCGGTGAGGACGGCCATGTCCTGGAGCATCGCCTTGCGACGGTCACCGAAGCCGGGGGCCTTCACGGCGACCGCGTTGAAGGTGCCGCGGATCTTGTTGACGACCAGGGTCGACAGGGCCTCGCCCTCGACGTCCTCGGCGATGATCAGCAGCGGCTTGGAGGCGTTGGCCTGGATGACCTTCTCCAGCAGCGGCAGCAGCTCCGCGATGGAGGCGATCTTGCCCTGGGTGATCAGGATGTACGGGTCGTCGAGGACGGCCTCCATGCGCTCCTGGTCCGTCACGAAGTACGGCGACAGGTAGCCCTTGTCGAAGGCCATGCCCTCGGTGAAGTCCAGCTCCAGCCCGAAGGTGTTGGACTCCTCGACGGTGATGACACCGTCCTTGCCGACCTTGTCCATCGCCTCGGCGATGAGCTCGCCGACCTGCTGGTCCTGGGCGGACAGCGCGGCGACGGCGGCGATGTCGGACTTCTCGTCGATCGGGCGGGCCGAGGCGAGCAGGTCCTCGGAGACCGCGGCGACGGCGGCGTCGATGCCCTTCTTCAGGGCGGCCGGGGAAGCACCGGCGGCGACGTTCTTCAGGCCCTCGCGGACCAGCGCCTGGGCCAGCACGGTGGCGGTGGTGGTGCCGTCACCCGCGATGTCGTTGGTCTTGGTCGCCACCTCCTTCACCAGCTGCGCGCCGAGGTTCTCGTACGGGTCCTCGATCTCCACCTCGCGGGCGATCGTGACACCGTCGTTGGTGATGGTGGGAGCGCCGAACTTCTTGTCGATGACGACGTTGCGGCCCTTCGGGCCGATCGTCACCTTCACCGTGTCGGCAAGCTTGTTGACGCCGCGCTCGAGGGCGCGACGGGCGTCCTCGTCGAACTTCAGGATCTTCGCCATGGCAGCGGGAGCCCTCTCGGAAATCTAGGGTGAATCACTGCGCCCCTGGGCGCCCGGCTCCTTGTCGGATGCTGGGGCCAGGGGCGCAGTGTTCGAGCAAAAGTGCTTGCTTCGAGGCCGGGTTGCCCGGGGTGTCCCCCGGGTTCTCCCTTACTTCTCGACGATCGCGAGGACGTCGCGGGCCGAGAGGACGAGGTACTCCTCGCCGTTGTACTTGACCTCGGTGCCGCCGTACTTGCTGTACAGAACGACGTCGCCGACCTTCACGTCGAGTTCGACGCGCTTGCCGTCCTCGATGCGGCCCGGACCGATGGCCAGGACGACGCCCTCCTGGGGCTTCTCCTTGGCGGTGTCCGGAATGACCAGGCCCGAAGCCGTGGTCTGCTCGGCGTCGAGCGGCTGGACCACGATGCGGTCCTCGAGCGGCTTGATGGCAACCTTGGAGCTGGCGGTCGTCACGATCCGACCTCCCCCTTCGGAGATCTCACGGGGTTAACTGTCTGAGGTGGCGACCAGGTCGATCCGTCGTCGCGGGTGCCGGACCTGCCCGTCGCTGTGTTGGCACTCTCCAGGGGGGAGTGCCAGACCCGAGACTATGACCGGGATTAGCACTCGGTCAAGCGGAGTGCCAATTGCCGTGCGGCGCGTCGGGGGTGGGGGGTGTTGTTTCGCACCGGGTTGTGCGGCTCGCGGTGGTGCGGTGACCGTCTCTGGGGGCTGCCGCCCCCAGGCCCCCGCTTCGGCCCTGGACGGGCCTCGTCCTCAAACGCCGGACGGGCTGGAGGGTGAGCGGTGCTCGCCGGGCACCGCCGACGGGGCGGAAGCCGGGCCTCACCCACCAGGCACCGCCGACGGGGCGGCGCGTCCCGTGTAGTGCTCCAGCTTTCCCACCCTCAGTCCGCGCTCCGTCAGCTGTTCCAGCAGCCGCTCCGTCCGTTCCGCCAGGGACAGGGACGGGGCTTCGCCCGACGGTACGGAGACGATGTCGCCGGGGTTCAGGTGGTGGGGGCCGTGGGTGTAGGTGAGGTGGCCGTCGGGTTCCAGGGTGACCCGCCACAGGACCACCGCCTCGATGCCGCAGTCGGCGGCGGCGCGCAGGGTGGTGGTGTCGTACGTGCCGTAGGGCGGGCGGAAGAGGCGGGGGCGGATGCCGAAGCGGGAGGTGAGCTTGCGCTGCTGGCCGCAGATCTCGGCGCGCTGGCCGGCGTAGGGCAGGCCGCGCAGGGCGGGGTGGTCGAGGGTGTGGTTCTGCAGGCTCGCGCCGACGGCGCGCAGGCGGGCGAAGTGGGCGTAGCCGGGGCCCACCACACTGTCCGTCAGGAACATGCTGACGGGGAGCCCGCGTTCGCGCACCAGGTCGATGAAGCGGGGGTCGCGTTCGGCGCCGTCGTCGTAGGTGAGGAAGACGACCCCGTCGCGGGTGGGGACGTGGTCGACGACGGGCGGGAGGGCGCCGGTCCCCGGCGCCGGGCCCGCTCCGGGCGCACGACCCGCCCCGCTCTCGGCGCTGCCCCCGGCCCCGTCCCCCGTGCCGCCGGACGGACCGCATGCGGCGATCACGGCCAGCAGGGCGCCGGCGCCCGCCAGGAGCCGCACCCTCACAGGTAGTCCTCCAGGCGGGCGACCGCGTACCCCTCCGCCGTGACCTTGTTCAGGAAGCGGCGGATCATGTCCGGCATGGTGCCCTTCCAGTCGTCGCGGCCCCGGAAGTGGCTGAGGACGATGTCGCCGGGGTGCAGCGAGCGGTCCCACTCGCGGTAGTCCCAGCGGTCGGCGAAGACCTCCTCGTTCCAGAGGGGGACGTGGGTGATGCCGCAGGTCTTCGCGGCGCGCAGGGTGTTCTTGTCGTAGTTGCCGTAGGGCGGGCGGAAGAGGGCGGGGCGCTCGCCGTAGCGCTCCTCCATGATCTTCTGCATGCCGCAGATCTCGCGCTTCTGGCGGGCGTACGACAGGGCCGGCAGATAGGGGTGGTGGAGGGTGTGGTTGTGCAGGCCGGCGCCCCGGTCCCGCATCTGCTCGAAGTAGCCGTAGTCCTCCTTGACGAGGTAGTCGCTGAGGAAGGCCGTGTACGGGATCTTCAGCTCGCTCATCATCCGCAGGAAGGCGGGGTCCTTCTCCTCGCCGTCGTCGATGGTGAGGAAGACGATCCGCTCCTTCGTGGGGACGGTGGTGAAGACCGGGGGGAGCCCCAGCCGGCGGTGGCCGTCGACCTCGAAGCCGTCCCGGGTGGTGATCGCCGGCTTCTTCGCCGGGGCCGGCGGGGCCGTCAGGGGCACCTTCTTCAGGCCCCAGCGTTTCGCGGCGGCGACCCGCGCGGCGTGCGCGGCACGCAGCTTGGTGGCGTAGGAGTCGAGCGCGCGGGCCGGGGGCGCCTGGAGGGGCTGCTGGCCGGGGGCCGGTTCCACCGTGTCGCCGCCGCCCTGTCCGCAGGCCGAGGCGATGGTGGCGAGAGCGAGTACGGCGAGGCAGGTCCGTACGCCACGCCGCGGCCGGTATTTGTCATTTTGTCCTACTGCTCGCATGGGGCCGGATCCTCGCAGCCGGACGGTCCGGACCCGGCCCGACACCGCGGCCGGAGGCGTACGGTCCACCGACTGGCCCACAATGACCCGGTGAACGACCTCGCCCCGCTCCTCACCCCCGACGGCCGCGCCCTCCTCGACGAGGTGCGCGACACCGACCCGGCGCACGAACTCGCCGTCGCCACCCGGCTGCGCCGTGAGCACCCCGCCGACCTGGTGTCGGCCGCGCTCGGCCAGGCGCGGCTGCGGCAACGGGCGGAGGCGAAGTTCGGGGCCGAGGACGCGCGGCGGATGTTCTTCACGCCCAACGGGGTCGAGCAGTCGACGCGGGCGAGCGTGGCGGCGTACCGGGCGGAGCGGTTCGGGGAGCTCGGCGTGACCTCCGTGGCCGACCTGTGCTGCGGGATCGGCGGGGACGCGATCGCGCTGGCCCGCGCCGGGATCCGGGTGCTGGCGGTGGACCGGGACCCGCTCACCGCGGCGGCCGCGCGGGCCAACGCCGACGCGCTGGGGCTGGCCGGCCTGATCGAGGTGCGTGAGGCGGACGTGACGGAGGTGGACACGACCGGATACGACGCCGTGTTCGTGGACCCGGCCCGGCGCGGCGGCCGGGGCCGCATCTTCGACCCCGAGGCGTACTCGCCCCCGTTGTCCTGGGCGGTCGAGGCAGCCCGTACGGCTTCCCGCGCCGCCGCGCTGAAGGTGGCGCCGGGCATCCCGCACGAGGCCGTGCCCGCCGACGCGGAGGCCGAGTGGATCTCGGACGGCGGGGACGTGAAGGAGGCGGTGCTGTGGTTCGGCGCCGGGCAGGCGGCCCCGGTCCGCGCGACCCTGCTCCCCGGGCCGCGCACCCTCCCCTCCCGGGGACTGCCCGACCCGGCCGTGCGCCCGCCCGGCCGGTACCTGTACGAGCCCGACGGCGCCGTCATCCGGGCCCATCTCGTCGCCGAGGTCGCCGAGGAGGTCGACGGCGGGCTCCTCGACGCGACCATCGCGTACATCACCGCCGACGAGCACCGCCCGACGCCGTACGCCACCGCCTACGAGATCACCGACCGGCTCCCCTTCAACGTCAAGAAGCTGAAGGCGCTGCTGCGGGAGCGTCAGGTGGGCACACTGACCGTCAAGAAGCGCGGTTCGGCCGTCGAACCCGAGGAACTCCGCCGCAAGGTCCTGCCCAAGCCGCACGGCCGCGCGTCCGTCACCGTCTTCCTGACCCGCGTCGACGGCGCCCCGACCATGCTGCTGGGGCACCCGGTGAGGTAGTCAGGATCCGGTCCGCGCGACGGGGCGTGGTCCGGTCGCTCACCTCAGCGAGGCCCACAGCTCCCCCGCCTCCGGTTCGTCCGCCACCACGCGGTTGCGGTCCCAGGGGGCGGGCACCACCGGCATGGTCACCGTGGTGACGCCGGCGGAGGTCAGTCCCCTCAGGCTCTGTCCGAAGCGGGTGAGCTCACCGAGCGAGTCCAGTCGGGTGTCGGCGGTGAGGCCGGCGGTGGCGGCGTCGGCGACCTCGTACAGCCTGGCGGGGCTGGTCAGCAGGTTCTGCCGCGCCACCTGCTCCAGCAGCGCCTTGACGAGCTGCTGCTGGAGCTCGATCCGGCCGAGGTCGCTGCCGTCGCCGACGTCGTAGCGGGTCCGGGCCAGGGCGAGGGCGTCGGTGCCGTCGAGATGGTGGGTGCCGGCCTCCAGGGTGAGGTGGCTGCGGTCGTCGTCGATGTCCTCCGCCGTGGTGACGGTGACCCCGCCGAGCGCGTCGACCAGGCGGGCGAAACCGGCGAAGTCGATCTCGATGTAGTGGTCCATCCGCACGTCCGTGAGCGCTTCGACGGTCTTCACCGCGCACACCGGCCCGCCCACCTCGTACGCGCTGTTGAACATGACACCGGACGCGGGCCGCGTCGACTCCCCGTCGGACAGGGGGCAGGAGGGCCGGTCGACGAGGGTGTCGCGCGGGATGCTGACCACCGTCGCGGCGGTCCGTCCGGCGTCGAGGTGGACGACCATGGCGGTGTCGGAGCGTGCGCCGCCGTCCTCGCCCCCGCCGAGCTCCCGGTTCTCCCCGCCGCTGCGCGAGTCCGAGCCGAGCACCAAAACGTTCAGGGGCCCGGTCGGCAGCGGCTCGCCGGCGGACGGGGTGCTCAGCGGCCTGGCGGGGCGGTCGTCCCCCAGGGCGCTGTTGATGTCGACGCTGCTGATGTTGCCGTCGAGCTGCCAGTACACCCAGCCGGCCGCTCCGGCGCCGAGCAGAAGCAGGCCCGCCAGCGAGAGTCCCGTGATCTTCAGTACCCGGGCCCGCCGGCCGGTCCGTATGCCCCCGCCGCCGTCACTCCCGGCGTCCTCGGTGTCCCCGGTGCCGTCGCTCCCCTGATGTCCCGTCACGAACAGGAACATAAGTCCGAATTATGACGGGCGGCGACTCCCGGACATTTTTCTTGGGAAATTCTCAGACTTCCCACCACTCGAAACTTTCGAAGCGGCACCCGCCCGACACGGCACCGCCGCCCCCGTTCACGCCCCGCCCGGCGCCGCCGTGCTGCTCCGCACCACCAGGCTCGTCGCCAGCTCCACCCGGGTCGCCGTCGCGGAGTCCTCCCCCTTGCCGAGGTCGAGGACCAGCTTGGCCGCCGCCTCCGCCATCTCCGTCAGCGGCTGCCGCACGGTCGTCAGCGGCGGCCCCACCCAGCGGGCCACCGGCAGGTCGTCGAAGCCGACCACGCTCAGGTCCTCCGGGATCCGCAGTCCCAGCTCGCGCGCGGCCTCGTACAGGCCGAGCGCCTGGAGGTCGTTGCCGGTGAAGATCGCGGTGGGCCGGTCCTCGCGGCGCAGCAGGGCGAGGCCCTGCCGGTAGCCGGCGTCGTGGTGGAAGTCCCCCGCGACGATCAGCCCCGGGTCCACCGGCAGCCCCGCCGTCTCCAGCGCGGCCCGGTAGCCGTCCACGCGGGCACGGCTGCACATCATCCGCGACGGGCCGCTGATCGCGCCGATCCTGGTGTGACCCAGCTCGACGAGGTGCCGGGTGGCGGCGAGTCCGCCCTGCCAGTTGGTGGCGCCGATGGAGGGCACGTCGGTGCCGGGGTCGCCGGCCGGGTCCATCACCACGAACGGGATGGAGCGGCTGGTCAGCAGGGCCCGCCCGGACTCGTCGAGGCCGGACAGTACGAGGATCACGCCGTGCGGGCGGCGGGCGGCCACCTGGTCGGCCCAGGAACGGCCGGGCGTGAGCCGGCCCGCGCTCTCGGAGAGCACCACGCTCAGCCCGGCGTCCCTGGCCACGTTCTCCACGCCCCGGATGACCTCCATCGCCCAGGCGCTCTCCAGCTCGTGGAAGACCAGGTCGATCAGCGGCGAGCGGGTCGCCTCCGCCCGCCGGCGCCGGTAACCGTGGGCGCGCAGCAGCCCCTCGACCCGGCTGCGGGTGCCGGGAGCGACATCCGCCCGCCCGTTGAGGACCTTCGAAACAGTCGGCGCGGAGACGCCGGCCTCACGCGCGATCTCGGCGAGCGTCGCGGTCTGGGCGCTGCGCCCTTGCGTCCGGGTTTCAGCGGGCTGCGGGGAAGTCATGGGCGCGATCGTAACCCCGCGGCCCCTTCTGACGAAGGCCCCCGAGCACCACGGACGTTCGAATCATTCGCCATCATTTCCGCATCATTCGATCCAGCCGACGCGTAAGAGCTATTGCTCCACCTGCCAGGAGCCTCCACCGCGCCTCGGGCGCCGGCGGCGACCGACGGTCAGAGGGCCAGACCCACCCAGGACCCAGCCTTCTTGATGTCCCGGTTCCTCCTGAGCTCGGGATACCTGACCACGAGATCGGCGAGCACCTTCGTCAGGAAAGCACGCCCGGCCGCGATGAAATCCTTCCGAGGGATCACGGAGGAGCCCTCCGCGTAATTGCAGCTGACCTTCACGCGATCCCCGTCGGGCGTCGCGTAGATCTCGTCGGCCATGCCCGCGAAGCAGATACGGGCCCCCTCTCCCGACGCCACCGCACGGCCCGCCGAGAAGAACTCGACAGCGAAGTCGAGGATCTGTACTCCGCCGCCCGTGACAATGCTCAGGTCAAGGCCGTCCGACGTGAGGGTGAGATCACCGCCGAAGCACGAATAGCACAGGTCCACGAGATCGGCCTTCTCGAGATTGACACGCCGCTGTTCCCGCAGAAGGGCAGGGTCGTCGGAGAGCGAGTAACGGGCTACGATCACGGGATCCCAGGACCACCCATCTTGATCGGGAACGCTGTCACGATCCGTTTGTTCCGCACAACGACGCGCACGACCTCGCGGACCGTGGTCTCACCCGTCTCAGGATCGGTGACGGTGACCTCGTCACCGAGCTCGACCTCCTCGATCGGCTTGGTGGTGCCGTCGGCGGGAAGGACCCCGGTGCCGGGCAGGAAGCTGTGTTTTCTGGCCGGGCAGCTGGCGGGCTCCTCCTTGCCCTTGCCCCGGTTCTTCTCCGCCTTCTTCTTGGCCGCCGCCAGTGCGTCGTCGGCCTCGTCGAGGGCCTTGGACTCCTTCCACGTCCGTCGGGCCCCGCCGATCAGGTCATCGAGGAGACCCCCAGACCTTCTTGATCAGCTGGCGGCCCTTCTCCCACCTCCACGGGAACATTCCGGGCGGGCCGCCAGGTTCATCAGCGCGAACTCACCACTGACGAATCGAGGTCAGCGTCTTGGCCGAGGTGGGTTTTCCTCCACCTCAACACCGGCAGGGGTCGGGGTCCGCGATTGTGCGCTGATGTCCGTGGTTGTTGCCGTCACCGCTGCCGTCAGAGGACTAGAAGGCCGACGTCGCGCTGGCGAGCTATTCGGTGCCGAGGATGCGCAGGCCGTGGTGGATCCTGAAGTCCTCGTAGTCCTTGAGGTTGAGCGTGGCCAGCGGCAGGTCATAGGTCAGGCAGCACGCGGCGATCCACATGTCGTTGATCGGCCGGGGGCGTCCGCGCTGGATGCCCGCGGCCGACAGCCGGCCCTACATCGCCGCGACGGGTTCGTCGCCCGGGAGAATCGGGATGCCAGAGAGCCAGTCGGCCAGTTCCTGGCGGCTGCGGGTGCCCCCGTGCCGGATCTCGGTCCACTTGGTCAGCTCGCCGAAGGTGACGAAGGTGATCAGTGGCTTCCGGCCGATCAGGCGGGTGGCCAGCGGACCGGTGAGCTTGCGCTTGTGGGTCAGCGAGGCAACGTCGGTGTCGAGGATGACGGGCTGCACGGCGGCGGCTCAGGCCACGTCGCGGTGGCGCTCGGCGTACGTGAAGGCCAGGAACTCCTCCAGCTCCTCATCCGACTCGAAAGTGTCGGCGGTGAGGTCGTCCAGGGAGCGGATCGGCTGGGTGTTCTTGGCAGCAAGGAGTTCCTCGACCGACAGGCGGGGTCTGATCGGCAGGTAGGCGGGGTAGTCCGCGTCGGGTGTGCTCATAGGGACCTCCACCGGGGCATGCTGCGGGCTGACAGAACTCAGCATACGGGGCGGAACTCCCGGGGACACCGGGCTTTCACCCGACCGTACCGCCGCCCGAACAGCCGTCCGTCCGACGCCCCGGGGTGGTCGGTGTTCATAGGAGGGCTCCCGGCTCGCCAGTGGCGTAGTCGGTGACCGGTTGGCGCTGTACCTGTCCTGGCTGGCCGTGGCCTACGCGGATGCGAATCTGCCGGGGAGGGCACCCTTCGGGCGTCGGGATGGCGGCGCGGAGGCCGGGCCGGGAGGGTCTGCCGAGAGGGCCGACCGCCGGGAGCAGTGCTGCCCGCCGCAGGCGGGGCCGGCCACCGCCCTCGGTGAGCCCGGTGCGACGCACGTGAGGGTCGGCCCCCTGGGCACCGGGCTCCGCAAGGGCGAACTCCTCGGCCTGCGATGGGAAGACCCTGACCTCGCCGGAGGAACCGCCAGCATTCGCCGTACCATCCAGCGCACCAACTCCGGCGGCCTGACCGCACTGCCGACCAAGACGCAGAACTCGGAGCGGCGAATCGCCCTGCCAACGCCGTGCTTGCGCTCTCTCAAACAGCACCGCACCCGACAGCTCCAGGAACGTGAAGCGGCGGGCGCGGGCTGGAAGGACAGCGGCTACGTCTTCACCCGGCCCGACGGTGCCCCGATCGAAGGGGCCACCCTCACCCGGCACTTCACTGCCCTGCTCCGCCGTGCCAGGCTCCGCCGCATCCGGTTCCACGACCTCCGGCACTCGGCGGCAACACTCCTCCTGGAACATGGCGTCGAACTCGTCGTCATCAAGGAACTCCTCGGCCACGCCCACATCGGCGTCACCGCCACCGTCTACGCCCACGTCCGACTCCGCCTCCAACGCGACGTCATCGACCTCCTCAGCAACGCCCTCCGCACTCTCACCGAGACGGCAAGTCAGCCCGACGATGGCGCCGATCCGCCGCCTCGCGCAGCAATCGTCCGCTGACGTTGCCGTCAACCGTTGCCGCCAAGATACTCAAGAGGCCCCATCGGAAGGGTTCCGGTGGGGCCTCTGGCACCTTATTCGCCTATAGCGGGCGCGCCTGCGACATGAATTTTAGAACCCCCTTCAGAGGTGCAGCGAGGTCCTTGCGATCAATTCCAGCCGCCTCCAGGTGGACGAGAATTTTCGAGCTTCCCCCACGCTCGGGAAAAGTATTCAAAAACTCAGCCACGCACGAGTCCAGGACATGGAATACGTGCCTTTCGATCTCGGAATCTCTACCACTAGTCGCCGAAGTTTGTGGAGGAGCGGGAGGAGTTGCCATAATGATGCGTGGCGCGCCATCCCCTCGCGTGTTCACCAGTGCCTGCGCTACCCCAATTTGCGGCGTTCCGCCATAGCGTTCATGAGCAAGCGGAAAGCTCAAAATCGCAGCGTCACAGTCTGCTCCGGTTTCAGGTACCGATCCAACCCGGAACTCAACTCCCGGCAGCCCGCACAAAGCTTCCCGGCACGCCTCTATGATTCGCTCGGTAGATGCCGCGACTACGTACCTCATCAGCAGCTCATACCGGTCATGATTGAAGGCCTCCCAAGGATCTTCAATTCGCTATTATTGAGAGCAACTCCGCCATCAATCACATCGGCAGTGTACGCCATGCGGGCCCCCTCAGGTAGATCCGCAACGTTGACCGTGGTACGAATCATGGTATACGGACCTTCTTTTGGATAGGCAGCGTAGGCCCTGCGGGAATACTCGGCAGCACCCTTTTCCGTAAAGGAGAAATACTTGACGCCCTGCGGGCTATTCCAAGTCCGATTTGCCGATATATCCGCGAGTTCATTAGCAGCAACGCCGCGCCAGAGGTGTATCTGCCCCGAGCCTAGCCCGCCGCTATTGTGAACCAGAATTGGCGTATCGCCTGCGAGCACATAGTACGTGTGCAGGCCAGGCCGCTCCTACCTGCAAGTTTGCTGGTCAGCGGGCGGTTTGACAGTCGCCGGATGTTCGTGCTCGTGCGCTGGAGTCTGCTGGTGTTGCCGTCACTACTGCCGTCAGTGGTCTACACCGAAAGGGGAATTCCAGGAATTTCGAATGCGTGTCAAGCGGCTTTTTCGTGCGGGGTGAGGCTGATGGTCAGGTCGGCGCCGAGAGCCTGAGCCAGGCGGCGCAGGAGGGGAAGCGTGGGCACGGTCCCGCCGCCTTCGAAGCGGGAGATCTGCGGCTGCTTCATCCCGCACCGCTCGGCCAGCTCGGCCTGGGACAGCCCGAGCTCGATGCGCCGGTCGTGGACGAGTTGCCCGAGCTCACGGGCGAGCGCGGAAGGCGGGTCCTGCATGGTTCCTCCCCGCCTCAGGCCGCTGGGGCGACGATGGTGACGGTGGGCTCGTCTCCGCCGGCGAGGTGCACGTCCACCGTGAGGTCCAGTGCGCGGGCCAGGCGCATGATGACCGCGATGGGCGGCAGCTCGGTGGCCGTCTCGATGCCTTCGATGTCATCGATGTCGACGTGCATGCGATCGGCGAGATCAGCCTCGCTCAGACCCAGCTGCTTACGCCGGTCGTAGACGGCCTTGCCCAACGTCATGGCGAGGCCGGCCTCTTCGTAGACCCGGTCGTGCTCGGGGTCAGCGTCCAGGTGTTCGCCCAGCAGCTGGCGGTGGCGACGAGTCCTCCATTCGCTGTGGTTCATCGGTTCTCCTTGAGGTTGCGGCTGTAGAGGTCGTGCTCAGCGGCGGCTTCATGGTCTGCCTCGCACAATCGCTGTGCGGCGTGGGCGCGGTCCACTTCGGCCTGCTCGCGCATCTTGGTCTTGCGGAACACGGTGAGCAGCACGACACGTCGGCCGGGCGCCAGCCAGTAGGTGATCCGCTGATGGGCATCGCCCAGGCGGAAGCGCAGCTCGCGGAGCTTGCCGCCCAGGTGGCGGGAGTGCGGTTCGTCGAGGGTGGTGGGCTGCTCGGCGAGCAGGTCGGCGACGCGTTCGGCCTGCTTGTAGTGATGGGCAGGAATGTTCTCCAGCCACAGCCGCACCTCCGGCTCGATCTCGATCGAGTACCGCCCGCTGTCCATATCGCCGATGATATATGGCACGGGGTGCGAGAGCGCGACTTCGTAGTTCAGGTCGTGTGCCGTCGCCGCGACCTGAAGCCACTCCAGCGTCGCACACCCCGTACTCCCCCTCCTCGTCCTGATGTCACGGCGCCGCCCGCAAACCAGCGGCAACCGGCCGAGGCGGTGCAGGGTCGGCTTCTTTCGGCAGGATCAGGCCCGAGCGGGAGGGGCAGCGTACGGCCGGGCTGGTGCGTCGCCCAGTCTGGCGGCGCGGGGCCGGGGCGGGAGGAGTCGGCCCCCGACGGGCGGGCGTGAGGGTCGGCCCCCTGGTCGGCCATGTGCCTGCGATCCGGCTGTAGGACGGTCGTGGGCGACAACTTGCTCTGCCAGGAGCCCGACTCCAGTCGGCCAGCTGAGCTGGCCAGTTGCCGTTCCTCGAGCCCTGGGGAATGCCCCCGGTTGCCGGGGCGGCTCACCGCCCGCAGTGCGGCAGACTTCCCGAGCGGCTTGTCGGCGACGGCGGCCCGCACCAGCGGGCGGAGCCCGCCTTGAAATCTCGAAGAGAAAATCTGAACGCACGCCCCGGGCCACGCGCCACGGCGGGTCAGCGGCCCCGGTCGCTGACGCCCGACTCCAAGGCCTCGACGCGGCCACGAAGGTCGGCGATCTGCTGAGCAGCCTCGGCCAGCGCTCGTTCCAGTGCCTCGACGCGGGCCGTCGTCCCGCCGACGGGTGCGGTTGCCTCCGGACCGTCGGGGCCATCGGCGCCGTCGGGGTAGTCGCGGTGGGCGACGAAGGCGCCCTTGCCGGGGCGGGAGACCGCCCACCCGCCCTGCTTCAGCAGGGCCATGGCCTTCTGCACAGTCAGGCTCGACGCCCCGAACTCTCGCATCAGCACGGCCTGCGTCGGCAGCGCGTCCCCCGGCCGCAGCCCACCGGAGCGAATCCGCTCGCGCACGGTCTCAGCGACTACCTCAAACGTCAGCGGTACCCCGCCACCCGCCGGCCTGCGCCCGCGCCGCCCCACCACCACGCCGCTCACCCCGCCCGATACCAGCAAAATCCGGCCCGTCCAAACCGGAAAACCGGCCCCACACTACCCGCGTCCCACCACCCACAAGAAAGGAATGAGGAGGGATGCACTTGAATGCGGCTGTCAGGCGATGTTAACGTCACGCACCCGTCGGTGATCACCACCGCGCCCTGCCGACCATCTCCTGGTCCGGCCCCCGCGCCCAACTCCGAGGCGCCCCGTTCCCCTGTGAGCCGATCACTTCGGCCTGCCCACGTGCCCCGCGCCGTACCGCTTCCGCGCGCTGGCAGATCAACGACCTCATGTGCGCCGAAGGGCTCAAGGTCCGTGACCTGCCCGACCGCATCGACCTGGACAAGGCCGCGTGACCGCCGCCTCCTGGTCCCGCTTTGCAGTGATCCCCGGCAAGGGCGTGTAGTCGCCAAACCCTCGCCCCTGCCGGGGCCTCCCTCCCATCCATCCACGGCACGCGTGTGCCGCAGTGCAGAGAGGTCCCGCCAGCATGCCACCGCACACCCCGACCACCACAATCTCCCACCCCGAAAGCGCCACGACAGCGTTCCCCGCGTTCACCGGGTACCGGAACCTGCTCGGCCTGGTACGGCAGTTGTCCTCCCTGGGTGGCTGCGCCCGTCCGATCCGGCTCGAAGGCCAGCGCACCGAGATCGACGCCTTCACCGGCGAGATCCTGCGCGAGCTGAAGTCCAAGGAACTTCCGGCCGGGCACCTCCTGGTCCGCTGCGGCAACCGCCGCACTACCCGCTGCCCCTCCTGCGCCGAGCTCTATCGCCAGGACACCTACCATCTCATCGCCGCCGGCCTGCGCGGCGGCAAGAACATCCCCGACCAGGTAGCCACGCACCCCCGCGTCTTCGCCACCCTCACCGCACCCTCGTACGGCCCCGTCCACGGGCGACGCACCGGCGGCTCCGCCCGCTGCCGCTGCGGGCGCACCCACACCAAGGGCGACCCGCTCCTCGGCACCCCGCTCGACCCCGAGCGGTACGACTACACCGGCGCCGTCCTGTGGAACGCCCACGCCCCCGCCCTGTGGGCCCGCTTCATGCTCCACCTGCGCCGCACCATCGCCGCCGCAGCCGGTGTCCCGCAGCGCCTGCTCTCCAGGGTCGTCCGGGTCTCGTACGCCAAGGTCGCCGAGTACCAGCAGCGCGGACTGATCCACTTCCACGCTGTGATCCGCCTTGACGGCCCCGCAGGCCCCTACACCCCACCACCCGCATGGGCCGTACCCGAGCTCCTCGCCGACGCCATCCGGAGCGCGGCCACCCGCGCCCATATCGACAGGCCAGAGGTCAACGGCCGCGCCCGCTCCTTCGCCTTCGGCAAGCAGATCGACACCAGGATCATCCGGTCGTCCGCCTTCCAAACCGGGACCACGATCACCGAGGGCAAGGTCGCCGGATACGTCGCCAAGTACGCCACCAAGGGCACCGAAGCCGCCACCGGCACCCTCGACCACCGGCTGAAGAGGATCACCGACCTCTGGTTCGAGTCCGTGCCCGAGCACGCCGCCCGCATGATCCGCACCGCCTGGGCCCTCGGCAGCCGCGACGACCTCAAGCACCTGAACCTGCGCAAGTGGGCCCACATGCTGGGCTTCCGCGGCCACTTCTCCACCAAGACCCGCGCCTACTCCACCACCCTGAGAGCCCTCCGGGCCGCACGCGCCGCCTGGCAACACCGCCACACCCCTCCGCCCTCCCCGACCACCCTCGCCCTCACCCAATGGGCCTACGACGGCACCGGCCTCACCCCCGACCTCGAACGCCTCGCCACCCTCATCAACGGCGGCCCGACACGAGCAGAGGCGGTGACAGCCGATGCGTGACGACGAACTCCTCACCGTCCCCGAGGCCATGGCCCGCCTCAAGATCGGCCGCTCCGCTCTCTACGACCTCCTGCGCACTCGCCGCCTGGCCTCGCTGACCATCGGCCGCGCCCGCCGCATCCCCGCCCACGCCCTTGCTGACTACGTCCAGCGCCACCTGGAAGAGGCCGCCCGATGGCCGCCCCCAAGCGCAAGAAGGCCCGCGCCAACGGCGAAGGCACCATCTACCAGCGAAAAGACGGCCGCTGGGAAGCCGCCGGCTACGTCCTCGCCGCCAACGGCACCCGCAAACGCGTCCGCGTCTACGGCGCCACACGGAGGGAAGCTGCCGACAAGCTCGCTGAGAAGATCGCCGACAGCAACCGCGGCCTCCCCGTCGCAACCGCCGACAGCACCGTCGGCGACTACCTCAGCTACTGGCTCGGCAGCGTCGCCGTCCACCGGCTCCGCGAGAACACCCACACCCGCTACGCCGCCTGCGTCCGTCTCCACCTCATCCCCGGCCTCGGCACCAAGAAGGTCGCCCGCCTCACCGCCAAGGACGTACGCACCTTCCTTGACCGCCTCCACACCACCTGCCAGTGCTGCACCCAGGGACTCGACACCGAACGGAGGCAATGCTGCGCGATTGGTGAGTGCTGCCAGAAGCGACTGTCGCCCTTGACTGTGACCTACGTGCACTCGGTGCTCAAATCGGCACTGGAACACGCCGTCCGCGAAGACGAGCTGCCCCGCAACGTCGCCCGGAACGTCAAGGCCACCGGGCACCGGCCCAGGCGCTTCCGGCCGCTTACCGCAACGGAGGCCCGCCAGTTCCTCGACGCGGCCTGCGGCGATCGGCTGCACGCGCTGTATGAACTCGCCCTCCGCACCGGCCTCCGCAAGGGCGAACTCCTCGGCCTCCACTGGGAAGACCTCGACCTCGCCACCGGAACAGCCAGCATCCGGCGCTCGCTCCAGCGCACTCGCACCGGAGGTCTCACGCATCTGCCCACCAAGACCCGAGCGTCCGAGCGCCGAATCGCCCTCCCCACCGAATGCCTCCACTCCCTCAAGAAGCACCAGGAACGACAGGACAAGGAGCGCGAGACCGCATCGTCAGCCTGGCAGGACAGCAGCCTCGTCTTCACCACGCCGATGGGCCGGCCCCTCGACCCCGCCAACCTCACCCGCCGCTTCCGCAGCTTCCTCAACCGGGCCGGGCTCCGGCGCATCCGCTTCCACGACCTCCGCCACTCGACCGCCACCCTGCTCCTGGAGCAAGGCGTCGACCTCGTCGTCATCAAGGAACTCCTCGGCAACGCCCTCGGCCCGACCGAGGAAGACCCCGAAGACCCACCCGCCATGGCAGCCGTCCGCTGACGTTGCCGTCACCGTTGCCGTCAAGGCACCCAGAGACTCCAGGAAGGGGTCAAATCGGGAACCTGACTGAATGGATCTGGACATCGGAAATAGTGAATCCCCGAAGGGGCATAGCCCCTTCGGGGATTCACTATTTCGTCACGGATTAATCTCTAATCCCACGTCGCCACGAGATCGGCAGCGACAACGAGAATCGAACCGCACGTGAAGGAAATTTCGTGCGACATGCCCGACGAATGCGGAAGCACCTCATCCAACTGCAGATCACCCAGGCGAGGAAACATGCCGTCAGGTTCCTCAGCGTCCACACGGAAAGACTGGACGTCCGAGTAGCGAATGCATAGACCGCTCTCATGTTTCCACTCGTTCGGCGTCAGGACAAATTCGAGAGAAACTTGCCCTTGGTCATCGACGAGAGTTGCCTTGCTCAGCTCCAGATCCTTAACGCACCGAACGCCTCGGAAGTCGTAGTGATCAGGGTGAGTGGCAAACGCCGCCGCACCCGGCGGAAGGTCACCGGAGAGCTGAGGGAGGACCTGCAAGTAATTCTGCGGATCCAGGTGGTATCCGTACCGGTCCTGCAATGGCTCCACACGAACGTACTTCATTAGCATCCACCGCCAGTGATGCGCGGGCGCTTCCAGTTGTCGCCCTTCACGTTCTCGGTTCCCTTTTCGCCGATACGGCCATCTCGCCTCAATTCGCCCACGGCTAGCCCCTTCAGGTTGTTGTAGACATCCCGCGGAACATCGACGTCAGCACTCTTTCCGTGCTTCGAGAACCATCCGTCACTGCCGAAGATCCCGACTTCCTTACCCTTGTGGTAGACGTGAACCTCGAAGTCAGTCGTACCACCGATGTCGAATCTGTCGACGCGCCCGGTGTAATTACTCCCGAAATTCAGAGGATCCTTCGGACCGCGTACATAAAGCCCTCCGGCATTGTGCACGAGGACCGGAGTCTTGCCCGCCAGCACATAGTACGTATGGATGCCGGCGACCGTGAGGTCGTTCGTGCGCTGGCGCTGTTCGAAGTGGCGGAGGCCGGTGAGGGTGGCGGTGTCGCCGGACGGGGTGCGGAGGGTCATGCCCGGCTGGAGTTCACCGGCGTCGATCCACTGGTCCTCCGACTCGACCCAGAAGGGGTGGGTCGTGGTGGAGATCAGGGCCGCGGCGCCCTCGTCGGTGGCGACGGTGAGGTCGACGAAGTGCTTGTCGTCCTCGGTGACGATGGTGCCGACGACCTCGCGGACCGTGGTCTCACCCGTCTCCGGATCGGTGACGGTGACCTCGTCACCGAGCTCGACCTCCTCGATCGGCTTGCTGGTGCCGTCGGCGAGCAGGACCTCGGTGTCGGGCAGGAAACTGTGTTTCTTCTCAGCCGGACAGCTCGTGGCCTCTTCTTCCTTGCCCTTGCCCCGGTTCTTCTCCGCCTTCTTCTTGGCCGCCGCCAGTGCGTCGTCGGCCTCGTCGAGGGCTCCGGAGTCCTTCCACGTCCGTCGGGCCCCGCCGATCAGGTCGTCGAGGAGACCCCAGACCCTCTTGGCCAGCGCGGCACCCTTCTTCCAGTCCCAGGGAGCGCCGTACTTGACCAGCAGCTTGCCCACCACGCCTCCGGCGAAGGAGCCCGCCACGTTCAGCGCCGTCTCCCCGCATGAGCCAAGGTCGCCGCTGGAGAAGCAGTCCAGGGCCGCGTCGATGCCCAGTTCGTCCTTGGCTATCTTGACGAGCTCCTTGGCGGCCTGCTTCGTCTGCTGCTTCGCGGTGTTGTACCGCCGCTCCGCGCTGTTCTTCTTCTGCTGGGCCGCCTTCACGTCGTGGTAGGAGTTGCCGTACCTGGCGCGGGCGATCTGGCTGAACACCCAGGTGATCGCCTTGATGAGGCCGTAGAAGCCCACGAACAGGCCCGAGGGGTCGGAGAGGGTGACCGGGCTGTTGTTGGCGTAGGCGTAGCCGTTGATCTGCTGGGGCTGGGTGAAGTCGACGACGGGGTCGACGGAGATGAACTTGCCCAGCTTCGGGTCGTACTCGCGTGCCCCGATGCTCGTCAGGCCGGTCTGCGCGTCGAGGGTGCCGCCGACGAAGCCCTTCTCCCCCGGCCAGCTGCCGGTCGCCTTGCCCCGCTCCACACCGTAGGGGTCCTGGCGGCGCTGTCCGGTGATCGCGCCGGTGACCGCGTCGATGGCCAGCTCGCCCGTGCCGTGGTGATCGGCGGCCAGCCAGGACAGTCTGCCGTCATCGGTGCGGACGGCGACGGTCTGGTCGGCGAAGGAGTAGTAGCGGGTGGCCTCCACCTTGCCGCCCGCCTTGGGGAGGCGCAGTTCCATCCCGGGCAGGTAGACCGTGGTGGCGGTGGCGTCCTCGCGCATGACGCGGTTGCCGGTGGCGTCGTACACGTAGGTGGCCTCGCGGCCGTCCGCCTCGACCGTCTTCGTCAGCCGGCCCTCGGCGTTCCAGTCGAGCTTCTGGGTGTCGCCGCCCAGAACCCGCTCGGTGGTGTTGCCGGAGGCGTCGTAGGCGTAGGTGGACTGGGAGTCGCCGGTCGGGGTCTCCTCCACGACCTTGGTGACGGCGTGCGGTCCGGCGCCGTTCTCGCCGTAGGTGTAGGTGCGGGTGACGTCCTTGGCGGCGTCCAGACCGGTGTCGTGGACCACTTCCTTGAGCCGGTTGCCGAGGGCGTCGACGGTGTAGGACTTCCAGTACGGCGCCGGGCCGCCCAGTGCCTTCTCGCCCGGCGCACCGTCGCACGCGGCCGGCGCCGAGCCGTTCAGCCCTCCGCCGATCGTGCCGGAGCCCGTGGCCTGCCCGGCGGTGGCCGCCGGGGTCCAGGCGTCGGTCAGCCGCTGTCCGGTGTCGTAGGCGAAGCACTGCACGTCCGGAGCTGCGCCCGCGGTGTCGGAGATGGAGCGGACGTTGCCGGCCTGGTCGTAGGAGTAGTGCGCCTCCTTCAGCGGGGCGGTCGCGCCTTCGGTCCTGACCAGCGAGCGGGTCAGCCGGTCGGTGCCCTTCTCGTGGTCGAAGTTCTGCCAGGTCTTCTTGCCGCTGCCGGTGGAGAGTTCGAGCTGCTGGAGCAGGCTGGTGGTGGAGTAGCGGGTGCCGGTGACGTAGTCGGAGAGGGTGCTCTTCATCGACACCGGACGCTGCAGCTCGTCGTAGCCGAACTCGAAGGCCTCCGCCGCGAGTCCGCCCGCCGCGGGCATGCCCATGCCCCGAAGGGTGCCGTCCTGGTTGAAGGTGGAGGTGAAGACGTAGAGGCCGGCCAGGTCACCGGTCGAGGACGGCACCGAGTAGGCCGTCTGCAGCGGCTGGTAGAACTCGTCCACGGTCTGGACGACCGCGGCGAAGGACTGCCCGTCGCCGGTGTACCGGTAGGAACCGTAGGCGTGTCCCAGCCGGCCGGTCCGGTCGTACTTGGTCTCGGTGAGCTTGGTGCCGGTGTCCGGCTCGCCCTCCCAGGTGGTGGTGACCCGTCCCAGCTTGTCGTAGACGGTGGAGTGGACCGTGCCGCGCGCGTCGGTGCTCCGGACGGGCCGGTCCGCGGCGTCGTAGGCCGTGGTGGTGGTGCCGGTGTCCGGGTCGACGGTCTTCACCTGGCGGCCCTGCTGGTCGTACTCGTAGGCCCAGGCGTTGCCCTCGGCGTCGGTGACCGTCTTCGTCCTGCCGGCCGGGGTGTACGTGTACCGGGTGGCGTCGTAGCCGTTGCCGGGGCCCTCGGCACCGTCCGGGTTCGGGCTCTCGCCCTGGTAGTGGCGCAGCTCGGTCAGCCGCCCGGCCGCGTCGGTGATCGTGGTGACCGGGACTCCGCCCTTGGGCGGGTCGATGTGGGTGCGGTCGCCCTCGTGGACCGTGGTGGTGCGCCACTTCTCCAGGCCGGCCACCGCGAAGATCTCCGCCGTGACGCGGCTGAGACCGTCGTACTCGTACAGCGTCTGCGCGCCGACCTCGCCGTTGGTGACGGTCAGCAGCTCGTCCGACGGCGCCTGGGAGGCGTTGTACGTCGCGTTGGTCTTCCTGATGTCCCCGGTGCCGTCGTAGAAGGTGTCGGCGACCATGCGGGAGCCGTCCGGCCCTTCGGTCTGCTTCTGCCGCGGACGCAGGAGGCTGTCGTAGAGCTCGTACTCGATGCCGTAGGTGCCGCCGATCTCGATCTTCTCGGTGCTGACGGCGACCGTCTTGTCCTTGCGGACGTGGTAGCCGTACTTGATGCTCGGCGTCTGCGTCTTCCGCCGGTCCGGCAGCCAGACCGAGGTCAGCCGGCCCAGCGCGTCGTACGCCAGGTCCGTGCGCCGGCCGTTGGGGTCGGTCTGACCGGTCGCCTGGCCCCGGGCGGGGTCGTGGTCGGTGGTCGTGGAGTGGCCGAGCGCGTTGGTGACCTTGGTCCTGGAGATCAGCCCGTTGGCGTCGGTGTACGTGGTGCGGGTGGTGGCGCCGGCCGCGTCGGTCTGCAGGGTGGGGCGGCCGATGGCGTCGTACTCGGTGGTGCCGGTGACCTGGTAGGTGCCCTTGGTGCCGTCGTGGGAGGCCAGCCGCTCGGTCCTGGTGGCGTCGCCCCGGGTGGGCGCGGCCCCGAAGGCACCGCCGTCGTAGGAGGTGCGCTCGTCGGCGACGACCTGCGTACGGCGGTCGGGGGTGGCGGCGCAGTCGACCGAGACCGACTCGCTGCGGGAGGGCAGCTCGTAGATGTTCAGCGCCGGATTGTCGGCGTACCACATGCGGACGCAGCGGTCGTCCGCGTCCGTGGCGAGGTCGCCGAGTTCCTCGGTCCTGAGCAGCCGGCCCGTGGTGGTGTCGGTGTCGTAGGTGGACTCGGATTTCGTCTTCCGCCAGGTGCCGTCGGACAGCAGCTCGTATCCGCGGGTGGTCTTCAGCTGGACGACGGTGGCCTTGGTGGTGGCCCAGGACTTGGTCTGGGTGGCGGTGTCGTGCTTCCAGGGTTCGGTGAGGACCTTGGAGACGACCTTGCCGCCCGTCCCCTTGTCGTAGGTGGCGGCCTCCAGTTCGAAGCCGGCGAACTCCCTGTGGTCGGTGTGCTCCACGCCTGTGGAGTCGGTGACCTTCACCGAACGGGTGCCGCCGTCCGGGTCCTTGTCGCCGTGCATGCCCTGGAGGTAGGTGTAGTCGACGCGGGTCTCCGTCACCTCGCCGTTGCCCGCGGTGACGGTGACCTTGCCGTAGCCCTGCCACTGGCCCCAGGTGAGGTACTTCTCCTGGGTGATGCCGTCGGGTTCGGCGTGCCGCCAGGCCGCCGGTCCCTTGTACTCGTAGCGGGTGACCAGGTCCTCGCCGCCGCCGGTGCGGTCGGTCTGGGTGATCTGGGCCACGACGTACTTGTGGAACCAGTCGGTGATGGGGTCGATGTGGCCGGGCGGTGCCCATTTCACCGGGTAGCAGCGTTTGGTGGACCTACCCGGCTGGGGCAGCGTGTCCGCGGTGCACTCGGTGGGTGCGTAGGTGATGTCGAGCTGGGCGCCGGTCTCGCTGAGGACGCTGGTCAGACGGTAGCGGTGGAAGGCGTCGATGTTGTCGCCGTCCTTGTCCACCCGGTTCTCCAGCTGGACCCCCTGGAGGTCGACCGTCGGCAGCTGGATGTGGTCGTCGCCGGCCCGGCCCTCGTGCTGGATCTTCGACAGCCACAGCGTCTTGGAGTCGTCGCCGTTGTCGAGGAAGCGGTGGGTGAGGGTCCAGGCGTCGACGTCGTCGTAGCTGCTCGCGCCGGTGCGCATCTGGGTGGTGACGCCGGTCAGCCGTTTCGTGGTCCAGAAGGAGGGCGCCGCCTGTCCGGCCTTGCAGTGGGTGCCGGCCTTGCACTCCAGGTCGACGGGAACATCGGGCCAGTGGGCGGCGTTCGCGGTGGTGCGCTTGTCCTCGGCGCAGGTGAACGAGTCGGTGGGCAGGCAGCGTTCGGCGACGGTGAACTTCACCCGGGCCGGGGCGGCGGACGTGTGGACCTGCTCGTGGCGCTGGCCGTAGTCGATGCGCTCGAGGTGGCCGCCCCGGTGGTACGCGGTGCCGTTGACGTCCGTCTTGCCGTTCAGGGCGTAGTGGTTGGTCTCCGCCTCGTAGTAGTACGACATGACGTTGCCGTGGGTGTCCTTGACGTAGTCGAGGTTCCACCGCCAGGCCTGGTCGCAGTGCGCCTTGGTGAACGTGGCGTCGTGGCAGGGCTCGCCCGGGTCGTCGCCGAAGACGGGGACGGTCCAGGTGGAGTCGGTCTCCTCCTTGCCGGAGGTCCAGCCGGGCAGCCGGTCGAGGCCGAAGTGGTACTCGGTGCCGTCGGGGGTGGTCACCTTCCAGTGCTCACCGTTGTCGTCGCCGTTGGTGGCGCCGGTGAGCTGGTCGATCCGGGCGCCGCTCTCCCCGGTCATGTGCCACTTGCCGGTCTTGTCGTCCTTGATGAGCTGGGCCGAGTTGCCGTCCAGCAGGATGGTGGCGTTGTCGTACGCCCAGCACTGCTCGGCGGAGTCCTTGTGACCGTCGTCGGCGCAGGGCTTGTAGGCGCGTTCGATGTAGCCGGGCTCGTAGGCGAAGCCGTCACCGATCCAGGAGCCCTGGTTGTTGGTGACCGCGGTGCGTCCGTCGGCCGTCTGGGAGGAGTAGCCGAGCCCCATCGTCGGGGTCAGCCCGCCCGGGGTGGGCACCGTGCGGAGCGGATAGCTCCAGGAGAAACCGCCGGAGGAGTTGGCCACCGACCAGCTGGCCGACGGCGACAGCGAGGTCGCCTTGTAGTCGCCCTTGGCGGACTCGGTCCCCGCGACGAGGGCGATCAGCGTGGTCGCCTCGCCGGCCTGGGCGGACAGGCCCGCCTCTTCGGGCTCGGCGGTGACCCGCGCCGTGACCGTCCGCTCGGCCGTGTCGTTCTCCGCGGCCAGCGGTACCGGAAGCTCGGGGCACTCGGCGCTGCCCGGGGCGGCGGTGGCGGCGCAGCCGGGGAGCCGCACCAGGCGCAGCCGGGCTCCGTAGTCACCGCCGAAGCCCTCGGCGAACGCCGAGTAGTCGACGGAGAGTTCGACCGTTCCGGCCTGGTCCGCGCCGTCGGCCCTGCTGATCCCCAGCACCGCGGCGCTGTCCAGGTCCCGGGCCCGTTCGCGGTCCAGGGCGGTGACGCGCACCTTCGCCGGAGCGGCGGCCCGCCCTTCCGCCTTCCGGGCGCCGTCCTTCGTCCTCGCCGGCGATGCGGCCTCGCTGACCGTCACCGGCAGTCCGCCGACTTCGGACTCCGTGGCCTTTCCCGGGGCGCCGACGGTGATCTCGGCGCTGCCGGCCGACGGCCAGTTCGCCTTGTCCAGGGTCCTGACCGCGGCCTTCGCGTTGGGGTCCGCCGGCCGTGGGGCGGCCTTGGCGTCCCGTCCCTCGGCGGGGTCGGGTGACTCCTGGACTCCGGGGCGGCCTCCGCCGGCGTTCCGGTCGGCCGGCGGCACGGCCTCGGCCGTGGTGGTGACCAGGGCCAGGCTCAGGCCCAGCACGATGGCGCCGACGGCGCGTTGGGGTATGCGGCGGCTGAGCAGACGGCCTCTGAAGGGGTTCACCGGGGATTCTCTCCGCAGGTCCGAAGGCGGGTTCAGGTCAGGAGGCTCGGGGGGAGGGGGAGCCGGCCGGCGGCCGGCTCCCCGGGGCGGCTACAGGTCCGGGACGGCGGTGAGCTGACTCATCAGACGGACACCGGAGGCGTCGACCGCCCCGCTGTACACGCGCACCTCGTCGAGGGCGCCGGCGAAGTACTCGCTGCCGCCGTTGCGGGCGGAACGGCCGACCTGGAGTCCGCCGACGGCGGGCCACAGGGTGTCGTCCTCGCCGTACGCGGTGGCGGCCAGCTGACCCTCGACGTACAGGCGCAGCTCGTTGGCGAAGGCGTCGTAGACCACGGCCAGGTGCTGTCCCGCGCCACCGCTGACCGGCAGCTCCTGGTCGTTGGTGCGGACGACGGTGGGCGCTCCCGCCTCGTCCTGTCGCGCCACCTCCAGCTCCCACTGGCCGGTCGACGCCTGGTAGCGCACCACGACGCGGTCGGTGTTCCTCCCGGGCAGGGAGAACACGGTCTGCGACTGCTCGGAGTACTCGTTGGTGAGCTGGGCGCGGGCGGTGAGGGTGAAGCTGCCGTCACCGGTCACCGGCGGTGCGGCGGTGGCGGCCCAGTCGCCGTCGCCGTCCAGCACGAGGTGCCCCTCGCCGACCAGCGCGGGGACGTCCTCCAGCGGGTCGGCCGGCCGGTAGACGGACGCGTCACCGCCCAGGGCCAGTGGCTGGCCGTCCGGCTGGACGTTGCCGGAGCTGCCGGCGGCGGCGTCGTCCACCGGCCAGTAGCCCTTGCGCTCGGGCCTGACCGTGATCAGCTCGGCGACCTGGGCCGCGGGCAGCACCCGGTCGAAGACCCGGACGTCGGCGAGGTCGCCGGCGAAGTGGTCGCGGTAGCCGGACTTGGCCGTGGCCCGCCCGATCTGGAGCGGGCCGTGGGCGGTCCACGGCGAGCGCCGCTCGACGGTCTTCTTCAGCTGCTGGTTGACGTAGATGCTCATCCTCGGGCCGCCGGAGGCGTGCGCGTCGTACACGCCGGTGAGCAGCACCCACTGGTCCTTGAGGACCGTGACGCCCGCCGAGGCCTTCCAGTGGCCGAGGGTGTCGACGTCGTTCACCGGTGTCGAGAAGGCCCACGATCCGACCGCCGCGTCGTAGCCGAGGGTGAAGCCCGGCTCGCCGGTGCCGTCCTGGCTGACCACGACCATGTCCCGGTCGAGTGCGGTGGGCCGGACCCAGGCACTGACGCTGAAGCTGTCCCTGGTGTCGAGCACCCTCGCCCCGGCGTCCAGGTAGGCGTTCTCACTGCCGTCGAAGCGGGCGGCGGTGTCGGCCCCGCCACCGGGGCCGGCCACGCCGAACCGCACGCCGGAGCCGCCGGTCGCCGGGTAGCGGCCGGACTCGTCGTGGGCGTCGGCGGTGCCCTCCTCGTCCGCGAGGTTCCACTGTGCGGTGACCGGACGGCCGTCGGTGACCAGGAACTCGTACTGGGCGGGCACGCTGGAGTTCTTCGCCCGGTCGTACGCCTCGACGGTCACCCAGTGGGGCCCGGAGGACAGCGGTGTGAAGGGCACCGAGGCGGGACCGCCCGGGCTGTCGGCGGGGACCTGCTGCTTGGGCCCGCCGTCGAAGCTGTAGCGGTACTCCACGATGTCGCCGTCGGCGACGTCGTCGTTCGTGTTGGGGGCGAAGGTGAACGTGCCGACCGTGCCCACGCCGTGGTGCCACACGCCGTCGTCCGGGTACTGCTTGGATCCCACCGCGGGGGCTCCGGGCCGGGTCGGGTCGTAGACGATCTCGCAGCGCTGCGCGTCGCCGTCGTGGCTCCAGCCGCCCCAGTCGTCGCCGTCGTGGGCGCGGGCCGACCAGTAGATCACCGAGTTCTGCTGGAGGTCCTTGGTGACGTCGGCCTTCATGGTGTGGCTGAAGGTGGTGCCGACGTTGGGTGCCTTGTGGCCGGTGTCGTAGGTGTAGGAGCGGGCCGTTCCGTCCTTGGCGGTCCAGTCCACCTTGAACTGCACCTTCACCGTGTCCGTGTAGGACGAGGTGTGGTCAGGGTCGCGCGCCTCGGTGCGCAGTTGCGGCAGGATGTCGGTGTAGGGGCGGCCCGCTCCCCACACGCACTTGCCGCCGGGGCTGGTGGACATGTGGCCGGTGCTGATCTGCTTGGGCGGGTTGTTGTACCCGATCTTCAGGTAGGCGTTGCCGCAGATCCGCTTCCAGCCGCCGAATCCGCTCTCGTCCTTCGCCCGCAGGCCCAGCGTCATGGACGTCCAGCCGCCGGCGGCGGCGGCGCTCACCTCGTCGACCAGTTCGCCGCCCTCGAAGTGCAGGTTGGCCTGACTGGAGCACTTCGTCGGGGAGATCTTCTTGTCCACCGTCTGCAGGAAGTCGTCCCAGTGGTCCTTGGTGTTCGACCAGTCGCTGCCGGAGTTGACCGAGTAGTTCTTGCCGCCGATGCGGTAGAGGTCGATCGGTTCCGCGCGGGCGTCGGCCCAGTAGACGTGTTCGACCCGGGCGGAGAAGCTGACGTTCTTGATCTTCTTGTTGGTGTAGAAGGACATCGGCATCGTGAACAGCAGCCGCCGTACGCCGACGCCGTTGCAGGAGACCGGGTTGTAGTCCGTGGGGCACTTGCCCGCGCCCGCGCTGCCCGAGTACTTCCAGTCCTGCTCGCCCGGGATGCCGGACATCACGCCGGTCCAGGCGCTGCGGGACGTGGTGCGCTGGATCGGGTCGATGACCACCGGGTAGACGGTGTCCTCACCCGTCAGCAGTTCCTGGTCGGGGACGAGGACGAGCTTGTCCCCGGTCACCTCGACGTCGACCGGTGCGGTACGGCCGCCCGGGCCCGGGCCTTCGGCCGCCGCGCCGGCGGACGTCTCCCCGGCGGTACGGTCGGCCGTCACGGTGAACGCGGCCCGCTCGGCCCGGCCCGGGACGGTGGACCGCTCCTGATCCGGGCCCGCCGCGCCGGCGGCCGGGTCGGCGGAGTCCCACATGACCGGCTTCCCGGCCTCGAAGACCGTGCCGCCGACCGCCGTGTCCACGGCCTGGAGCGATCCGTCCGCGCTCTCGCGGACTTTCAGTCCTTCGGTCCGCAGACCGAACTCGATGCTCCGCAGTTCCGGGTCGGCGGCCGCCTCGGCCGTCTTGACGACCAGCAGGTGCGCCAGGCCGTCCACTTCGGCACGGGCCACCAGGTCGACCCCGGGGAGCACGTCGGGGTAGGTGGCGGAACCGCCCTCGACCCGCGGCTCGGGCAGCCGTCCGCCCGGCCAGCTCAGGGCGTACTCGCGGCCCGCCTTGCGCATCCGGGCGAACGGCCCGTCCCCGCCCCCGGAGAACTCCACTTCGACGGTGGCGGCCTTCGGCGACCAGGTGCCGTCCGCACGGCGCGCCAGGGTGGTGTCGACGTCGACCCACTTACCGCCGCGGACGGCGTGGACCGGCTCGGTGTACTCGTAGGCGGTGAAGGAGCCGTCGGGGTGGGCGAACACCTCGCGCCGCTCCTGACGCAGCCCGGCGACCTCCACCGGCTCGCCGTTCCCCTCCGCGGCGGCCCGGGCGAGGTCCTCCGTCTGCTGGACCCGCGCGTACGTCCCGGTCGCCGTCCGCACCGGGGCGGCGGACGCCGTGCGCACGGTGTCCCTGACCTCCTCGGTGCCGGGGGGCGCGGTGGGGCCGCTCACCAGCAGCACGGTGAACACGCCGGCGACGGTGGCGGTGCGGCGCGCACGACGCCTCGGCCGTGTCTCCATCACTTTCCTGTCCTCAGTTCTCTCGGGTCCGCCGATTCCGGCTGTCCTCGGCCTGTCAGCTCGTCGCACGGTCACTCGACCACCGCGCCGAAGGCACGTCCGCCGGCGGGTACGCCGTCCTGGCCGGGGCGCACGGTGTCCACCTGGCCGGGCTGACCGGACAGCAGACCCGACCACGGCACGCCGTGGACGCCCCGGTCGCTCTCCGGCCCGTACGGCACGCCGATGAGGAGCCGTTCCCGGTCGGCCGACAGGCCGGTGCCCAGGTACTCCCGCGGTCCGGGCACTCCCGGCAGCCCGGACTGGCCCTTCTCCAGCCAGACGTCCGAGCTGCCCGGTTCACCGACCATGGGGAAGACCTGGACGCCGCCGGCGTCCCGGGCCGCTTCGGCCTCGATGTCCTCTCCGGGGATGCCCACGGCCAGCAGGACGGTCCGGGCCGTACCGACCGAGCCGGGCGCGGTGTTCACGGCGGTGAGGTGCTGTCCGAAGTAGTCGCCGGCGTCACCGACGCCGGCGACGTCGGCGAAGGACTGGTGGATGTCGGCCACCTGGGTCACGTCACCGGCGGCGGTGACCCGCAGGGTGATCACCCGCCCTGCGTCCTCGCCGGTCGTGAGGTCCTCGCCCGGGATGCCCACGGCGAGCAGCGTCTCGTTGGCGGACGAGGCACCTGAAGGGCGGTACGGCACGGCGGCGAGCGCCGCGGCCAGCTGGTCGCCCGCTTCGGCCACGCCGTTGATGCCGGGGGCGTCCTGGTGGATGCCGGCCACCGGGGTGGGGATGCCGCCGGAGTCGAGCGTGTGCTTGAGGATCTGCAGGCCGCCGGAGAAGGCGTGTTCCCCGATGGCCTCGCCCGGGTTGCCGACGGCCACGTGGTGCGGCGAGGCCGCCACCGCGTACCCGAACCGGTCGTTCTCCTCGGCGTCCCCGGACACACCGGCGGTATTCTGGGTGAACCCGGTGTTCGTGCTGCCGCGCAGGTAGTGGGCCATGCCGGCGTCCACGACGGTGCCCACGTCCTCGCCCGGCACGCCGATCACCAGGTACGGCTCGCCGGAGGAGGTCGCTCCGGCGGCCAGGGCGTGGCCGAACCAGTCGCAGGCCTCCGCCGTGGTGCTGCCGATGGTGCCCGAACCGCTGCCCTGGAGGTATTCGCGCACCGCGGTTCCGGTGGCCAGACCGCCGGGCGCTCCGTACAGGATCTGCACGAGGCCGGCGTCGGCCTCGGCGTCCAGGTCCTCGTAGGGAATACCGACGGCCAGGTCGGTGCAGCCGTCCCGGTTGTGGTCGAAGGCCGCGAGAGCGTGACCGTAGCGGTCGCCCCGCTCGGCCGCGCCCGGGATCCCCGCCGTGTCCTGCGAGACCGTGGCGACGCCCTTGTCGCCGCCGTAGACGATGTGGACGGCTCCGGCCTCGTCCCGGCCCGAGACCGCGGCCTCCGGGTCGGCGATCGCGACGTCCCGTGTCCCGTCGCCGTCGAAGTCCGTTTCCTGGCCGGACGTGCATCCGGCCGCGGTCGCGGGCGTCGCGGTGAGCAGACCAGTCGGCAGCGACATCGCGGCCACCAGGGCCAGCCCGGTCATGCCCGTGCGGCTGCGCACCAACCCACTCCCCCCGTGAAGATCCTGCGACGTGTATGAAGCCGCGGTGATCTTTCCGAGGGGCGCGTGAACTCGTCAAGAACCTGACAAATTAGGGGCTGAAAATGATCGGCATATGGCCCCGTCCCGACCCCGGCGGACCGCCGTCACCTGTCGAGCGGCGCGCGGAAGCCCCTGTGGTCGGCCTGGCCGACCGGCCCGGGCCACCGCGCACGGCGTCGCGGACGCCGGCCCCTCACGCGCCGGGGGCAGGGCTCAGTGGGCCCCCAACGACTCGAACCGCCACCGGTGCACCGGACGGGTGGCCAGATCGCCGTCCGGCTCCGGGAGTTCGGGGAGATCGGCGTCGTACGGGGCGTCCCACCAGGTGATGACCAGGACGCGGTCCTGGGGGGCGCGGAAGGTCTCGCGGCGCAGGGGGCTCCGGGCGAGCTCCCGCGCCTGTTCCTCGGCCCAGGCCACCAGGTCCGCGCCCCGGCCGGGAACCGCGCGGGCCTCCCACATCAGCGCGACCGTCATGAGTACAGGTTCTCCCCGGCGGTCTCGTGCACGTGGTCGTGGGTGTGGGCGATGCCCGGCACGTGGGGCTCGGTGACCGGCAGGGAGGAGTCGGCCGACAGGTCCCAGTCGGACGCCGGGCGGCCCCGGGCGACCATCTCCGCGCCCAGCGCGGCCACCATCGCGCCGTTGTCCGTGCACAGCTTCGGGCGGGGCACGCGCAGCCGGATGCCGGCCGCCTCGCACCGCTCCTGGGCCAGGGCCCGCAGGCGGGAGTTGGCGGCGACACCACCGCCGATCATCAAGTGGTCGGCCAAGGGCATACGCCGGCCGTCAGACGAGCCCCTTCTCCAGCGCCTCACGCCTGACCTCGACGAGCCGTGGCTCCCGGTCGTCGAGCCTGGCACGCCAGAAGTTCCATCCGGGGCACGCCTTCGTCTGAAGGACGAATTCCCCGGCTGCGGACAGGGACCCGAAGCTCTCGCCGGAGGCCACCTGGATCCGGCCGTCATCGAGTACCCGGGCGTGGAACTCTTCGCTGCGGCGCCGCCCCACGAGCTGGACCCCCTTGGGAAGAAGACCCTTGGCGATGAGGTCACTGACCGCGACGTCGTATCGAGCCCGGGTCCGTGTACGAGAGCGGTCGGAACGCTGCGCGGGGACGACCGAAGCACCGAAGGAAGCCGCAGGGTTCCAGATGATCTCGCACAGCCGTCGGTAGAGGTCCTGTCGCGTGCGGATCGCTGCCTTGTCGAACTTGGGGAAGCCTCGGAGCGCCCGGTCGAGCTTGTGCTGCTTCACGAACTTGTTGAAGGGGGCGTTCCGCTCCCGGTGCTTGGGGTGCAGCGCGCCGGCGAGGTGGTTCTGCCGCTGGTAGTAGTCGAGCTTCTCCTCGTACGGAAGATCCTGGTAGCTGGCGTTGTCCGACTTCTGGAGCAGAAGCAGCGCGCCGAGGCGGTTGCGGTAGGAGTCGAACTCGGCGTGAGTGGGCGTCTCGGGCTGGTAGCGGTCGAAGTGGTTGGCCCAGATGTGCTCGATCTCGAAGGGCCGTCGGCTGTCGAGGTACCTGCTCATCTCATCGCCCCGTGCGCAGGCCGTCTCGACGTGGCCGGTGAGGCGGGCGAGGAGGTAGCGCACCTGGCGGCGGTTGTTGGAACGTAGGCCGTAGGTGTTCATGCCGGTGAAGTCGTAGTCCAGGGCGGCGACCTCGCGGGCGAGTACCTCCCGGAGTCTGTCGACGCCGACGCCGCCGCGCAGGAGACCGACGAGCCTGACGGCCTCGCGATCGAGGTCGGTACCCGAGGCGGGCAGGTCGTTGACGAGGCGGCGTACGAACACGAGGTCCAGGTAGTCGGCGATGAGCTTCGCCTTCGCCTTGAAGGTGGAGATCTCGTCGCTGGGACCGACCGCGGCCAGGATGGGGGCGGCTTGCATGGAGATGCCGTTGTAGGCGTTGAAGTAGACGCCGCCGAGCTCAGAAACGTAGTTGGTGGCTGCCGAAGCCAGTGTGAGGTACCTCTTGGCGTTCCCCGCCAGATCGTCGATCAGCCTGCGGTGATCCGACGAACGCGTCAGTTCCAGACGGGCCGCGTTGTCCTTGACCCAGGTGTGGAAGGGGCCGTTGATCTTCTCCACATCCTCGGAGAGTTCGTCCGAGTCCTTTCCTGTACCGACCTCCGCGTACCGGCCGATCAGGTAGGTCTTGATGAACTCGCTGGGGGCGTTCACGTCGACGCCGGCCAACTCGGAGATCATCTGACGCCAGACGTTCGCAGCACCGCCCGCGTGCTCGGCGTCGACCTCGGACAGCAGGAAGCTCTTCAGCAGGTCGATGGGGCCGAGTCGTACCCCTCGGTCGTTCATCGACTCGTACATCTCCCACCCCTGTTCCGAGGTGGCGGCCCGGATGCCCACCATGCAGACGCCGTCGAGGAGCCAGTCGACGAAGTAGGGCAGCGCGTCGCCGCGCAGGTCGTCCGGGAACTCCTCGCGGAAGACCCGGGACGCGTCCCACAGCCTGCGCAGGGCACCGGAGGCACCTTCGGGGAGTGCGTAGTCGTTGTCCTTGAAGACCTCGTCCAGGAACTGTCGGCGTTCCGGGATGTCGAGGGTGTGGACGGACTTCCCGAACTTACGGGTCTCGATGAGGCCGGCCAGCCTCGCCGCGTCGTGGTCGAGATCCTGGGCCCGCAGTAGTTCGCGGAGATAGACCAGCATCAGGTGCAGCGTCGTGATGCGCTGCTGTCCGTCCACGAGGTAGGTGACGGACGCGTCCACGTGGTAGACGTACGGGCCCATGAAGTAGGGCTGGTATCGAGCGACGTGTTCCCGGTCGTGTTCGAGCTTCCAGTTCTCCACGAACTTCTTGCGCAGGTCTTCGATGAGGCGGCGCACGTCGGTACGTCCCCAAGTGAAGTCACGCTGGTAGCTGTCCAACTGGTAGCGATGGCCGGTGAACACCTCCTCGATCGTCATTGCCTTGCTCTGGATCAGGTTCTCCAGCAACGCGCCCCCCGGGTTTTCGTGATCGTTCCCCACACCCAGCTTGCACCGGGCGGAACGTCGAGACTAGAGGAGGTGGTCGGCCTTGCCTGCCTTGATGTCCAGGATGAGCCGCGCGAGGGCTTCGCGGGTGTCGGTGAGGGGGTGGTCCTCCTGGCCGGCTATGGCGATGTAGGCGTTGCCTTCGGTGTCGGTGCCTAGGCGGAAGCAGTTGTTGCCTTCGCCGCAGAAGGGGGCTTCCCACTGGATGTCAGTCACGGTTACTCCCTCAGAGTTCCTGCGTAAGCTGCCTGATCAGGTCACGGGAATCGGGTGTCGGTAGCGAGGCCCCGTCCATCCACTCCAAATGGCTACGGTACTTGGCGAGCTGAGCCCCGGCATGCGTGAACTCGGGCCCATGGGCCGAGTCGAGCTGCACCGTGTCGAGCTGGGGCACGGGTCCTTCCGCGTAGAGCAGGGCGTGCCCGGCTCCGGGGAAGCCGCCCACCTTGAATGGAACGATTCTCACTTCGACGTTCTCGCGCTCGGACGCCTCGCACAGGCATTCCAGTTGCCGTCGCATCGTCGTGGGGCTCCCGAAGGGCATGCGCAAGGCAGCCTCATGGACATAGGCGATATAGGGCATCTTGCCGGGGATGTCGAGGACCTGTTGGCGCTCCATGCGGTGGGCCACGCGCAGCTCGATCTGGAGTCTGGTCAGCGGCGGCAGGACCGCATCGAAGACGGCTCGCGCGTATTCCTCGGTCTGCAGCAGTCCTGGCACGTGGACCACTTGGGTGGTGCGGATGCGCATGGCGTGCCACTCGAGTTCAGCGATGTCCAGCAGCCCGGCAGGCAGAGAACCTCGGTGTTGCTCCCACCAGCCACGTTCCTTGTTGGCGGCCATCACTGTCAGCGCCTCGATGTAAGGCTCGTCTGCGCAGGCGTAGTTGCAGGCCAGCGTGCGAACGCGGTCGGCAGAGAAGGGCCGGATACCGGACTCCATGTTGGACAGCCTGGTGCGATCGACCCCCAGGAGTCCTGCGGCGTATTCGGTCGTGCGCTCGGCAGCGAGCCGCAACTTCCGCATCTCGGCGCCGAGTCGCTTCTGCCTCTCGGTCGGCGTGGTTCTGGTCGACATGTCGTCCTTTGTGAGTTGAGGCACCCAGTGTGCCCGGTGCGTGACGCAGCCCTCAACTCCGCAGGGGGTAATTATCTCCGAAAGGTTGGACATAGTGACCCGCTGACTTCTACTGTCAGCAATGAAGCAGCAACAGCGCGCTACTGGAAGTGCATCGCGCGAGCCTGCCCACACGCTCCTGCCCTGGGAGGGGTGGGCCCGCGCCAGGGAGACAGGCCACCGATTGCGCGCGTCCCGACCCGCATCCACCCTCTGCTGTAAGGGGATCCGCCATGTCTGCGACGACAGCCTTCACCCTGTGTCCCATCTCGTCGGACGCACTTCCGGCGACCGAGCCCACGCCCGACACTCTCGCCTACAGCTTCACCCTCCCCGCCGCCCTGAGCAGCGCGGCGATGGTCAGGGCGGCGACTCGTACAGCCCTTGACCTGCACGAACTGAGTGACGTGACCGAGGCAGTGGTGCAGACAGTGAGCGAACTGACCGCTTGCGCCTGCCGTTTCAGCGCCGCCGATGACATCTACGTGTCCCTACGGCACCGTGACGGAACGGTCCGGGTGATCGTCTACGACGGTCACCCTCGCCACACCCATCCCCGTCTCTCCGCGGCGTGCGACGCCCGGCGTAAGGCGACTCTCCGTGTCCTCACAGCGGTCGTCCGCTCTTGCGGGGGTACCTGGGGGCTCGACGCGGCCCGGCAACCGGGCGGCGGTACGCGGATGTGGGCGGTCCTGCCCACATCCGGGGCACGGGCGTACGGGAAGAGGCGATGACCTCGCCGAGTTAGGCCAGCTCCGCCTCGTCCTCGATCACTTCACCGCCGAGTGCCTCGGCGATCGCCTTGAACTCGTCCAGGGCAGCTTGCAAGTCCTGGACGATTTCCTGGGCGATGACCTCCGGTTCGAGGTCGCTGTCCGCGTCCTCCAGCGCCGGGTCCTTCATCCAGGTGATGTCCAGGTTCACCTTGTCGCGCTTGATCAGCTCGTCGTAGGTGAAGACCTGCCAGGGGCCGTCCGGCGACTCGGAGGGCTTGCGGTTCTCAATGTCATCGGCGCGGTACGAGGTAACGAAGTCCTGAAGGTGCGCGCTGGTCAGCGGGCGCTGCTTCAGGGTGAAGTGCTGGCCGGTACGGAAGTCGTAGACCCACGTCTTGGTGGTCTGCGGCTTGCCGTCCGCCCGCGGGAGCTTCTTGTCGAAGAAGAGGACGTTGGCCTTGACGCCACCTGCGTAGAAGATGCCTGTGGGCAGGCGCAGGATCGTGTGCAGGTCGAACTCGTCCAGCAGGCGGCGGCGGATCTTCTCGCCGGCTCCACCCTCGAAGAGAATATTGTCGGGGAGGACGACTGCGGCTCGGCCGTCGACCGCTGTGAGCGACATGATGTGCTGCAGGAAGTTGAGCTGTTTGTTGGACGTGGTCGCCGTGAAGTCGTCGCGGTCGTATTCGACGTCCTCCTTTTCCACCGTTCCGTCCTGACCGATCACATTGATCGCGGACTTCCGGCCGAAGGGCGGGTTCGCAAGGACGAGGGTGGCGTGACGGCCGCTGGGCTTCTCTGCGAGGGCGTCTCCGACCGTGACGAGGCTGGGGCCGTCGCTGGTACCGATGCCGTGAAGCAGCATGTTCATCGCGGCGAGGCGGGCGGTCCCGGTGACGAGTTCGTTGCCGCGGATGTGGTCGCCTCGCTGGAGCGCGGTGCGCTTCTCCTTACTCAGGCCCTTCATTTGGTGCTTACGCAGGTAGGAGTGGGCGGCGATGAGGAAGCCGCCGGTGCCGCAGGCGGGGTCGGCGATGATGTCGTCCGGGGTCGGCCGGGTGACCTCGACGATGGCGTCGATCAGGGCGCGGGGGGTGAAGTACTGGCCTGCGCCGGTCTTCGTGTCGGAAGCACCTTTGTTGAGGAGACCTTCGTAGGCGTCGCCCTTGAGGTCCGTGCCCTGGATCGTCCACTGCTCGCGGCCGATCAGCTCGACGACGAGTTTTTCGAGGAGGGCGGGCTTGGTGATGCGGTTCTGGGCTTCGGCGAAGATCGTGCCGATGGTGGTGCCGGGGCGGCGGCCGAGTTCGTCCAGGACATCCCGGTAGTGGCGCTCCAGTTCCACGCCACGCTTGGTGACCAGTGACTTCCAGTCGTAATCCGGCGGCACGACCTGGGTGATCTCGTCATCTTCCCAGGCCTCCTCAGCCATCTCGTCGACCATCTTGAGGAAGAGGAGATAGGAGAGCTGCTCGACGTACTCGATGGTGGACATGCCGTTGTCGCGGAGGACATTGCAGTAGTTCCAGAGCTTGGCGACAAGGCTGTTCGTCTGCGCGGCCGCCTTGGCCCGCACCTCGGGCGCCGGTTCGGGGATGGTCTCTTCGACGGCGGTCACAGGGGGAACTCCCGCTGATTGGAGGTACGAGGGGTGCCGGTCGGCTTGGGGGCCGGGGCGGTCGCGGCGGCCTTGCGGGCGGCCGGGACCTTCCGCGTGCGCTTTGGTTTGGGCTGAGCGACCCGCTCCGCGCGGATACGGTCGAGTACGGCGGCGGCCGGCTCGTCGTCGGGGTTCTGGGGAACCAGGCGGCCTGAGAAAGCCTTGCGGAGTAGGCCGGAGCGCAAGTTGTCGCCGCGTCGGACGGCCACACTTAGTGGATTTTCGAGACGGGAAACTTGAGCCAGACGTTCCTGCGTCTCTTGAATGACCTTCTGCTGCACATCGAGCGGTGGAACAGGCATCTCTACCCCAGAGATCGTATCCTGGTCGATCTTGGGCATCGAGCCGGCGAGACCTTTCGCACGCACCTTGAAATACCTACGGGTTCGTCGACCTTGCAGTACAAGGGTTGCAAACTCCGGGAGGAGGCAGTCCGCTGTCCTCACCCTAATCAAGAGGTCAGGGTAGATGGCCCATTTTTCCGGACCGTTGAAGAGCGCAGCAGTACCCACGAGGTCAGGCGTATTCGAGCGCTGGATCAGGATGTCTCCGGGCTCCAGCCAAAGGTTGCTGACCTTCGCGGGATCTGCGTCTGTCACCTTGGTGTGATTATTATCAAAGTCGTTCAGGGTAACGGCGGTCAGGGTGAGGGTGCGGATCCCATCTTCCCTTTCTGTAGCTCTGGCCGAGTGGCCATTCCGGAGTGGCTCACGGAGCAGGTCACCAAGGGGTGAGGTGGGATAGGCCGCGCATGCCGAAAGTGCCTCTTGTGTAATTGCGGAACGGAGGGCCTGGAGCTTGGTCGTACTCTTGAGGGCCAAGTCACTCGCTGCAGAGAGATGCGATAGCTGGACTTCCAGAGCCTCGACGATCCGGGCCTGTTCGGCAATGGGCGGAAGCATCAACGGCGTATCCCTCAAAGCTCCCTGCGAAATGTTCCGCATGGAGTCCTTCGTGCCCGAGGCCTTCTCTTCGATATAGGACCGCACCTGAGCGGATCGCAGGGCATAGACGAGCCACCGCTTGTCCACGGCACGGTTCGGGATAAGGCGAAGGCTCTTGTCCGAGAGCAGTAGACGAGGTCGGCAGTCGCCGACCAGCACGGGTGCTCCCACGTAAGCCTTCGTGTTGGCGCGGCTGACAAGAACGTCGCCCGGGGAGATTTCGTACGCCGGATTAACTGCGACTCCCGCCGGAACCGCCTTGTTCTCAGCCTCGTCGAAGCGCCCGTAGGTCATCGCACTGACCTTGACGATGCCCCACGCTCCAGGTTCCGCGGGCCTCGGTTCACACGTGAAGGACTTACCGGCCTCAATGGCGTCGAGAACGTCTCCAAGGCGAACCCGAGCCCACCCCTCCGGAAGCCCAGCCCTCTCGGAAAATTCCGTCCTACTCAAGCCAGTTCCCGATTCAGTTCGCCCAACAGTTCCTGCGCCCTCGTCCTGCCGCCGAACGTGGCTGCGAACCCGCCGCGGCCGCCCTGGGCGGTGAACGGCTCGATGTTCAGCTCGGGTGACTCGATGCCCACGTCGTCCGCGATCACGTCGCGTATCCGTTCCAGCCACCACATCTGTTCGTCGGTGAACTCCACGCCCGCCTGCTTCTGACGCAGCAGCCAGCCCTGGAAGCGCTCCTCGACAACGTTACGGTATGGCTGAAGATGATCATCCGCTCCGAGCTCGTAGCGGATCAGTGCCATCAGGTCACCGAGGCCCGCCTCGCTGCCTGGATGCGCGGCGGCGCGGCCCAGCTGTTCGTAGTGGCCCCACAGTATGGACGGCGTCCACGCCCGAGGCCCGCTCTTGATCTTGCCCTCAAGCTCACGCAGTGCCGCCCGTTTCTCCGCGACCGAACGGTTGCCGCTGCCGGAGCCCAGGGCGACCTGGATGGCGGCGTGACGGTCCCGCTCGGCCTTGGTCAGCACCTCGTGCCAGTCCTTCAGCTCCTTACGGGCACGCTCGGCGCGGTCCACCTCGACCACCTCGGTGACGGCCACGGCCGTGGTTTCGTCGTACGTTAGGTCCTGCTGGTGCCGGATGTCGACGATCAGCCTGCGCAGCTCAGGGTTGCCGGTGAGCGGTGCGATGGCGTCCGTGACGAGCTTGCGCATCGCCTGCTCACCGCCTGTCCTCAGTGCCGCGTCCTGGCGGTCGACGTCGACGGCGTCGGCGAGGCGGCGGGCCAGGGACGTCAACGTGGTGCCGTCGCCCGCGACCTCCTCGATGCGGCGACGCTCGTCGTCGGTGAGCTGGCGGTCGACGCGGGCGAGGCGGCGGGCCAGGGTCTCGGCCTCGTCCGAGCTCAGGGCCAGTGTGCCCGTCTTGTCCAGGAGCTTCTTCAGGGAGACCTGTCGGTCGCCGGCTGGGATCAGGGGCCGGGCGTCGACGAGGGGCGAGTCCGTGACACCGACCGCGTCCACCAGGACGAACCTGTCCTTGGCCAGGTCCCTCGCGGCTTCCGGGGTGACCGCACGCAGTTCGTCCGGGTCGATGGAACGGGCGCCGCGGCCCTTCATCTGCTCGAACAGCACCGGGCTGCGCACGGAGCGGAGGAAGATCACGCATTCCAACGCCTTCACATCCGTGCCGGTGGCGATCATGTCGACCGTGACGGCGACCCGGAGGCTCGGGGAGTTACGGAGGGCGTTGATGAGCTCGTCGGGGTCCTCACCGTTCTGCCGGGACTTGTAGGTGATCTTCTTGGCGAACGCGTCGCCCCGTCCGAAGACCTCCTTGACCTGCTTGAGGACCTCCTCGGCGTGGTCCTCGCCCACGGCGAAGACCAGCGTCTTCGGTACCTCGGCGCGGCCGGGGAACCAGCGGGGCCAGGTGTTCTTGTAGAGGGTGAGGACCTGGCGGATCTCGTCCTCGTTGATCACCGAGCGGCCGAGCTCCCGGGTGCTGTACTCGAAGTCGTCCTCAAGCTCCTCGTACCGCTGGGCGCGGGTCTTCCGGTCGCGGATGCGGACGGTCGTGCCGGCCTCGATGGTGGCGCCGCCGTCGTCCCGCAGATTCGTGTGGACGCGGGCGATGTCGAAGTCGACGTTGACACCGTCGGCGACCGCCTGCTCGAAGGTGTACTCGGATACCAGGTTGTTGTCGAAGAATCCACGGGTCTGTGGGGTGGGGGTGGCGGTGAGGCCGACGAGGTGGGCGTCGAAGTACTCCAGGACGGCACGCCACAGGCCGTAAATCGAGCGGTGGCACTCGTCGACGACGATCACGTCGAAGGACTCGATGGGCACACTCGGCTGGTACTCGACCGACGCGGGGTGGTCCAGCGCGTACGCCTTGTCGCGGTCCTGTTCGGCCTGCTCGTCCTGGGCGTCCGCCGTCGCGTCGTCGTCCGTAAGCGGCTCACCCTTGAGAAGGCTGTACATCTTCTGAATCGTGCAGACGACCACCGCGGACGTCTGCTGGACCCCGGCGGAGCCCAGCCGGTCCACGTTGTAGAGATCGGTAAAGGTACGGCCCTCGTCCGGTGTCCTGTAGCGGCGGAACTCGCCGAGGGCCTGGCGCCCGAGGTTGTTCCGGTCGACGAGGAACAGAACACGCTTGGCGCCCGCGTGCCGCAGCAGCCGGTGCGTGGCGGTCACGGCCGTGAACGTCTTTCCGGCGCCGGTCGCCATCTGGATCAGTGCACGCGGGTGGTCCTGGGCGAGCGACGCCTCCAGCCTGTTGATCGCCTCGAACTGGGCTTCCCGCAGACCGTGCCGCTCCAGCTCCGGTATCCACTCACGCAGCGCCGCGCGGAATGTCACGCCCTCCACTTCCGCGTTCTCGGCGCGACGCATCCACTCGGCGATCGTCTCGGGCCGGTGGAAGGCGAACACCGCGCGGGAACGGGCTTCCGGGTCAAGGCGGTTGACGAAGTAGGTCTCGGTGCCGGTGGTGGCGTACCGGAACGCGAACGGCTCGTCCCGGCGCCACACGCTGAGCGCGTAGTCCCGGTGCACGCCGCGCGCGTACCGTTCGTTCTGTGAGAGTGCACTGCTGAGAGGCGTGCCCTCGCGCTTGGCCTCGATGACGCCGACGATCCTCTGGTCGATGTACAGGACGTAGTCGGCGCGGCCGGTCGCCAGCGTGAACTCCCTTACGGCGACTCCCCGTCCGGCCAGTGGGTTGAGCTGATCGCGGTCCTGGACGACCCAGCCGGCGGCCTCTAGGAGCGCGTCGATACGGACGCGGGCCTGCACCTCGTTGAGCGGCGTCGGACGCTGCGCCCGCTCGACGATCGCTTGCCGGGCGGACACGGCGACCTTGCGGGGCCGCTGTCGCTCCTTCTCGTAATCGGCCTGCTGGGCCTTGCGCAGCTCATCGATCTGCGACTGGAGCTGCTGCAACTGCTCGGCCAGCGCGGCCTGCGACTGCTGCGCGCTGACCATCAGCGCCTGGGCTTCTTCCCGAGCCCTGCGCTCCGCCTCCAGGCGGTTCTCCGTCTCGCTGAGCCGGACGCGCGACTCCGCGAGCGTCGCCCGGTGCCTGTCCAGCGCCTCCCTCAGCGCCCGCGCCTCGGCCGGATCGGTCAGGTCCTGGGGCATGGCGGGCGGCACGAAGGCCCGCACGGTGCGGGAGCCGGTCAGGGCCCGGTCGAAGAAGACACCCAGGTCCCAGCAGAGCCGGACGTTGGCGAGGGCGGCAGTCGTGTCGAAGACATGGGCGTGGACGGCCTGATTGCCGCTTCGGCGCAGCGTGTCGAACGCCTCGCGCACGGGGGCGGTGAGTGCGCCGATGTTGGTCAGTGCGCGCAGGCGGTCGATCTGATGCGTACCGGTGACGCGGATGCCCGTGCGCCGCACCAGCTCCTCGGCCAGTACCTCACCGAACTGGCGCGCGCTGACGGAGGCCGCGTTGGGGTTGGTGAAGACGTTCAGCTCGGCCTGCGAGCCGTAGAGCGCGAGCAGCGGCTCATGCCCGTACAGCATCCCGAAGTTCGGTGAGGCCTTCGCCAACTCGTGCAGGCGGCGGAGCTGTTCGTCCATGCGCGCGTGTCCCCCCGGACTCGACGTGGTCGGCACCGATGACGGCGAACGCCCAGCTTAACTACGTCAGGCCGACTGGACTACGGAACTCCGGCCCTGCCAAAGCCATCGGCACCATCGGATCCCAAGAGCACGCCATGTGATCGATCCGGCGACGGAACGTCGAGTGATTCGAGTCAGACCCCGCCGAGCGACTCGAACCGCCACCGGTGCACCGGACGGGTGATCAGGTCGCCGTCCGGTTCCGGGAGTTCGGGGAGGTCGGCGTCGTACGGGGCGTCCCACCAGGTGATGACCAGGACGCGGTCCTGGGGGGCGCGGAAGGATTCGCGGCGCAGGGGGCTCCGGGCGAGCTCCCGCGCCTGTTCCTCGGCCCAGGCCACCAGGTCCGCGCCCCGGCCGGGAACCGCGCGGGCCTCCCACATCAGCGCGACCGTCATGAGTACAGGTTCTCCCCGGCGGTCTCGTGCACGTGGTCGTGGGTGTGCGTGAGGCCCGGCACGTGGGGCTCGGTGACCGGCAGGGAGGAGTCGGCCGACAGGTCCCAGTCGGACGCCGGACGGTTACGGGCGACCATCTCCGCGCCCAGCGCGGCCACCATCGCGCCGTTGTCCGTGCACAGCTTGGGGCGGGGCACCCGCAGCCGGATGCCGGCCGCCTCGCAGCGCTCCTCGGCGAGGGCCCGCAGGCGGGAGTTGGCGGCCACACCGCCGCCGATCATCAGGTGGTCGACGCCCTCGTCCTTGCAGGCCCGGACGGCCTTGCGGGTGAGGACGTCGACGACCGCCTCCTGGAAGGACGCCGACACGTCGCGCACCGGGACCTCCTCGCCCGCCGCCCGCTTGGCCTCGATCCAGCGGGCCACGGCCGTCTTCAGGCCGGAGAAGGAGAAGTCGTAGGCCGGGTCGCGGGGGCCGGTCAGTCCGCGCGGGAAGGCGATGGCGGCCGGGTCTCCCTCGCGGGCGTAGCGGTCGATGACCGGGCCGCCGGGGAAGCCCAGGTTCAGCACCCGGGCGATCTTGTCGAAGGCCTCGCCGGCCGCGTCGTCGATGGTCGCGCCGAGGGGGCGGACGTCGGAGGTGATGTCGGTGGACAGCAGGAGCGAGGAGTGGCCGCCGGAGACCAGCAGGGCCATCGTCGGCTCGGGCAGCGCCCCGTGTTCCAGCTGGTCGACGCAGATGTGCGAGGCGAGGTGGTTGACCCCGTACAGGGGTTTGCCGAGGGCGTAGGCGTACGCCTTGGCCGCCGAGACGCCGACCAGGAGCGCGCCGGCGAGTCCGGGGCCGGCGGTGACGGCGATGCCGTCGAGGTCGCGGGCGCTCACGCCCGCCTCCTTCAGCGCGCGCTCGATGGTGGGGACCATCGCCTCCAGGTGGGCGCGGGAGGCGACCTCCGGGACGACACCGCCGAAGCGGGCGTGCTCGTCGACGCTGGAGGCGACGGCGTCCGCCAGCAGGGTGGTCCCGCGCACGACGCCGACGCCGGTCTCGTCGCAGGAGGTCTCGATCCCCAGCACCAGGGGTTCGTCAGCCATGGGTCTCGGTTCCTTGTACGCCGTTCCCGGTCTTGTCCGGGTTCACGGAGGTGGACGGGTCGGTCAGCCGCATCACCAGCGCGTCCACGTTCCCCGGCTGGTAGTAGCCGGGGCGGACGCCGATGATCTCGAAGCCGAAGCGCTCGTAGAGCTTCTGGGCGCGCACGTTGTCGACCCGGCACTCCAGCATCACTTCGGTGCACTCGAACGCGGTCGCCGCGTGCAGCAGCTCGGTCAGCAGCCGGGAGCCGAGGCCGGTGCCCCAGTGGTCCCGGGTGACGGCGATGGTCTGGATGTCGGCGGCCGCGGTGGGGCCGCCCTCCTCGGACTCCGCGCCGGAGGTGGTCAGGCCCGCGTAGCCGACGATCCGGCCGTCCTCCTCGGCGACGAAGTAGCGCCGGGTCGCCCCGGGGCCGCGCGCATGGGCCAGCTCGGACCAGAACATCCCGCGCGACCAGGCGTCCTCGGGGAACAGGTCCCGTTCCAGCTCCAGTACGGAGTCGATGTCCCACCAGCGCATCTCGCGCAGCACGGCCGTCTCGCATCCCGTCACTTGGGGGTGACCACCTTGTAGTTCTTGGGGACCTGGGCATCGGGCCGGCGCAGGTACAGCGGCCGGGGCGCGGACAGTTCCCCGCCCGCCGCGAGGCGCTCCGCGGCCAGCCGGGCCAGGGCGGCGGCGCTGACGTGCTCGGGCTCGTGCGCCTGGGGGAAGGTGTCCGGGTAGAGCAGCGCGCCGGCGCCGACGGCGGGCAGACCCGCGACCTGCTCGGCGATGTCGGCGGGCCGGTCCACGGCGGGCTCGGTGAGGCGGGTGCGGGAGTCGGCGTAGCGCGCCCAGTAGACCTCCTTGCGGCGGGCGTCGGTCGCCACGACGAAGGGGCCCTCCAGGTCGGCCGCGTAGGCGAGGCCGTCCAGCGTGCACACACCGTGCACGGGGACGCCGAGCGCCAGTCCGAAGGTGTCCGCGGTCATCAGGCCGACGCGCAGCCCGGTGTAGGGGCCGGGTCCGGTGCCGACGACGATGCCGGTGACGGCGTCCAGCCGCAGGCCTGCCTCGGCGAGCACCCGGTCGACCGCCGGAAGCAGCAGCTCGCCGTGACGGCGGGCGTCGACCTGGCTGGACGAGGCGATGACGTCGTCGCCGTCGTGCAGTGCGACGGTGACGGCGGGGGTGGCGGTATCCAGAGCGAGCAAGAGCACGCAAACAGCCTACGGCTCCCGCGCCCCGGCCACGGCCGCACCGGCCGGTCGGTCACGTACTGCTACGGTCGCGACGGCATATGTACATAACGGAGCGGATCGGGACAGAGGTGACGGCGGTGTCAGGCAGCAGCTCGATGGCCGTGGCGGGGCTGACCGCGGCGGCCCTGGCGACGGTCGGCTTCCTCGGGCACCAGGCGGCGGCGAACGTGCCGCCGGAGCTGCGCCGGCCGGCCGCCGGAGCGGCGGGGGCCGTGCGCAAGGCGCTCCCGGACGCGAACCACCCCGCCGCGCTGCCCGACCCTTCGGGAGCGGGCAGGCGGGTCGTGTACTCGCTGAAGGCCGACCGCGTGTGGCTGGTTGAGGAGAGCGGCAAGGTGCGGCGCACCTTCGGGGTCAGCCCCAGCACGGTGGACCCGGCGCCGGGCTCCTACCGGGTCACGTCCCGCTCCAAGGAGGTCACCGGATCGGACGGCGTGCCGATCGAGCACGTCGTGCGCTTCACCGGCGTCGACGGCACGGCGATCGGGTTCAGCGCGGCGAAGGACGGTTCGGCGCCGGTGCTCGACCCGGGGGAGCGCACGGGCGGCATCCGCGAGACGCGCGCGGACGGCGCGGCGATGTGGGAGTTCGCGACGGTCGGACGGACGGTCGTCGTCGTCCCGTGAGACGGACCCGCCACGCGGCGTCCGTCCTCACGGGACCGGCTGCGCGGCCTCGTGGTGCTCCCGGACCGGCTACGCGGCTGCGCGGTGCTCCCGGACCGGCCCGGAGCGCTGGGGCTCGGGAGCACGGGGCGGGGTGGACACCGCGGCCGCCGCGGCACAGGCGGCCAGCAGGTCACGCATGGGCACCCCGGAGAGCGAACGCGGCTGGGCCGTGGACTCACGAGAGCTGTGGGTGGCCGGCATGGACGCCTCCTGAGGGGCCGGGGGCCGGACGTAGTTAGGTACACCTAACTACGCACTGGATACCATGTGACCACGTCGGAGACTCCGAACGCAACACTTTGCCGACACCATGTCGGAACGATCCCCGGAGCGCGCCGGAAGGCCCCCAGGACGCACGCGGCAACGCGCACGGGAACGCGGAACCCGCACGGGAACAGGTACGGATCCGCTCAGGCCGACAGCACGCTCAGCGCCGCCCCGGCCCACCGCCCGCCCAGGCCCGACACGGTCACGTGCCGCACCTCGTCCGTGGTGTCACCGACCGCCCGGTGGATGACGACGCGCAGCCGGTCGTCGGTCAGCTCCTCGACCTTGCCCTCGCCCCACTCCACGACGATCACCGACTCGGGCAGCGAGACGTCGAGGTCCAGGTCCTCCATCTCGTCCAGCCCGCCGGCCAGCCGGTACGCGTCGACGTGCACCAGCGGCGGACCGTCCCCCAGCGACGGGTGCACCCGGGCGATCACGAACGTCGGCGAGGTGACCGCGCCCCGTACGCCGAGCCCTTCACCGAGCCCCCGGGTGAGGGTCGTCTTGCCCGCGCCGAGCTCACCCGAGAGCAGGACGAGGTCGCCGGCGCGCAACAGCTTGGCGAGCCTACGCCCCAGTTCGCGCATCTGTTCGGGGGAGGTGACGGTCAGCTCGACGGAGTTCACGGCCGGCCCCGTCTCATCCGGGGTGTGCGGTGCTGCTGCTTCCATAACCACCCACCGTAGTCCCCGCCGGCACCGCGCCCACCCGGACGAGCAGATCGGCGAGACGGTCGGTGACCACCTCCGGGTGCTCCAGCAGCACCAGGTGCCCGGCGTCGGGGACCAGAACCAGTTCGGCGTCGGGCAGCAGGTCGGCTATCGCCTCGCTGTGCTCGCTGGGCGTCACCAGGTCCTGGATCCCGGCCAGCACGAGCACCGGCAGCCCGGCGAAGTGGGCGAGGGCCTCGGTCTTGTCGTGGTCGTGGAACGCCGGGTAGTACTCGGCGACCACGTCGATGGGCGTGCCCTCGATCATCCGCTCGGCGAACCGGGCGACGGCCGGATCCACGTCCCGCGACGCGAACGAGTACCGCTTGATGATCCCCGCGAACAGGTCCGCGGTGGCCCGGCGTCCCCGCTCCACCAGCTCGGCGCGCTGCCCCAGCACGTTCAGCACGCCCGGCAGCACCCGCCGCACCGCGTTGACACCGGCCACCGGCAGCCCGAAGTTGACCTCGCCGAGCCGCCCCGACGACGTGCCGACCAGGACGACACCGGCGCACCGCTCCCGGATCAGCTCCGGGTACTGGTCGGCGAGGGCCATCACCGTCATCCCGCCCATGGAGTGACCGGCGAGCACGACGGGCCCCTCGGGTGCCGCCGCGTCGATGACGGCCTTCAGATCGCGCCCCAGCTGCTCGATGGTGACCGGCTCGCCCCGCTCCGCCTGCGCCGCGCCGCGCGCCGAGCGGCCGTGGCTGCGCTGGTCCCAGTACACGGTCCGTACGACGCCCCTGAGCGCGGCCCGCTGGAAGTGCCAGGAGTCCTGGTTGAGGCAGTAGCCGTGGCTGAAGACGACGGTGACCGGGGCCGGGGGCCGGCGGCCGAACAGCCGGCGCCGCCGGGCGGGCGTGGCGTCCGGGTCGGGGTCGACGTCGTCGACCTCGTAGTACAGCTCGGTGCCGTCGTCGGCGTACGCCCTGCCGGGTGTGCCGCGCAGCGAGCCGTAGGGTCCGGTGGAGTCGAGAGCGAGCCTGGCCTTCTTCCGCATGCCCCGGCCGACCGTCATCCGTTCTATGGCGACACCCGCGGCGGCCCCCGTGGCGAGCACGCCTATCGCTACGCCCGCGACACCGGTGGCCCGGCGCCAGCCCCCGCGGGAGACCTCGGCCGCGGCGGCCGCCGCCTCCGCGATGCCCTCGCTCACCTGCCGCTCCCCTCCTCCGGGTCGTTCCCCTCGTTCACATGGACGCGCGGGACGCGGTGTCCGATCCGGGTGACGATCTCGTACGCGATGGTCCCGGCCGCCTGCGCCCAGTCCTCGGCGGTGGGCTCACCGCGGTCGCCCGGGCCGAACAGGACGGCCTCGGCGCCCGGCCCCGGATCGTCCCCGCCCAGGTCGACGACGAACTGGTCCATCGCGACCCGCCCCGCGACCGTGCGCCACTTGCCCTCGACCAGCACGGGCCCGGCGGCGGAGGCGTGCCGCGGGATGCCGTCCGCGTAGCCGAGCGGGACCAGGCCCAGGGTGGTCGCGCCGGGGGTGACGTAGTGGTGGCCGTAGCTGACGCCGTGGCCGCCGGGGACGTGCTTCACCAGGGCCAGTGAGGCGGACAGGGTCATCACCGGCCGCAGGCCGAAGTCTGCGGAGGTGCCGATCTCGGGGCTGGGCGAGACGCCGTACAGCGCTATGCCGGTCCGGACCAGGTCGAAGTGGCTCTCGGGGAGGGTGAGCGTGGCCGGCGAGTTGGCGATGTGCCGCACCTCCGGGTCGACCCCCTGGCCCTCCGCGTACGCCACCATCTCCCGGAACCGGGAGAGCTGGGCGGCGATGGAGGGGTGCCCGGGCTCGTCGGCGCAGGCCAAGTGGGACCACAGGCCGGTGATCCGCAGCAGCCCCTCGGCCTCGGCGCGCAGGGCGCCCGCGACCAGCCCGGCCCAGTCCGCGGGCTGGCAGCCGCCGCGTCCCAGACCGGTGTCGGCCTTGAGCTGCACCCGCGCGGGCCGTCCGGCGAGACGGGCGGCCCGGGTGACCTCGTCCAGGGCCCACGTCCCGCTCAGGGAGACGTCGACACCGGCCTCGATCGCCTCCCGCCAGGGCCCGCCGGGCGTCCACAGCCAGCACATGACCCGTACGTGGTCCGGCACCCCGGACTCCGGTGCGCGCAGCGCGAGCGCCTCCTGCGGGGTGGCGGTGCCCAGCCAGGTCGCCCCGGCCTCGACTGCGGCCCGGGCGCAGGCGGCCGCACCGTGCCCGTAGGCGTCCGCCTTGACGACGGCCATGAGGGCGGCGCCGGGCGCGCGCTCGCGCAGGGTCCGCACATTGGCCCGCAGGGCGGCGAGGTCGATCTCGGCACGGGCCCGCAGCTCCGCGCCGGACGGGGCGACTGTCTCTTTCATCCCGCACAGTCTCTCAGAGCGCCGCAGCCGGTCCGTCCGGCACTTGGACCTGGCCCGCTCCGGGCCCGGAGGGGGTGCCGAGGCCACCGGCCCGCGGGGACGGCGGCGGGACGTCCGCCTCCTGGGACCGGCGGGACGTCCGCCTCCTGGGACCGGCGGCGCAGGCGCGAACCCCGCCCGCGCCCCCGCCCCCGCCCGTACTCACCCCCGCACCACGCTCCGCCACGCCCCCGCGATCCCCTCCGCCACGTCCTGGGCCCCCACCGGCGCACCGTCCGCCGCGAACCGCCCGGCCAGCCCGTGCAGGTACGCCGCCGCACTGCCCGCGTCCACCGCCGACAGCCCCGCCGCCAGCAACGAGCCCGCCAGCCCCGACAGCACGTCCCCGCTGCCCGCGGTGGCCAGCCACGGCGTTCCCGTCGGGTTCACCCGCACCGGCCCCTCACCGCCCGCGCCCGCGACCAGCGTCGTCGACCCCTTCAGCAGCACCGCCGCCCCGTACCGCGCCGCGAGCTCCCGCACCGCGCCCAGCCGGCCCCCCTCGACCTCCTCCCGGTCGACACCGAGCAGTGCCGCCGCCTCCCCCGCGTGCGGGGTCAGCAGCGTCGGCGCCCGCCGGGCCCGGACCGCCGACGCCTCCGCCAGCCGCAGCCCGTCCGCGTCGATCAGCACCGGCACGTCCGCCGCCAGCACCTCCGCGACCGTCGCCGCGTCGTCCCCGGCCCCCGGCCCGACCACCCACGCCTGCACCCGCCCCGCGTGCTCGGGCCCCCGGTCCGACACCAGCGTCTCGGGGAAACGGGCGATCACGGCCTGCCCGGCGGGACCGACGTACCGCACGGCCCCCGCCCCGCCCCGCAGCGCGCCCGCCACCGCGAGCACCGCGGCCCCCGGGTAGCGGCCGGACCCGGCCGCGACGCCGACGACACCCCTGCGGTACTTGTCGCTCTCGGCGGCCGGCACCGGCAGCAGCCGCGCCACGTCGGTGTGCTGCGGCGCCTCCAGTTCCGGCTCGTCGGGCAGCGACAGCCCGATGTCGGCCAGGCGCACCGTCCCCGCGTACTCCCGGGCCGGGTCGATCAGCAGTCCCGGCTTGTGGGTCCCGAACGTCACCGTGAGGTCGGCACGCAGCGCCCTGCCCCGCACCTCGCCGGTGTCGGCGTCGACCCCGCTGGGGAGGTCGACCGCGACGAGCACCGCCCGGGACCGCTCGGCGGCCTCGGCGAGCGGCACGGCGTCCGGGCGCAGCCCGCCCGTGCCGCCGATCCCGACGATGCCGTCGAGGACGAGATCCGCGCCCTCGATCAGCTCCTCCACGCCGTCCGCCCCGGCCGCCCGGACCCGGCCCCCCGCCCGGCGCAGCGCGGCGAGCCCTCCGGCGTGGGCGCGCTCCGGCGCGAGCAGCACCGCGCTCACGCCCGCCCCGCGCCGGGCCAGCCGGGCTCCGGCGTACAGCGCGTCGCCCCCGTTGTCGCCGCTGCCGACCAGCAGCACGACCCTGCTGCCGTACACCCGCCCCAGCACATCCGCGCAGGCCGCGGCGAGCCCGGCGGCGGCGCGCTGCATCAGCGCGCCCTCCGGCAGCCGTGCCATCAGTTCCCGCTCCGCCGTCCTGACCGTCTCCACGCTGTACGCAGTCCGCATGCGTCCGAGTCTCCCGCAGGAACGCGGCCCGCTCCCGTAACCGGCGACTCCCGCAGGAACGCGGCCGACTGCGGCAACCGGCGACTCCCGGATCCGGGCGGGCCCCCGCTTGACTCCCTGCCATGCCCTTGCCAAACTCTCCGGCCCCCACCGCATGAATCGATTCAGTCGAATCGTTTCGACGACACTGACGACAGAGACAGAGGACCCATGCGACGCAGAGCCGCACTTCTCGCAGCCGCCGGCGCCACCGCACTCCTCACCACCGTCGCCACCATGACGGCCCCGGCCACCGCGGCGACGACCACCGCGACCGGCGCATCCACCCCCGCGTCCGGCCCCACCTCCGCCCCGGCCCGCGCCGCCGCCTGCGGCGACGGTTCCTACCAGGCCGAGGCCGTCCTGAACGGCAGTACCTGGACCGCCCGCCGCGGCAGCGGCACGGTCTACACCGGCACCGACATGCGCGCGGCCGTCCAGGCGGCGATCAGCAGCCTGTCCGCCGGCCGTACCAGCAAGGAGCGGGTCGTCGTCCGCGGCTCGGGCTCGATCTCGGCCGGTTCCCGCATCTCCCTGCCGAGCTACACGGTCCTCGACGTCTGCGGCACCATCAACGTGACCGGCAGCGGCACCGGCGACCAGGCCCCGGTCTACTCCCGCGGCACCCGCGACATCGAGGTGCAGCACCTCTACGTCACCGGCGGCCCGCTCTACGGCGTCTTCCTGCGCAACGTGCAGAACGTGGTCCTGGGCCAGATCGACATGCGCCTGACGCGCGGCCTGGGCGTCCGCATCGACAACCGCGGCGACACCAGCCAGTGGACGCGCAACGTGCGCATCGACAACGTGTACGTCTCCGGCGCGTCCAGCCACGCCGTGGAGACCTACGGCGTCGACGGCCTGACCGTCGGCACGGTGACCGCCCGTAACGTCGGCGAGTCCGGCCTGCTGCTGAACCAGACCGTCAACGCCACGGTCGCCAGGGTGGACGCGGAGAACGCGGGCACCGGCACCGGGTACGCGGCCTTCCGCATGGCCAACCGCAACGGCCGCGTCGGCAGTTCGTACGCCACCAACATCCGGGTGGGCGAGGTCGTGGCGCGCGGCGGCGGACGCGGCGTGTTCTGCGTCTCGGAGAGCGGCGGCGCGACGATCGACCGGATCACGCTCTCGGACACCGGCAACAACGCGATCCTGATCGAGAACTGCTACAACGTGAACCTGGCCGCCCAGAGCGGCACGGTCACCGGTGGCGGCGAGATCCGCCTGGCCGCCCGCGCGGAGTTCGCCAACAACCGGGACATCACGGTGCAGAACCTCACGGTGACGAACTCCTCGATCCGCGAGAGTCCCTGCGGCGAGAACACGACCTTCCGCAACAACCGCCTGGTGAACAGCAGCCAGTCGATCTGCTGACGCACGACCGCGGGGTGCGGCTCACCGAGCCGCACCCCGCACCATGTCCGTTCCGCCGCGATCGCCTCAGCTGGTGCTGAGCATGCCCGCCCGCAGCTTCTTCAGCGTCCGGGACAGCAGCCGCGAGACGTGCATCTGGGAGCAGCCGAGCCGCTCACCGATCTCCGCCTGCGTCAGCTCCTCCACGAACCGCCAGTGCACGATCTTCCGCTCGCGCTCGTCGAGGTCGGCGATCATCGGGGCGAGCGCGTGGAAGTCCTCGACCAGTTCGAGGGCCGCGTCCTCGGCGCCGATGAAGTCGGCGAGCACGCTCTCGCCGTCCGGCTCGCTGCCGATGGTGGCGTCCAGCGAGGAGGAGTTGTAGCCGTTGGAGGCGATCCTGGCCTCGTTGACCTCGGCCTCGGTCAGGCTCATCAGCTGGGCGAGCTCGGCGGTCGTGGGCGTACGGCCCAGCCGGCTGCGCAGTTCCTCGGTGGCGCGGGCGAGCTGCACCCGGGCCTCCTGGAGACGCCGCGGGACGTGCACGGACCAGGAGGTGTCCCGGAAGAACCGCTTGATCTCACCGACGATGTAGGGGATCGCGAAGGAGGTGAACTCCACCTCGCGGGACAGCTCGAACCGGTCGATCGCCTTGATCAGACCGATCATGCCGACCTGGACGATGTCCTCCATCTCCTCCGGCCCGCGGCTGCGGAACCGGCCGGCCGCGTAGCGGACCAGGGACATGTTCATCTCGATCAGCGTGTTGCGCGCGTACTGGTACTCGTGCGTGCCCTCCTCCAGCTCCGTGAGCCGGCGGAAGAACTGCTTGGACAGTTCGCGTGCGTCCTGGGGCGCGACCTGGCCGGGATCGACGACCTCCGGCAGCTCGGTCACGCGCTGAGCTCGGTCCGTCCGCGCCATCGTCGACGTCACAGTTAGCCCTCCCAAATCGATCGGCTCCCGGTTCCGGGCGCCGGCTTCCCGCGTGTACCCCCGTTCAGGCGAAGCACGCATCTCTTCTCCGGAACAACCGTACGGGATTCACCGGCGGTGCCTGCGGAGCAGCCGCACGAGGGCGGAGACGACGGTGAGCACGGCGGCGACGGCGAGGAAGACCTCAGCCCACACCGGCAGGCCGACCCCGGTCCCCGGGAACGCGAGCGACGCCCTCACCCCTCGGCGACGACGACCGCCGAGGCGACCCCGGCGTCATGGCTGAGGGACACGTGCCAGGCCCGTACGCCGAGTTCCGCGGCCCGCGCCGCCACGGTCCCCGTCACCCGCAGCCGCGGCTGTCCGCTGTCCTCGCACCACACCTCGGCGTCGGTCCAGTACAACCCGGCCGGCGCCCCGAGCGCCTTGGCCAGCGCCTCCTTGGCGGCGAACCGCGCCGCGAGGGAGGCGACGCCCCGCCGCTCCCCGCTGGGCAGCAGCAGTTCGCTCTCCCGGAAGAGCCGCTGGGCCAGGGCGGGCGTCCGCTCCAGCGAGGCCGCGAAACGGTCGATCTCGGCCACGTCGATCCCGACTCCGATGATGCTCATACGGGCACCCTACGGCGGACCGGAGCCCGCCCCGAGGTGTCGGCGCCTACTCCACCGTCACCGACTTGGCGAGGTTGCGCGGCTGGTCCACCTCGTTGCCCCGGGCGGTCGCCAGCTCGCACGCGAACACCTGGAGGGGGACGGTCGCCACCAGCGGCTGGAGGAGCGTGGGGGTCACCGGGATCCGGATCAGGTGGTCGGCGTACGGCACCACCGCCTCGTCGCCCTCCTCCGCGATGACGATGGTGCGCGCACCGCGCGCCCGGATCTCCTGGATGTTGGAGACGATCTTGTCGTGCAGGACCGACCGGCCCCGCGGCGACGGGACGACGACCACCACCGGCAGGTCGTCCTCGATGAGCGCGATCGGCCCGTGCTTCAACTCGCCCGCCGCGAAGCCCTCCGCGTGCATGTAGGCGAGCTCCTTCAGCTTCAGGGCCCCCTCCAGCGCCACCGGGTAGCCCACGTGCCGTCCGAGGAATAGCACCGTGTTCTTCTCCGCCAGCGACCGGGCCAGCTCCCGTACCGGCTCCATGGTCTCCAGGACCCGGTCCACCGCGCCGGAGACCGAGGACAGGTCCCGCACCACCGCGCGGATCTCGTCGGCCCACTTGGTGCCCCGCACCTGACCCAGGTACAGCGCGACCAGGTAGCAGGCGACCAGCTGCGTCAGGAACGCCTTCGTCGAGGCGACGGCGACCTCCGGTCCGGCGTGCGTGTACAGCACCGCGTCCGACTCGCGCGGGATCGTCGAGCCGTTGGTGTTGCAGATCGCCAGGACCTTGGCGCCCTGCTCGCGGGCGTGCCGCAGCGCCATCAGCGTGTCCATGGTCTCGCCGGACTGGGAGATGGCGATGACCAGCGTCTGCTGGTCGAGGATCGGGTCCCGGTAGCGGAACTCGCTCGCCAGCTCCACCTCGCACGGGATGCGCGTCCAGTGCTCGATGGCGTACTTGGCGATGAGCCCCGCGTGGAAGGCCGTGCCGCAGGCGACGATGACGACCTTGTCGACCTCGCGCAGCGCGTTCGCCGGGATGCGGACCTCGTCCAGGGTGAGCGAGCCCGCGCCGTCGATGCGGCCCAGCAGGGTGTCGGCGACGGCCTTCGGCTGCTCGGCGATCTCCTTGAGCATGAAGTAGTCGTAGCCGCCCTTCTCGGCGGCGGAGGCGTCCCAGTCGACGTGGTACGCCCGGACGTCGGCCGCGCCGCCGTCGAAGTCGGTGACGGTCACCGAGTCCCGGCGCAGCTCCACCACCTGGTCCTGCCCCAGCTCGACGGCCTCCCGCGTGTGCGCGATGAAGGCGGCCACGTCGGAGGCGAGGAAGGCCTCCCCCTCCCCCACGCCCACCACCAGCGGGGAGTTGCGCCGCGCGCCCACCACCACGTCCGGCTCGTCCGCGTGGACGGCCACCAGGGTGAACGCCCCCTCCAGGCGGCGGCACACCAGCCGCATCGCCTCCGCGAGGTCCGCGCAGCCGGAGAACTCCTCGGCGAGCAGATGGGCGACGACCTCGGTGTCCGTCTCGGAGCCGAGCTCGTGCCCGCGCTCGGTCAGCTCCTCCCGCAGGGCGGCGAAGTTCTCGATGATGCCGTTGTGGACGACGGCGACACGGCCCGCGTTGTCGAGGTGCGGGTGGGCGTTGGCGTCGGTCGGACCGCCGTGCGTGGCCCAGCGGGTGTGGCCGATCGCGGTCGTCCCGGCCGGCAGCGGCCGGCCGGCCAGCTCCTTCTCCAGGTTGACCAGCTTTCCGGCCTTCTTGGCCGTGGCCAGTCCGCCGTCGGCCTGCACGGCGACACCCGCCGAGTCGTAGCCCCGGTACTCCAGTCGCTTCAGTCCGGCCGTCACGACGTCCAGCGCCGACTGCGGCCCCACGTAACCCACGATTCCGCACATGCCCGGCAGCCTACGGTCCGTCAGCCGGCGAAAAGGGCCGCTCCGTGCCCGAAATCGGAAATTCCCACCGGTGCACGAAGCGCCGGTGGGAATACGAACGCGGGAGTGCGTCAGGCGAGCTTGCCGAGCTGCGCGTCGGAGACCGCCGTCGGGAACTCGAAGTCCTCGCCGGTGGCGGCGGAGGCGAAGTTGGTGACGGTGAAGGAGGCGACGGTGGCGCCCTTGCGGGCGACGACCAGCTTCATCGGCGCCTTCACGCCCTCCTCCGCGGCCAGCAGCGCCGTGATCGCGACCGCCTCGTCGCCGCCGCCGGGCGCCTCGGTCTTCTCGACCGACTCGATCGTGAGCGCCTCACCCATGGCGTCGTAGGCGAAGCCACCGGCGCACGTGCCGGCGGCGGCCTCGACGTCCTTGATGACCTGCTCGGCGCCACCGTCCTCGTAGGAGGCGAGCGTGACGACCATCTGTTCCACGTCGAGACCGGCGAGCAGGGCCTCCTCGGGGCCGGCGTCCGCGGCCGGCTTCTCCGGCTGGCTCGCCCAGGACCGCTTCACCGTGGCCGCCGGCGAGCCCGCGGGCACGCCCATCTGCAGCTGGGCGAGCGGCTGGCAGGCCGCGTCCTTCGACTTCACCTTGTCGGCGGTGGCGTCGTCCTCGGCGGGCACCTCCGTCACCTTGCCGTCCTTGACGTCCGCCTGCGCCAGCACGGCCTTCTCCAGCTCGGCGGCGGTGAGCGCCTTGGCCGCCGGAGCGGCGGAGGCGGAGGCGGCCGTGTCGGCCTTGCCCTTGCTGTCGCCGGCCTTGTCCTCGTCGCCGGAGCCACCGCAGGCGGTGACGAGCAGGGCGAGCGCGGCGGCGGAAGCGGCGAGCACGGTACGGCGGACGGGGCTGGTTGTCACGAAGGAACTCTTTCTCGAAAGTGTGGAGAAGATCCACAGCACAAAGCCGCACCCTAAACACAGCAGGCACACAGGTGATCACCGATGACTCAGTTGCGTCCCGACTGTGATCACCACGTGACAGGGGCACGCCGAGCGTGACACAGCCCACCTGTCGTCCCGTTCAAACTCCGTTAACAATGGACTGTGATCTCTCCGGTCCCCTCGATGCCCCGGAGCGCCCACCGGCAGCGGCCGGAGGCGACTCCCTACGTCGACCTCACCCGCGCCGAGTGGAGCGCGCTGCGCGACAAGACGCCGCTGCCGCTGTCGGCCGCGGAGGTAGAGCAGCTGCGCGGGCTCGGTGACGTCATCGACCTCGACGAGGTGCGCGACATCTACCTCCCGCTGTCCCGGCTGCTCAATCTCTACGTCGGCGCCACGGACGGGCTGCGGAGCGCGCTCAACACCTTCCTCGGCGAGCAGGGCTCCCAGTCGGGCACGCCCTTCGTCATAGGGGTCGCCGGTTCCGTCGCCGTCGGCAAGTCCACGGTGGCCCGGCTGCTGCGCGCGCTGCTGTCCCGCTGGCCGGAGCATCCGCGCGTGGAGCTGGTCACCACGGACGGTTTCCTGCTGCCGACCGAAGAGCTCCAGAAGCGGGGGCTGATGTCGCGGAAAGGTTTCCCCGAGTCCTACGACCGCCGTGCGCTGACCCGCTTCGTCGCCGACATCAAGGCGGGCAAGAGCGAGGTCACCGCGCCCGTCTACTCCCACCTCATCTACGACATCGTCCCCGGCGAGAAGCTCACCGTGCGCCGCCCGGACATCCTGATCGTCGAAGGACTCAACGTCCTGCAGCCCGCACTGCCCGGCAAGGACGGCCGCACACGCGTCGGTCTGGCCGACTACTTCGACTTCAGCGTGTACGTCGACGCCCGCACGGAGGACATCGAGCGCTGGTACCTCCACCGGTTCAAGCGGCTGCGGGAGACCGCGTTCCAGGATCCGTCGTCGTACTTCCGCACGTACACCCAGGTGTCCGAGGAGGAGGCCCTCGACTACGCGCGCACGATGTGGCGCACCATCAACAGGCCGAACCTGGTCGAGAACATCGCCCCCACCCGGGGCCGGGCCACCCTGATCCTGCGCAAGGGACCCGACCACAAGGTCCAACGCCTCAGACTGCGCAAGCTGTGAACCGGACCACGGCGGCTACGCTGCCGCCATGCTGCACCTGCGCCTGATCACACCCGCCGGGCAGACCGATGAGGTGGTCCGGCTGATCGAGGGGACGATCGGGACGGCGCACCTGTGCGTACTGCCGGGTGCCGCCCGCGACCCCGCCGGGGACGTCGTGCTGTGCGACGTGGCCCGGGAGGCCGGCGACGACCTGCTCAGCGGGTTGCGGCGGCTCGGACTGGACGCGACCGGTTCCATCGCCGTGGAGAACGTCGACCTGTCGCTGTCGCAGCGCGCGGCCGAGGCGGAGAAGGAGGCGCCGGGCGAGAGCGCGGACGCGGTGCTGTGGGAGCACCTGACCGACGCCACCCACGAGGAGTCGACCCTCTCGGTCACCTACCTCGCGTTCCTCACGCTGGCGACCATGATCGCGGCGTGCGGAGTCGTCCTGGACAACGCGGTCCTGATCGTGGGCGCGATGGCGGTGGGTCCGGAGTTCGGCCCGCTGGCCGGCATCTCCACGGCGGTGGTGCGGCGCCGGCCGCGCCTCGCGGCCCGTTCGCTGGTCGCGCTGCTGGTGGGGTTCGCGGTGGCGATGGCGCTGACGGTGGGCTTCAGCCTCTTCATGGACACGGTCGGACTGTTCACCGAGGAGAAGCTGGAGGGCGATCGGCCGCAGACCGGCTTCGTGTACGCGCCCGACTGGTTCTCCTTCGTCGTGGCGGTACTGGCCGGAGCGGCCGGCACGCTGTCGCTGACGTCCGCGAAGTCGGGTGCGCTGGTGGGGGTCGCGATCTCGGTGACGACGGTTCCGGCCGCTGCGAACGCCGCCGTGGCGCTGAGTTACGGGGACACGGTGCAGACGTGGGGTTCTTCCCAGCAGTTGCTGCTCAACCTGCTGGGGATCACCCTCGCCGGGACACTGACCCTGCTGACGCAGAAGGCCCTCTGGTCCAGGCAGCACCAACGCCTGCGCAGACGGCCCGCTTGACGGGGGCGCCGCCCGGCGTCCCCCGCGCCGGTACGGGCCGGGGGGACTGCGCAGCCCGGCGCCTGCGGGGTGCCGTCGCGCCCGCCCTCCCCCATCGCCCCAGCGGCACGACTGCCCGCGGAGAGCGGAGGCGACGGGGTGGCGGGGCGACTGCCCGCGGACGAGCGACGGCGGGTGGGGGCGTGGTCGCACGCGGCGGGGAAGGGACGGGGCGGGGGTGGCCGCCCGCAGTGGCCGGCGCGTCCGCACCCTCACCACCACCGGGCGACACCCTCGCGCCGGCCCGAGGACGGACACCCCCGACGCGGCCCCGCACCACCCACGCACCGCAGGCGCTACCCAAGCCCCCGCCGAAGGGACAGCGGCGCCGCAGGCATCCACCCACCACGCCGCACACGGCACTCCACCCGCACCCCGCCACACCACGCCGCAGGCAACCCGCAGGCGACCCGCAGGCGTAGCCCACCCCTCGTCGGCTACCCCAGCGCCGACTTCACCACGTCGGCCAGACGTCCCGCCACCGACCGCGCCTGGTCGATGTCCGCGGCCTCGACCATGACCCGGACCAGGGGCTCCGTCCCCGAGGACCGCAGCAGCACGCGCCCCGTCTCACCGAGTTCCCGCTCCGCCTCACCCACCGCGGCAGCGAGCTCCGCGGAGGTCTTCACCCGGGACTTGTCCACGTCCGGAACATTGATCAGCACCTGCGGCAGCCGCTCCATCACCGACGCCAGCTCCCGCAGCGGCCGCCCGCTCCCCGCGACCCGCGCGGCGAGCAGCAGCCCGGTCAGGGTGCCGTCGCCGGTCGTCGCGTGGTCGAGGACGATGACGTGCCCGGACTGCTCGCCCCCGAGGGCGTAGCCCTGCTTCTTCATCTCCTCCAGCACGTACCGGTCGCCGACGGCGGTCTGCACCAGCCGGATGCCCTCCCGCTCCATCGCCAGCTTGAACCCGAGGTTCGACATCACCGTCGCGACGACGGTGTCGGACCGCAGCGCGGACCGCTCCCGCATGGCCAGTGCCAGCACCGCGAGGATCTGGTCGCCGTCGACCTCCTCACCGGTGTGGTCGACGGCCAGGCACCGGTCGGCGTCGCCGTCGTGCGCGATGCCCAGCGCGGCCCCGTGCTCGACGACCGCGGCCTTCAGCTGGTCGAGGTGCGTCGACCCGCAGCCGTCGTTGATGTTGAGCCCGTCCGGCTCCGCGCCGATGGTGACGACCTCGGCCCCGGCCCGCGTGAACGCCTCCGGGGAGACCGCGGCGGCGGCGCCGTGCGCCTCGTCGAGGACGATCCGCAGACCGTCCAGCCGGTTGGGGAGAACGCCGACGAGGTGGGCGACGTACGTCTCCAGGCCCTCCTCGTAGTCCCGTACGCGACCGACACCGGCGCCGGTCGGACGGTTCCACGGCGCGCCGGTGCGGTGTTCCTCGTACACGGACTCGATGCGGTCCTCCAGCTCGTCGGCGAGCTTGTGACCGCCGCGGGCGAAGAACTTGATGCCGTTGTCCGGCATGGCGTTGTGGCTCGCGGAGAGCATGACGCCGAGGTCGGCGCCGAGGGCGCCGGTGAGGTGTGCCACGGCCGGTGTGGGCAGCACGCCGACGCGCAGGACGTCCACGCCCGCACTGGCGAGGCCGGCGACCACGGCGGCCTCCAGGAACTCCCCGGACGCGCGCGGGTCACGTCCGACCACGGCGGTGGGCCGGTGGCCTTCGAACGTGCCGGCTTCCGCCAGTACGTGCGCGGCGGCGACGGACAGACCGAGCGCCATTTCCGCGGTCAGGTCCGCGTTGGCGACACCGCGCACGCCGTCCGTGCCGAAGAGTCGTCCCACTTGTCCTCCTGATGATGCGTCAGTACCGATAGCCGAACCAGGGCCCCGCCTCCCACGTCCTGCCGAGGCGTAGGACCGTCCGTACGGCCGACGGTTGTGCCACTGACCAAGCTTGTGAAGTGTTCGACGGCCGTGAGGCGAGTGCGGCTCCACACCTCCGGGCGCGCACCGCAACGGTCACACCCGACGCCCGACCATCCGATCACATTAGCGTTTGAGCGCCTTGTGCCGTTATACGCCCACGGCGCTGAATAAACGAACGCCCCGGCGGCACTGTGGCGTGCCGCCGGGGCGTTCGGAGTACGCGCGAGCGCCCTGTGTTTAGCGCTTGCTGTACTGCGGGGCCTTGCGGGCCTTCTTCAGACCGGCCTTCTTGCGCTCGACCGCACGGTCGTCGCGCTTGAGGAAGCCGGCCTTCTTCAGCGGGCCGCGGTTGTTGTCGACGTCCGCCTCGTTCAGCGCACGGGCGACACCGAGACGGAGCGCACCGGCCTGACCGGAGACACCGCCACCCGCGATGCGGGCGATGACGTCGTAGCGGCCTTCGAGCTCGAGCACCTTGAAGGGCTCGTTGACTTCCTGCTGGTGCACCTTGTTCGGGAAGTAGTCCTCGAGGGTGCGCCCGTTGATCTTCCACTTGCCGGTGCCCGGGACGATCCGGACGCGGGCGATGGCGTTCTTGCGACGGCCCAGGCCGGCGGCCGGCTGGGGCTCACCGAAGCGGGACGCCATGGACTCCGACGTGTACTCGCCCTCGACGGGCACCTCGGACTCGGTGGTGTAGCTGTCGATGTCAAGCTCTTCGAGCGGCTGCTCGGCAGTGGTCTCGGCCACGATGCTCCTCAGATTCTGTTCAGTCTTAGGGGGTGGCCGGACTTACTGCGCGACCTGGGTGATCTCGAACGGCACCGGCTGCTGGGCAGCGTGCGGGTGCTGGTCGCCCGAGTAGACCTTCAGCTTCGAGAGCATCTGACGGCCCAGGGTGTTCTTGGGGAGCATGCCCTTGACGGCCTTCTCGATGGCCTTCTCGGGGTTCTTCGCCAGCAGCTCGTCGTAGCGGACGGAGCGCAGACCACCCGGGTAACCCGAGTGGCGGTACGCCATCTTCTGGGTCCGCTTGTTGCCGGAGAGGTGCACCTTGTCCGCGTTGATGATGATGACGAAGTCACCGGTGTCGACGTGGGGCGCGTAGATCGGCTTGTGCTTGCCGCGCAGGATGGAGGCCGCAGTGGAGGCCAGACGACCCAGGACGACGTCCTGAGCGTCGATGACGTGCCACTGGCGCGTCACATCGCCGGGCTTGGGGCTGTACGTACGCACGGTTCGTAGCCTTCGCTTCTTCAGTGAATGGTCCTGACAAGGTCACCGAAGACGATCACGACAGCCCTGACCGCACTGCGGTGACGCAAACCGCGTGCCGGTCGCTGGTCATCGGTCCGGTGGACCGGTGTAAGGGCCCCTCACGTGAGAATGAGCAAGCCACTACACACAACGAACATGCAGAATACCCATGCTCGGCCGGACGGGTCAAAACGAGACCGCCGTCGGTGACGTCGCCGATGAACTACACAGATTCTACAGCGGGTCCCCGCCCCTCGGACGCCCCCCGCGCCCCGTCCACGTCACCCACCTCGCCGGCCCCGCCAGCCCCGCCCGCTCCGCCCGCCCGGCCGGCCCCGCCCGCCCCGCGCACACCGTGGTACGCGACGGTCACCGCCAGCACGCACAGCGTGACCGAGTCCCGGAACGCGCGCCGTCTCCCCGACTCCAGCCACGGCCAGGTCACCCCCGGCAGCTGGGGCACCAGCGCGAGCCAGAACCAGGGACGCCGGGTGACCGACCCCGCGTGGGGCAGTCCGGCGAGCAGCAGCGGCAGCACGACGAGGAGGTAGTGGTTGTAGGAGGGCCGCGACACGAGGAACGCCGAGAGCATCAGCCCCGCCGACGTCTCCGCCAGCCGCAGCGCCACCGGCCCCGGCCCCCGCCAGCGCCGGTACGCGCACGCCACCCCCACGGCGGCCGCGAGCACCGCCAGCAGCGTCGCCGGGGCCTGGGGCACACCGAGCCGGGGCAGCACGGCGGCGGGCCCCGCCTCGTAGAGGCGCAGGAAGGGGTCGTCGCCGGTCAGCAGGAAGGGCAGGGTGCGGGTGAGGAAGCCCGCGGGGTCGGGCAGGAACAGCGCCGCCACCACCGACGTCACGGCCGGCAGCAGGATCACCAGGGCCAGCGCCCTCCACCGGCGGGCGAAGAGGAACAGCAGCGCCATCGGCGCGAGCAGCGGCTTCACCGCCACCGCGACCCCGATGACCGCACCGGCCGCGACCCACCGGCCCCGGCCGGCCAGCAGCAGGCACAGCGGGAGCGCCAGTACGGCCGTCACCGTCCAGTTGCCCAGCCGCACCAGTTGCCCGAACGGAGCGAACCCGGCCGCCAGGGCGACGAGCCCGAGGACGGCGAGCCGGCTGCGCAGCGGCACCCGGTGCAGCCGCAGCGCGCAGGCCCAGCCCAGGGCGAGCGCGAGGGTCACCGCCACCGGCACCAGTACGTCGAGCACGGAGCGCGGCAGCAGCGCCTGCGGGACGGCGGCCATGACCGCGCTCGGAAAATAGAGGAAGTGCCGGTCGTCGTAGGGCGATCCACCCTCCAGCCAGGTTCGCGCGGCGTCCACGACGATGCGGTTGTCCATGCCTCCGTCCGAGGTCACCAGCATCGTATGGACCGTCAGCGCGCCCAGCACGGCCACGAGTCCGGCCCACCACCAGCCACCCGCAGGACGCACCAACCACCCGGAGATGTCGCTTTTGCCCGTCGCCATGCGCGCAACGCTAGGGCCTGTCGCGCCCGTTGAGGCGGACCAGCACACCCCTTGCCCCGTCTAAGATGCGCCCCATGAGTTTTGGGCAGGGGGGACCCTCACAGCAGTGGGATCCCTGGAAACCGAATTCCCAGCAGCCCTGGAGCAGCGGCGGCGCCGGCCAGTCGCCCGACTGGGCCGCGCTCGCCGACGCGTCCGAGGCCCGCGCCAAGCGCCGCCGACTGCTGTTCATAGGCGGTGGCGCCCTCGCCACCGTCGCGATAGGCACGGCCGTGGCGGTCGCCGTCGTCTCGGCGAACGGCGGCGACCAGGCCTCGCCGGGCGCCTCCTCCCAGCTGCCCGCGGCCTCCGACCTGCCGAGCCCGACGGGCACCGTCCCCTCGTTCGCCCCGACGAGCGCCCCGCCGCCGCTGGACCCGAACGACTTCATCGCCAGCGCGGTGAAGGACAAGGCCCCGCTCAGCCCCGACATCCTCTTCCCGGGCACGCAGCTGACCATGGGTGAGACGGTGTACAAGAAGGGCCCGACGGCGGACACCGAGAACTGCGCCTCGGCCGCGAAGGCGACGCTCCCCAAGGCGCTCACCGACAACCGGTGCACGCGCCTGATCCGGGTCACCTACACCAAGGACAACATGGCGGTGACGGTCGGTGTGGCCGTCTTCGACACCCGGGCCCAGGCTGCCAAGGCCCGGCAGCAGGCCGACAAGAAGAGCATCATCAAGTCGCTGTCGGGCGGCGGCGTCAAGGACTTCTGCTCCGGCGCGGTCTGCCGCTCCACCACCAACACCGTCGGCCGCTACGCCTACTTCACCCTGGCGGGCTTCACGGACGGCAAGAACGTGACGGAGAAGGACAAGGCCGTCTTCGCCACGGGCGACGACCTCCAGGAGTTCACGTTCCGTCAGATCCGCCGCAGGGGCGAGGCCCAGGCGTCGGCGGCGGCGAACGAGTAGCACCGCCGCGGGCGGGGTTCAGCAGCAGCCGCCCGCCGGCAGCGACCGCTTGTTGCGGGCCTCCTTGCTGCGGGCGGCCAGCAGGTCGTCGGCGGGGTAGCCGACCTCCTCCAGGGTCAGCCCGTGCGGGCGTACGACGTGGACGGCCGAGTCCCTCACGCCCGCGGCGAGCACCTTGCCCGGCCAGTTGGCCGGACGGTGACCGTCACCGACGAACAGCAGCGCGCCGATCAGCGAGCGCACCATGTTGTGGCAGAAGGCGTCCGCGCGGACCGTGGCGGTGATAATCCCGTCCTCCCCCCGCACCAGGCTCAGCTCCTGGAGCGTCCGGATGGTCGTCGCGCCCTCGCGCCGCTTGCAGTACGCGGCGAAGTCGTGCTCCCCGAGCAGCCCGCGTGCCGCGTCGTTCATCGCGTCGACGTCCAACGGCCAGTCGTGCCACAGCACATGTCCGCGCAGCAGCGGGTCCACCCCGCCCGGGTTGTCGGTGACCCGGTAGGCGTAACGCCGCCAGATCGCGGAGAACCGCGCGTTGAACCCGGCGGGCGCCTCCCGGAGCGCCCACACCCGTACGTCCCTCGGCAGCCGCCCGGCGAGCCGCTTGAGCAGCTTGGTGTGGTGCTCGGCCCACACCTCCCGGGGCAGATCGACGTGCGCGACCTGGCCCCGCGCGTGGACACCGGCGTCCGTCCGCCCCGCGACGGTCAGCTCGTACGCCGTCCCGCCGGACCGCGTCACGGTCCGCAGCGCGTCCTCGATCTCCCCCTGTACGGTCCGCCGCCCGCCGGCCTGCTTGGCCCACCCGGAGAACTCGGCCCCGTCGTAGGAAAGATCCAGCCGCACCCGCACGAACCCCGGCCGCACTTCGTCACTCACACCAAAGATCCTCTCACCCATGCAAAAAAAGCGGGCCCGCTCCTCGAAAGGAACGGGCCCGCGGTAGCGCCCCAGAGGGGCGCGGGGAACTGCGCGACCAGCCACGGCACAGCCGCAGCCACGATCCCGCAGCGCCCCACCGGACGCTTACGCGTCCTTCGACTCCTCGGCCGGAGCCTCGGCGGCCTCGTCCTTGGACAGGTCCGCCTTCACCTCAGCGGCCTCGGCGCCCTCGGCGTCCTTCGCGGAACGCTTGGTCGCGGCCTCCGCCTCGCCGACAGCGGTCTGCTGCACGGTCAGCGCCTCGACCAGCTCGATGACGGCCATGGGCGCGTTGTCGCCACGGCGGTTACCGATCTTGGTGATGCGGGTGTAGCCACCGGGACGGTTCTCGTACCGCGGGCCGATCTCGGTGAAGAGCGTGTGGACGATGCTCTTGTCCGTGATGACCTGGAGCACCTGACGGCGGTTGTGAAGGTCGCCCTTCTTCGCCTTGGTGACCAGACGCTCGGCGTACGGACGCAGCTTGCGCGCCTTCGCCTCGGTGGTGGTGATGCGGCCGTGCTCGAAGAGCGACTTCGCGAGGTTCGCGAGCAGGAGCTTCTCGTGCGCGGCGCTGCCGCCCAGACGGGCACCCTTGGTGGGCTTCGGCATGGTGTTTCTCCTAGGTGTCTGCCCCGGCCGTATCAGGTACCGGGGTCAGTATCCGAGCGGGCGGTTGCCCGTCGGAGATCCGGGCGCCTTCGCAGACGCCCGGAGGGTCCGCGCCCCCAAGGGGCGCGGGACGGTGTCGACATGCGACTCCGTCGCGTGGGCGCGACTGGCCGCAACGGGCCCGCAGCCGCGGGACCGGCCTCCTCGCGAAGCGCTCAGTACTGCTCGGTCTCCACGAAGCCCGCGTCCGCGTCGTCGTCCGCGCCGAACGCGTCGGCGGCGGCGGTCGGGTCGAACCCGGGGGGCGAGTCCTTCAGCGCGAGGCCCATACCGGCCAGCTTCGCCTTGACCTCGTCGATCGACTTCGCACCGAAGTTGCGGATGTCGAGCAGGTCCGCCTCGCTGCGCGCGACGAGTTCACCCACGGAGTGGATGCCCTCACGCTTGAGGCAGTTGTACGACCGAACGGTGAGCTCCAGCTCCTCGATCGGCAGCGCCAGGTCGGCGGCGAGGGCGGCGTCCGTGGGGGACGGGCCCATGTCGATGCCCTCGGCGTCGATGTTCAGCTCGCGGGCGAGACCGAACAGCTCGACCAGGGTCTTGCCCGCGGAGGCCATGGCGTCACGCGGACGCATCGCCTGCTTGGTCTCGACGTCGACGATCAGCTTGTCGAAGTCGGTGCGCTGCTCGACACGGGTCGCCTCGACCTTGTAGGTGACCTTGAGAACCGGCGAGTAGATCGAGTCGACCGGGATGCGCCCGATCTCCTGACCGACCTGCTTGTTCTGCACGGCGGAGACGTAGCCGCGGCCGCGCTCGACCGTCAGCTCCATCTCCAGCTTGCCCTTGCCGTTGAGCGTGGCGAGGACGAGGTCGGGGTTGTGCACCTCGACACCGGCCGGCGGCGCGATGTCGGCGGCGGTGACCAGACCCGGGCCCTGCTTGCGCAGGTACATCACGACCGGCTCGTCGTGCTCCGAGGAGACGACCAGCTGCTTGATGTTGAGGATCAGGTCGGTGACGTCCTCCTTGACGCCCGGCACGGTGGTGAACTCGTGCAGGACGCCGTCGATGCGGATGCTGGTGACGGCGGCACCGGGGATCGACGACAGGAGGGTACGGCGCAGGGAGTTGCCGAGGGTGTAGCCGAAGCCCGGCTCCAGCGGCTCGATCACGAACCGGGAGCGGAATTCGTCGACGACCTCTTCGGTCAACGAGGGACGCTGAGCGATCAGCATGTGTGGATCAGATCCTTCTTTCGTGGACGCCCGCTATTTGACGCCCGACGGACCGCACCCGGTGAGAAGTGCGGGTACTGCAAGGGTACGGGCGGCACGGCCCTTGCGAGCCGTACCGCCCGGAAACCGGAGCCGAACGAAGCGGCAGGCGTCTCAGACGCGGCGGCGCTTCGGCGGACGGCAGCCGTTGTGCGGGGTCGGGGTGACGTCCTGGATGGAGCCGACCTCGAGGCCCGTGGCCTGCAGGGAGCGGATCGCGGTCTCACGACCGGAGCCCGGGCCCTTGACGAACACGTCGACCTTGCGCATGCCGTGCTCCTGGGCGCGGCGGGCAGCCGACTCGGCGGCCATCTGCGCGGCGAACGGCGTGGACTTCCGGGAGCCCTTGAAGCCGACGTGGCCGGCGGAGGCCCAGGAGATCACGTTGCCGGAGGGGTCCGTGATCGACACGATGGTGTTGTTGAACGTGCTCTTGATGTGCGCGTGGCCGTGAGCGACGTTCTTCTTTTCCTTGCGGCGCACCTTCTTGGCAGCGCCCTGACGACCCTTGGGGGGCATCTATAACTCCTACGGGAGGTGGTCGGTCCTGCAGCAAGACCGCTGGATGAGCGTCCGCTGAGGACTACTTCTTGCCCGGCTTCTTCTTGCCGGCGATGGCGCGACGCGGGCCCTTGCGGGTACGCGCGTTGGTGCTGGTGCGCTGACCGCGGACAGGCAGACCGCGACGGTGACGCAGACCCTGGTAGGTACCGATCTCGACCTTGCGGCGGATGTCGGCCTGGATCTCGCGACGGAGGTCACCCTCGGTCTTGATGTTGTTGTCCACGAACTCACGGATCGCGACGAGCTGCTCCTCGGAGAGGTCGCGAACGCGGGTGTTCGGGTCGACGCCGGTGGCGGCCAGCGTCTGCTGCGAAAGGGTTCGGCCGATGCCGAACACGTAGGTGAGGGCGATCTCCACGCGCTTTTCGCGCGGGATGTCAACACCGGAAACGCGTGCCATTCAATGGCTCCAGTTAGTTGTCGGAGGTCTTCCACAGGACCGGATCCCTGCCCGCCGTACGAGGTACGGGCCGGGTCCCCGGCCTCCGAGCCGGGGGTGTCGAGCCGTGCGGCTCGGGACCTGCGTATGAACGTGTACTGCTCGCGTCGCGCGAAGTTCTGCGGAAAGTCGCAGAGGGTCGATCGGCTGTGGTCAGCCCTGGCGCTGCTTGTGGCGCGGGTTGTCACAGATGATCATGACCCGGCCGTGACGGCGGATCACCCTGCACTTGTCGCAGATCTTCTTGACGCTCGGCTTGACCTTCATGGGTGTGAGGTTCTCCGGGTCAGTGCCATCACCCCGGCGGGCCGGGGAGCGGGCAAGATCTACTTGTACCGGTAGACGATCCGGCCACGCGTCAGGTCGTACGGGGAGAGCTCCACCACGACCCGGTCGTCAGGGAGGATGCGGATGTAGTGCATGCGCATCTTGCCGCTGATGTGTGCCAGGACCTGGTGGCCGTTCTGGAGCTCGACCTTGAACATGGCGTTCGGAAGAGACTCGACGACAGTGCCCTCGATCTCGATGGCACCTTGCTTCTTGGCCACGCTTCGCCCTTCGAATCGACTACCTTGATCGACTCCGACGCGCACCACGCGGGACATGCAGACATGCGGGTGCACAAGAGCCGACGAGTCAGTCTACGTCAGCGCACCCGGAAACACGAATCGAGAAATCCTGCCCCACCGGGGAGATCCTTAACCCGGGGAACCCCGGAGTCGGCCCGGGACGCCTCACGGGCGCGGGCCGCGGGCGCGGCGCCGCAGCGCCACCGGCGTCGAGCGGCGGCGCCGGTCTCAGCCCGGCGCCGCGGCCCGGGACCGGGTCAGGCCAGCGGGTCGGGTGCCGCGGTGACGCCCAGTTCCGCCAGCTTGGCCTTGCCGCCGTCGGGCGCCGTCAGGACCAGCGGGCCCTGCTCGGTGAGGGCGACGGAGTGCTCCCAGTGGGAGGACCAGGTGCCGTCCGTGGTGATGACGGTCCAGTCGTCGGAGAGGACCTCCGTCTTCGGGGTGCCCAGGGAGACCATCGGCTCGATGGCGAGGCAGAAGCCCGGGACCAGCTTGGGGCCCTTGCCCCGCTTGCGGTCGACGTAGTTCAGCAGGTGCGGGTCCATGTGCATCTCGGTGCCGATGCCGTGGCCGCCGTAGTCCTCGATGATCCCGTACTTGCCGCCGCCCGGCTTCGGCTGGCGGCGGATGTACGTCTCCACGGCCCGGGAGATGTCCACCAGCCGGTTGCCCTGCTTCATGGCCGCGATGCCGGCCCACATCGACTCCTCGGTCACCCGGGACAGCTCGACCAGCTCCGGCGAGTGCCCGGACCCGACGAACGCGGTGTAGGCCGCGTCGCCGTGCCAGCCGTCGATGATCGCACCGCAGTCGATGGAGATGACGTCCCCGTCCTTGAGGACGACGTCGTCGGAGGGGATGCCGTGGACGACGACCTCGTTCACCGAGGTGCAGATGGTGGCGGGGAAGCCGCCGTAACCGAGGAAGTTCGGCTTGGCGCCGTGTTCGGCGAGGACCTTGCGCGCGACCTGGTCCAGATCCTTGGTCGTGGCCCCGGGCACGGCCGCCTCACGGGTGGCCGCGTGGATGGCCGCGACGACCAGCCCCGCCTCACGCATCTTGGCGATCTGCTCAGGGCTCTTGATCTGCACCATGGGGACGAGGACCTCTCGTGGATCAGGTAGGCGAACACTTCCAACGATACGGGCGCCCGAACACCCTCGGCCCCGCGGGCGGCCACCCCCGGCCATGCGACAGCCGCGGCCCCGCACGGGGGACCGCGGCTGTGACGGACGGCATGGGACTACTCGGCGCTCTTCAGCGCCTCCAGAGCCCGCCCGGTGACCTCGTCCACGGGACCCATCGCCGAGATCGTCACGACCAGGCCCTGCGCCCGGTAGTAATCGATGATCGGCTCGGTCTGCGTGTGGTAGACCTCCAGCCGCGTCCGCACCGTCGACTCCGAGTCGTCGTCCCGCTGGTACAGCTCGCCGCCGCAGGTGTCACAGACACCCTCCTGCCGCGGCGGGCTGTACGTCACGTGGAACACGTGCGCCGAGTCCTTGCGGCAGACCCGCCGCCCGGCGATCCGCTTGACGACCTCGTCCTCGGGGGCCTCGAGATCGAGCACCGCGTCCAGCTTGATGCCCTCGGTCTGCAGCAGCTCGTCCAGCGCCTCGGCCTGCGACACGTTGCGCGGGAAGCCGTCCAGCAGGAAGCCGCCCTCGGCGTCGGGCTGCTCCATGCGGTCCTTGGCCATGGCGATGGTGACCTCGTCGGGGACGAGGTTGCCGGCGTCCATGTAGGACTTCGCGAGTTTGCCCAGCTCCGTCTGCCGGCTGATGTTGGCGCGGAACAGGTCACCCGTGGAGATGTGCGGGATGCGCAGTTTCTCGGCAAGGCGGGTGGCCTGCGTACCCTTTCCGGCACCCGGCGGCCCGACGAGGACGATTCGCATCAGCGGAGGAACCCTTCGTAATTGCGCTGCTGGAGCTGGCTCTCGATCTGCTTCACGGTCTCGAGACCGACACCCACGATGATCAGGATGCTGGTCCCGCCGAACGGGAAGTTCTGGTTTGCCCCGAAACCAGCCAACGCCATTGTCGGCACGAGAGAGATCAGGCCCAGATACAGCGAACCCGGCCAGGTGATCCGGTTGAGTACGTAGCTCAGGTACTCAGCGGTCGGTCGGCCAGCCCGGATGCCCGGGATGAAGCCACCATACTTCTTCATGTTGTCGGCGACTTCTTCGGGGTTGAAGGTGATCGCCACGTAGAAGAAGGCGAAGAAGACGATCAACAGGAAGTACAGGATGATGTGGAACGTCGCGCCGGTGTCCGCGAGGTTCTTCGTGATCCAGGCCGCCCAGCCCGCGTTGGAGTTCGAGAACTGCACGATCAGCGCGGGAATGTAGAGCAGCGACGAGGCGAAGATGACGGGAATGACACCCGCCTGGTTCACCTTCAGCGGGATGTAGGTGGACGTGCCGCCGTAGGAACGCCGGCCGATCATGCGCTTGGCGTACTGCACCGGGATCCGGCGCTGGGCCTGCTCGACGAAGACGACCAGGGCGACCATGACGAAGCCGACGACCATGACGGTGCCGAACTCGATCCAGCCGTCCGCCAGGCTGCCCTGCTCCTTGATGGCCCACAGGGCGGAGGGGAAGGTCGCGGCGATCGAGATGAACATCAGGATCGACATGCCGTTGCCGATGCCGCGGTCGGTGATGAGCTCACCGAGCCACATCACGGCGGCCGTACCGGCGGTCATGGTGATGACCATGGTCACGGTCACGAAGATCGACTGGTCGGGGACGATCTGCCCGGCGACGGGGCAGCCCGGGAAGAGGGAGCCGCTGCGGGCGGTGGCCACCAGGCCGGTTCCCTGGAGGATGGCCAGCGCGACCGTCAGGTAACGGGTGTACTGCGTGATCTTCGCCGTACCGGCCTGGCCCTCCTTCTTCAGGGCTTCCAGGCGCGGGATCACGACGGTCAGCAGCTGCAGGATGATGCTCGCCGTGATGTACGGCATGATGCCCAGCGCGAAGATCGTGATCTGGAGCAGCGCGCCGCCGCTGAACATGTTGACCAGACCCAGCAGGCCCTGGCCGGCCTCAGCGTTGTCGATACAGGCCTGGACGTTGCGGTAGTCGACACCCGGGATCGGGACGTTCGTACCGATGCGGTACACGACGATGATGCCGAGCGTGAAGAGCAGCTTCTTGCGCAGGTCGGGCGTCTTGAACGCCCGGGCGAACGCGGTGAGCACGGTGCCTCCTGCGACCCCCCGCGCAACTGCGTCAAGGGTGACGGTCTTGAGATTCCGACTAAGGACGATTACGTAACGGTCAACTGCCGCGGTGAGTGCCCCGTATGGGGCTCCCGAGGTCAATGGGCAGCGCAGGCCACCTTACCGGCGACACCGCCACCCTAGGAACGACCAACCGGGGATACCCCATTTGTGGGGTATCCCCGGTCGGGATCGCTCTACGTCATCGAGACACCTGACGGGGTCAGACGAGCTCGGTGACGGTACCGCCGGCGGCGGTGATCTTCTCCTTGGCGGAGCCGGAGACGGCGTCGACCGTCACCTGCAGCGCCACGGAGATCTCGCCCTGGCCCAGGACCTTGACGAGGCTGTTCTTGCGCACGGCGCCCTTGGCGACCAGGTCCTCGACCGTGACCTCTCCGCCCTCGGGGTAGAGGGAGGCGAGCTTGTCCAGGTTGACGACCTGGAACTCGGTCTTGAACGGGTTCTTGAAGCCCTTCAGCTTCGGGAGACGCATGTGGAGCGGCATCTGGCCACCCTCGAAGCGCTCCGGAACCTGGTAACGGGCCTTGGTGCCCTTGGTACCACGACCGGCCGTCTTACCCTTCGACGCCTCACCACGACCGACACGGGTCTTCGCGGTCTTGGCGCCGGGGGCGGGACGGAGGTTGTGGATCTTGAGCGGGTTGTTCTCCGCCATGATCAGTCGACCTCCTCGACCGTCACGAGGTGGCGGACGGTGTGCACCATTCCGCGGAACTCGGGGCGGTCCTCCTTGACGACCTGCGTGTTGATGCCCTTGAGACCAAGGGAGCGCAGGGTGTCACGGTGGTTCTGCTTGCTGCCGATGTAGGACTTGACCTGCGTAATCTTGAGCTGCGCCATGATTACGCACCCGCCCCGGCACGCGCACGGAGAAGAGCCGCGGGGGCGACGTCCTCGAGGGGCAGACCACGGCGGGCCGCGATCTCCTCGGGACGCTGCAGACCCTTGAGGGCCTCCACGGTCGCGTGCACGATGTTGATCTGGTTGTCGGAGCCGAGCGACTTCGACAGCACGTCGTGGATACCGGCGCACTCGAGCACGGCGCGCACCGGACCACCGGCGATCACACCGGTACCGGGCGACGCGGGCTTGAGCAGCACGACGCCGGCAGCCTTCTCACCCTGGATGGGGTGCGGGATGGTGCCCTGGATGCGGGGGACCTTGAAGAAGTGCTTCTTGGCCTCCTCAACGCCCTTGGCGATGGCGGCCGGCACCTCCTTGGCCTTGCCGTATCCGACACCCACGGTGCCGTCACCGTCGCCCACCACGACCAGCGCGGTGAAGCTGAAGCGACGACCACCCTTCACAACCTTGGCGACACGGTTGATCGCTACGACGCGCTCAACGTATGCGGTCTTCTCGGCGGCAGCTGCGCCGCCGTCACGGCCCTTCCGGTCCCGCCGCTCGCCGCCACCGGCACCGCCACCGCGGCGCTGGGGTCCAGCCATTGGAATTACCTCTCTCTGTTTCCGCTAGCTACGGAACCGACTCAGAACTTGAGTCCGGCTTCGCGGGCGGCGTCCGCCAGGGCGGCGATGCGCCCCGCGTACCTGTTGCCACCGCGGTCGAACACGACAGCCTCGACACCGGCGGCCTTGGCGCGCTCCGCGACCAGGGCACCGACCTGCTGGGCCTGCGAGGACTTGTCGGCCTCGCCACCGCGGATCGACGCGTCCAGCGTGGACGCCGAAGCCAGCGTGTGACCCTTCAGGTCGTCGATCACCTGCGCCACGATGTGGCGGTTGGAACGAGTCACGACCAGGCGAGGACGCTCGGCAGTACCAGAGACGTTCTTGCGGATCCGGATGTGACGACGCTTGATAGCAGCACGCTTGTAGGCGTCGCCCTTGAGGATCTTCTGCCCGTATGCCATGGCTTACTTACCCGCCTTTCCGACCTTGCGGCGGATGACTTCGCCCTCGTACTTGACGCCCTTGGCCTTGTACGGGTCGGGCTTGCGCAGCTTGCGGATGTTCGCCGCAACCTCGCCGACCTTCTGCTTGTCGATGCCCTCGACCGAGAAGCGGGTGGGGGCCTCCACCTTGAAGGTGATGCCCTCGGGCGCCTCGATCGTGATCGGGTGGCTGTAGCCCAGGGAGAACTCCAGGTTGGAACCCTTGGCGACAACGCGGTAACCGACACCGCTGATCTCGAGCTTCTTCACGTAACCCTGGGTCACGCCGGTGATCATGTTCGCCACCAGCGTGCGGGACAGGCCGTGCAGGGCCTTGTTCTGACGCTCGTCGTTGGGGCGGGTGACGTTCAGGACGCCGTCCTCACCCTTGGCGATCTCGATCGGCGACACGACGGTGTGGTTCAGCGTGCCCTTGGGGCCCTTCACCGTGACCGTCTGGCCGTCGATGGTGACGTCCACGCCGGCGGGAACCGCGATGGGGAGCTTGCCGATGCGCGACATAGCTGTTTCCTCCGTTCCCTTCCGCTACCAGACGTAGGCGAGGACTTCCCCACCCACGCCCTTCTTGCCGGCCTGCTTGTCGGTGAGGAGCCCGTGCGACGTGGAGATGATCGCCACGCCGAGGCCGCCGAGCACCTTCGGCAGGTTGGTGGACTTCGCGTACACCCGGAGACCGGGCTTGGAGATCCGCTTGATGCCCGCGATGGAGCGCTCACGGTTGGGACCGAACTTCAGGTCCAGGACGAGGTTCTTGCCGACTTCGGCGTCCTCGACCTTCCAGCCCGTGATGAAGCCCTCCTGCTGGAGGATCTCCGCGATGTGCGACTTGATCTTCGAGTGCGGCATCGCCACGGTGTCGTGGTACGCCGAGTTCGCGTTCCGCAGACGCGTAAGCATGTCTGCGATCGGATCAGTCATGGTCATGAATTGGCCTTCGGCCTCTCTCGCCGGGGTTTCCTGGTGCGCCATCCCTCTCCCCGATCCGAGACGGGACGGGTGCGGCGCGGTGGACCTACGGCGTAGTAAGCAAACATGAGCGGGCAAAGCCCGCGTATGGGCACGGCAGGCGCCCAACCCCACAAGCCTAAGCCATGCGGGGTGGGCCTCCCGCCGTTCCCACTGCTTACCGAGAGCCCTGGGAGCCGGGGATTACCCGGACTACCAGGAGCTCTTGGTCACGCCCGGCAGCTCGCCACGGTGAGCCATCTCACGAAGGCACACGCGGCAGAGGCCGAACTTGCGGTACACGGAGTGCGGACGACCGCAGCGCTGGCAGCGGGTGTAGCCGCGCACTCCGAACTTGGGCTTGCGAGCAGCCTTCGCGATGAGAGCCTTCTTCGCCATCTCGCTCACGCCTCCTTGAACGGGAAGCCGAGGTGACGGAGAAGGGCGCGGCCCTCTTCGTCGTTGGTCGCCGTGGTCACCACGGTGATGTCCATACCCCGGACACGGTCGATCTTGTCCTGGTCGATCTCGTGGAACATGACCTGCTCCGTGAGACCGAAGGTGTAGTTGCCACGGCCGTCGAACTGCTTGGGGGACAGGCCGCGGAAGTCGCGGATGCGCGGGAGCGCGAGCGACAGGGTGCGGTCCAGGAACTCCCACATGCGGTCGCCACGGAGCGTGACGTGGGCACCGATCGGCTGGCCCTCACGCAGCTTGAACTGCGCGATGGACTTGCGGGCCTTGGTGACGGCCGGCTTCTGACCGGTGATCGTGGTGAGGTCGCGGATGGCGCCCTCGATCAGCTTGGAGTCGCGGGCGGCGTCGCCCACACCCATGTTGACCACGATCTTGACGAGGCCGGGAACCTGCATGACGTTCTCGTAGGAGAACTGCTCGCGCAGCTTGCCCGCGATCTCCTCGCGGTACTTCGTCTTCAGACGCGGAGTGGTGGTGGTCGTCATCAGATGTCCTCACCCGTCCGCTTGGCAACGCGGATCTTGTTGCCTTCGTCGTCGAAGCGGTAACCGACGCGCGTGACGACCTTGTTCCCGTCCTTCTCCACGACCAGCTGGACGTTGGAGACGTGGATCGGGGCCTCGGTGGTCACGATGCCGCCGGCCTGCGAACCGCGAGCGGTCGGACCGGCCTTGGTGTGCTTCTTGACCCGGTTGACACCCTCGACCAGGACACGCTCGTCGCGCGGGTAAGCGGCAATGACCTTGCCCTGCTTGCCCTTGTCCTTGCCGGTGATGACCTGGACCAGGTCACCCTTCTTGATCTTCATGCTCACAGCACCTCCGGCGCGAGGGAGATGATCTTCATGAACTTCTTCTCGCGCAGCTCACGGCCGACCGGGCCGAAGATACGGGTGCCACGAGGGTCGCCGTCGTTCTTCAGAATGACGGCGGCGTTCTCGTCGAAGCGGATGTACGAGCCGTCCGGACGGCGGCGCTCCTTGACGGTGCGAACGATGACCGCCTTGACGACGTCACCCTTCTTCACGTTGCCACCGGGGATCGCGTCCTTGACGGTGGCGACGATGACGTCACCGATGCCCGCGTAGCGGCGACCGGAGCCACCGAGCACACGGATGCAAAGGATTTCCTTCGCACCAGTGTTGTCGGCGACGCGCAGTCGCGACTCCTGCTGGATCACGTCTATCTCCTGATTGTCTGCCGGTTCCCCGGGGGCCGTTCAGGAACGGCCCCCGGAGCCTGGCGGAACTGTCCTGCGAGGGGTGCCTCGCAGGAACGTACTGGGGAACTCCCTTACGGGAATTACCTACTTGGCCTTCTCGAGGATCTCGACGATGCGCCAGTGCTTCGTCGCGGACAGCGGCCGGGTCTCCATCAGGAGGACGCGGTCGCCGACGCCGGCGGCGTTCTGCTCGTCGTGGGCCTTGAGCTTGCTCGTGCTGCGGATGACCTTGCCGTACAGCGCGTGCTTCTTGCGGTCCTCGACGGCGACGACGACGGTCTTGTCCATCTTGTCGCTGACGACGATGCCCTCGCGGGTCTTGCGGTCGCCGCGCGCCTCGGTGTTCGTCTCGGTCACGTTGTTCTCGCTCATGCGTTCTCCACCGTTTCGATGCCCAGCTCGCGCTCGCGCATCAGGGTGTAGATCCGCGCGATGTCCTTACGGACGGCCTTCAGCCGACCGTGGTTCTCGAGCTGACCGGTCGCCGCCTGGAAGCGGAGGTTGAACAGCTCTTCCTTGGCCTCGCGGAGCTTCGCGAGAAGCTCCTCGTTGCCCAGCTCGCGCAGCTCGGACGCCTTGGTACCGGCCGACATCACGCTTCACCTGCCTCGCGCTTGACGATCCGGCACTTCATCGGCAGCTTGTGGGCCGCACGAGTCAGCGCCTCACGGGCGATCTTCTCGTTGGGGTACGACAGCTCGAACATGACGCGTCCGGGCTTGACGTTGGCGATCCACCACTCCGGAGAACCCTTACCGGAACCCATGCGGGTCTCGGCAGGCTTCTTCGTCAGGGGACGGTCCGGGTAGATGTTGATCCAGACCTTGCCGCCACGCTTGATGTGACGGGTCATGGCGATACGAGCCGCTTCGATCTGGCGGTTCGTCACATACGCCGGGGTCAGCGCCTGGATGCCGTACTCGCCGAACGCAACCTGCGTGCCACCCTTGGACATGCCGTTGCGCTTGGGGTGGTGCTGCTTGCGGTGCTTGACCCTACGGGGGATCAGCATGGTGGTCAGGCCTCCGTTCCGGTGCTCTCAGCCGGAGCGGCAGCCGGAGCGTCGGCCTTGGGGGCCTCGGCAGCGGGAGCCTGCTGCGGCTTGCGACCGCGACCGCCACGCTCGCCACCGCGGCCACCGCGGGCCGGGCGGTCGGAACCACCACGGGCCGGACGGTTGCCGGCGCGGGCGGCGGCGTTCTCGGCGCGGACCTCGGCGATGTTCTTGACGTCGCCCTTGTAGATCCAGACCTTCACGCCGATGCGGCCGAAGGTCGTCTTGGCCTCGAAGAAGCCGTAGTCCACGTTCGCGCGGAGCGTGTGCAGGGGCACACGGCCCTCGCGGTAGAACTCCGAGCGGGACATCTCGGCGCCACCGAGGCGGCCACCGCACTGGATCTTGATGCCCTTGGCGCCCGCCTTCATCGCCGACTGCATGCTCTTGCGCATGGCGCGGCGGAAGGAGACGCGGGAGGAGAGCTGCTCGGCGACGGCCTGGGCGACCAGCTGGGCATCGGTCTCGGGGTTCTTGACCTCGAGGATGTTCAGCTGGACCTGCTTGCCGGTGAGCTTCTCGAGGTCACCGCGGATGCGGTCGGCCTCGGCGCCGCGGCGGCCGATGACGATGCCCGGACGAGCGGTGTGGATGTCCACACGCACACGGTCGCGGGTCCGCTCGATCTCCACCTTGGAGATGCCGGCGCGCTCCATGCCGGACGTCATCATCCGACGGATGGCGACGTCTTCCTTGACGTAGTCCTTGTACAGCTTGTCGGCGTACCACCGGGACTTGAAGTCCGTGGTGACACCGAGCCGGAACCCATGCGGGTTAACCTTCTGGCCCATTACCGGGTTCCTTCCTTGCTGCTGACGACCACGGTGATGTGGCTGGTCCGCTTGCGGATCCGGTAGGCGCGGCCCTGGGCGCGCGGACGGAACCGCTTCAGGGTCGGGCCCTCGTCGACGTAGGCCTCGGAAATGAAGAGGCTGTCGACATCGGTGTGGTCGTAGTTGTGCGCGGCGTTGGCGATGGCGCTGTCCAGCACCTTGCCGACCGGCACGCTCGCGGCCTGCGGGGCGAAACGCAGGACCGCCTGAGCCTCCGTGGCATCCATGCCACGGATGAGGTCCACCACGCGGCGGGCCTTCATGGGCGTGACGCGGATGTACCGCGCCTGGGCCCTGGCTTCCATGGTTGTCCCTTCAGTGTCTGTCATGGTCGATTGCACCCCGCCGACTAGCGGCGCTTCGACTTCCGGTCGTCCTTGACGTGGCCCCGGAAGGTGCGGGTCGGCGAGAACTCGCCGAGCTTGTGGCCGACCATCGACTCGGTGACAAACACCGGGATGTGGGTCTTGCCGTTGTGCACCGCGATCGTGTGGCCCAGCATCGCCGGGACGATCATCGAGCGACGGGACCAGGTCTTGATGACGTTCTTGGTACCGGCTTCGTTCTGGACGTCCACCTTCTTGATCAGGTGGTCGTCGACGAAGGGTCCCTTCTTCAAGCTACGAGGCATCTCAACCCGTCCTTAGCGCTTCTTGTTCGTCTTGCGGCGGCGGACGATGTACTTGTTCGACGCCTTCTTGGGCGAACGAGTACGGCCTTCCTTCTTGCCCCACGGGGACACGGGGTGACGACCACCGGAGGTCCGGCCCTCACCACCACCGTGCGGGTGGTCAACCGGGTTCATGACGACACCACGGACGGTCGGGCGGACGCCCAGCCACCGCTTACGGCCGGCCTTGCCCCAGTTGATGTTGCTCTGCTCGGCGTTGCCGACCTCGCCCACAGTGGCGCGGCAGCGGACGTCGACCAGGCGGATCTCGCCGGACGGCATGCGCAGGTGGGCCATCTGGCCCTCCTTCGCGAGCAGCTGCACCGAGGCGCCGGCGGAGCGGGCGAACTTGGCGCCGCCGCCGGGACGCAGCTCGATGGCGTGCAGCGTCGTACCGACCGGGATGTTGCGCAGGGCGAGGTTGTTGCCCGGCTTGATGTCGGCCCCGGGGCCGTTCTCCACGCGGTCGCCCTGGTTCAGGCCACGCGGCGCGAGGATGTAGCGCTTCTCGCCGTCCGCGTAGTGCAGGAGCGCGATGCGCGCGGTGCGGTTGGGGTCGTACTCGATGTGCGCGACCTTCGCCGGCACGCCGTCCTTGTCGTGACGACGGAAGTCGATCACTCGGTAGGCGCGCTTGTGGCCACCGCCCTGGTGGCGGACGGTCACACGACCGGAATTGTTACGGCCGCCCTTGCTGTGCAGGGGACGGACCAGCGACTTCTCCGGCGTGGACCGCGTGACCTCGACGAAGTCGGCGACGCTGGAGCCACGACGGCCCGGAGTCGTCGGCTTGTACTTGCGGATACCCATTTCTCAGTCCTCGTCCGATATCGAACGATCCTGACCGCTTACGCGGTCGGACCGCCGAAGATGTCGATACGGTCGCCCTCGGCGAGGGTCACGATCGCGCGCTTGGTCGCCGCACGCTGGCCGAAGCCGGTACGGGTCCGCTTGCGCTTGCCGATGCGGTTGATCGTGTTGACCCCGGTGACCTTGACCTCGAAGACCGCCTGGACGGCCTGCTTGATCTGGGTCTTGTTCGCGTGGGGGTCGACGAGGAACGTGTACTTGTTCTCGTCGATCAGCGCGTAGCTCTTCTCCGACACGACCGGCTTCAGCAGGATGTCACGGGGGTCCGTGTACGCCTTGCTCGCCGGGGTGACGACGGTGTTCTTGCCCTCGGCGGCGTGACGACGCGCCTTGGCGACGCGCGCAGCCTTGGCCGCCTTGGCGGCCTTCGAGGCGATCGAGGGGTGACGGGCAGCCATCAGACCTCGCTCCCTTCGTTGTCGTTGGCCTTGTTCGGGCCGGCGACGAAGGACTCGAAAGCGGCCTGGGTGAAGACCACGTCGTCCGAGACGATTACGTCGTACGTGTTCAGCTGGCCCGGCTCCAGGATGTGGACCTGGGGCAGGTTGCGGGCGGACAGCCACGCGGCCTCGTCGGCGCGGTCGACGACCAGGAGCAGGTTCTTGCGCTCCGAGATCTTGCCGAACAGCGTCCGGGCGGCCTTCGTGGAGGGCGTCTCACCCGCGATCACGCCGGAGACGACGTGGATGCGGTTGTTGCGCGCCCGGTCGGTGAGGGCGTGGCGCAGGGCCGCGGCCTTCATCTTCTTGGGCGTGCGCTGCGAGTAGTCGCGCGGCACGGGACCGTGCACGACGCCACCACCGGCGAACTGCGGCGCGCGGGTCGAGCCCTGGCGGGCGCGGCCGGTGCCCTTCTGGCGGTACGGCTTGCGGCCACCACCACGGACTTCACCGCGACGCTTGGTCTTGTGCGTGCCCTGGCGGGCAGCGGCGTTCTGCGCGACGACGACCTGGTGGATCAGCGGGATGCTGACCTTCTCCACGCCGAAGATCTCCGCGGGGAGCTCGACGCTTCCGGTCTTCTCGCCGGCAGGCGAAAGGATGTCAACAGTGCTCATCGGTTACCTCAGGCCCCCTTGGCCGCGGTGCGGACCAGGACGAGGCCGCCGTTCGGACCGGGAACCGCGCCCTTGATGAGCAGCAGACCCTTCTCCGCGTCAACGGCGTGGACGGTCAGGTTCTGGGTGGTGACCCGCTCGTTGCCCATGCGACCCGCCATGCGGAGGCCCTTGAACACGCGGCCCGGGGTGGCACAGCCACCGATGGAGCCCGGCGAGCGGTGCTTGCGCTGGGTGCCGTGACCGGCGCCGAGGCCCTTGAAGTTGTGACGCTTCATGACACCGGCGAAGCCCTTGCCCTTGCTCTTGCCGGTGACGTCGACCTTCACGCCGGACTCGAAGACCTCGGCGGTGACTTCCTGGCCCAGCGTGTACTCGGAGGCGTCCGCGGTGCGGATCTCGACGAGGTGACGACGGGGGGTGACGTCGGCCTTGGCGAAGTGACCCTTGAGGGGCTTGTTCACCTTGCGCGGGTCGATCTCGCCGAAGGCGATCTGGACCGACTCGTAGCCGTCGACGTCGTTCGTACGGACCTGGGTGACGACGTTGGGGCCGGCCTTGACGACGGTGACCGGAACAACACGGTTGTTCTCGTCCCACACCTGCGTCATGCCGAGCTTCTCGCCCAGGATGCCCTTGATCTGCTTTGCCATCTCTTCAGATCACCGGCCTCAGAGCTTGATCTCGATGTCGACACCGGCCGGGAGGTCGAGTCGCATCAGAGAGTCAACGGTCTTGGGGGTCGGGTCGAGGATGTCGATCAGGCGCTTGTGCGTGCGCATCTCGAAGTGCTCGCGCGAGTCCTTGTACTTGTGCGGCGACTTGATGACGCAGTACACGTTCTTCTCAGTGGGCAGCGGCACCGGGCCCGCGACCGACGCACCAGTGCGAGTCACCGTCTCGACGATCTTCTTCGCCGAAGAGTCGATGACCTCGTGGTCGTAGGCCTTGAGCCGGATGCGGATCTTCTGTCCCGCCATGGCTACTCCGTAGTCCTGTCTCTCTTTACGCTCTGGAGCCCGGTGCTCCACACTCTCGTCTCCGACCCACGCGGTCGGGCGTGTCGCGCTCCCGCTGACACAGATGTCCCTTGTTCGAACATCCCTGCGGGATTGACACGGCCTTACCAGAACCGTGGACCGGGGGCGAAAGGCCCACCGGGCGCCTGGCCGACGCCGCACATACGCTTCCCGGAAGATTCCCGTACTTCCGCCCCTACACCTTTCGATGTAATGCGTGGGACGACGAGTACTGTGGGACTCGCTTCCGGCCCTCCCGGCGGGAGGCGCGCAGCATCAACGCTCGACCGAGCAACTCGGACAGTCTGCCACAGCGGACGGGGCCCTGGCCAATCGGGCGGAAGAGAGTACCCCCCGAGTGACGCGGATCAAACAGGGTGGCGCCGGTCAGCTCCGTTTCGCGACCGTGAGGACCACCGCCGCGTCCTCCAGAGCCTGGAGACCGTGACGGGCCGGGGGGATGGTGAGGAGATCGCCGCTGCGGCCCTCCCATGCGGTGTCGCCGCTGGTGAGGCGGACACGGCCGCGGAGCACCAGCAGGGTCGCCTCGCCCGGGCTGTCGTGCTCGGCGAGGCTCGTGCCGGCGGTCAGCGCGAGGAGGGTCTGGCGCAGGACGTGTTCGTGGCCGCCGTAGACGGTGGTGGCGCTGCGGCCGCTGGACGAGCCAGCGGCGTGCTCCAGGTGTTCGCGGGCGAGGGCGTCGAGGGAGAGCTTCTGCATGGCCTCAGTGTTCCCGCGCGCACCGGGCGGTCGCCAGGGCCATGTGGGGCACACCGTGGTGTCGGCCACGTCCACCCGGACAGCCCTGCCGCGGCCCATGCGGTCCGTGATACTGGCCCGGTGCCGTCGACATCGCCGTTCCCGGATCCGATCACGCCCGACCCGCCGGAGGCGATCGCGCGTCCGCTGCTCACCCAGTCGTGGCTCGACCTGACGTTCGTGCACTGGGCGGCGGATCCGGCGGACGTGGCCGCCCTGCTGCCGCCGGGCACCGAGCCGGACACCTTCGACGGGGTCACCTACGTGGGTCTCGTCGCCTTCCGGATGCACCGGGTGGGCTGGCTGCGCCTGCCGGGGGTGCCGTACCTGGGGAACTTCCCCGAGACCAACGTGCGCCTGTACTCGGTGGACGCGCACGGGCGGCGCGGGGTCGTCTTCCTCTCCCTGGACGCCTCCCGGCTGATCCCGGTGGCGGTCGGCCGCCTCGGCTTCGGGATGCCGTACGTCTGGTCCCGGATGCGCGTCGAGCACCTCGACGGCGCCACGGTGCGGTACACGAGTTCCCGGCGGTGGCCGGGTCCGCGCGGGGCGGGCAGCCGGCTGACCGTGCGCCGGGGCGAGCCGGTCGGGGAGCCGACCGCGCTGGAGCACTTCCTCACCGCGCGCTGGGGCATGCACGGCGCGTTCTTCGGGCGGTCGATGTACCTGCCCAACGCGCATCCCCGCTGGGCGCTGCACCGGGCCGAGCTGGTGGAGTGCGCGGAGGACCTGGTCACCGCGGCCGGGCTACCCGCGCCGGCCGGGGAGCCGGTGAGCGTGCTGTACTCCCCCGGCGTCCCCGCCCGCTTCGGGAGGCCGGCCCGTCCGGCCGGCCTCCCCACGCCGTGACGACGTGGCGGCGGGCCGGACGCGGGTCCGCGGCCTGCGGGCCGGTCAGGCGGTGGTGCCGTTCAGCATCGCGGCCGTGAGGACGTCGCCGGCGACGCCCCAGCCACCGTCGGGGACCTCGTCGACGAGGACGACGGTGGTGGGGCGGGCCCGTTCCCCGTATATCTCCGCGTAGAGGTCGGTGGTGCGCTCGACGAGCTTCCTCTTGTCCGCGGCGCTGAGGGTGCCCGCGGGGACCTTGAACTGGGCGAAAGGCATGGATGTCTCCTGTCGGGGGATGTCGGTGGGTCAGCCGTCGTGCAGCCGCGCCGCCGTCAGACCATGCCGCCGTTGGCGCGCAGGACCTGGCCGTTGACCCAGTGCCCGGGGGAGCTGACGAGGAAGGCGACCACGGAGGCGATGTCGTCCGGCGTGCCCAGTCGCTCCAGCGGCGGCGTCATGGCCAGCCGGTCGATCTGCTCGGGGGTCTTGCCCGTGAGGAACATGTCCGTGGCCGTCGGGCCGGGCGCCACGGTGTTCACCGTGACGTCCCGTCCGCGCAGCTCGCGCGCCAGGATGAGCGTCATCGCCTCCACGGCGCCCTTGCTCGCCGCGTACGCCCCGTACGCCGGGAACTGCGTACCGACCACGGAGCTCGAGAACGCCACGAGCGAACCCCCCGCGCGCAGCCGCCTGGCCGCCTGCTGGGCGACCACGAAGGCGCCCCGGATGTTGGTGCGGTGCAGGGCGTCGAGTACCGCAAGGTCCAGGCCGGCGACGGGCGACAGCTCCATCCGTCCGGCCGCGTTCACGACCACGTCGACGCCGCCGAACTCCGCCTCCGCCCGGTCGAACAGCGCGGCGACCTCCTTCTCCTCCGCCACGTCGGCCCGTACGGCGACCGCCCGTCCGCCGGCCCCGGTGATCGCTGCCACGGTCTCCTCCGCGGCGGCCGCGTGGCGGGCGTAGCTCACGACGACGGCCAGGCCGTCCCCGGCGAGCTTGTGCGCGACCGCCCGGCCGATGCCGCGCGATCCGCCGGTGACGACGGCGACGCGTACGGCTGCGGGTACCGAGGCGTCCTGGTGCTGGTCCTGATGCTGATGCGTGGTCATGCCTCCACGATGCGCGGCGGGTGCCGGCCCATCCAGGGGATGTCATCCCCTGGGTCGCCGGCCCGGACTGCGCACAATGGACGCCATGAGCGCTGCGAAGTACGCCGAGCTGGGGACGTTCCTGCGTTCGCGGCGGGAGCGCATCCGCCCGGCCGACGTCGGCCTTCCGGCCGGACCCAGGCGCCGGGTGCCCGGACTGCGGCGCGAGGAGGTGGCCCAGCTCGCCGGGGCTTCGGTGGACTACTACAACGAACTGGAGCGCGGGGCCGGGTCCCAGCCGTCCGAGCAGATGATCGCCGCGCTGGCGAGGGCGCTGCGGCTGAGCGCCGACGAGCGTGACTACCTGTACCGTCTGGCGGACCGTCCGGTGCCCGTGCACGGTGGGCCCGCCTCGCACGTCCACCCCGGCATGCTGGACCTCCTCGGCCGGCTGACCTCGACACCGGCGCAGGTGATCACCGACCTGCACGTCACCCTCGTGCAGAATCCGCTCGCGGTGGCGCTGCTCGGGGACCAGTCCGGTCTGCGGGGTCCCCGGGCCAGCTTCGTCCACCGGTGGTTCACCGAGCCCGCGGCCCGGGAGCTGTATCCGGAGGCCGACCACGAGAGGCAGTCCCGCTCGTTCGTCGCGGATCTTCGGGCCGCCGCCGCGCGGAGGGACGCCAGGGACCCCGAGGCCGGGTCGATGATCCGTACGCTGCTCGACGTCTCACCGGAGTTCGCCGCGCTGTGGGCCGCGCACGACGTGGCCGTCCGGCGGGACGACCGGAAACGGCTCGTCCACCCCGTGCTCGGTCCGATCGAGGTCAACTGTCTGCACCTGTTCAGCGAGGACGGGCGTCAGCGGCTGCTCTGGTTCACCCCGGCCGTCGGGACGGACAGCGCGGGGCTGCTGGATCTGCTGACGGTGGTCGGGACGCAGGAGGTCGCCGAGCCGTCGGGCTGATGCCCTCCCCGGGCGCGCCCGGCCGCCGGAGACCGGGCGGCCCCCGACGGGGCCACCGCGACCGTCCCGCCGGCCGTCACGCCGATCGTCCCGGAACGCGCCGCCCGTGCCCGTGCGGTGCCGGGGGGCGCGTTCACCCGGGCGTCAGATGACGCCCTGCGCGAGCATCGCGTCCGCCACCCGCTCGAAACCGGCGATGTTCGCGCCGGTCACGTAGTCGCCGGGGGCGCCGTAGCGCTCGGCGGTCTCGGCGCAGGTGGTGTGGATGTCGGTCATGATGCGGGCCAGCTCGTGCTCGACCTGGTCGGCCTTCCAGGAGGTGCGCGACGCGTTCTGCGTCATCTCCAGCGCGCTGACGGCGACGCCGCCCGCGTTGGCCGCCTTGCCGGGGCCGAAGGCGACACCGGCCTGCTGGAGCAGGTCGACGGCCTCGGGCGTGGTGGGCATGTTCGCGCCCTCGGAGACCGCCTTCACGCCGTTGCGGATCAGGGCGGCGGCGTCGTCCGCGTTCAGCTCGTTCTGGGTGGCCGACGGCAGCGCGACGTCCGCCGGGACGTCCCACACCCGCCCGCCGGGCACGAACCGCGCGGAGGTGCCCCGGCGCTCGGCGTAGGTGCTCACCCGGCCGCGCTCGACCTCCTTGATCTGGCGCAGCAGCTCCACGTCGATGCCCTTGTCGTCGATGACGTAGCCGCTGGAGTCGGAGCAGGTGACGGGGTTGGCGCCGAGGGCGGCCAGCTTCTGGATGGTGTAGATCGCCACGTTGCCGGAGCCGGAGACGACGGCGGTCTGTCCCTCGAGGTCCTCGCCGCGGGCGCGCAGCATGGCCTCGGCGAACAGCACGTTGCCGTACCCGGTGGCCTCCGGGCGGATCAGCGAGCCGCCCCAGCCGGCGCTCTTGCCGGTCAGGACGCCGCCCTCCCAGCGGTTGGTGATCCGCCGGTACTGGCCGAAGAGGTAGCCGATCTCGCGGGCGCCGACGCCGATGTCACCGGCGGGGATGTCGGTGTACTCGCCGATGTGCCGGTACAGCTCGGTCATGAAGGACTGGCAGAAGCGCATGACCTCGGCGTCGCTGCGGCCCTGCGGGTCGAAGTCGCTGCCGCCCTTGCCGCCGCCGATGCCGAGCCCGGTGAGGGCGTTCTTGAAGATCTGCTCGAAGCCGAGGAACTTGATGATGCCGAGGTTCACCGAGGGGTGGAAGCGCAGGCCGCCCTTGTAGGGGCCGAGGGCGCTGTTGAACTCGATGCGGAAGCCGCGGTTCACGTGCACCTGACCGGCGTCGTCCTGCCAGGGCACCCGGAACATGATCTGCCGCTCCGGCTCCACGAGCCGCTCCACGAGGCCGGGCACCGCGTACTCGGGCCGGGCGGTCAGCACCGGAGCGAGCGTCTCCAGCACCTCACGCGCGGCCTGGTGGAACTCGGGCTCGGCCGGGTTGCGGCGCTCCACTTCGGCGCGGAGCCGGTCGAGCTGGATCTTGGGAGCGGGGCGTGAGGTCACGGGGTCCCTTTCTGGCACGGCGGACACCGGTACGGGTACCGGTGGAGGGCGCTCGGCGCCGTTGCCGACCGCGGGACAGCGGCCACCCCGTTGTATACGACAGGACGGCCGACCCTCCCAGTGTTACTCGCGTGTTAACGCGATACCAAGGGGCAAGCCGGAATGTCCGCTATCTGGACAGCCCGTACGGAGTCCGGATGCCGACGACGGCGGAGCCCCTCACGACGGACCGACCCGCCGGGGCACCTATCCCCGTGCGGGTGATGTCCGGTCGCTGTGCGTCACGGGACGGGTCATGCGTCCGGGGCGTCCCGCGGCCTAGGGTCATGAACGTCTTCCGCCCCGTCGGTCACGTGAGGTACTCCATGTCAACGCCTGCTCCGGATCCGGCCCTCGTCCACTTCGGCCGGGACGGTCTGCGTCCGTTCGGTACGGCCGGATCCTACGGGGTGCGGATGCCCGAGACCGCACGGACGCTGCTGACGGAGGTCGGCGTGCCCGTGCACGTGCCGCCGTACTTCCGTGCCGCCGACGACGGGGACGCGCTCCCCCTGGGGGTGTTCGCGGGCCAGCAGGGGCGGGAGCGTCCGCCCGCGGAGCTGGAGAACTGGGCACGGCTCGGGGACGACGGACTGGCGCAGCTGTGCGTGCGGCCGGACGGCGCGGTGCAGGCGGTGTTCCTAGGGGCCGAGGAGGACGACATGTTTGTGAACACCAACCCCGCCGCGCTCAACGCCGGCCTGGCCGTCCTCGACCGCGTGCTCCCGGTGATCGCGGCGTCCTCGGATCTGCCGGACGCCGCCGCGGCCTTCCGGGAGCTGAACGAGGAACTGCGGAGGAACGACGCGGCGGCGTTCGAGGAGCGGGAGAGCTGGTGGCCACGCGTGCTCGACGACGTACGCCACACCCTGAACTTCCCGTTCTCCGCCGCTTTCGAGTACCTCGACGACGCAGGCCGGAAGCAGATCACCACCGGGGCGACCGGGCCGGGGCGCGCGCATCCGGAGGAGATCGTCTGGCGGAGGCTGCAACGGGAGGGCGTGGCGGCGGAGCGGGTGCGGCGGGTGTACACCGAGCTCGCACCGTGCATGATGCCGGGCCACTACTGCGCGGCGTGGATGCACCGGGCCTTCCCGTCAGCGGAGTTCACCCACAGCTTCGACTACGGGTCCGACGCGGCCTCCCGCGAGACGGGGATCAAGGAGCTCATCACGTACGCGGCCGAGCGGGCGGGGCGGAGGTGAGCGACGACGCTTGGGCGCGGCCGGCGGAGGGCCGGGAGCCGGCCGCGGCCGCGCTGCTGGCGTGGCTGGCGGACCCTAAGGCGCCCCGTCTGTGTGTGGTGTCCGGCGGCGCGGGGTGCGGGAAGTCCGCGCTGCTCGCCTGGCTGGTGGCGCACGGGACCCGTTCGGCGACCGCGCCGGCGCGGCGGGTGCACGCGTTCGTGCCCCTGGCCGGGCAGGGGGTACGGGGCACGACGTGGACGCTGGCCGAACAGCTCGGCGTGGTGGCCCGGGCGCCGGGGGAACTGCTCACGGCCCTGGCCGCCGACGGGCGTCGCACCGTCGCCGTACTGCCCGATCTGCACGCGGCCGCGGACGCCGGGGCCGTGGCCCGGCTGGCCGTCGGCCTGGCAGGGCTGGAGCACGTACGCCTGATCGTGGAGACACGGACCGGTCATGACGCGACGGCGCTGCTCGCCGGGTGCGCGCCCGCAGTGCTGGACCTCGACGAGGACCGCTGGACGGACCCGGTCCGCCGTGCCGCGTGGCGTGCCGCGCGGACCGCCCCGGATCGTCATCCGGCCGGCCGGGAGCCGGACGGCACGGACACGGCCCCGCTGGACCTCGACGACCCGGCCGTCGTCTGCACGGCGGACCCGGTGCGGGTCACCGCCGCGTACGAGGCAGGGGCGGGCGGGAACGGGGACCTGCGGGCGGCCTGGCTGCGGGCCGGGCAGTCGCTCGTGCGCGACCAGTCGCCCGCCGAGCGGGCTCTCGTCCTGCTGACCGCTCTGGGTGACGGCGCCGACCCGCGGCTGAGGCCCGCGCTGGCCGAGCTCTCGGCGGGCGCGCCCTGGGAGCCGGTCTGGTCCCGGACCCGCGGGGACGTCACTCCGCCCTGGCCCGGCCCCGCCCTCGCTCTGACCGCGGGTTCCGGCCCGCTGGAGGGCCTCTTCCTGGTGGCCGATCACCGAGGAGTCGTCCGCACCGCCGCGCTCGCCGACGCGGCCGCCACGGGTCGTCTGTCCCCTCCGGTGCCCGAGGTCACCGCTCTGTGTGCGCTGCCCGACGGCACGGTGTGGGTGCTCGACGGCCAAGGGCGGTTGCACACACGCCGGTTGCCGACCGCTCGGCGCCCTTTTGGCCTGGCCTCACTGCTCGGGGACGATCCCGCCCCGGGCGAGACGGCCGCCCGTGCCCTCACGGCCCGGCTGGCGGACGTCCCGGGGTCCGCGCTCGCGGCGTCGGGCCGGGCGGCGGCCGTCGGTGACGAGGACGGCGCGGTGCATGTCGTCCCGTTCGACGAGGGCTCGCCGGGCCCGCGCACCGCTCACCTCCACCAGGGGCGGGTCGTCGCCCTGGGGCTGGCCGACGTCCCGATCGGGGACGGCGGGCAGGTGACGCCGCTGGTGTACAGCGGTGGCGTCGACGGCCGGGTCCGGGTGTGGGCGCCCGGCCGCGAGCCCTTGTCCGCGCCCGTCGCCGAACGGCCCTGCGCCGTGGCCGCCCTCGGCTGCGCCCTCACCCCTGCTGGGCCGGCGCTGGCGGTCGGCTGGGCGGACGGTCTGATCCAGTACCACCGGCCCGGCACGGGCGAGACGCGTGTCTTCCATCCCGGGCTGCCGGTCAACGCCCTGGCGCTCACCCCCGACGAGGTGGTGGTGGTCGGCACCGACGAGGCGGTGCTCTGCCTGCAGGCACGGTGACGGCACGTCACATTCTTCGCACCGGATCCCCACCACCGTCACCATGGCCGTGCACAGGAGCGATTGACGAACACTCACTCGAATCGCAAGAGTGAGGGGGTTGATCCACTGGGGGGGATGCGTCGCATGGGGATGAAGCTGCCCGACGAACTCGTCGAGGTACTCGACCTGGTCGGCGTGCAGTGGCCCCAGATCGACGAGGACGAGGTGCGCGCCTCGGCCAAGGACTACCGCAATCTCGCCGAAGGCATACGGGACGTCATCACCGACGGCAACAAGGCCTGCGCCCACATCGTCGGCGGCCGCAGCAAGGGCAAGACCGTCAACGCGATCGACCGCCGCTGGGGCCGGCTCACGACCAAGGACCTCACCACGTTCGCGGGCGCCCTCGACGACCTGGCCGGGGCGCTCGACGACTGTGCCGGCTTCGTCGAGGGCTGCAAGATCGCCTGCATCGCCGAGCTCTCCGCTACCGCGGTCACCGCCACCGCGGGAGTCATCGGCATGTTCTTCACCTTCGGCGCCAGCGGCGTGCTGAGCGCGGCCGCGGTGGCCGCCTGCCGCATCGCCCTCCACGAGGCCATCGACTACGCGGTCGGGGAGATCACCAAGGTCGTCACCGAGAGGATCGAGGCCAAGATCCTCGGGAAGATCGAGGACGTCTTCACCGACCGCCTCGACACCGGTGACGAGGATCCGTCCCGGTACGCTCCCGGCGGCTCCGATCTGGCCTACGACCTGGCCATCGAGTTCGACGACTTCGACCGGGCCGCCGGTGACTACGGCACCACCCGCGAGAACTTCGACAAGAAGAAGGGCGACCACAAGACCGGGGGCACCACTCGCCGCGGTGCCGTCAAGAAGGACAGCCGCTTCCACAAACTCGCCACCGTCATGGACAAGTGCGAGGACGCCGTCGACAAGAAGGTCGACGAGACGCTCGACGTGCTCGAGAAGCACGGCGGCGACATCGGCAAGAGCGGGAAGGACCACAAGGACCGGGAACGCAGGACCAAACGGGACGTCGAGGAGTGCGAGGACGTCCGCACCTATCTGCTGAGCACCGACGGCACCGTCCAGCGCCTGGACGCCGACGGCAGACTGCACCACCTCGACAACACCGACAAGGACCGTCTGGACGGCGTCCTCGACAACGGCAAGGCCTGGCGCCCGCAGAGCCGGCGCGACCAGGCCGACACGGCGGTACCCAACACGCACACCGGCACGGTGCGGTCGACCAAGGTCGATCCCTACGCGGACGAACTCGGGCAGGCCACTCAGCTCGCCCGCTACGCCCGCGACGACTACAGCGGGAACAACTACGCCGCGGGCCGGTACGTAGACCCGGACGGCCGGGGGGAGAGCATCCTCGTCGGCTACAGCGAGAAGAGCATGCACTCCGAACGCTCCATCGGCTATCCGCTGCTGCACAACGGGAAGCAGTCGGGCCTCAAAGAGGTCTTCACCGAGCGGGAACCCTGCCAGCTCAAACCCAGCTGTGACCGCTGGCTGGACCGGCACTTCCCCGAGGCGAGGGCGGTCCACCACACGAACGAGTACGACCAGACGGTCCCACGGCACCGCCGGGACGTGGAGCACCAGCGGTACATGAAGGAACTCCAGGAGTCACACGGCCGATAGCATCGGTCCCGCCCGCGACGAAGCACGAAGGTTTCCCATGAGTTTCGCAGTCTCGGCAGACGAACTGCTCAGCGCGTTCGGCCTGACCGGTGTCGTGTACTTCCCCCGCCACCACGGCCCGGGCAACCGTCTCGACCCCCGCACGGCGGACTTCCTCAGCGGCGTCGGCCTCCCGGACGAGGCGTACTTCATGTCGAAGGCCAGCGTCGGCCAGGAGGAGTCGGTCGACCTGGCGGAGTGGTTCGGACCCGAGGACGGCACCCTGCCCGAGGAATGCCGCACCTGGCTAGTGCTGGCCCACTTCGCCGCCTCGCTCCTCGCCCTCGACCCGGAGAGCGGAAAGGTGTACGCCTTCGGCGAGGGCGAGCCCCTGGACGCCTACACGCAGCTGCACCGCGACGTGGAGTCCCTCGCCTACGCCCTGCTCCTCCTCAAGCGGTTCGAGCAGGAGCCGGAGGACGACGCGGACGGCGTCGACGAGCGGCTGGACCGGCTGCGCGCGCGGATCGAGGCATTCGATCCCCTTCCCTTCGAGGACGAGCAGTCCCAGTGGACCCTCGTCCTCGACGAGGTCGCCGAAGGCGTCTGGTGAGGCAGGCCGCCGCGGCGTCAGCGCTCCGAGGCGTCACCAAGGGCGCGCTTCACACTCCTGGGTGAGCCAGGTGAGCCAGGTCAGCCGGACACGGAGCACGCTTCGCTGCCCCTGCACCCCTGACCGCCGGGCTCCCCTCGCCGCCACCGACGCGGGGGCGGCGATCCGCGGCGCGAGGACGCCCCGCTCCCATCGCACCGCCCCGGACCCGGATATCGTGGCGGCCCACGGCACTCGCAGGCCAACTCCCGTGTGTGACAAGGGGATTCACGGTGGACCAGCAGGACTCCGGTACGGACGACGCTCCCGTACACATCGACACCAGCAAGCCGCATCCCGCGCGGATGTACGACTGGTTCCTCGGCGGCAAGGACAACTATCCGGTGGACGAGGAGCTGGGCCGCCAGCTCGTGGGGTTCGCGCCGGTCATTCCGGTCATGGCGCGGATGAACCGGGCGTTCATGCACCGGGCCACCCGCTGGGTCGCGGACCAGGGAGTGCGCCAGTTCATCGACATCGGAACCGGCATCCCGACGGAGCCGAACCTGCACCAGGTGGCGCAGGGCGTCGCCCCCGATGCCCGGGTCGTGTACTGCGACAACGACCCGATCGTCCTCGTCCACGCCGAGGCGCTGCTGCGGGGCACCCCCGAGGGGGTGGTCGACTACGTGCAGGCGGACGCCCGCGACACCGGCGCCATCATCGAGCAGGCGCGCAAGACGCTCGACTTCGAGCGGCCCGTCGCGCTGTCGCTGATCGCGCTGCTGCACTTCATCAGCGACGAGGACGGGGCGTACGAGCTGGTGGAGCGGCTCAAGGAGGAACTGGCGCCGGGCAGTTACCTGGTCATGTCGCACCTCACGCCCGATTTCCACCCGGAGGAGGCGTCGAAGAAGGTCGTCGACCTCTACCGGGCGGGCGGGCTCACCATGGACATGCGCAGCCGGGAGCGGTTCGCCCGGTTCTTCGAAGGGCTCGAGGTCGTCGACCCGGGCATGGTGGCCGCGGAGGGGTGGCATCCCGAACTCGGTGAGCCGGTGCCGGGACAGGAGGGCGTCCTCAGCGGCGCCTACGTGGCGGTGGCCCGCAAGGCCTGAGCCGGTGCGGAGCGAGCCGACGGGGCCTCCCCCATCAGGGGCGGCCCCGTCCTGTCTGCTCAGCCCTTCCCGTGCCCGTGCCCGTGGTGCTTCCCGCGCTTGTCGCAGTCGTCCTCCCGGGCCGCTTCCCTCAGCGTGTCCCGCAGGGCGTGGAAGGCGGGCTTGCGCTCGTACGTGTCGGTCATGACGGTGGCGTAGCCCTCGCCCTCGAAGAACACCGGGACCCACGAGTACTTGTCGGTGAAGCCCCAGATGGTGAACGAGTTGCAGCCGTCGACGGCCAGGCACGCCTGGAGCGTCCGCTGGTAGTAGTCGGCCTGCTTGCGCTTCTGCTCCGCGGTGGGCTCGCCGCTCTCCGGCAGGTCCATGCGCACGTCGAGTTCGGTGACGGCGGTCTCCATGCCGAGCGCGTCGAACCGGCTCAGGTTGTCCTCCAGGTCACCCGGGAAGCCGTAGCGCGTGCTCAGGTGGCCCTGTACGGAGAAGCCGTCGACGGGGACGCCCTGCCGGAGCAGGTCCTGGACGAGGGTGTAGTAGGCGTCGCTCTTGGCGTTGATCCCCTCGACGTTGTAGTCGTTGAAGAAGAGCTTCGCCTTCGGGTCGGCCTTGTGGGCCCAGCGGAACGCGTCGGCGACGACGCCCGGCCCCAGTTCGCGGATCCAGATGTTGTCCTGGGTGCGCAGGTTGCCCTGGTCGTCGAAGATCTCGTTCGCGACGTCCCACTGCTGGATCTTTCCGGCGTAGCGGCCGACGACGGTGGTGATGTGTTCGCGCAGGATGGCGCGCAGTTCCGCCTTGGAGAAGTCGCCCTGCTCCAGCCACGCGGGGTTCTGGCTGTGCCACAGCAGGGTGTGGCCGCGTACGACCTGCTTGTTGTGCCGGGCGAAGTCGACGATCGCGTCGGCCTGCTGGAAGTCGTAGCGGTCCCGCTCGGGGTGGATGTGGTCCCACTTCATCTGGTTCTCGGGGGAGACCGAACTGAACTGGCGGCCCAGGACCTTCCGGTACTCCTTGTCGTACGTGAAGGGGTCCGGGTAGTCCTGCTCCAGGTGGTGGCCGCCGCCGGCGACGGCGGAGCCCACGACGAAGCCCTCGGGGGCGGCCTCGCGCAGCCGGTCGTGCTGGGCGTGGGAGTGCGGCGCGCCCTTCCGGTCGGTCGATGGGCCGGCGGCGGCCGAGCCCGTCACGAGGGGCAGCGTCAGGGCGGCGGTGGCGAGGGCCACCGTGGCGAAACGAATGGATCTCATGCGGGGAGTCTCATTCCCATCGTCGGTCTCGAATGTTTCGAAAGCCATCTCGAAACATTAGGGATGGGCGGACGCTACGGTTCGGCCGGGCGGCCCGTCAATACCCGTGCACGGGTCGGACGTTCCCGGCGGCGGCCGGCTCCCCCTGGCCGCCGCCGGCCCTCCCCGGCGGCGCTTCAGACAGAGGGACGGATCAGTTCGGCGGCGGCCCACCGTGCGACGCCCTCGGGGTACGGCGCCGGCAGGCCGAGGACGATGTGCCGGAAGCCGGCGTCGAGCGCCTCACCGATCGCCTCCCGCGTGTCACCGGGCCGGTCGGTGTCGACGGGCAGGTGGACCGAGCGGACGATCGAGTCGGGATCGCGGCCGATCTCCGCGCAGTAGCGGTCCAGCAGGGCGCCGCGGCGGGCCACGTCGTCCCGGTCGCCGCCGGGGACGTTCCAGAGGTCCGCGTGTTCCGCGACCACCCGCAGCGTCGCCGAGGAGCGCCCGCCGATGAGGATCGGCGGGTGAGGGCGCTGCACGGGCTTGGGGTTGCCGAACGCCCCGGTGAGGTGGTGGTGGGTGCCGTGGAAGTCGAAGGGCTCCTCCTCGGTCCACAGCCGCCGGATCAGCGCGCAGGCCTCGGCGAGGCTCTCCACGGCCTGTGCGGGGGGCTGGAAGGGCAGGCCGTGCGCCGGGTACTCGCGCCGGGCCTCGGGCGGGTTCGGGCGGGACCCCACGCCGATACCGAAGTCGAGGCGTCCGCCGGAGACGATGTCGACGGTCGTGGCGATCTTGGCGAGCAGCGCGGGCGGCCGGAACCGGTTGCTGGTGACCATCACCCCCAGCCGCAGCCGGCGGGTCTGCGCCGCGAGGGCGGAGAGCAGCGTCCAGCCCTCGAAGGCCGGGCCCCACGGGTCGCCGAAGATGGGCATGAGGTGGTCGAAGAGCCAGGCGTGCTCGATCTCCGGGACGGCGTCGGCCTCACGCCAGACGCGCAGGACGTCGTCGTAGCCGACCTGCGTCGGGGCGGTCATGATGCCGAAACGGGGCCGGGGTGCGGGTGACATGGGGGTACGGACCTCCGAGGGGTCAGCGGCGGCGGCGCAGTGACGCGTCGAGCAGCGCAGGCGGCGTGTCGAACTTCTCGTGCGGGGCCAGGTCGACGCCCGGGGCGACGATCTCGTCGATCGCGTCGAGGACGTCGGCGGAGAGCACGGTGTCGGCGGCGGCGAGCTGCGTCCGCAGGTGGTCCGGCGTGCGCGGCCCGATGAGCGCGCTGGTCACGGCGGGATGCGCGGTCACGAAGCCCAGCGCCAGCTGGATCATGGTCAGCCCGGCCCCCTCGGCGACCGCGGCCAGCCGCTCGACGGCGTCGAGCCGGGCGCGGTTGGCCGGGAGGGAGAGGTCGAAGCGTTCCGGCATGACCGCCGAGCGGCTGGTGGCGATGGACCGGCCCTCGCGGATCGCGCCCGACAGCCAGCCCGAGGCCAGTGGGCTCCACACCAGCACGCCGAGCCCGTACTCCTCGGTCACGGGCAGGACGTGGGCCTCGACCCCGCGTTGCAGGATCGAGTAGCTGGGCTGCTCGGTGACGTACCGGCCGAGCCGCAGATCGCGTGCGGCCCACTGTCCCTGCACGATGCGGTACGCGGGAAAGGTGGAGGAGCCGAAGTAACGGATCTTTCCCGCGCGTTGCAGGTCGGTCAGCGCGGACAGGGTCTCCTCGTCGCTGGTCTCCGGGTCCCAGCGGTGCATCTGGTAGAGGTCGACGTGGTCCACGCCGAGCCGGCGCAGGCTGTCCTCCAGCGCGGTGACCAGCCAGCGGCGCGAGCCGCCCCTGTGGTTGCGCTCCTCCCCCATCGGCATGGTCGCCTTCGTGGCCAGCACGATGTCGTCGCGGCGGCCGGCGATGGCCTTGCCGACCATCTCCTCCGACTGACCGCCGCTGTACCGGTCGGCGGTGTCGATCAGGTTGACGCCGGCCTCCAGGGCCGCGTCGACGAGGGCGGTGGCCTCGTCCTGGGTGGTGCGTCCGATCGCCCCGAAGTTCATCGCGCCTAGCGCGAGAGTGCTGACCTGTACGCCGGTCCGACCCAGGGTGCGGTACTGCATGGCGGTGCCTCCTCATGACGTCATGACGGAAGGAAACCGAAACGGAACGTCGTTCCGGTACACCTGGAACGATACGGAACACTGTTCCGCTTTGGCAAGGGCGAGCGTGCGCGAGCGCGCGGGCGTGCGTGAGACCATGCGGGAGCGCGCGAGAGCGGGAAGGGGAATGACGCGGTGAACCAGAGTGACCGGGGCGGCGACGCGGACGGCGGGCCCGCGGCCCCGACACGCCGGAAGGACGCCCGGCGCAACAAGGAGACGCTGCTCGAAGCGGCCGCCGCGGTCTTCGTCACCTCGGGCGTGGACGCCCCGGTGCGCGACATCGCCTCCCGGGCCGGCGTCGGCCTCGGCACCCTCTACCGCCACTTCCCGACCCGGGCGGACCTGATCATCGCCGTCTACCGGCACCAGGTCGACGCCTGCGCCGACGCCGGCCCGGCCCTCCTGGCCGCCGCCCCGACCCCGCACGCGGCCCTACGGCAGTGGATCGACCTCTTCGTCGACTTCCTGGTCACCAAGCACGGCCTCGCCGCCGTCCTGCGCTCCGACCAGGCGGGCTTCGCCGCCCTGCACGACTACTTCCTCGACCGGCTCGTCCCGGTCTGCGCCGAGCTCCTCGACGCCGCGGTCACCGCCGGGGAGATCCGCGCCGACATCGACGCCCTCACCCTCATGCGCGGCGTGGGCAACCTCTGCATCGGCGCGGAGAGCGACCCGGACTACCACGCCCGCCGCCTGACCGGCACCCTCGTCGACGGCCTGCGCCGCCCACACTGACGACCTGCCCGCACACCAGGTCCGTACCAACCCCTTGCCCCCGCCCCTCCCACCCCTCAAGCTCCCCTCATGGAGCTGGAGTTACGGCATCTGAGGGCGATCCGCGCGATCGCTGACGCGGGCAGCCTCACCCGGGCGGCGACCGACCTGGGGCTCGCCCAACCCGCGCTGAGCGCCCAGCTCAAGCGGATCGAACGCGCCCTGGGCGGCACCCTGTTCGAGCGCGGACGGCACGGCGTGCGGGCCACCGCGCTGGGCGAACTCGTGCTGGAACGCAGCCGGATCGTGCTGCCGGCGGTGACCGAGCTGCAACAGGAGGCGGCCCGGTTCGCCCGGACGCCCCGCGCGACGGCGTGCTTCCGGCTCGGCGGCACCCACGGCCCCCTGCTCGGGGCGGTGGTGGACCGGCTGGCCGAGGTGACCCCCGACGCCCGGGTGACGACCTGCGCCTCCTGGTCCGAGCGGGAACTGGCCGCGCTGCTGACCGAGGGCCGGCTGGACTTCGCCCTCACGGGGACCTGCGGCTCGGCGGCGCCACCCGGGGCGGAGGACCTGGTCTGGCAGGAGGTGGCGACCGACCCGGTGTTCGTCATGGTGCCGGAGGAGCACGCGCTCGCCCGCCCCGGCGAGGTGGACCTGGGCGCGTGCGCCCGTGAGCAGTGGGCCTGCGTCCCGGGCGACGGCTGCTTCGGGGACTGCTTCACCGCGGCATGCGCCCGCGCCGGCTTCACCCCGCACCGCATGTACGAGACGGACACCTCCTCCCTGGTCCACCTGGTCCAGGTCGGCCGGGCGGTCGGGCTGTGCCGGGCGACCTTCCCCGACACACCCGGGATCGTCATCCGGCCGCTCACCGGGACCCCGCTGACCTGGCGGCACCTGCTCGGCTGGCACCGCCAGACACTGCGGGCGGAGACCGCGGTCACCGTGCTGGAGCAGGCCCGGCTGGCCCACGCGGACGTGGCGGCACGCAGCGGCAGCTACACGCGCTGGCGCGCCGCCCAGGCCGTTCCATAACGCGAGGGAGGGGGCCGGCCGACGTCTTACGGCCCCCGGGCGGCCCTCCCTACGGTTTCGGCACCTCCCCACCGAGACCGAGGAGATGCCCCATGCCCCACCGACGCCTTTCCCGACGTACCAGAGCCGTGGGTGCCGCCGTCGCGGCGACGGCCGCGCTGCTCGGGGCCGGGCTCAGCGGCTCCGCGAGCGCGGGACCCGCCGCCCCCTCCGCCGCCCGGACCCTGCACACGGACGCCGCCCCGCCCGCCCTCCTCAGGGCCATGGAACGCGACCTCGGCCTGGACCGCGCACAGGCGGAGCGGCGCCTGGCCAACGAGGCCGAGGCCGGCGCCACCGCCGGCCGCCTCCGCGCGGCACTGGGCGCCGACTTCGCGGGCGCGTGGGTGCACGGCGCCGTGTCAGGCACCCTGACCGTGGCGACGACGGACACCACCGACGTACGGACCGTCGAGGCGCAGGGCGCCCGGGCCGCCGTCGTGCGCCACACCCTGGCCGAGCTGGACGCCGCCAAGGCCCGCGTCGACCGGGCGGCGCGGCACCACGACAGCACCGACGCCCCCGTCTGGTACGTGGACGTCCGCACCAACCAGGTCGTCGTCCGGGCGGTACGCCCCGCCGCGGCCCGCGCCCTGCTGGCCGCGGCCGGCGTAGACGCCTCCCTGGCCCGCGTCGAGAAGTCCGCCGACCGGCCCCGCGCGCTGTACGACCTGCGGGGCGGCGAGGCGTACTACATCAACAACAGCGGCCGCTGCTCCATCGGCTTCCCCGTCACCAGGGGGACCCAGCAGGGCTACGCCACGGCGGGCCACTGCGGACGGACCGGCAACAGCACCAGCGGCCACAACCGGGTGGCCCAGGGCACCTTCCAGGGCTCGGTCTTCCCCGGCCGGGACATGGCGTGGGTGGCCACCAACGCCCAGTGGACGGCGACGCCGTACGTGAAGGGGGCGGGCGGCCAGGACGTCCAGGTCACCGGTTCCGCGCAGGCCGCGGTCGGCGCCTCGGTCTGCCGCTCCGGCTCCACCACCGGCTGGCACTGCGGCACCATCCAGCAGCACAACACCAGCGTGACCTACCCCGAGGGCACCATCACCGGCGTCACCCGGACCACGGTGTGCGCCGAGCCCGGTGACTCGGGCGGCTCGTACATCTCCGGCAGCCAGGCACAGGGCGTCACCTCGGGCGGCTCCGGCAACTGCGGCAGCGGCGGCACCACCTTCCACCAGCCGATCAACCCGCTCCTCCAGAACTACGGCCTCACCCTGAAGACGACCGGCGACGACGACCCGCCCGGGGAGGAGCCCGGCGGCACCTGGTCCACGGGCACCGTCTACCAGGCCGGCGACACGGTGACCTACGGCAGCGCCACCTACCGCTGCCTCCAGGCCCACCAGGCCCAGCCCGGCTGGGAGCCCCCCAACGTCCCGGCCCTGTGGCAGCGCACCTGACTGTCCCACCCAGGGGGAACCGAGCGGCCCCGGGCACGCCTCCACGGCGCCCCGGGGCCGCTCCGGCACCCCTCAGCCCACCCCGCCCCCGAACACCTCCGCCATCGACCCGGCGGTGAGGGCCCGCCTGAACCACTCATCCAGTACATCGGGATCCCCGCAGCCGACGATCCGCTCCCGGTCCCCCTCACCGACCTCGACACCCCGGTGACCGAGCAGGAGCAGCAGCGCCTTCGCCTCGCCCTCCGCCCGGCCCTCGGCTCGAAGCTGCTGAGCGGTCTGCGACTGGAAGAAGGAGAGGTCCATCAGTCCGCGAGACCGGACTCTCCGGCCGGCGCGAAGACCTCCGCCATCGAACCGGCGGTGAGAGCTCTCCTGAACCACTCATCCAGCACATCGGGATCCCCGCAGCCGACGATCCGCTCCCGGTCCCCCTCGCCGACCTCGACACCCCGGTGACCGAGCAGGAGCAGCAGCGCCTTCGCCTCGCCCTCCGCCCGGAGCTGCTGCGCGGTCTGCGACTGGAAGAACGAGAGGTCGACGGCCATGAGATGCCTCCAGAGTTCCGCGGCCCGCGTCGTGCCGAGCCCTTGTTCCATGAGTTCGATGAAGGTGCCCGCGCTGCTCTCGTCGTCGGCCGACAGGCCTTTCAGCGCCTTTGCCAGCGCGTTCAGTATGGCATCGGCTTCCGGATCCGAGCGGTGAACAGCCGCCGACAGGATGGTGAGCGGGATGTCCCGTGCGGCCTCGTCGGGGCTGTCGATCACCGGCACGTCGCTGGGGCCCAGGACCAGGGGCCGCAGGGTGAGCGAGGGCCACTGGCGCGGCCCAATGTCGAACTGCTGGGCTGCCCAGGCAGCCGTCTTCCGGTCCGGGCACACGACGAGGAGCACTGGCGGGACGCCGTACTTGGCGTAGACGTGGGACAGGTAGTAGGCCCAGCTGGCCGGCTTGTCCGCGCTCGGCCGGCTCTGCGACTCGACGGCGAGGACGAAACTGCCGTCCTCGGTGTCCATCCGCAGCAACGTGTCCACCCGGCGCTCCAGCGGCTGGATCTCCGTGAGGTCGGTGGAGAGCTCCGAGGCGGACACGGGTGGGGGGAAGGCGACGCCGAGGTTCCTGGCGACGCGCGAGAAGAGGCCCGGTTCCTGCTGGAAGATCCGGTGCAGGGCCTCATGGGATGAGCTGACCATGAGCCGAAGCTAGGGGCGGTGGAGCATGTGCCGCCCGCACATGCCCGACTTTCGCGCCATCGAGTGAACGCAACGCCGCCGGAGTTGACGCCGGCACAGCGAAAGGGCCCGCACGACCGAAGTCGTACGGGCCCTTCCTCGGTGCTCGCGCTGGAGCTACCAGGTCAGATCAACAAGCTCACTTGTTGATCTTGGTGACCTGGCCGGCGCCCACGGTCCGGCCACCCTCACGGATGGCGAACTTCAGGCCCTCCTCCATGGCGACGGGCTGGATGAGCTCCACCTTCATCTCGGTGTTGTCACCCGGCATGACCATCTCGGTGCCCTCGGGGAGGGTCACGACGCCGGTCACGTCCGTCGTACGGAAGTAGAACTGCGGGCGGTAGTTGTTGAAGAACGGGGTGTGACGGCCACCCTCGTCCTTCGACAGGATGTAGGCCTGGGCCTCGAACTCGGTGTGCGGGGTGACCGAGCCCGGCTTGATGATGACCTGGCCGCGCTCGACGTCCTCGCGCTTGATGCCGCGGAGCAGCAGACCGACGTTCTCACCGGCCTGGCCCTCGTCGAGCAGCTTCCGGAACATCTCGATACCGGTGACCGTGGTGGTGGTCTTCTCGGTCTTGATGCCGATGATGTCGACGGTCTCGTTGACCTTGAGCACGCCGCGCTCGATACGACCGGTGACGACGGTGCCACGACCAGTGATCGTGAAGACGTCCTCGATCGGCATCAGGAACGGCTTGTCGACGTCACGCTCGGGCGACGGGATGGCCTCGTCCACGGCCTTCATCAGGTTGAGGACGGACTCACCCCACTCCTTGTCACCCTCGAGGGCCTTGAGCGCCGAGACCTTGACGACGGGAAGGTCGTCGCCCGGGAACTCGTACTCGGAGAGCAGCTCGCGGACCTCGAGCTCGACGAGCTCCAGGATCTCCTCGTCGTCCACCATGTCGGCCTTGTTCAGGGCGACGACGATGTACGGAACGCCGACCTGGCGGGCCAGGAGCACGTGCTCCTTGGTCTGCGGCATCGGGCCGTCGGTGGCGGCGACCACGAGGATGGCGCCGTCCATCTGCGCCGCACCCGTGATCATGTTCTTGATGTAGTCCGCGTGACCGGGGCAGTCGACGTGGGCGTAGTGACGCGACTCGGTCTGGTACTCGACGTGCGAGATCGAGATCGTGATACCGCGCTGGCGCTCTTCGGGAGCCTTGTCGATCTGGTCGAAGGCCGAGGCCTCGTTCAGGTCCGGGTACGCGTCGTGCAGCACCTTGGTAATGGCGGCCGTGAGGGTCGTCTTACCGTGGTCGATGTGACCGATGGTGCCGATGTTGACGTGCGGCTTAGTCCGCTCGAACTTCGCCTTCGCCACTGGGGTCCTCCTGTGGAGTGGTTCTGTACGCCTTACTTCATCGGCGCCAGGTGATCTTTGCTGGGAAACCCGGGCCCGGGGCATTCCGCCAGGGTGGCGGCGGAATACCCACTTGCAGGCTCCGGGGTCAAGCCTAAAGCGTGGACGGGGATCCGTTAAACGGAGTCCCTTACTCGCCCTTGGCCTTCGCGATGATCTCCTCGGCGACGTTCCGCGGAACCTCGGCGTAGGAGTCGAACTGCATGGAGTAGCTGGCACGGCCGGACGTCTTGCTGCGCAGGTCGCCGACGTAACCGAACATCTCCGAGAGGGGCACGAGACCCTTCACGACGCGGGCACCGGCCCGCTCCTCCATGGCCTGGATCTGGCCACGGCGGGAGTTGATGTCGCCGATGACCTCACCCATGTAGTCCTCGGGCGTGGTGACCTCGACGGCCATCATCGGCTCCAGGAGCACGGGCGAAGCCTTGCGCGCGGCCTCCTTGAAGGCCTGCGAACCGGCGATCTTGAACGCGAGCTCGGAGGAGTCGACCTCGTGGTAGCCACCGTCGATGAGCGTGACGCGGACGCCCGTCATCTCGTAGCCGGCCAGGATGCCGAACTGCATGGCCTCCTGAGCACCGGCGTCGACCGAAGGGATGTACTCCTTCGGGATGCGGCCACCGGTGACCTTGTTCACGAACTCGTAGGAGGCGTCGCCGCCCTCGATCGGCTCGATCGCGATCTGCACCTTGGCGAACTGACCGGTACCACCGGTCTGCTTCTTGTGGGTGTAGTCCACGCGCTCGACGGTCTTGCGAATCGTCTCACGGTAGGCGACCTGAGGCTTGCCGACGTTGGCCTCGACCTTGAACTCACGGCGCATACGGTCGACCAGCACCTCGAGGTGCAGCTCGCCCATACCACCGATGATGGTCTGGCCGGTCTCCTCGTCCGAGTGGACCTGGAAGGACGGGTCCTCCTCGGCCAGGCGCTGGATCGCGACGCCGAGCTTCTCCTGGTCGCCCTTCGACTTGGGCTCGATGGCGACCTGGATGACCGGCGCCGGGAAGTCCATGGACTCCAGGATGACCGGGCTCTTGTCGTCGGACAGCGTCTCACCGGTGGTGGTCTGCTTCAGACCCATGACGGCGACGATGTCGCCGGCGCCCACCGACTCGATCTCCTCACGCTTGTTGGCGTGCATGCGGTAGATCTTGCCGATGCGCTCCTTCTTGCCCTTCACGGAGTTCAGCACCGCGGTGCCGGACTCCAGGCGGCCCGAGTAGACCCGGACGAAGGTGAGCTTGCCGAGGTGCGGGTCGCTCATGATCTTGAAGGCGAGCGCGGCGAGCGGCTCGTCCTCCGACGGCTTGCGCGCGACGACCTTCTCCGCGTCCTTCGGGTCGTGGCCCTCGATGGCCTCGACGTCGAGGGGGGTCGGCAGGTAGCGCACGACCGCGTCGAGCAGGGGCTGCACGCCCTTGTTCTTGAACGCGGTGCCGCAGAACACCGGGGTGACGGTGGTCTCGGTGGACTTGCCGGAGGCGATGGTGATGCGACGGATCGCGGCGTACAGCTGCTCCGTGGTGGGCTCGGTGCCCTCCAGGTACAGCTCCATCAGCTCTTCGTCGTTCTCGGCGACGGCCTCGAGCAGCTTGCCGCGCCACTCCTCGGCGGCCTCGGTGTGCGTGGCCGGGATGTCGACGACGTCGTACATCTCGCCCTTGGTGGCCTCGGCGGACCACACGTAGGCCTTCATCGTCACGAGGTCGACGACGCCCTTGAAGTCGGCCTCGGCACCGATCGGCAGCTGCATGACGAGCGGCTGCGCACCCAGGCGGTCGCTGATCATGTCGACACAACGGAGGAATTCGGCACCGGTGCGGTCGAGCTTGTTCACGAAGCAGATACGCGGAACGCCGTAGCGGTCCGCCTGACGCCACACCGTCTCGGACTGCGGCTCGACACCGGCGACACCGTCGAACACCGTCACGGCACCGTCGAGGACGCGCAGCGAGCGCTCCACCTCGACGGTGAAGTCGACGTGTCCCGGGGTGTCGATGATGTTGATCGTGTAGTCGTTGTCCTCGAGCGGCCAGTGACAGGTGGTCGCGGCGGAGGTGATGGTGATACCACGCTCCTGCTCCTGCTCCATCCAGTCCATGGTGGCAGCGCCCTCGTGGACCTCACCGATCTTGTAGGAGACGCCGGTGTAGAACAGGATCCGCTCGGTGGTCGTCGTCTTGCCCGCGTCGATGTGGGCCATGATCCCGATGTTGCGGACCTTGGCCAGGTCAAGTGAAGTGGTAGCCATAAGGCTTCAGTCTTCTCTCGGTCTCGATGTGGGTAGCGACTACCAGCGGTAGTGCGCGAAGGCCTTGTTGGACTCGGCCATCTTGTGCGTGTCCTCGCGCTTCTTCACAGCGGCACCGAGGCCGTTGGAGGCGTCGAGGAGCTCGTTGAGCAGACGCTCGGTCATGGTCTTCTCGCGACGGGCGCGGGAGTAACCGACCAGCCAGCGCAGCGCCAGGGTGTTGGCACGACCGGGCTTGACCTCGATCGGAACCTGGTAGGTGGCGCCACCGACACGGCGGGACTTGACCTCGAGGGTCGGCTTGATGTTCTCCAGGGCGCGCTTCAGCGTGATGACGGGGTCGTTGCCCGTCTTCTCGCGCAGACCCTCCATGGCGCCGTAGACGATGCGCTCGGCGGTGGAGCGCTTGCCGTTCAGCAGCACCTTGTTGATCAGGGAGGTCACCAGAGGAGAACCGTAGACCGGGTCGATGATGACCGGGCGCTTCGGGGCGGGGCCCTTACGAGGCATTCTTACTTCTCCTTCTTGGCGCCGTAGCGGCTGCGAGCCTGCTTGCGGTTCTTGACACCCTGGGTGTCGAGCGAACCGCGGATGATCTTGTAGCGAACACCCGGCAGGTCCTTCACACGGCCGCCGCGCACGAGCACGATGGAGTGCTCCTGCAGGTTGTGCCCCTCACCCGGAATGTAAGCGGTGACCTCGATCCCGCTGGTCAGACGCACACGCGCGACCTTACGCAGGGCCGAGTTCGGCTTCTTCGGGGTGGTCGTGAACACACGCGTGCAGACGCCACGGCGCTGAGGAGAACCCTCGAGTGCGGGCGTCTTGTTCTTCTCGACCTTGTCCTGCCGGCCCTTGCGGACCAGCTGCTGGATCGTAGGCACTACTTCTCCGGTTTCTGTGTGCCGATTGGTGAAGCTAACCTGGAACGTCACCGACCCACGCGGTCGGGTGTGTCGAATCCTGCGGACTCCCACCGCGAGGCAGAAGAAGGCGCTGAATCACAGTGGCCGTTGTCGACCCCCGGTGCGGTGTGATGGCACGCACGAAGGCCAGGGCACACCCCAGGCACAAGGTATGAGCGTACCTACCTCACGGACTCCGGTCAAAACAAATGGAGCCCGGCCCGACACGCCGGACTTCTCCCCCTTCGCTCCACCGGCTCCCGGACACGCCCGGAAGCGCCCCCACCAGCGTCGTCAGGCGCTGCCCGCCACCGCGGCCAGCAGGACGAAGAAGCTGAGGAAGAGGACCCACCCGGCGACCGACAGCCAGCCGAGGACCAGGCCCGTCAGGACGAAACCGTCACCGGCCTCGCCGGTGCGGCGTATCTCCGACTGCGCCATGTGGCCGAGGATCACGGCCGGGAGCCCGGTCAGACCGCCGGTGGCCACGGACAGGATGCCGCAGACCATCGAGGCGACCGCCTTGCCGTTGGTCCTGGGCACCGGCCGGGGCAGGAACGTCGCCGGCACCGGCCCGGCGGCCGCCACCGGCTGCGGCATCGGGCCCTGGGGCAGATCGGCGACCAGCAGCGACAGCTCCGCCACCGTGCGGGCCGAGTAGGCCCGGGCCACGCGCTTCTCGAACTCGGGGTGGTCCAGCCGGCCCTCGCCGTACCCGGCCCGCAGGACGTCCACCGCGCGCTCACGATCGGCGTGGGAGGCCAGCATCGACGGAGCGCCGGGCCCCTGCAACGGGTTGCCCTGCCACGGAGTCGGGTACGACACGGCTGCCTCCCGGGGCCCGGACAGATCTCCCTGATCAGTCTTTCACCCACTTGAACGCACCGTACCGGGAGTTTGGTTCCACCGGCCCCCGCACGCGACGCCGAGGGGCGGCCACCCCGTACGGAGTGACCGCCCCTCGGATCAAGCTGCCCGCTTACTGGTTGTACGGACCGTAGTCGTAGTCCTCCAGCGGAACGGCCTGGCCGGAGCCCGTGCCGAACGGCGAGTAGTCGATGTCGTCGTAGCCGACGGCCGAGTACATCGCGGCCTTGGCCTCCTCGGTCGGCTCGACCCGGATGTTGCGGTAGCGGGACAGGCCCGTACCGGCCGGGATGAGCTTACCGATGATGACGTTCTCCTTGAGGCCGATGAGGCTGTCGGACTTGGCGTTGATCGCCGCGTCCGTCAGCACCCGGGTCGTCTCCTGGAAGGAGGCGGCCGACAGCCAGGACTCCGTCGCCAGCGAGGCCTTGGTGATACCCATCAGCTGCGGACGACCGGAGGCCGGGTGACCGCCCTCCTGGACCACACGACGGTTCTCGGTCTCGAACTTCGAACGCTCGACCAGCTCGCCGGGCAGCAGCTCGGCGTCGCCCGACTCGATGATCGTCACCCGGCGCAGCATCTGCCGGATGATGATCTCGATGTGCTTGTCGTGGATCGACACGCCCTGCGAGTTGTAGACCTTCTGGACCTCGCCGACCAGGTGGACCTGGACGGCGCGCTGGCCCAGGACGCGCAGCACGTCGTGGGGGTTGGTGGCACCCACGGTGAGCTGCTGGCCCACCTCGACGTGCTCGCCCTCGCTCACCAGGACCTTGGCACGCTTGGAGATCGGGAACGCCGTCTCGTCGCTGCCGTCGTCCGGGGTGACGACGAGCTTCTTGGTCTTCTCGGTCTCCTCGATCCGCACGCGGCCGGAGGCCTCGGAGATCGGGGCGACACCCTTCGGCGTACGGGCCTCGAAGAGCTCGACGACACGGGGCAGACCCTGGGTGATGTCGTCACCGGCCACACCACCGGTGTGGAAGGTACGCATCGTCAGCTGGGTACCGGGCTCACCGATGGACTGGGCGGCGATGATGCCGACCGCCTCACCGATGTCGACCAGCTTGCCGGTGGCCAGCGAACGGCCGTAGCACATGGCGCAGGTGCCGACGGCGGACTCGCAGGTCAGGACCGAACGGGTCTTGACCTCTTCGACGCCGCGGGAGACGAGCTCCTCGATGAGGACGTCGCCCAGGTCGGTGCCGGCCGGGGCCAGCACCTGGCCGTCGACCACGATGTCCTCGGCGAGGCAGCGCGCGTACACCGACGTCTCGACGTCGCCCTCCTTGCGGAGCACGCCCGTCTCGTCCCGGCTGGCGATCTTGAGGCGCAGACCGCGGTCGGTTCCGCAGTCCTCCTCGCGGATGATGACGTCCTGGGAGACGTCGACCAGACGACGGGTGAGGTAACCCGAGTCGGCGGTACGCAGAGCGGTGTCCGCCAGGCCCTTACGGGCACCGTGCGTGGAGATGAAGTACTCCAGCACGGACAGGCCCTCACGGAACGACGCCTTGATCGGACGCGGGATCGTCTCGTTCTTCGCGTTCGACACCAGACCACGCATACCGGCGATCTGACGCATCTGCATCATGTTGCCTCGTGCACCCGAGTTCACCATCATGAAGATCGGGTTGGTCTTCGGGAAGTTGTCGTTCATCGCCTCGGCGACCTCGTTGGTCGCCTTGGTCCAGATCGCGATGAGCTCCTGCGTGCGCTCGTCCTTGGTGATCAGACCGCGCTCGTACTGCTTCTGGACCTTCTCGTCCTGCGCCTCGTAGCCCTTGACGATCTCCTTCTTCGCCTCGGGGACGACGACGTCGGAGATGGCGACGGTGACGCCGGAGCGGGTGGCCCAGTAGAAGCCGGACGCCTTCAGGTTGTCGAGCGTCGCCGCCACGATGACCTTCGGGTAGCGCTCGGCGAGGTCGTTGACGATCTCCGAGAGCTGCTTCTTGCCGACCTCGTAGTCGACGAACGGGTAGTCCTCGGGCAGCAGCTCGTTGAAGAGCGCACGGCCCAGCGTGGTGTTCAGCCGGAAGGGGTCGCCCTGCTGCCACTCGCCCGCGGCGGAGCCGCCGTCGGACGCAGCACCCTCCTCGCGCGCCGGCGGGGTCCAGCCGCGCGGCGGGATGGTGCCGACCGGGAAGCGGACGTCGATCCTCGACTGGAGCGACAGCTCGCCCGCGTCGAAGGCCATGATCGCCTCGGCGACCGAAGCGAAGGAACGGCCCTCGCCCTTGAGGTCGCGCATCTCTCCGTCGGTGGTGAGGAAGAACAGACCGAGGACCATGTCCTGGGTCGGCATCGTCACCGGGCGGCCGTCGGCCGGCTTGAGGATGTTGTTCGAGGACAGCATCAGGATGCGGGCCTCGGCCTGCGCCTCCGCGGACAGCGGCAGGTGCACGGCCATCTGGTCACCGTCGAAGTCCGCGTTGAACGCGGTGCAGACGAGCGGGTGGATCTGGATGGCCTTGCCCTCGACCAGCTGCGGCTCGAAGGCCTGGATGCCGAGGCGGTGCAGGGTGGGCGCACGGTTCAGCAGCACCGGGTGCTCGGCGATGACCTCTTCGAGGACGTCGTACACCACGGTGCGGCCGCGCTCGACCATGCGCTTGGCCGACTTGATGTTCTGCGCGTGGTTGAGGTCCACCAGGCGCTTCATCACGAACGGCTTGAACAGCTCCAGCGCCATCGCCTTCGGCAGACCGCACTGGTGCAGCTTGAGCTGCGGACCGACGACGATCACGGAACGCGCGGAGTAGTCCACGCGCTTGCCGAGCAGGTTCTGACGGAAGCGGCCCTGCTTGCCCTTGAGCATGTCGGACAGCGACTTCAGCGGACGGTTGCCGGGGCCCGTCACCGGGCGGCCGCGGCGGCCGTTGTCGAAGAGCGCGTCGACGGCCTCCTGGAGCATGCGCTTCTCGTTGTTCACGATGATCTCGGGCGCGCCGAGGTCGAGAAGCCGCTTCAGGCGGTTGTTGCGGTTGATGACGCGGCGGTACAGGTCGTTCAGGTCGGAGGTCGCGAAGCGGCCACCGTCCAGCTGCACCATCGGACGCAGGTCCGGCGGGATGACCGGCACGCAGTCGAGCACCATGCCCTTGGGGCTGTTGCTGGTCTGCAGGAACGCGGAGACGACCTTGAGGCGCTTGAGCGCACGGGTCTTCTTCTGGCCCTTGCCGGTACGGATGATCTCGCGGAGACGCTCGGCCTCCTCCTCGAGGTCGAAGGACTCCAGGCGCTTCTGCAGCGCCGCGGCACCCATCGAACCGTCGAAGTACGTGCCGAAGCGGTCACGCAGCTCGCGGTAGAGCAGCTCGTCGCCCTCGAGGTCCTGGACCTTGAGGTTCTTGAACCGGCTCCACACCTCGTCGAGGCGGTCGATCTCGCGCTGCGCACGGTCGCGCAGCTGCTTCATCTCACGCTCGGCACCCTCGCGCACCTTGCGGCGCACGTCGGCCTTGGCGCCCTCGGCCTCGAGCTCGGCGAGGTCCGTCTCGAGCTTCTTGGCGCGGGCCTCGAGGTCGGCGTCGCGGCGGTTCTCCACCTGCTGGCGCTCGACGGAGACGTGCGCCTCCAGCGAGGGCAGGTCGCGGGTGCGGCGCTCCTCGTCGACGTACGTGATCATGTACGCCGCGAAGTAGATGACCTTCTCGAGGTCCTTGGGAGCCAGGTCGAGCAGGTAGCCCAGCCGGCTCGGGACACCCTTGAAGTACCAGATGTGCGTGACGGGAGCGGCGAGCTCGATGTGGCCCATCCGCTCGCGGCGCACCTTGGCGCGCGTGACCTCGACGCCACAGCGCTCACAGATGATGCCCTTGAAGCGGACGCGCTTGTACTTGCCGCAGTAGCACTCCCAGTCCCGGGTCGGACCGAAGATCTTCTCGCAGAAGAGTCCGTCCTTCTCGGGCTTGAGGGTGCGGTAGTTGATGGTCTCGGGCTTCTTGACCTCGCCGTGGCTCCACTGACGGATGTCGTCAGCGGTAGCCAGACCGATCCGGAGCTCGTCGAAGAAGTTGACGTCGAGCACTATGCGTCAATCCCTCTCAGGGTTGTAAGTCTTGGGGTCTGAAACGGGGGTCCTGGGGCGGGCGGCCCGGGGTTCACCGGGCCACCCGACTCCCGTCAGACCTCTTCGACGCTGCTCGGCTCGCGCCGGGACAGGTCGATGCCGAGCTCCTCCGCAGCGCGGAAGACGTCCTCGTCGGTGTCGCGCATCTCGATGGACATGCCGTCGCTGGACAGCACCTCCACGTTGAGGCACAGGGACTGCATCTCCTTGATGAGCACCTTGAAGGACTCGGGGATGCCGGGCTCGGGGATGTTCTCGCCCTTGACGATGGCCTCGTAGACCTTCACGCGGCCGGTGACGTCGTCGGACTTGATGGTCAGCAGCTCCTGGAGCGCGTAGGCGGCGCCGTACGCCTCGAGTGCCCACACCTCCATCTCGCCGAACCGCTGGCCACCGAACTGAGCCTTACCACCCAGCGGCTGCTGGGTGATCATGCTGTAGGGACCGGTCGAACGGGCGTGCAGCTTGTCGTCGACCAGGTGGTGCAGCTTCAGGATGTACATGTAGCCGACGGAGATCGGGTCGGGGAACGGCTCGCCCGAACGACCGTCGAACAGCCGCGCCTTGCCGGACGGGAGCACCATGCGCTCGCCGTCGCGGTTCGGGATGGTGTGCTGGAGGAGGCCCGCGAGCTCGTCCTCGCGCGCACCGTCGAACACCGGGGTGGCGACGTTGGTGCCGGGCTCGACCTTGTCGGCGCCGATGGCCTGGAGGCGCTCGGCCCACTCGTCCGCGAGGCCGGAGACGTCCCAGCCGCGGCTGGCGAGCCAGCCGAGGTGGATCTCCAGGACCTGTCCCGGGTTCATTCGGGACGGCACACCCAGCGGGTTGAGGATGATGTCGACCGGGGTCCCGTCCTCGAGGAACGGCATGTCCTCGATGGGCAGGATCTTGGAGATGACGCCCTTGTTGCCGTGACGGCCGGCGAGCTTGTCACCGTCGGTGATCTTGCGCTTCTGCGCGACGTAGACGCGCACCAGCTGGTTGACACCGGGGGGAAGCTCGTCGCCCTCCTCGCGGTCGAAGACGCGCACGCCGATGACCTTGCCGGTCTCGCCGTGCGGCACCTTCAGCGAGGTGTCACGGACCTCACGGGCCTTCTCGCCGAAGATCGCGCGCAGCAGGCGTTCCTCGGGGGTCAGCTCGGTCTCACCCTTGGGCGTGACCTTGCCGACGAGGATGTCGCCGGCGATGACCTCGGCACCGATGCGGATGATGCCGCGCTCGTCGAGGTCGGCGAGGACCTCCTCGGAGACGTTCGGGATGTCCCGGGTGATCTCCTCGGGGCCGAGCTTGGTGTCACGGGCGTCGACCTCGTGCTCCTCGATGTGGATCGAGGAGAGGACGTCGTCCTGCACGAGGCGCTGCGACAGGATGATCGCGTCCTCGTAGTTGTGACCCTCCCACGGCATGAACGCGACCAGCAGGTTCTTGCCGAGCGCCATCTCGCCGTTCTCGGTGGCCGGACCGTCGGCGAGGACCTGGCCCTCGATGATCCGGTCGCCCTCGGCGACGATGACCTTCTGGTTGACCGAGGTTCCCTGGTTGGACCGGGAGAACTTGGCGAGGCGGTACGTGATGTACGTGCCGTCGTCGTTGGCGGTGGTGATGTAGTCCGCGGAGACCTCCTGGACCACACCCGCCTTCTCGGCCTTGACCACGTCGCCGGCGTCGACGGCGGAGCGGTACTCCATGCCGGTGCCGACGAGCGGGGACTCGCTCTTGATGAGCGGCACGGCCTGGCGCATCATGTTCGCGCCCATGAGGGCACGGTTGGCGTCGTCGTGCTCGAGGAACGGGATCATGGCGGTCGCGACCGACACCATCTGGCGCGGCGAGACGTCCATGTAGTCGACCTCGTCACCGGGGACGTAGTCGACCTCGCCGCCACGGCGGCGGACCAGGATGCGGTTCTCGACGAAGCGCATCTCGTCGCTGAGCGGCGCGTTGGCCTGCGCGATGACGAAGCGGTCCTCCTCGTCGGCGGTCAGGTAGTCCACCTCGTCGGTGACCTGGCCGTCGACGACCTTGCGGTACGGCGTCTCGATGAAGCCGAACGGGTTGATCCGCCCGTAGGAGGCGAGTGAGCCGATCAGACCGATGTTCGGGCCTTCGGGCGTCTCGATCGGGCACATGCGGCCGTAGTGCGAGGGGTGCACGTCACGGACCTCGAAGCCGGCCCGCTCACGGGAGAGACCACCCGGGCCGAGGGCGTTGAGACGACGCTTGTGCGTCAGGCCCGACAGCGGGTTGTTCTGGTCCATGAACTGGGACAGCTGGCTGGTGCCGAAGAACTCCTTGATGGAGGCGACGACCGGCCGGATGTTGATCAGGGTCTGCGGCGTGATCGCCTCGACGTCCTGGGTGGTCATGCGCTCGCGCACGACGCGCTCCATACGGGCGAGACCCGTACGGACCTGGTTCTGGATCAGCTCGCCGACGTTGCGGATGCGGCGGTTGCCGAAGTGGTCGATGTCGTCGGTCTCGACGATGATCGAACGCCCCGACTCGCCGACCGTCTCGGTCTCACCGGCGTGCAGCTTCACCAGGTACTTGATGGTGGCGATGACGTCGTCGGTGGTGAGCACGCCGGCGTCCAGCGGCTCGTCCCCGCCGAGCTTCTTGTTGACCTTGTAGCGGCCGACCTTGGCCAGGTCGTAGCGCTTGGGGTTGAAGTAGAGGTTCTCGAGCAGCGTCTGCGCGGCCTCACGCGTGGGGGGCTCGCCCGGGCGCAGCTTGCGGTAGATGTCGAGCAGCGCGTCGTCCTGGCCCTGGGTGTGGTCCTTCTCCAGGGTGGCGCGCATGGACTCGTACTCGCCGAACTCCTCGAGGATCTGCTCGGTGGTCCAGCCGAGCGCCTTCAGGAGGACGGTGACGGACTGCTTGCGCTTGCGGTCGATGCGCACACCGACCATGTCGCGCTTGTCGATCTCCATCTCCAGCCAGGCACCCCGGGACGGGATGATCTTCGCGGAGAAGATGTCCTTGTCGGACGTCTTGTCGATGGAGGAGTCGAAGTAGACACCCGGCGAGCGGACCAGCTGGGACACCACGACACGCTCGGTGCCGTTGATGACGAAGGTGCCCTTGTTCGTCATGAGCGGGAAGTCGCCCATGAAGACGGTCTGGGACTTGATCTCGCCGGTCTCGTTGTTGGTGAACTCGGCGGTGACGAAGAGCGGGGCGGCGTACGTGAAGTCGCGCTCCTTGCACTCGTCGATGGAGTTCTTCGGCGGCTCGAAACGGTGGTCGCGGAAGGTCAGGGACATCGACCCGGAGAAGTCCTCGATCGGGGAGATCTCCTCGAAGATCTCCTCCAGACCGGACTTGGTGGGGACGTCCTGCCCGTTCTCGAGAGCCTCCTCGACCCGACTCTGCCAGGCGGTGTTGCCGAGCAGCCAGTCGAAGCTCTCGGTCTGCAGCGCGAGCAGGTTCGGAACCTCGAGAGGCTCCTTGATCTTTGCAAAGGAGATGCGCAGCGGGGCGGTGCTGGCGCCGTTGTTCGTATTCGCGGTCGAGGCGTTGCGCGAGGCGGCCAAGAGGGGGTCCTTCCGAGGGCTCGGACTCACTACGCGCGTACCGGCCCCCCACTGTGCACAGCGACAGATTCGTCTGATGGGACCCAAAAGTCCAGGTCAGAGATCATCTGGTCATCGGTGCTCGAGTGAGGGCATGCCCCTGGTGACGGGCAGGGGACAGCTAACAGGCAGCGCAAAGGGTCAGTGTAGCCACTTGGCACACTGATGTCCAGTGCGGTGTACGAGACCGGGTGGTGGCCCTCGTTGTCATCAACTCCTGCGACAAGGCGCTGCCCTCAACGCACCGTGATACTGCCCTCTTTGCCGTCGATCCATGCCTCGGATTCGGATCCTTGTGACGACGCGTCCTGAGAATTGCGCGCTGCGTGCGGTTCGTCAAGGCCCCCCTTGCCCGAGCCGCCTGCCGCGAGACGATTCTTCGCGGCCCTCGGAGGCACAACGAAGATCACCCTACCCCCCGCCGTCCCGGGGGCAAGGCAGCCGCTGCCGGACCCCTCGTACGCCGAAGAGCGACCACCCGGATGGATGATCGCTCTTCGGTGCTTGAGCGTTACACGCCCCGTGGGACGCGCTGCGGATCCCGTGGGATCCGCGAGGTGTTACTTGACCTCGACGGAGGCGCCGGCGCCCTTGAGGGACTCGGCGGCCTTCTCGGCGGCGTCCTTGGCGACCTTCTCGAGAACGGGCTTCGGGGCGCCGTCCACGAGGTCCTTGGCCTCCTTCAGACCCAGCGAGGTCAGCTCACGCACGACCTTGATGACCTGGATCTTCTTGTCGCCGGCACCGGTGAGGATGACGTCGAACTCGTCCTTCTCGGCCTCGGCCTCGGCCGGGGCGGCAGCGGCGGCCGGGGCGGCGGCGACGGCCGCGGCGGCGGTGACGTCGAACTTCTCCTCGAAGGCCTTCACGAACTCGGAGAGCTCGATGAGGGTCATCTCCTCGAACTGGGCGAGCAGGTCTTCCTGGCTGAGCTTCGCCATGATGGCGGTCCTTCCACTAATTCGGCAGGTGCCGGATGTACGGGGTGAGGCGGGCGTACGTCGGGCCCGCTGCGACCCTCGCCGCTAGGCGGCCAGGGTCAGAAAGCGAGCCGAATTACTCGGCACCGCCCTGCTCGTCCTGCTTGGCACGGAGCGCGTCCACGGTGCGGACGAGCTTCGAGGGGAGCGCCTGGAAGAGCTGAGCAGTCTGCGTCTGCTTGCCCTTGAAGGCACCCGCCAGCTTGGCGAGCAGAACCTCGCGGGACTCGAGGTCCGCGAGCTTCTTGATCTCGTCGGCGGACATCGCCTTGCCATCAAGGACACCGCCCTTGATGACGAGATTCGGGTTGTCCTTGGCGAAGTCACGAAGACCCTTCGCCGACTCCACCGGGTCACCGGTGACGAAGGCGACCGCCGTCGGGCCAGCGAAGAGCTGGTCGTCGAGCGTGATCCCGGCCTCGTTGGCCGCAATCTTGGTCAGCGTGTTCTTCACCACGGCGTACTGGGCGTTCTCACCGAGCGAACGACGCAGCGTCTTGAGCTGCGCCACGGTGAGACCGCGGTACTCGGTCAGCACGGCGGCGTTGGAGCTGCGGAACTTGTCCGTCAGCTCGGCAACCGCGGCAGCCTTGTCGGGCCTCGCCATAGAGCCTCGGCCTCCTTCCGGGTGATTCGGACCGCGCGGACCCGAAGGAGGACTGGGGAAAACGAAACGCCCCGGGCGCAGGCGCACGGGGCGTAGCTCAACCGGTCTTTCGCATCCTCGCGGCAGCGAACTCCGGGAACTCTTCCACTGACACCTGCGCGGGTCGTCCGCAGTTCAGCGGATCCTTCGGCCACCGCACCCTCTGACGAGAGCACGGCAACGACCAGCGGTCTTTGGCTTCCGTGGAAGAGTACGCGAACCGATCGGCGCGGAGCAAATCGGCGACCGGGTGGCCCCGGGAAGCCGGGGCCCGTCAGGCCGGGTCGGGCTCAGGCGCCCGCTCCCAGCTCCTCCAGCTCCTTCATCATCTCCATGAAGTCGAAGGTCTCGCCGGCCGGCGGGGCCTCGACCTCGGCCGCGGCGCCGTAGTCGGAGTAGTGGGCCGTCATGTTCATCGTGCCCTGGTCCATCTGCATGCCGACGACCATCTTGGCCGGGTAGTTGTCCTCGTTGACCCAGACCTCGGTGTCGTAGCCCTTCAGGCCCGTCTTCTTCATGTTGGCGACGAGCTGCTCGCGCTCCTCGTCGGTGAAGGCACCGTCGAGCCCCTTGTTGGCGTCGAGCATCTCCTCGATGGTCAGGGTGCCCTTGTAGTGCTGCGTCTGGACGCCGTCGACCTTCTCCGGACCCACGTGCTTCAGGCTCTTGGACTCGAGCAGCAGGGCGAGCTGCTGCGCGGGGTCCTGGTTCATGTTCTCCATGCCGCCGGTCATCTGCTTCTGGATCTCCGGGTCACCGGAGGCCTCGGCGATGGCGCCGAAGTCCATCTTCATCCAGCGCTTGCCGTCCATCTCGGCGGCCTGCTTCTCGCCCATGTCCATGTACATGGCGCTGTCCAGCATGATCATGCGGATCTGCTCGGGTGCTTCCGGGTCGCCCGCGGTGAGGGCGGAGCCCTTCATGGTGACGTCCATGACGGCCGGGTCCCAGCCCTGCACGCCGGACATCTCCATGGTGCCGCCGCCGTCCAGGCCGGCCGGCATCGTCATGGTCATCCGCACCTTGGAGGACTTGGCCTCCGAGGTCTTCTTGAAGGCGGCCTGCAGGACCTTCGTCATCTCGTTCTGCGTCTGGACACCGCTCTGCGCCGAGTCGGCGGCCTTCTTCTTGCCGTCCCCGTCGCCGTCCCCGCTGCATCCCGCGACGCCCGCGACGACGGCCGCGGCCGTCAGACAGACACCCGCGCGCTTCCAAGCGGCCATGGCCATGAATCCCACCCCTGGTTGTTTCTCTGTGCTACGTCTGTGAAGTCAAGGGAACGGTAACCCACCCGACTGACACTGTCGTACGAAAAAGCCCGCCCCCGGGCCTCTGGGAGGCTCGGGGGCGGGCTTTCACAGTGCGCGGACCGGCAGGACCGGTCACCCGGCTCAGACGGCGGCCGGGTCCTCCTCCACGAGGAGGTTGCGGGTGCGGTTCGGGTCGAGCGGAATGCCGGGGCCCATCGTGGTGGTGATGGCGGCCTTCTTGATGTAGCGACCCTTGGCGGCGGACGGCTTCAGACGGAGGATCTCCTCCAGCGCCGCACCGTAGTTCTCCACCAGCTTGGTGTCGTCGAACGACGTCTTGCCGATGATGAAGTGCAGGTTCGAGTGCTTGTCGACGCGGAACTCGATCTTGCCGCCCTTGATGTCGTTGACGGCCTTGGTGACGTCCGGGGTCACGGTGCCGGTCTTCGGGTTCGGCATCAGACCACGGGGACCGAGCACGCGGCCGAGGCGGCCGACCTTGCCCATGAGGTCCGGGGTGGCGACGACGGCGTCGAAGTCCAGACGGCCCTTCGACACCTCGTCGATCAGCTCGTCGGCGCCGACGATGTCGGCGCCCGCGGCACGCGCGGCCTCGGCACGGTCACCGGTCGCGAAGACCAGGACCCGGGCGGTCTTGCCGGTGCCGTGCGGGAGGTTCACGGTGCCACGGACCATCTGGTCGGCCTTGCGCGGGTCGACACCCAGGCGGAAGGCGACCTCGACGGTGCCGTCGAACTTGGTCGTGGACGTCTCCTTGGCGAGACGGACGGCCTCGAGCGGGGCGTACAGCTTCTCCCGGTCGATCTTGGCGTCCGCAGCGCGGAGAGACTTGCTGCGCTTGCTCACTGAAAGCTCCTGTGGGATCTGAGGAGTCGTGGTCCGGGCCGAGCCGGCCCTTCCACTACTGCTTGGCTTGCGGGGGTGGGTCTCAGCCCTCGACCGTGACGCCCATGGAACGGGCGGTGCCGGCGATGATCTTCTCGGCGGCGTCCAGGTCGTTGGCGTTGAGGTCGGGCATCTTGGTGGTGGCGATCTCACGGACCTGGTCACGCGTGATCTTCGCGACCTTGGTCTTGTGCGGCTCGCCGGAGCCCTTCTCCACACCCGCGGCCTTGAGGATCATCTTGGCGGCCGGCGGGGTCTTGGTGATGAAGGTGAAGGAACGGTCCTCGTAGACCGTGATCTCCACCGGGATGACCCAGCCGCGCTGCGACTCGGTCGCGGCGTTGTAGGCCTTGCAGAACTCCATGATGTTGACGCCGTGCTGGCCCAGCGCGGGGCCGACCGGCGGGGCCGGGTTGGCGGCACCGGCCTGGATCTGGAGCTTGATGAGCCCCGTGACCTTCTTCTTCTTGGGAGGCATGGCTCTCCGGGTCCTTTCGATTCGGGTCCTGCCCACGTCAAGGGGACAACCCGGACGCAGGCATACCGCACAACGATAACGGGTATAGATGCGCGGCCAAAACCGAGCAGGTCAGACAAACGCGCGAGCGTTCGCCTGACCTGCGCGGAAGCTGTGTACCAGCCGTCCAGAAGGGCTAGTTCTTCTGGATCTGGTCGAAGGAGAGCTCGACCGGGGTCTCCCGGCCGAAGATCTCCACCAGGCCCTTGACCTTCTTGGAGTCGGGGTTGATCTCGTTGATGGTCGCCTGGAGGGTGGCGAACGGGCCGTCGGTGACGGTGACCGAGTCGCCGACCTCGAAGTCCAGCACCTGGACCTCGACCTTGCGCTGCGGCGCCGGCTTGCCCTCGGCCTCGGCGGCCTCGCGGGCGGCCTTCTCCTCGGCCTCCGGGGCGAGCATCTTGACGATCTCGTCCAGCGTCAGCGGGTACGGGTCGTAGGCGTTGCCCACGAAGCCGGTGACACCGGGGGTGTTGCGGACGACGCCCCAGGACTCGTTGGTCAGGTCCATGCGGACCAGGACGTAGCCCGGGAGCTTGTTCTGCTTGATCGTCTTGCGGTCGCCGTTCTTGATCTGGACGACCTCTTCCTGCGGCACCTCGGCCTGGAAGATGTACTCCTCGACGTTCAGCGAGACGGCGCGCTGCTCCAGGTTGGTCTTCACCCGGTTCTCGTAGCCCGCGTAGGTGTGGATGACGTACCACTCGCCGGGCAGGGCGCGCAGCTCCTCGCGGAGCTTCTCGACCGGGTCGCGGTCGTCCTCGGGCTCCTCGGCCGCTTCCGCGGCCTCGGGGGACTCGTCCGCCTCGGGGGACTCGTCCGCGTCGGTGGTCTCGTCGGCGCCGGTGTCGGCAGCCTCGGCCTCGGCGGAGGCCTCGGTGTCCTCGACGTCCGCGTCCTTGACGGCGGCGAGCGCGTCCTCGGCGGACTCGGCCCCTTCGCCATGAGGCTCGACGGCGTCGTTCACGTTCGGGTCAGACACGGTGGCTGCTTCTTCCTGGATACATAGGGGTGGAACATGCGAAAGGAGCGCCGGGTACCTCGGCGCTCTTCGCTCGGGGATCAGCCGAAGACGTACTTGGCGGCGTTGCTGAGGCCATAGTCGATCAGAGTGATCAGGCCGATCATCACGACCACGAAGATGATCACGGCGGTCGTGTACGACGTCAGCTGATTTCGGGTCGGCCAGACGACCTTGCGGAGCTCCGCGACGATCTGGCGGTAGAAGAGCGCGAGGCGCTTCAGCGGACCCTTCTTGGCCCGCTTGCCGCCCTTGCGGGTCTTCTTGGAGTCCGGAGCCTCGTCCTCGGCATCAGGCATGTCGATGGAGCCCACGGCGTCCGTCACTCGTCCTCACCTGATTCCGGGTCGTGGCCGTGCCGCGCCCGGTCCGAGCCCGCACGGCGGTGCATTGCTGTACGTACATGCGCACACATCCTGGCGATGGTGTGTGTAGCAGGGCCGGAGGGACTTGAACCCCCAACCGCTGGTTTTGGAGACCAGTGCTCTACCAATTGAGCTACGACCCTTTGTGTGTCCCCCAACGTACCGCATCCCACCGGATGCTTGGTGTGCACCGGACGGGCGCGGACCGCTGAAGGCCAACGAGGTGAGAGTGTACGTGTTCCTGGGCCGGGCGTCGAACAGAAAGCGCCCGTGAGGGAACCGTCCCCGCCGTGAACCGCCCGGGACCGCCCGGCGACGTGGCCCCGCACCGTGGATGCGGACTGGTGTTCAGCGCTCTCCCCGGTGATGTTCAGTCGGTGAAACCCCTGTGCCCGTGAGGTTTCCGGTCTGGAACGATGGGCCCATGAGCGCTGCAACCCCTCCCACCGAGCGCCGGGTCTCCGCCCGAGTCGGCTCGATCTCCGAGTCCGCCACCCTCGCCGTGGACGCCAAGGCCAAGGCCCTCAAGGCCGCCGGGCGACCGGTGATCGGCTTCGGTGCCGGTGAGCCCGACTTCCCGACGCCGGACTACATCGTCGAGGCCGCGATCGAGGCCTGCAAGAACCCGAAGTACCACCGCTACACGCCGGCCGGCGGTCTGCCGGAACTGAAGTCCGCGATCGCCGCCAAGACGCTGCGCGACTCCGGCTACGAGGTGGACCCGTCCCAGATCCTCGTCACCAACGGCGGCAAGCAGGCCATCTATGAGGCCTTCGCCGCGATCCTCGACCCGGGCGACGAGGTCATCGTCCCCGCGCCGTACTGGACCACCTACCCGGAGTCCATCCGACTGGCCGGCGGTGTCCCGGTCGAGGTCGTCGCCGACGAGACCACCGGCTACCGCGTGAGTGTGGAGCAGCTGGAGGCGGCCCGCACGGAGCGGACGAAGGTCGTCCTGTTCGTCTCCCCGTCGAACCCGACCGGCGCGGTCTACGGCGAGGCCGAGACCGAGGCGATCGGCAAGTGGGCCGTGGAGCACGGCCTGTGGGTGCTGACGGACGAGATCTACGAGCACCTGGTCTACGGCGACGCCGTCTCCGTTTCCCTGCCCGCGCTGCTGCCCGAGCTGCGCGACAAGTGCATCGTGGTCAACGGTGTCGCGAAGACCTACGCGATGACGGGCTGGCGGGTCGGCTGGGTCATCGGCCCGAAGGACGTGGTCAAGGCCGCGACCAACCTCCAGTCGCACGCCACGTCGAACGTCTCCAACGTGGCCCAGGCCGCCGCCCTCGCCGCCGTCTCCGGTGACCTGGACGCGGTCGCGACGATGCGCGAGGCCTTCGACCGGCGGCGGAAGACCATCGTGCGGATGCTCAACGAGATCGAGGGTGTCCTGTGCCCGGAGCCCGAGGGCGCGTTCTACGCCTACCCCTCGGTGAAGGCGCTGATCGGCAAGGAGATCCGGGGCAGGCGCCCGCAGGACTCGGTCGAGCTGGCCGCGCTCATCCTGGAGGAGGCCGAGGTCGCGGTGGTGCCCGGTGAGGCGTTCGGCACCCCGGGCTACCTGCGGCTGTCGTACGCGCTCGGCGACGAGGACCTCGTCGAGGGCGTGAGCCGGATCCAGAAGCTGCTCGCGGAGGCGCGGGACTGACCTCCCTCCTTCACCACAGGGGCGCCCGGATTCACCCCGGGCGCCCCTGTTCGTTTGTGCGAGCAAGACCACGAAAGGTGAAAGCGCTACCGGCACGGACGGGACGTGCGGCAGGATCTGGGAATGGAGCGTGTACGTGATGTCTCTGAGCTGCCGAAAGCCCATCTCCACCTGCACTTCACCGGGTCCATGCGGCCCGCCACCCTGCTGGAGCTGGCCGACAAGTACGGGGTCCGCCTGCCCGAGGCGCTGACCGACGCGCTGACCGGCGGGGAGCCGCCGAGACTGCGGGCCACGGACGAGCGCGGCTGGTTCCGCTTCCAGCGGCTGTACGACGCCGCCCGCTCGTGCCTGCGCGAGCCGGAGGACATCCAGCGGCTGGTGCGGGAGGCGGCGGAGGAGGAGGTGCGCGACGGCTCGGGCTGGCTGGAGATCCAGGTCGACCCGACGTCGTACGCGCCCCGGCTGGGCGGGCTGATCCCGGCGCTGGAGATCATCCTGGACGCGGTGGACTCGGCGATGCGGGACACCGGGATCGGGATGCGGGTGCTGGTGGCCGCCAACCGGATGAAGCATCCCCTGGACGCGCGGACGCTGGCCCGGCTCGCGGTGCGGTACGCGGACCGGGGCGTGGTCGGGTTCGGGCTGTCCAACGACGAGCGGCGCGGGATGGCCCGCGACTTCGACCGCGCGTTCGCGATCGCCCGGGACGGCGGGCTGCTGTCCGCTCCGCACGGCGGCGAGCTGGCGGGCCCGGCGTCGGTGCGGGACTGCCTGGACGACCTGGAGGCGCACCGGATCGGGCACGGCGTGCGGGCGGCGGACGATCCGCGGCTGATGCAGCGGCTCGCGGACCGTCAGGTGACCTGCGAGGTGTGCCCGGCGTCCAACGTCGCGCTGGGTGTCTACGAGAAGCCTGAGGACGTACCGCTGCGGACGCTGTTCGAGGCGGGCGTGCCGCTGGCGCTGGGCGCGGACGATCCGCTGCTCTTCGGCTCCCGGCTGGCGGCGCAGTACGAGATCGCCCGCGTCCACCACGGCTTCACGGACGCGGAGCTCGCGGAGGTGGCACGCCAGTCGGTGCGGGGCTCGGCGGCCCCCGAGGACGTGAAGGCGAAACTGCTGTCCGGCGTCGACGACTGGCTCACCGCCCCGGTCTCCTGAAGTGGGCGTAGGGCGGATACGGCTTGAAGCAGACCAGCACCTCGTGGGGGTGCCCGCCACCGGGCTGCTGCGTGAGGCCGGGGACGCTCGACACCATGGCCGGGTGCCCCTTCGAGACGCCCTTCCGGCGCGGCCCCCAGCCCGCGGCGTGGGCGAGGGACATCGCCGTCTCGGCGAAGACATCCCGGCTGCCGAAGAGGAAGAACGTGCGGGCGTACGTGACGTGCCGCAACGCGTCCCGGCAGTCCGCACGCGCCGCCCGCCGGCGCCACGCGGACGCGTCCCGGTCCGTGCGCCCCTCGTCGGTGCGGACCGAGAGGGGCGTGCCCCGGCCGAGCGCGCGACGCAGCCGAGGCCATGTACTGGGCCGCAGTCCGTAGGAGTGGTGGACCAGGACCAGGTCCACCAGCTCGCCGGCGCCCTCGTCCGGCGGCACGCCGTCGCGCAGCGGCAGGTGGACGATCGTGTGCCGTGAGTAGGCCGCGAAGGAGAACAGGCCGGCGAGCCGGTTCAGCCCGTCGTGGTCGCCGAGCAGCAGGCCGATGGGCTCCGGCGCGCGCAGCGAGGTGTGGCGCAGGGGGTACAGGGGCTGGACGACGCGGTGCTCGCGCGGACCGGTCCGGGGACGGAACTGGCGCAGTCTCAGACGCATGGGCTCGGCCTCACCGGCCCAGGATCGCGGGCGCGGGTGCCGGGCGGCAACGGAGATTCGCCGCTACAGGGTCACGCCCACCGTGACCGGCTCGTTGACCAGGGTGATGCCGAAGGCGTCCCGCACCCCGGCGACGACCTCGCGGGCGAGCGCCAGCAGGTCCTCGGTGGTCGCCTCCCCGCGGTTGGTGAGGGCGAGGGTGTGCTTGGTGGAGATGCGGGCGGGTCCGTGGCCGAAGCCCTTGGTGAAGCCGGCTTTGTCGATCAGCCAGGCCGCGGAGGTCTTGGTGCGCCCCTCGCCCGCGGGATACGCGGGGGCCTCGGCACCGTCGCCGAGCCGCTCCCGGACGCGCGAGCGGAACGCGGCGAACGCCTCGTCGTCGAGGATCGGGTTGGTGAAGAAGGAACCGGCCGACCAGGTGTCGTGGTCGTCGGGGTCCAGCACCATGCCCTTGCCGGCGCGGAGCCCCAGGACCGTCTCGCGGGCGGTGGCCAGCGGAACCCGCTCGCCCGGCGCCACCCCGAGGACGCGGGCCGTCTCGGCGTACCTGACGGGCCCGGACAGCCCGCCGGCGTCCTCCAGGGCGAAGCGCACGCGCAGGACGACGTAGCGCTCGGGATCGGACTTGAAGCGGCTGTGGCGGTAGGAGAAGGCGCACTCCGCGTTGCTCAGGGTGACGGTCTCGCGGGCACGGCGGTCGTAGGCGACGACCTCGGTGATGGTGGAGGAGACCTCCTGCCCGTACGCCCCGACGTTCTGGATCGGGGTGGCGCCCGCCGAACCGGGGATACCGGCCAGGCATTCGACACCGGCGAGCCCGGCCTCCACGGTGCGGGCGACGGCGTCGGTCCACACCTCGCCGGCGGCCAGCTCCAGTCGCGTGCCGTCCAGCGTGACACCCTTGGTCGCGACGACGAGGGCAGTGCCGTCGAAGCCCTTGTCTCCGATGACCAGGTTGGAGCCGCCGCCGATGATCAGCAGCGGGGTGCCGCTGTCGTCGGCGTCGCGGACGACAGCGATCACCTCGTCGTCGGACGTCGCGGTGACCAGCCGGGTCGCGGGGCCGCCCAGCCGGAAGGTGGTGAGCGGGGCGAGGGGGGCGTCGTGGAGTTCCTGCACGGGCTCAAGACTACGAGACGGCACCGACAGCCCCGCTCCCCCGGCTCGTCCGGCTCAGCCCAGCCGGACGACGGCCCGCGACATGCCCAGGACCTTCTGCCCGGCGCTGGTCGCGGTGAGGTCCACACGGACTGTGTCGTCGTCGAGCTTGGCGGCGACCTTGCCGCTGACCTCGATGAGGGCGCCCCGGTCGTCGTTGGGGACGACGACCGGACGGGTGAAGCGGACGCCGTACTCGACGACCGCGCCCGGGTCGCCCACCCAGTCGGTCACCACGCGGATCGCCTCGGCCATGGTGAACATGCCGTGCGCGATGACGTCGGGCAGGCCGACCTCCTTGGCGAACTTCTCGTTCCAGTGGATGGGGTTGAAGTCGCCGGAGGCGCCCGCGTACTGGACGAGCGTGGCGCGGGTCACGGGGAACGTCTGTGCGGGCAGCTCGGTGCCGACCTCGACGTCGGCGTAGGAGATCTTCGCCGTCATGGTGTGATTCACGCCTCCTCGGCCGCGCGCGCGACCAGTTTGGTCCAGGCGGTCACGACGTGTTCGCCGTTCTGGTCGTGCACCTCGCCGCGGATGTCCAGTATGTCGTTGCCGGCCATCGACCTGATCGTCTCGATGGTCGAGGTGACGGTGAGCCGGTCACCGGCGCGCACCGGCCGGTTGTACGCGAACTTCTGGTCGCCGTGCACCACCCGGCTGTAGTCCAGGCCGAGCTGGGGATCGGCGACGACCTCACCGGCGGCCTTGAAGGTGATGGCGAACACGAAGGTCGGCGGAGCGATCACATCGGGGTGGCCGAGCGCCTTGGCGGCCTCCACGTCCCTGTACGCCGGATTGGCGTCCCCCACTGCCTCGGCGAACTCACGGATCTTCTCCCGGCCCACCTCGTAGGGCTCGGTGGGCGGGTAGCTCCGCCCGGCGAAGGACTGGTCGAGCGCCATGCGCGCGGCACCTCCTGTGTCTGCCTGTTCTCTGGACCGTCCCGGCGGGTCCGGGTCCGTGTCGGCCCGTCCGCGGTCGGCCGGTGGTGGTGGGAAAACGACACGAGGCCGCCCCCCGGGTGGGGGGACGGCCTCGTGTACGAGCCTGTTTTATCGCGTTTCGCGGTGCGCGGTGTGCGCATTGCAACGCGGGCAGTGCTTCTTCATCTCAAGACGATCCGGGTTGTTACGCCGGTTCTTCTTGGTGATGTAGTTCCGCTCCTTGCACTCCACGCAGGCCAGCGTGATCTTCGGGCGGACGTCGGTGGCAGCCACGTGAGTGCTCCTTGACGAACGGATTGACTGTATTTACGCAAGAAGAGTAGCCGATCGAAGGACCGACCCCGCAATCGGCTACTGTCTGTAGCGGTGACCGGACTTGAACCGGTGACACAGCGATTATGAGCCGCTTGCTCTACCGACTGAGCTACACCGCTTTGATGCGATCGGGCCCCGCCTCGCGACGGGAACCTCACACACCAGAGCCCCAAAACGGAATCGAACCGTTGACCTTCTCCTTACCATGGAGACGCTCTGCCGACTGAGCTATTGGGGCGAGCGAGGAAGACATTACACGGTCCGCAGCCGTTCGCCCAAATCCGTTTCGGGTGCCCTGTCCTCTCACGGGGACCACGCCGGTACGACTATTGCGCTCCTCCCGGCGGGCGGCGGGGGGCCGTCCTAGGCTCGTCTCACTCTGCGTGATCTTGCCCCCGTGTGCTGCGCGTCCACGTGCCGCAGCCGGAGCCCCAGGAGTGTGATGCCCGACAGCCAGCCGCAGCCGCCGTCCGGCTCGTGGCCGTCGCCCCCGGGTGCGCCTCCGGCCGACCCGGCTCCGCTGCTGTTGTGCGGAGCGCGGCTCACCGACGGCCGGACCGTGGACGTGCGGCTGGGCGGCGGGCGCATCGAGGCGGTCGGCACGCCGGGCAGCCTGGCGGCGGACGGCACGCGCACGTGCGGCACCCGGGTCGACCTCACCGGCTATCTGCTGCTGCCGGCCCCCGTCGAACCCCACGCCCACGCGGACACCGCCCTGTCCGCCGACGCCGACGGGCCCGTCCCGTACGAACCCGGGAACGTCCGGCGCCGTGCGACGGAGGCGGTGCTGCTGCAACTCGGGCACGGCGCGACGGCGTTGCGGGCCCATGTGCGGGTGGGTGACCTGGCCGGACTGGGCGCGCTGACCGCCGTACTGGAGGCCGGGCGGTCACTGCGCGGGCTGGCCGAGCTGACGACCGTGGCGATGCCCCGGGTACTGACCGGGGTGGCCGGGGCGGAAGGGCGCGCGGTGCTGCGCGACGCGCTGAAGATGGGGGCGGCCGTGGTGGGCGGCTGCCCCGACCTCGACCCCGACCCCACGGGCTGTGTGGAGACGGCCCTCGAGATCGCCTCGGAGCACGGCTGCCCCGTCGACCTGCACACGGACGCCACCGACCCCGCCCGGCTGGCCCGGTTCGCGGCCATGGCGGGCGGGTTGCGGCCGGGCGTCGCCTTCGGCCCGTGCGGCGGCCTCGCGGCGCTGCCGGCCGAACTGGCCGCCCGCACCGCCGACCGGCTCGCGGCGGCCGGGGTGACGGTGGTGTGCCTGCCCCAGGGCGGCTGCGGCGCCGTGGACGTCCATTCCGCCGCCCCGGTGCGGCTGTTGCGGTCGGCGGGGGTGCCGGTGGCCGCGGGCAGCGGCGCCCTGCGGGACATGACGAACCCGGTGGGCCGCGGCGACCCGCTGGAGGCGGCCTACCTGCTGGCCTCGTGCCAGGGACTGTCCGCGGAGGACGCGTACGCCACGGTGAGCGCGTCCGCGCGGGCGGCTCTCGGGCTGCCCGAGGTGCGCGTGGAGGCCGGTTTCCCGGCGGAACTGCTGGCGGTCCGCGGCGAGGCGCTCCCGGGCGCCCTGTCGCTGGCGTACAGCCGGATCGTGGTCCACGGGGGCCGGGTGGTGGCGCGGACGAGCGCGGTGCGGGAGTACTGCGACTCGGCGGGCGGGGCGGCTCCGGGTCTGCCACGGCAGGGGCGCGGGCCCGCATAGGGCGCGGGCCGCGTGAGGGCACGGGCCGCGTGAGGGCACGGGCCGCGTGAGGGCACGGCTGCCGCGTGAGGGCACGGCTGCCGCGTGAGGGCACGGAGTCCACTCGGGGCACGGTCCCCGCCGCTCGGACATCGCCCGGGGTGTCGCGGCGTGTCGTGGCAGTCGCGCGGCGGATGCCGTCGCCCCGGCGTACGGTCGGAGACATGCGCATTGTCATCGCTGGTGGTCATGGTCAGATCGCGCTGCGGCTGGAGCGGCTGCTCGCCGCGCGCGGGGACGAGGCGGCGGGCATCATCCGCAAACCCGAACAGGCGGACGAGCTGCGGCAACTGGGCGCCGAGCCGGTCGTCCTCGACCTGGAGTCGGCGTCGGTGGAGGAGGTCGCCGAGCGGCTCGAGGGCGCGGACGCGGTGGTGTTCGCGGCGGGCGCGGGCCCGGGCAGCGGGGTCGAGCGCAAGGAGACCGTGGACAAGGCGGCGGCGGTCCTCTTCGCCGACGCGGCCGTCCGCGCGGGCGTACGGCGCTTCGTCATCGTGTCGTCCATGGGCGCGGACCCGGCACACCAGGGCGACGAGATCTTCGACGTGTACCTGCGCGCCAAGGGCGAGGCGGACGCCTACGTGCGCGGTCTGGACGCCCTCGACTGGACGGTCCTGCGCCCCGGCCAGCTCACCGACGACGCCGGCACCGGCCTGGTCCGCCTCGAGGCCCACACGGGCCGCGGCCCGATCCCCCGCGACGACGTGGCCGCCGTCCTGGCGGAACTGGTGGACACCCCCGCGACGGCCGGCCTGACCCTGGAACTCATCAGCGGCGCCGCGCCGGTGTCGGTGGCCGTCAAGTCGGTGGCGGGCAACTGAGCGGCGCCGGACGCCAGAAGCGCTAGAAGAGGGACATCTGCCCCGGGAACTCCGGCACCACGTGCCCGTCCAGCGACGGTTGTTCCGCCCCGAGCGGAGCCTGCCGCCTCGATCCGGGGCAGGACGTCAGCTCCCCGGTCCCCCGCGCGCCGGGCGGATCGTGCCGCGCGTACCGCCCGGCGACCACGGCGATCTCACGACGGCACTCGGGACAGGCACGACGACGCGACGACATGCAGTCAGTGTGCCCCGGCGCCCGCGCCCGCGGAACGGACCGCCGCCCCAGCGGTGCGGGATCGTGGAATCGCAGGGAAGACCGCGCGGAAGCCCACGTCCGCTGAGCACACTCGCCCCCTGCCCTGTGAGCAGGGCGTCCTCGGGACGGAGCCGTCTCGTGTTCCTGTCACGCGCAGGCAACCCATGGCGACCCACCCATGCCGGTGAACGACGAAAGGGTCTGTGATCAGCATTGCTGCTGGTCACAGACCCTTTCGGTCGTGTGGCGGCGCCAGGATTCGAACCTGGGAAGGCTGAGCCGGCAGATTTACAGTCTGCTCCCTTTGGCCGCTCGGGCACACCGCCTGGGTTGCTGCCCTCGTTCCGCCTTGCGGCGGTGCTCCGTGGCAACGACGTAAACAATACCCGATGGAGAGGGGTGCTTCGCCACCCGATTGATCGGCAGCCGGGGGCGGGGGATGACTAGGCTGGTGCGGATGCGGTCCGGAGCCGATGCCGGGCTCTGGACCGTCCCCCGTGTGCCGGTACGCATCCGGTGCGCAGCCGATACGCACCCTGATTCAAGGAGCCACAGGACATGGCCGACTCCAGTTTCGACATCGTCTCGAAGGTCGAGCGGCAGGAGGTCGACAACGCCCTCAACCAGACCGCCAAGGAGATCTCGCAGCGCTACGACTTCAAGGGCGTGGGTGCCTCGATCTCGTGGTCCGGGGAGAAGATCCTCATGGAGGCGAACTCCGAGGACCGGGTCAAGGCTGTCCTCGACGTCTTCCAGTCCAAGCTGATCAAGCGGGGCATCTCGCTGAAGGCCCTGGACGCGGGCGAGCCGCAGCTCTCGGGCAAGGAGTACAAGATCTTCGCGTCGATCGAGGAGGGCATCTCCCAGGACAACGCGAAGAAGGTGGCGAAGATCATCCGCGATGAGGGCCCGAAGGGCGTGAAGGCCCAGGTGCAGGGAGACGAGCTGCGGGTCAGCTCCAAGAGCCGGGACGACCTCCAGACCGTCATCGCCCTGCTCAAGGGCAAGGACTTCGAGTTCGCGCTGCAGTTCGTGAACTACCGGTAGGACCGCGGACGGAGAACGGGGTGGGGCGGGCAGCGGAGGGTGTCCGCCCCACTCCGTTCGTCAGTCGCGCGAGTGGCCGAACAGGATGCGGTAGGCGACCAGGAGGACCAGTGAGCCGCCGATGGCGGCGACCCAGGTGGTGCCGTCGTAGAAGTCCTTGGTGATCGGCTGGTCGAGCCAACGGGCCGATATCCAGCCGCCGATGAAGGCTCCGGCGACACCGATCAGGGTCGTGCCGATGAGCCCGCCCGGGTCGCGGCCGGGGAGCAGGAACTTCGCTATCGCTCCGGCCAGCAGCCCGAGGATGATCCAGCTGATGAACGTCATGCGGTGCACCTGCCCCTTTCCTGTCGCGCTTGCACCCGGCAAGACGCCACGCGTCCATGTGCTGGTTGCACTGGTTCAGTAGGGTGCGGCCCCATGACAGACACCTCCGGTCCCCGTCTGCGGCGCACACTCGGCGTCGGTGACGCCGTGGTCATCGGTCTCGGTTCGATGGTGGGGGCCGGGATCTTCGTCGCGCTGGCGCCCGCCGCGCACGCGGCCGGATCCGGTCTGCTCCTCGGGCTGGCGGTCGCCGCGGTGGTCGCCTACTGCAACGCCGCGTCGTCGGCTCGCCTCGCCGCCCGCTACCCGGCGTCGGGCGGCACGTACGTGTACGGCAGGGAGCGGCTCGGGGAGTTCTGGGGTTACCTGGCCGGCTGGGCGTTCGTGGTCGGGAAGACGGCCTCCTGCGCGGCGATGGCGCTGACCGTGGGCGCGTACGTGTGGCCGGACCAGGCGCACGCCGTGGCGGTCGCCTCCGTGGTGCTGCTGACGGCGGTGAACTACGGCGGTGTGCAGAAGTCCGCGTGGCTGACGCGGGCGATCGTGGGTGTGGTGCTGGCGGTCCTCGCTGCCGTGGTGGTCGTGTGTGTGACGTCGGGGGAGGCGGATGCCGGGCGGCTGGACATCGGGGTGTCCGAGGGGGCCGGCGGGGTGCTTCAGGCGGGCGGTCTGCTGTTCTTCGCCTTCGCGGGGTACGCCCGTATCGCGACCCTCGGTGAGGAGGTCCGGGACCCGGCACGCACCATTCCCCGGGCGATTCCACTCGCCCTCGGCATCACGCTGGTCGTGTACGCGGCCGTCGCCGTGGCCGTCCTCTCGGTGCTGGGGCCGAAGGGGCTGGGTGATGCCACCGCGCCGCTCGCCGACGCGGTGCGGGCCGCCGGGGTGCCCGAGCTGGCGCCGGTGGTGCGGGTGGGCGCGGCGGTGGCCGCGCTGGGTTCGCTGCTCGCCCTGATCCTGGGGGTCTCGCGGACGACGCTGGCCATGGCACGGGACCGGCATCTCCCGGGTGCCCTGGCCGCCGTGCACCCGCGGTTCCGGGTGCCGCACCGGGCGGAGCTGGTGGTGGGCGCGGTGGTCGCCGTGCTGGCGGCCACGGTGGACGTGCGGGGTGCGATCGGCTTCTCCTCCTTCGGTGTGCTGACGTACTACGCGGTGGCCAACGCGTCGGCGTGGACGCTCGATGCGCGGCCGGTGGCGCGGGTGGTGCCGGCGGTGGGGCTGGCCGGGTGCCTGGTGCTGGCGTTCTCGCTGCCGTGGGTCTCGGTCGCCGTGGGCGCGGGGGTGCTGGCCGCGGGTGTGGCGGTCTACGGCGCGCGGAGGCCGGCCGGCGGCCGGTGACCGGTCACGGCCGGCTCGGCCGGTGCTCCGGCGTCGGTGCCGGACGTCCGCGGAAGCCGGTCCAGGGCTGCAGGTCCGCTCCCTCGTTCCCCTCCTCGTACCAGCCGGTGCCGCGGATCCAGGAGTGGAGCCACTCCGCGAGGCCGGGGGCGTCGAGGAACCAGGCGTGGTCGGGGTCGCCCGGGTTGGGGTCGAAGAGGAGGACGGTCGCCTCGGGCGAGCGGCAGTCGACACAGGCGTACATGCCGCAGCCCCAGTGGGATATCGGCAGCACTCCCTCGGGCCAGGCCCGATCGGGGTCGTCGCGGCCGCTCTCGCGGTGGGCGTGGTACTGGGTCACGGCGGCCGGCTCGCCGGAGGGTGTGCTGTCCAGGAGGGGCAGCAGACCGTACTCGGGGCCGAAGCCGCCGTCCCCCGTCCGCAGGTACAGCTCCGCGAGCAGCGGGGGCAGGGCGAAGCCCAGGAGGGTTTCGGCGCGTGACAGGGTGGCCGCGTCGATGGGCTCGGGCAGGGACGCCCGGCCCCACGGGCGGGTGGTGCGGGCCTTGTCCGCCACCTGTCGCAGCAACTGCTCGTGCTCGGTCATGGGTTCATCCTGCGGCCTGCCACTGACATTCGTGCGGGCCTGTGGACAACCTCCGGACTGTGGACAACTACGGGACTGTGCGCCCCTGCCGGGCCTGCCTGCCGGGCCGTGCGCACCTCCCGGCTCACGACGGAGCGGCCGGCCTGCCTACCAGCGTGACGTGGACGTGAACGCCTGGTCGCTGCGCACGATCTCGCGGCCCAGCGGGAACAGCGAGACCGGGATCAGCTTGAAGTTGGCGACGCCGAGCGGGATGCCGATGATCGTCACGCACAGGGCGAGGCCGGTGAGGACGTGGCCGAGCGCCAGCCACCAGCCGGCCAGGAGGAGCCACAGCACGTTGACGAGGAAGGACGGGGCTCCCGCGTCCCGGCGTTCGACCGTCGTGTACCCGAAGGGCCACAGGGCGTAGATGCCGATCCGGAACGCGGCGACGCCGAAGGGGATGCCGATGACCGTGATGCAGAGCAGCACGCCCGCGGCCAGGTAGCCGAGGAACAGCCAGAAGCCGCTGAAGACGAGCCATATGACGTTCAGGATGGTCTTCACTGGTGGTGACCTGCCATCTTCTCGAGCCGGGCGATGCGTTCCGCCATCGGCGGGTGGGTGGAGAACATCTTGGTGAGCCCTTGGCCGGGACGGAACGGGTTGGCGATCATCATGTGGCTGGCCGTCTCGATGCGGGGCTCGGGGGGCAGCGGGAGCTGTTTGGTTCCGTGATCCAGTTTGCGCAGGGCGCCGGCCAGGGCAAGGGGGTCGCCGGTGAGCTGGGCGCCGGAGGCGTCGGCCTCGTACTCCCGGGAACGGCTGATGGCCAGCTGGATGACGGACGCGGCGAGCGGGCCCAGGATCATGATCAGCAGCATGCCGAGGAGACCCGGGCCGTCGTCGTCGTTCGAGCGGCCGATCGGGATCAGCCAGGCGAAGTTGACCAGGAACATGATCACGGAGGCGAGGGCGCCGGCGACCGAGGAGATCAGGATGTCGCGGTTGTAGACGTGGCTGAGCTCGTGCCCGATGACGCCGCGCAGCTCACGCTCGTCGAGCAGGCGCAGGATGCCTTCGGTGCAGCACACGGCGGCGTTGCGCGGGTTGCGGCCGGTGGCGAAGGCGTTGGGGGCCTCCGTCGGGGAGATGTACAGGCGGGGCATGGGCTGGCGGGCCTGCGTGGAGAGCTCGCGGACCATGCGGTACAGCCCCGGCGCCTCGAACTCGCTCACCGGGCGGGCCCGCATGGCGCGCAGGGCCAGCTTGTCGCTGTTCCAGTACGCGTAGGCGTTGGTGCCGAGCGCGACCACGACGGCGATGACGAGGCCCGTGCGGCCGAAGAAGCCGCCGATGACGATGATGAGTGCGGACAGTCCCCCGAGGAGGACCGCTGTCCTGAGCCCGTTGTGCCGGCGGTGCACGGTACGCCCTCCAGATCGTGCGACAGGGGGACCCTCGCTTGCTGATCTTCCTTCTGACCTGCACTGTCCACTGCTTCTGTGGTGTCACGTCCAGTGGACCCTCCCGTACCGGTCAACGCGAGGCGAAGGGCACTAGTTCCCTTGTGCGCGCGGTGGCACGTGTGAACCGTCCGGGTGACGGCCGTGCGGGGAGGTCCCGGAGCGGGCTCAGAAGAGTCCGGTGTCGGTGAAGCGGAGGACCAGCTGGGGTGCGCCGGACAGGGCGATGCCGATCACCCCGGTGAGGGCGATGGCCGCGGTGAGGGGGGCGGGGAGGCGGTGCCGGACCGGCTCGCCCTCGGGGGCGCGGAACAGCAGGGCGGTCCACCGGAGGTAGTACACCAGCGCGATGACGACGTTGACGGCCATGACGACGGCGAGCCAGCCGAGTCCGGCGTCGACGGCCGCGGCGAAGACGGTGACCTTGGCGAAGAGGCCGATGATGCCCGGCGGGAGTCCGGCGAGGCAGAGCAGGAAGAAGCCGAGGAGGAGCGCGGTGAGCGGGCTGGAGGCGTACAGGCCACGGTAGTCGGCGACGCGGTTGAGGCGGTGGGTGCGTCCGACGAGGGCGGCGACCGCGAAGGCGCCCAGGTTCACGGCGGCGTACATGAGGGCGTAGGCGAGGGTGGAGCCGATGGACTTCTCGGGGTCGCCGGAGTAGGCGGCGGCGGCGATCGGCACCAGGAGGTACCCGGCCTGGCCGACGGAGGACCAGGCGAGGAGGCGTACGGCGCTGTGCGCGCGTGCGGGCCGCTGCCTGAGTGCGCCGACGTTGCCGACGGTCATGGTGAGCGCGGCCAGGACGGCGAGAGCGGGGCCCCAGACGTCGGCGTACGAGGGCAGCGCGACGACGGTGACGAGGATCAGGCCGGAGAAGCCGACCGCCTTGCCGATGACGGACAGGTAGGCGGCGATCGGCAGGGGGGCGCCCACGTAGGTGTCGGGGACCCAGAAGTGGAACGGCACGGCGGCGGTCTTGAAGGCGAAGCCGACGAGGGTGAGGACGACGCCGGTCTGGGCGAGGGTGTGGAACTGCCCGTCGACGGTCTGGATCCGCTCGGCGACGCGGGTGAGGTGGAGCGTACCGGTGGCGGCGTAGACAAAGCTGATGCCGAGCAGGCTGACCGCGGTGGCGGTGACGGAGGACAGGAAGAACTTCAGGGCCGCCTCGGAGGACTTCCGGTCGCCGTGCCTGAGGCCGACCAGGGCGAAGGCGGGCAGGGAGGCGACCTCCAGGGCGACGACGAGGGTGGCGAGGTCACGGGAGGCGGGCAGGAGGGCGGCGCCGGCCGCGGAGGCGAGGAACAGGAACCAGTACTCGCCCTCGGGGAGCCGTGCGCGTTCGTCCTTGAGGGTGGTGACGGAGAGCAGGGCGGTGAGGAGGGCGCCGCCGAGGACCAGGAACTGGATGACGAGGGTGAAGCGGTCGGCGGTGTAGCTGCACACGCTCGTGTCGCCGACCAGGCAGAAGGTGCTGCGGTCGGCGTCGAGGAGGGGCAGCAGCATGAGCGTGGCGGCGGCCAGTCCGGCGACCGCCAGCCAGCCGAGGAGCGGCTTCCTGCGCTCGTCGACGAACAGGTCGGCGACGAGGACACCGAGTCCGACGACCGCCGCGATGGTGGGCGGCGCGATGGCCAGCCAGTCGACGGACTGGACGAGGGAGCTCATCGGGTGCCTCCTGTGAGGAGCTGCTGCACGGCCGGGTCGGTCAGTCCGAGGAGGGCCCTCGGCCACAGGCCGGCGACGACGGTGAGGACGACGAGCGGGGTCCAGGCCGCGAACTCGTAGGGGCGCACGTCGGGGAGGCGCGGGGCGTCCTGGGGCGCTGCGCCCATGCAGACCCGGCGGACCACGATCAGCAGGTACGCGGCCGTCAGCAGGGTGCCGAACGCGCCGATCGTCATGAAGGTGAGGAAGGCGGGCCGGCTGAGTCCCGCGGCGGGGTCGAAGGCGCCGAACAGGGCGAGCATCTCACCCCAGAATCCGGCGAGGCCGGGCAGGCCGAGGGAGGCGACGGCGGCGAAGGCGAGCAGGCCGCCGAGACGCGGGGCCCTGCCGTAGAGGGCGGCGCCGGTCTCGGAATGTTCCGGCGCGGCGGAGCCGCTCGTTGCGGGGTGGTGGTCGGGTGACGGGCGGGCCAGGGTGTCGAGGTCGGTGCTGCCGGTGCGCTCCTTGAGGGCGCCGACCAGGAAGAACAGCAGGCCGGTGATGAGGCCGTGGGCGACGTTGGCGAACAGGGCGCCGTTGACGCCGGTCGGGGTCATGGTGGCGATGCCGAGGAGGACGAAGCCCATGTGGCCGACGGAGGAGTAGGCGATGAGGCGTTTGAGGTCGCCGTTCGCGCCCCTCCTGGCGAGGGCCAGGCAGGCGAGGGAACCGTAGACGATGCCGACGACGGCGAACGCGGCGAGGTAGGGCGCGAAGGTGCGGAAGCCGTCCGGCGCGGCGGGCAGCAGGATCCGTACGAACCCGTAGGTGCCCATCTTCAGCAGGACGCCGGCCAGCAGGACCGAGCCGATGGTCGGGGCGGCGGTGTGGGCGTCGGGCAGCCAGCTGTGCAGCGGCCACATCGGGGTCTTGACGGCGAGGCCGAGACCGACCGCCAGAACGGCGATGACCTGCACGGATGTGGTCAGGGACCGGCCGTTGTCAGTGGCGAGTGCCACCATGTCGAATGTGCCCGCCTCGATTCCGATCAGGAGCAGGCCGAGCAGCATGACCACGGAGCCGAGCAGCGTGTAGAGGATGAACTTCCAGGCGGCCTCGGCCCTGCCCTCGCCGCCCCAGCGGGCGATGAGGAAGTACATGGGGATGAGGACCGTCTCGAAGGCGAGGAAGAACAGGACCAGGTCGAGGACGGCGAAGGTCGCCAGGGTGCCGGACTCGAGGACCAGCAGCAGGGCGACGAAGGCCTTCGGGGACGGGCCCGCGGGCGGTTTGACGTAGGCGTGGAGGGCGCTGAGGAAGGTCAGCAGCGCGGTCAGGACCAGAAGGGGGAGGGAGATGCCGTCGGTGCCGAGGTGGATGCGCACGTCGAGTGCGGGGATCCAGCTGATGTCGGTCGTGGCCTGCATCGTCGCCGGCCGGCTGTGGTCGAAGCCGAGCGCGAGGACGATCGCCGCGAGGAGGACCGCGCCGGTGACGGTGACGCCGTGGCGGAGCACGGCCTGCTCGGGTGACTTCCCCTTCAGTCCGGGCGGGGCGGGCAGGAGGGCGGAGGCGGCGCCGAGGAGCGGGCCGACCACGAGGAACGCCAGGAGGAACTGCATCACGGACTCGCTGATATCGATCACGCCTGCTCACGCTCCCGTGGCGGCGAGGACGACGGCGACCGTGAGGACCACGGTGCCGGCGAGCAGCGCGCTCACATAGGTCTGCAGATTGCCGGTCTGGGCCCGTCGTACGGCTGTGCCGAGCCAGCGGGGCAGCGTGCCCGCGCCGCGTACGTAGGTCTCGACGACTTCGCGGTCGAGGAACCTGACGAGGCTCGCGCCGGCCCGGACGGGGCGGACGAAGAGGGCCGTGTAGAGGGCGTCCAGGTGGAAGCCCGCGGCCGCGGGGCGGTGCAGCGGGCCGAGGAGCAGCCGTCCGGGGTCCGACGGGTCGGGTGCGTACGCGATGTCGCCGTAGGCCGGTGCGTGGCTGGCGATGGCCTCCGCCTCGACCCGTCCGGGGTCGCCCTCGGGGTGGGCGGCGACGGCTCCGAGGGGGATCCGGGCGGCGTGCGCGGTGGTGTGCCGCCAGGTGGCGTAGGTGACGATGCCGCCGACCAGCGCCACACCCGTGCCGAGCACGGAGGTGGTGAGGGTCGGCGTCAGGTCGCGGCCGTCGAACCAGTCGGGCAGGACGCGGAAGGCCAGTCCGCCGAGCGCGAGGGAGGGGACGGCGAGCACCCACAGCACCGCGGTCATCGTCAGCGGCTGCCTGCCGTGGTCGGGGGCCTCGGGGCCGCTGCCGCGGAACGCCAGGAGCCACAGACGGGTGGCGTACGCGGCGGTGAGCAGGGCTGTGACGAGGCCGGCGAGGAGGACGATCCAGCCGGCGGCGGCGGGGGCGTGTCCGGTGTGGCCGGTGACGACGTGTTCGGCGGTCCCGAGGACGGCCTCCTTGGAGAAGAAACCGCTGAACGGCGGGATCGCGGCGAGCGCGAGGAGCGCCACGGTCGTCGTCCAGTAGGCGTCCGGGACACGGTCGCGCAGGTGGCCCATGCGGGACATGGCGGCCAGCGAGTTGGTGCCGGCGGCGTGGATGATCACACCGGCGGCGAGGAACAGCAGCGCCTTGAAGGCGCCGTGGGACAGGAGGTGGAAGACGGCGGCGCCGCGGTCGGCGACGGCGAGGGCGCCGGTCATGTAACCGAGCTGACCGATCGTTGAGTACGCGAGGACGCGTTTGATGTCGTCCTGGGCGAGGGCGGCGAGCGCCGAGCCGGTCATGGTCACGGCGGCCATGACGGCGAGGACGGTCATCGCGGCCCGGGAGGCCTCGAAGAGCGGGAGGAGGCGGGCGACGAAGTACACGCCGGCGGCGACCATGGTCGCGGCGTGGATCAGCGCCGAGACGGGGGTCGGGCCCGCCATGGCGTCGGGGAGCCAGGTGTGCAGCGGGAACTGCGCCGACTTGCCGGCCACGCCCGCCAGGAGCAGCAGGGCGATCAGTGTGGGCTGTTCGATGCCGCCGTTCGCGACGGCGCCGAGGATCCGGGTGATGCGGAACGACCCGGCGTCGGTGGCGAGGGCGAACAGGCCGATGAGGAAGGGGACGTCGCCGAGTTTGGTGACCAGGAAGGCCTTGAGGGAGGCGGCGCGGGCCTCGGGTGTCTCCCAGTAGTGGCCGACGAGGAAGTACGAGCAGATGCCCATGACTTCCCAGCCGACCAGCAGGACCATCAGGTCGCCGGAGTAGACGACCAGGAGCATCGCGGAGGTGAACAGGGAGACGAGGGCGGCGTAGGACGGGTAGCGCTGGTCGTCGCGCAGGTAGCCGGTCGAGTAGATCTGCACGCAGGTGGCGACGACGGTGACCAGGACGGCGGTCAGCGCGGCGAAGCCGTCGACGTACAGGGCGAGTTCGATGGGGACCGAACCGGTCGGGGTGAGCTCGGTGGCGGCGTCCACCGCACCGTCGCCGCTCTGGCGTGCGGCGACCAGGGCGGCCAGCCCGAGCGAGGCGAGGGTCGGCAGGACGGCGAGCGGGCGGACGAAGCCGGGGGCGGTGCGGCCCAGGAGCAGTCCCGCGATCGCGCCGAGGAAGGGCAGGAGGGGGACGAGGACGGCGAGGGTGGTCGTGGTCACGCGGTGGCCTCGGCCTTCTCGGTGGCCGCCCGGGGAGCGGAGGCGCCGCTGTCGGGCATGTCGCCGTCGGGGCCGTCGGGATCGTGGCCCTCGGCGGTGTCGCGGAGCCTGTCGATGTCCGAGGTGCCGCGGTTGCGGTACACGGCGAGGACGATCGCCAGGCCGATGCCGATCTCGGCGGCGGCGATGGCGATGGTGAACAGGGCCAGGGCCTGGCCGGAGTGCAGGGTCTCCTCGGCGGCCCGGCTGAGCCAGACGTCGAAGGCGATGAGGTTCAGGTTGACGGCGTTGAGCATCAGCTCGACCGACATCAGGACGAGGATCGCGTTGCGGCGGGCGAGGACGCCGTACAGGCCGGTGCAGAAGAGGAGGGCGGACAGCACGGCGGGATAGGCGAGGTGCATCAGCGGGTCCCCTCCGTCTCGCGCCGGGTGGCCCCGGACCTCGGGGTGCTGGTGGGGGCGGTGGCCGCCGCCCGTTCGGTCGTGGCCTTGCGGGAGAGGACGATCGCGCCGACGAGGGCGGCGAGAAGGAGGACGGAGAGGGCCTCGAAGGGGAGGACCCAGTGCTGGAAGAGGCTGGCGCCGGTCACCTCGGTCGAGCCGGCGGGGGCGCCGTCCAGGTCGATCCAGGTGGTCCGGAAGGCGTCGACGACCACCCACACCAGGGCGGTCGCGGCGGTGACTGCCACGCCGAGGGCGACCCAGCGGTTGCCGGAGTCGGCGTCGGGTGAGCGGCCGATGGGGGCCCTGGTGAGCATGAGCCCGAACAGGAGGAGGACGACGACGGAACCGACGTAGATGAGGACCTGCACCCAGGCGATGAACTCGGCGGTGAGCAGGAGGTATTCGACGGCGAGGCCACCGAGGGCCACCACCAGCCACAGGGCGGCGTGCACCAGCTGCCGGGTGGTGACGGTGACGACGGCGGCCCCCAGGGTGACCAGGCCGACGAGGAGGAAGGCGATCTCCACCCCGGTCGGGGAGAGGAAGCCGTGCGTCTTCGCGGCGGTGGTGGTCGTGGCGTGCGCGGCCGTCGCTGCGGCTGCGGCGAGGATCACGACTCCTCCTGCGGTTCGGCCTGGGCGGCGGCGAGTTTGTCGGCGGTCTTGCGGGCGGCGGCGACTTCCTTGGGTTCTTCGGCGCCGGGGTCGAGCGCGGGCGGGGCGGGAACGGTCCACATCCACTCGCGGAGCTTGTCGCGTTCGTGGGTGAGGTCGCGGATGTCGGTCTCGGCGTACTCGAACTCCGGGGACCAGAACAGGGCGTCGAAGGGACAGACCTCGATGCAGATGCCGCAGTACATGCACAGGGAGAAGTCGATGGCGAAGCGGTCCAGGACGTTGCGGCTGCGCTCGCGTCCGCCGGGGGTCGCCGCCGGCACCGTCTCCTTGTGGGAGTCGATGTAGATGCACCAGTCCGGGCACTCACGGGCGCACAGCATGCAGACCGTGCAGTTCTCCTCGAACAGGCCGATCACCCCGCGGGTGCGGGGCGGGAGGTCGGGCTGGGTGTCCGGGTACTGGGCGGTGACGGACTTCTTCGTCATCGTCCGCAGGGTGACGGCCAGGCCCTTGGCCAGGCCTGAGCCGGGGATCGGGGCCATCAGAGGAACACCACCTTGACGACGCCGGTGAGGGCGATCTGGGCGAGGGACAGGGGGACGAGGAGGGTCCAGGAGAACTTCTGGAGCTGGTCCTCGCGCAGGCGGGGATAGGTGACGCGGAGCCAGATGACGACGAAGGCGAGGACCGCGGTTTTCAGCAGGGTCCAGACCCAGCCGAGTCCGTCGGCGCCCCAGGGGCCGTGCCAGCCGCCCAGGAAGAGGACGGTGGTCAGGCCGCACAGCACGACGATCCCGGCGTACTCGGCGAGGAGGAAGAGGGCGAAGCGCAGACCGGTGTACTCGGTGTACGCGCCGAAGATGATCTCCGAGTCGGCGACCGGCATGTCGAAGGGAGGGCGCTGGAGTTCGGCGAGACCGGCGATGAAGAACACGAGCGCGCCGGTGATCTGCCAGGGCACCCACCACCACTCGAAGGCGTCGAGGATGCCGACGAGGGAGACGGTGCCGGCCGCCATCGCCACCGAGGCGGCGGTGAGCAGCATCGGCAGTTCGTACGCGAGGAGCTGGGCAGCGGTGCGCAGGCCGCCGAGGAGGGAGAACTTGTTGGCGGAGGCCCAGCCGGCCATGAGCGAGCCGAGGACACCGACGCCCATGACGGCGAGGACGAAGAACACGCCCGCGTCGATCACCTGGCCGACCGCGCCCTCCCCCGGGCCGATCGGGATGGCGAGCAGCACGAGAAGGTACGGCAGGAGGGCCACGGCGGGGGCGAGCTGGAAGATACGGCGGTCCGCGCCGGCCGGGACCACGTCCTCCTTCTGCGCGAACTTCACGCCGTCGGCGACGAGCTGGGCCCAGCCGTGGAATCCGCCCGCGTACATCGGGCCGAGACGGCCCTGCATGTGGGCCATCACCTTGTGCTCGGCCTGACCCACGATCAGGGGGAAGGTGAGGAAGACGACGAACACGACCAGGAGTCGCAGGGCGACGTCGAGCACGTCGTTCACCGCGGGCCTCCAGCGGGGTCTTCGGAAGTCGTGGTTCCGGCTTCGGTCTCGGCTCCGGCTTCGGACCCGGCTGCGGGCCCGGCTTCGGACTCGGTTCCGGTTTCGGACCCGGTGGTCTCCTCGGCCGTCCGGGACCGTCCTGGGGGACGGGTCGCGTCGTCGCCCTCGGGCTCGCCGGCGCCGGTTCCCGGGGCCTGTTCGGCCTCCGGCTCGGGGGCGGACTGCGCTGCCGGTTCCGTGTAGGCCGGGCGGGCGTGGTGCCAGGGGGCGTCCGGGCTGCGGGGGGCGGCGGGGGGAGGTCCGTCCGGACGGCCGGCCCCGGTGGGCGCGGGGGTGGGCTCGTCACCCGCCGGCGGGGTCTCTTCGGACGCGGCACGTTGGCTCGCGGACCCCTCGGACGCGCTGCGCGCCCGGCGGGGGCCGCCTCCCGCGGCGGCCGCACCGGAGCGCTGCGACGGCGACCCCTCGCTCGCGCTCGGCGCGCGTCGGGCGGAAGGAGCGGCCTGCTCGGTGCTCGCCCCCGCCGCCTGGCTCGCGGACCCCTCTGCCGCCGTACGGTCACGGCGCGGCGGGGTCGAGGGCCGGTCGGCGGCCTCGGCGGGAGACGCCTGGCTCGCGGAGCCCTCGGCCGCCGAACGATTCCGGCGCGGCCCGGCAGGCGACTCCGGCACGGCAGGCGACTCCGGCCCGGAAGGCGACTCCGGCGCGGAGGCCTGGCTCGCGGAGCCCTGGGACGCGGAGCGCGTGCGGCGGGGCGGGCGCTCGGTGGCTGCGGTGCGGGGCGTGCCCGCCGCCGGCCTGGCCGTGCCTCGGGCGGGGCGGGACGGGGCCGGGGGGAGCTGGCCCTTCAAAGGGCCCCATTCGTTGGGGTCGGGGACGCCGGGCGGCAGCATCTGGCGGCGCTTGGGACCGCCGTGCTCGGACTCGCCGGGTTCCTTCGCGCCGGGCCACGCCTTGGCGACCCGGGCGGCGAGGACGAAGTCCTTGCGCAGCGGGTGGCCCTCGAAGGTGTCCGGCAGGAGGAGGTGGTCCAGGCCCGGGTGGCCGGTGAAGGCGACGCCGAACATCTCGTGCGTCTCCCGCTCGTGCCAGGCGGCGCCCGCGTAGACGTCGACGGCGGAGGGCAGCGCCGGGGCGTCATGCGCCACCGTGGTGCGCAGCAGCAGGCGCCGTACGGGGCGCAGGGCGGCGACGTGGGCGGTGACGCGGAAGCCCGTGCCGGGTTCGTCGACCGCGCTCAGCCAGTCGAAGAAGGTGCAGCCGAGACGGTCGCGGGCGGTTTCCAGGGCGGTGATCCAGGAGGCGGGCGGGACGTCGACGGTGAGGACGCCGTACGACTCCTCCGCCGTCGCGTCGGCGCCGAAGAGTTCCCCGGTGTCGGCGGGGAGCCAGCCGGCCGCGGTCATCGGCCCTCCCCCTCACCGGCCGCCGGCGGGCGGACCAGCCCGCTCTGCAGCGCCGCCGCGGACGGCCGTGTCCCACCGCCGGAGCCGTACCGCTCCCCCAGCGACTCCCGGGCGATCTTCTCCTGGAGTTTCAGGATGCCCTGGAGCAGCGCCTCCGGGCGGGGCGGGCAGCCGGGGACGTACACGTCGACCGGGATGATCTGGTCGACGCCCTTGGTGACGGAGTAGGAGTCCCAGTACGGCCCGCCGCAGTTGCTGCACGCGCCGAAGGAGATGACGTACTTCGGCTCGGGCATCTGCTCGTACAGGCGCTTCACCGCGGGCGCCATCTTGTCGGTGACCGTGCCGGAGACGACCATCAGGTCGGCCTGGCGGGGTCCCGGTGCGAAGGGGATGACGCCGAGGCGGATGAAGTCGTGCCGGGCCATGGACGCGGCGATGAACTCGATCGCGCAGCAGGCCAGGCCGAAGTTGAAGACCCAGAGCGAGTAGCGGCGGCCCCAGTTGAGGACGACCTTCATCGGCTCGGGCGCCAGCCGGGCGAGGGCGCCCAGCCGCTTGGGCTCCGGGAGCAGCACCGGCTCGGGCGCCGCGGGCTTCCCGGTGGCGGCGGCCGCACCCTCGGGGGCGGCGGGATGCACGGCGGCGGCGGGGTTCACGTCCATGTCAGGACGCCCTTCTTGTATGCGTACAGCAGACCCACGGCGAGGAAGCCGAGGAAGATGAACATCTCCACCAGGGTCGTCCCGCCGTAGCCCTCGGCGGCGAAGACGGTGGCCCAGGGGAAGAGGAAGATCGAGTCGACGGCGAAGATCACGTAGAGGAAGGCGTACACGTAGTAACGGACCTGGGTGTGGGCCCAGCCCTCACCGACGGGGTCGACCCCGCACTCGTACGTCATGAGCTTCTCGGGGGTGGGGACCACCGGCCGCAGCAGGCGGCCCGCCCCGAAGGCCACGGCGACGAACAGCAGGCCGACGACGGCGAGCAGGCCGACGACCGAGTAGGACTGGAAGTAGTCCGCCGCGACGACGGTCGTTTCCCGCACGTCCGCGCCCCTCACTGCCTCGGAGATCTGTACGCACGGGAGTCTAGGCCCTGATAAAGCCACGGTAAGCGGCCCGTCACGACTCGGGACACCTGGGGTGGGGTTTTCCTCAGGGCGCCCCGGCGGTCCGCCTGATGGCGCGGGCCCCCCTCCTCCCGGCAGGCTGGGCCCATGACCGAACCCTTCCCGTCCCCGGGTGTGCCCGCGGCGGCGGTTTCCGCGCAGCGCGGCCCCGACGACCGTCCTCCGCCCGCCCGTTTCGCCTACGACGCGCACACCTGGAAGGAGATCGTCCATCTGCTGGCGAACCTTCCGGTGTCGCTGGTCGGCTTCACCTACACGGTGACGATGCTGTGCACCGGTGCCGGGCTGACCGTGACGGTGATCGGACTGCCGCTGCTGGCCGCCGGGCTGACGGGCGCGCGGCTGCTGGGCCGGCTGGAGCGGGCCCGGGCCAGGAAGCTGCTCGGGGTGCGGGTGGAGGAGCCGAGCCGGATGCCGCGCGGGGCCGGCGGCTTCTGGCCGGGGCTGTGGATGGCGCTGAAGGACCCGGTGAGCTGGCGCACGGTGCTGTACGGGCTGATACGGCTGCCGTGGGGGGTGCTCACCTTCGCCGTGACGCTGACCGGGCTGTTCGTGCTGTGGCCGGTGCTGCCGTTCGTCGTGCGGGCGCTGGCCGACGGGGACCGGGCGATGGTGCGCGGACTGCTGTCGCCCTCCGACGAGCTGGAGCGGCGCATCGCGGAGCTGGAGTCCGACCGGGGCGTGGTGGTGGACACGGCCGCGGCGGACCTGCGGCGCATCGAGCGCGATCTGCACGACGGGGCGCAGGCCCGGCTGGTCAACCTGGCGATGGGGCTGGGCCTGGCCAAGGAGAAGCTGCTGGAGGACCCCGACGCGGCGGCGTCCATGGTCGACGAGGCGCACGGCGAGGTGAAGCTGGCCCTGCAGGAGCTGCGGGACCTGGCGCGCGGCATCCACCCCGCGGTGCTGACCGACCGCGGTCTGGACGCCGCCCTGTCCTCGGTCGCCTCCCGCTGCACGGTGCCGGTGAAAGTGACGGCCGACCTGGACGAGCGTCCGGCGGCCGCCATCGAGGGCATCGCCTACTTCACCGTCTCGGAGCTGCTGCAGAACGTCAGCAAGCACAGCCGGGCCCGGTCGGCCGCGGTCGACGCGTGGCGGTCGGAGGGGCGGCTGTTCCTGCAGGTGTGGGACGACGGGCGCGGAGGCGCCCGGCTGGAGGGCGGGTCGGGCATGCGGGGCCTGGCCGACCGGCTGGGCGCGGTGGACGGCCTGCTCGTCGTGGACTCGCCGGAGGGCGGTCCGACGACGGTGACGGCGGAGCTGCCGTGGCGGGACCGTTCCGGTGCGCTGGACGGGACGGCGCGCGGGGCGGAGCGGGCGTCCGCCCGCGGCCGACGGTAGGGAAAACCCCCCGTCCAAGACTGCGACGGTCTCCATGGTCCGCCGACCTGCCTCGGAGCAGTCTGGGGATACGACGGCACAACCCCCGGACTAGACGAAGGACGACGCCGATGGCCACGGAGTACGGACAGGGCTACGGGCTCGCCGCGGAGCCCGGACACCCCGGGAAGCACCGGCTGCCGGCCGCCCTGCGGGCGCCGGTCGAGGGACGCGCCTGGCGCGAGCTGGGGTACGTCCTGCTGAGCCTGCCGATCAGCATCCTGCTGTTCACCTACGCGGTCACGATGGTGTCGCTGGGCGCGGGCCTGCTGGTGACGTTCCTCGGCGTCCCGGTGCTTGCGGCGGCGCTCGCCGGCTGTCGCGGGTTCGGGTCGGTGGAGCGGGCCCGGGCGCGCGGGCTGCTGGGCCTGGCGGTGGGCGAGCCGGAGCCGCTGCGGACGAAGGGGCAGGGGCTGATGGCCTGGGTCGGTGCCGTGCTCAAGAGCGGCTCCTCCTGGCGCGCCCTGCTGTACGCGGTGCTCCAGCTGCCGTGGGCGGTCCTGTCCTTCGCCGTCACCGTGACGCTCTGGTCGGTGAGCTGGACGCTGCTGACGTACCCGCTGTGGTTCTGGGTCCTCCCGGCGTACGCCGGGCAGTCCGGCATACAGCTGTACGGCGACGAGCAGCGCCGGATCTACCTGGACAACCCGTTCGAGATCGCGGTGACCGCGGGGGTGGGTCTGCTGTTCACGCTCGCCACGCCGTGGATCGTGCGGGCGCTGACGACGGTGGACCGGGTGATGGTGCACGGGCTGCTCGGGCCGTCCCGGCTGGCCACACGGGTGGTGGAGCTGGAGTCGGACCGCGGGGTCGTGGTGGACGCGGCGGCGGCGGACCTGCGGCGCATCGAGCGCGATCTGCACGACGGGGCGCAGGCCCGGCTGGTGGCGCTGGCGATGGACCTGGGGCTGGCGAAGGAGAAGCTGCGGGAGGACCCGCGGGCGGCGGCGCGGATGGTGGACGAGGCGCACGGCGAGGTGAAGACGGCGCTGCAGGAGCTGCGGGACCTGGCCCGCGGCATCCACCCGGCGGTGCTGACCGACCGCGGTCTGGACGCGGCCCTGTCCTCCGTGGCCTCCCGCTGCACGGTCCCGGTGCAGGTGGAGGTGGACCTCACGGAGCGGCCCGCGCCGGCCATCGAGGGCATCGCCTACTTCACGGCCTCGGAGCTGCTGCAGAACATCAGCAAGCACGCGCGGGCGACCCGGGCCGTGCTGGAGGTGTGGCGCGCGGAGAACCGGCTGATGCTCCAGGTGGTGGACAACGGGGTGGGCGGCGCCGACACCTCCCGGGGTTCCGGGCTGTCGGGTCTGGCGGAGCGGCTGGACGCGGTGGACGGGATCCTGGTGGTGGACTCCCCGGCCGGGGGTCCGACCCGGGTGACCGCCGAACTGCCGTGGCGCGCGGAGCGGGCCCGGTGACCGGATCCCGTTGACACGCGGGCCGAGGCCGGCGGGTGCGACCCATGGGGGTCGCACCCGCCCGCCCCTGTGTCGCCGTCGGCGGGCCCCAGGACGACGACGGCCCCGGTCGACACCCCCGATCGGGATGCTCCGGCCCGTTCCCCGCCGGATGCTGGAATGCTGGACCTGTCGACCGGGCCTGCCAGGAGGGCGGGCCCGGAGCAGGGGTGTGGGGGTCCGAGGAACGTGGAGAACAGGGTGCGGGTGGTCATCGCCGAGGATTCGGTGCTGCTGCGGGAGGGTCTGACGCGGCTGCTGACCGACCGGGGGCACGAGGTCGTGGCCGGTGTCGGCGACGGGGAGGCGCTGATCGGGACCGTCGCCGAGCTGGACGGGCAGAACCTGCTGCCGGACGTCGTGGTGGCGGACGTGCGGATGCCGCCGACGCACACCGACGAGGGCGTGCGGGCCGCGGTGCGGCTGCGCAGGTCGCATCCGGACATCGGAGTGCTGGTGCTGTCGCAGTACGTGGAGGAGCGCTACGCCACGGAGCTGCTCGCCAGTTCCAGCCGGGGCGTCGGCTATCTGCTCAAGGACCGGGTGGCCGACGTGCGCGATTTCGTGGACGCGGTGGTGCGGGTGGCCGGGGGCGGTACGGCACTGGACCCGGAGGTCGTCGCGCAGCTGCTGGGGCGCAGCCGCAAGCAGGACGTGCTGGCCCGGCTGACCCCGCGCGAGCGGGAGGTGCTGGGCCTGATGGCGGAGGGACGGACGAACTCGGCGATCGCCCGGCAGCTGGTGGTCAGCGACGGAGCGGTGGAGAAGCACGTCAGCAACATCTTCCTGAAGCTGGGGCTGTCCCCGAGCGACGGTGACCACCGGCGGGTCCTGGCGGTCCTCACCTACCTCAACTCGTAGGGCGAGATCCCGGAGTCGCGGCGGGGACGCCGCGAAGTCGTGTCCAAGATGCGAATGACCCGAGGAAGGCGACCCTTACGGACGTAGGGTTTATCCGGGGAAGGCCTGCGGGAAGGCCGTCCCGGACAGCCGCCTCGAGGAGGTCCAGTTCAGTGACCAGCCAGGTCAGCAGCACTGCGGAGCAGGCCGACGGAGCAGTCGTGGGAGAGCAGCGCAAGGCGGCGGGCGGGAAGGACGTCCGCCGGCTCGACCGAGTGATCATCAGGTTCGCGGGGGACTCGGGTGACGGGATGCAGCTCACCGGTGACCGCTTCACCTCGGAGACCGCGTCCTTCGGCAACGACCTCTCCACCCTTCCGAACTTCCCGGCCGAGATCCGCGCCCCCGCGGGAACCCTGCCGGGCGTCTCGTCCTTCCAGCTCCATTTCGCCGACCACGACATCCTCACGCCCGGTGACGCCCCCAACGTGCTGGTGGCGATGAACCCCGCCGCGCTCAAGGCCAACATCGGCGACCTGCCGCGCGGCGCGGAGATCATCGTCAACACGGACGAGTTCACCAAGCGGGCGATGCAGAAGGTCGGCTACGACAGCAGTCCCCTGGAGGACGGCTCGCTGGACGGGTACCACCTGCACCCGGTGCCGCTGACCACGCTGACCGTGGAGGCGCTGAAGGAGTTCGACCTCACGCGGAAGGAGGCCGAGCGCAGCAAGAACATGTTCGCGCTCGGCCTGCTGAGCTGGATGTACCACCGGCCCACGGAGGGCACGGAGAAGTTCCTGAGGACGAAGTTCGCGAAGAAGCCCGACATCGCGGCCGCCAACATCGCGGCCTACCGGGCCGGCTGGAACTTCGGCGAGACCACCGAGGACTTCGCCGTCTCCTACGAGGTGGCGCCGGCGGCGAAGGCGTTCCCGCCCGGTGTCTACCGCAACATCTCGGGGAACCTGGCCCTGTCCTACGGGCTGGTCGCCGCGTCCCGGCAGGCGGACCTGCCGCTGTTCCTGGGCTCGTACCCGATCACCCCGGCCTCGGACATCCTGCACGAGCTGAGCCGGCACAAGAACTTCGGGGTGCGGACCTTCCAGGCGGAGGACGAGATCGCCGGTATCGGGGCGGCGCTGGGAGCGGCCTTCGGGGGTTCGCTCGCGGTGACGACCACGTCCGGTCCGGGTGTGGCGCTGAAGTCGGAGACGATCGGACTGGCGGTGTCGCTGGAACTGCCGCTGCTGATCGTGGACATCCAGCGCGGCGGCCCCTCGACGGGTCTGCCGACCAAGACGGAGCAGGCGGACCTGCTGCAGGCGATGTACGGGCGCAACGGTGAGGCACCGGTTCCGGTCGTCGCCCCGCGCACCCCGGCCGACTGCTTCGACGCCGCCCTGGAGGCGGCCCGGATCGCGCTAGCCTACCGCACCCCGGTGTTCCTCCTCTCCGACGGCTATCTGGCGAACGGTTCGGAGCCGTGGCGGATCCCGGACCCGGAGGAGCTGCCCGATCTGAGGGTGCGGTTCGCGCAGGGTCCCAACCACGTCCTGGACGACGGCACCGAGGTGTTCTGGCCGTACAAGCGGGACCCGGAGAACCTGGCCCGCCCGTGGGCGATCCCGGGCACGCCGGGTCTCGAGCACCGCATCGGCGGCATCGAGAAGCAGGACGGCACGGGCAACATCTCCTACGACCCGGCCAACCACGACTTCATGGTCCGCACCCGGCAGGCCAAGATCGACGGCATCGACGTACCGGATCTGGAGGTCGACGACCCGGACGGGACCGCGCGGGTCCTGGTGCTCGGCTGGGGTTCGACGTACGGGCCGATCACGGCGGCGGTGCGGCGGCTGCGGGGCGCCGGGGAGTCCGTCGCGCAGGCGCACCTGCGGCACCTGAACCCCTTCCCGCGCAACCTCGGCGCGGTCCTCGAGGGGTACGACAAGGTGGTGGTCCCGGAGATGAACCTCGGGCAGCTCGCCACGCTCGTCCGGGCGAAGTACCTGGTCGACGCCCGTTCGTACAACCAGGTCAACGGCATGCCGTTCAAGGCGGAGCAGCTCGCCGCGGCGCTCAAGGAGGCCATCGATGACTGACGCCGACACGCTGCTCCAGCTCGTCCCCAAGGCCGAGGCCAAGCAGTCCATGAAGGACTTCAAGTCCGACCAGGAGGTGCGCTGGTGCCCCGGTTGCGGTGACTACGCGGTGCTGGCCGCCGTGCAGGGTTTCATGCCGCAGCTGGGCCTGGCGAAGGAGAACATCGTCTTCGTCTCGGGCATCGGCTGCTCCTCCCGCTTCCCGTACTACATGAACACCTACGGGATGCACTCCATCCACGGCCGCGCGCCGGCCATCGCGACGGGGCTCGCGGCCTCCCGCCGCGATCTGAGCGTGTGGGTGGTGACGGGTGACGGCGACGCGCTGTCCATCGGCGGCAACCACCTCATCCACGCGCTGCGCCGCAACGTCAACCTGAAGATCCTGCTGTTCAACAACCGGATCTACGGTCTGACCAAGGGCCAGTACTCCCCCACCTCGGAGGTCGGCAAGATCACCAAGTCGACGCCGATGGGCTCGCTCGACGCGCCCTTCAACCCGGTGTCGCTGGCGATCGGCGCGGAGGCGTCGTTCGTGGCCCGCACGGTGGACTCGGACCGCAAGCACCTCACCGAAGTGCTCCGTCAAGCGGCCGACCACCCGGGCACGGCGCTGGTGGAGATCTACCAGAACTGCAACATCTTCAACGACGGTGCCTTCGAGGTCCTCAAGGACCGTCAGCGGGCGGAGGAGGCCGTGATCCGTCTGGAGCACGGGAAGCCGATCCGCTTCGGCGCCGACGACGCCAAGGGTGTCGTGCGCGATCAGCGGACCGGTGATCTGCGGGTGGTCACGGTGACGCCGGGGAACGAGGCCGAGATCCTGGTCCACGACGCCCGTTCCGCGTCGCCGACCACCGCGTTCGCCCTGTCCCGGCTCGCGGACCCGAACACCCTGCACAACACTCCGATCGGTGTCTTCCGCTCCGTCGAGCGGCCGGTCTACGACACCCTCATGGCCGACCAGCTCGACGCCGCCGTCGAACAGAACGGCAAGGGCGACCTGGCCGCACTGCTGGCCGGCGGCGACACCTGGACCGTGGTGGGCTGACCCCCGCCGCAGGCCGCGGACGAGGCCCGGGTGCCGCTACGGCGCCCGGGCCTCGTCGTACGCCTGCCGGGCGGCGAGCACCTCCTCCATGCGCTTGTCCGTCCACAGGGCGAGGTCGCGCGGCTGCCCGGTGGCTTCGCAAACCAGGGGGCACTTTCTTTTAGATAGCGCACCCCTTACGGTTAGTGGTGTACCCACCCCACAAGGAGTTTCGAACCATGAGCATCGTCGTCACCGGAGCCACCGGGCACCTCGGCCGCCACGTCGTGGAGCAGCTGCTGGAGAAGGTCCCCGCCGAGCAGGTCACGGCCGTCGTCCGCAGCGCCGGGAAGGCGGCGGACCTCGCCGGACGCGGGGTGCGGATCGCGGTCGCCGACTACGACGCCCCCGAGACCTTCGACGGCCTGTTCGCGGCCGGCGACAAGGTGCTGCTGATCTCCGGCAACGAGGTCGGCCGGGACAGGGTGGGGCAGCACCGGGTGGTGATCGACGCCGCGAAGGCCGCCGGTGTCGCCCTGCTCGCCTACACCAGCGCCCCCGGCTCCCTGACCGCCGCCCTGGCCGACGACCACCGTGCCACCGAGAAGGTCCTGCTGGCCTCGGGCGTGCCGTACGTGCTGCTGCGCAACGGCTGGTACCACGAGAACTACACCGAGAACCTCGCTCCGGTGCTGGAGCACCACGCGGTCCTGGCCGCCGCCGGCGAGGGCCGGGTCTCCTCCGCCTCCCGCGCCGACTACGCGGCCGCCGCCGTCGCCGTGCTCACCGGTGAGGGGCACGAGAACACGACGTACGAGCTGGGCGGCGACGAGGCGTGGAGCCTCGCCGAGTACGCGGCCGAGCTGAGCCGGCAGACCGGCGAGGAGATCGTCTACACCCAGGTCACGCCCGAGGCGCTCACCGGCATCCTGGCCGGCGCGGGTGTGCCCGCGCCGATGGCGGCCGTCCTCGCGGGCGTGGACGTCTCGATCGAGAAGGGCGAGCTCGTCGTCGACAGCGGCGACCTGTCCCGGCTGGCCGGCCGCCCGGCCACCCCGCTCGCCGAGGCCGTCGCCGCCGCCCTGAAGGGCTGACCCGGGCCCCGCCGTCCCCTCCACCCCCGTCGGTCATGACCGTATTCCGGTACGGACATGACACGCGGGGGTGTCCGGCGTTACCGTCGTCCGGGCGGGCATCGCGCGCGCGTTCGGCGAGCGTCGCGGAGACAGGGCACGCGTCAGGCACGAAGGAGGGCCCGTGACCGAAAAGTCGGCCGCAGAGGGACGCATAGGACTGCTGAACGGCGTCGCCGCCTACGCCATGTGGGGGCTCGTACCGCTGTACTGGCCCCTGCTGGAGCCCGCGGGCGCGGTGGAGATCCTGGCCCACCGGATGGTCTGGTCGCTGCTCTTCGTCCTCGCCGCGCTGCTCGTCGTCCGCCGCTGGGCCTGGCTCGGCGAGCTGGTGCGGCAGCCCCGCAAACTGGCGCTGATCACGGTCGCCGCGTCGGTCATCACCGTGAACTGGGGCCTGTACATCTGGTCCGTGAACTCGGGTCACGTGGTCGAGGCCTCCCTCGGTTACTTCATCAACCCGCTGGTCACCATCGCGATGGGCGTGCTGCTGCTGAAGGAGCGCCTGCGGCCCGCGCAGTGGGCGGCGGTCGGGATCGCCGTCGCCGCGGTGATCGTCCTCACCGTCGGATACGGCCGGCCGCCGTGGATCTCCCTCTGCCTCGCCTTCTCCTTCGCCATCTACGGTCTGGTGAAGAAGAAGGTCAACCTCGGCGGTGTCGAGTCGCTGGCCGCCGAGACCGCGATCCAGTTCCTGCCCGCGATCGGCTTCCTGGCGTGGCTGAGCACCCGGGGGGAGTCCACCTTCACCGGGCAGGGGACGGGACACGCGCTGCTGCTCGCCGCGACCGGGCTGGTCACCGCGATCCCGCTGATCTGCTTCGGCGCCGCCGCGATCCGCGTGCCGCTGTCCACGCTGGGGCTGCTGCAGTACCTGGCGCCGGTCTTCCAGTTCCTCCTCGGCGTCCTCTACTTCAAGGAGGCCATGCCGCCGGAGCGCTGGGCCGGATTCGCCCTGGTGTGGCTGGCGCTCTCCCTGCTCACCTGGGACGCGCTGCGCACCGCCCGCCGGACCGCCCGCACGCTGGCCGCCGGGCGGGCCGCCGCCGCGAGCGCCACGACCACCGACGCGGTGGTCGGTGACCGCGGTCCCGAGGGCGTGCCCGCCGCCCCGGAGCCGGAGGCGCCGGTGGCCAGGCCGTAGGTCCGGGCCCGGCGTCGGTCGGGACGGGCGGTCCGGCGGGCGGGGCGGACGGGCGGGGTGGAACCCGCCGGCTCCGGAACGGCCACCGGGAGCGGTCTCCCGCGTCGACGGCGACACGGCTCAGCCGCTCCCGGTCTCCCGGTCTCGGTCTCCCGGTCTCGGTCTCCCGGCTTCCGGTGGGCGGGTGCCGTCCTGGATCCGTCGGTGATCTCCGCGGTGATCCGTCGCCTCAGCGGGCGAATGCGGTCGGGTCCCGCGGCCTCAGCCCGAAGAGCCAGGTGGCCGCCCCCTGCGTCCGCAGCCGCCGCCCGGTCGTCCCCGCGGGTGGTGGTCCGGCGGAGCAGGACCACCAGCCGTGGTGACGAGCGCCGTTCAGGTCTGCCGCGAGCGGGCCCGTTCGGTCAGGCGGCCCATGCGGGCGCGGGCGGACTCCAGCTCCTCGATCTCGTCGGCGGCGGCACCGCCCTCGGCGGCGAGCTCGGTCCACAGGGCGATCAGCTCGTGCCCGAGTTCGAGGCCGAGCAGCGGATCGCGCACCCCGCGCCACGCCGTGGCAGCGCTGCGGACGTTGCCGTAGGCGGCCTCCGCGTCGGAGGCCCGGCGGCAGATCAGGGCCAGGTCGAGGGAGATCCGGAAGGCACGCAGCGGCTCACCGGCCAGGTAGGCGATGTAGGCGGTGAGTTCGCGCAGCCGCAGCACCTCCGGGTGCTCCGGGCCCAGGGTGGCCGACGCCTGCGCCACGGTCTCCTCGGCCAGGCGGGCGGCCGTGTCGATCCGGCCGGACCGGACGGCCTCGTTGACCCGGGCCATGGGCTCCGCGAGGTGGTACTCGCCGGAGGAGCCGGGGGGTTCGTCACCGAGCACCGCTTCCGCCACGGCGTCGAACCCGCGGGGCGGGGTGGGCTTGGGGTCGGGGTCGGTGTCCAGCAGGGCTTCGGGCGCGAGGTCCGGCTCGCGCCGCGCGGTCGGCACCGGCTGCGGGACCGGGACGGGTCGCGGGGTCGGCACCGGCTGCGGGACCGGGGCGGGTTCGGGGTCCGGCTGGGCGGGGTGCGGCCCGGTGTCCATGGGCGGGGGCGGGCCGAACGCGCCCGTCGGGGGCGCGACCGTGCCGGGCGGCGTGCCCTCCGCGGGCTCGGGCACGGACCGGAGCTGGAAGGTCGGTACGGCGTCCCGCGTCTCGGCGACCGGGCGCAGCCTGAACGTGGGGGCGGCGTCCCGCGCGGGGGCCGGCTCCCGGGTCGCCCCCGCTTTCGGCGCGGGGCGCAGCAGGTGGGTCGGCCGGTCCGTGTCGGGCTCCCGCGCGGGCTCGGCCGCGTGCCCCGGCTCCCGGTCCCGTACCGTGCGCAGCCGGTCCGGCTGTGCCGTGAACCGGCTGGAGCCGTCCGGTTCGACCTGGAGCGGGACGACGTAGCCGATGCGCTCGTCGTGCACGGTGGCGAGAACGGCGTGCCCGGAGGCGATGGCGATGCGGTGCAGGCGGTTGAGCACCGCGTGCTGGATCTCCTCCCCGGGCCCCGCGATCACCGCCACCCCGCCGACCGACGCCGCTGCCGCGCCGACGGGTACATGGACGTCGATCGGTGCTGCCGCAAGGTTCGCCGCATCGGCGGCCTGCTGCTGTTCTGGCTGCTTCTCGCGGCTGAGTCGAGACATCGTTCCCTCATTCGGGTCGTACACCTGCCGTCGAGTGTGTCCGTTCGCCCGCGATTCTCACGTCACCGCGTTGTCACAGGCTCGTCCCAACGGCCGCAGGCCCCGGTTCGCGTCCCGCCCGCCGGCATGAGGATCGAGGTGGCGAGCAGGAGAGGGGGCATGCGGACAGGCATGCGACAGGGACCGGAGATCTGGATCCGAGGGCCGGTGGCGGCCCCGGAGGCGCAGGCGGCGGCCCCGCCGGAGCCCGCCCACCCCCACGCGACGGCCCGGCGCTTCTCCTGGGTCGGCCTGCACGGCGGTGCCGGCGTCTCCACGCTCGCCGCCGTCTACGGCGGCCACGACAGCGGACGCGCGTGGCCCGGACCCGCCGGTCCGAGGTCGGTGCTGTTCGTCGCCCGGACCCACGCGGCCGGGCTCGATGCGGTGGTCCCGGCCGTGGAGGCGTTCCGGCGCGGCGAAGCGCCCCGGGGGCTCGACCTGGAGGCCGTCGTCCTGGTGGCGGACGCGCCGGGACGGCTGCCCCGCCCCCTCGCCCAGCGGATCCGGCTGGTCGAGTCGGTGATCGACGTGTACCGGGTGCCGTGGGTGCCCGAGTGGCGCCTGGGCGACGTGAGGGGCCGGCCACCGCACGGGACGGACTCGCCGGCCCGTCTGACGGGGGCGAGGCGCTGAGCGGAGACGGCGGCGCGCGGGAGATCGCCTGCGCCGTGCGCGGGCGCGCGCTCCGTGCGGTGGACGTGGTCGCTCAGGCGCTGGAGCGGATCGGGCGGGCCGATCCGGTGCTCTGCGCCTTCCTCGAGGTGTGGGCCGAGGAGGCGCTGCGGCGGGCGGGTGAGGTGGACGCGCGCGTCGCCGCCGGTGAGCGCCTGCCGCTGGCCGGGGTGCCGCTCGCGGTGAAGGGACGGTACGGGTTGCGGGCGGCGGGCCCGCTGCTCGCGGCCGGCTGTGTCGCCGTGGGCGCCACCTCAGTGCCCGGCCCGGGGACGCCGTGGCGGACGTGGGGGCTCGGCGCGCACGGCCGTACGGTCAACCCGTGGCGGGCGGACCGCACGCCGGGCGGCTCGTCGGCCGGGGCCGCGGTGGCGGTGGCGGCCGGGCTGGTGCCGCTGGCGACGGGCAGTGACGGGGCGGGCTCGGTCCGGATCCCCGCGGCGTGGTGCGGGGTGGTCGGACTGAAGGTCACCGGCGGCCGCCTCGCGTCGCCGGACCGTACGGGGCTGGCCGCACCCGGTGTCCTGGCCCGGACGGCCGCGGACGCGGCGGCCTGGTGGGGGGTGGTCCGGCCGGCCGGACCGGACCGGGCGCCCGCGGACTTCCCGGTCCCCGCCGTCTGGTCCCCCGATCTCGGCTTCGCCCGGCCCGACCCGGAGCAGGCCGCCCTGGCCCGGTCGGCGGCCGGCCGGCTCGTCGAGGCGGGAACCGTACGGCTGGTGCGGCGCCCGGAGCCTCCCGTGCTCCTGGACCCGGCCCGGGCCTGGTCGGGCCTGCGCACCCCCGGTGCCGACCGGGCCGGCGCCCATCGTGTCCGCGCCGGTAACGACCGCCGCCTGGACGTCCTCTTCTCCGGCGCCGACCTGCTGCTCACCCCGACGACACCCACCGCGCCGCATGGCCACGAGGGCCCGGGTGACCGCTACTCGACCGCGCTCACCTGGGCGTTCAACGTCAGCGGGCACCCCGCGCTCAGCGTGCCGGCCGGATTCGGCGCCGACGGCTGCCCGGCGGGGCTCCAGCTGGTGGCGGCGCACGGCCGGGAGGATCTGCTGCTCGCCGTGGCACGGGAGGCGGAACGGCGCGGGGCCACCGCCTGAATCCCCTTGCGGCGAAAGCCCCTTGGACATCTGCTTGCATGTACATAAGATGCAGGAGCCTGCAATTGGCGTACGCCGAGCATTTAGGGGATGATCATGACGCGCCGTTTCCTCTTCGTCCTGGGCAGTGCCCGCCCCCACGGCAACACCGAGCTGCTGGCCCGCCGGGCCGCCGAACAGCTGCCCCCGGACGTGGAGCAGCAGTGGATCGACCTCACCGACCACCCCCTGCCGGACTTCGAGGACCTGCGCCACGACAGCGACCACGTCCGCCCGACCGAGGGCCCCGTGGCGCGGCTCCTGGACGCCACCCTCGCCGCGACCGACGTGGTGATCGCCTCGCCGCTGTACTGGTACTCGGTGTCCGCGCAGACCAAGCGCTACCTGGACCACTGGGCGGGCTGGCTGCGCACTCCCGGCCTGGACTTCCACGCGGCGATGGCGGAGCGCACCCTGTGGGGCGTGACCGCCCTCGCCCACGAGGAGCCGGCCGTCGCGGACCCGCTGATCGGCACGCTGAACCACTCGGCCGCGTACATGGGCATGCGGTTCGGCGGGGTGCTGCTCGGCAACGGCAGCAAGCCGGGTGACGTCCTGAACGACACCGGCGCCCTGACCCGGGCGAAGACGTTCTTCGCCGGGGAGGCACCCCTCGCCCGCTACCCGTACGAGGCGGCCTGACCCCCACGGTCCACCGGGCCGGGCCGCACCTCGCCCGGCGCCTCGCCGCGAACGGAGTACGCGGGGGAGTCGCCCATGGGCGGACCGTCGCATCCGACGGCTCGCCCGGGCCCTCGCGTCTCCTACGCGGTGATGTCCTTCGTCGTGAACCGCGCCCAGGCCGCCGAGCCGAACACGGCCGCGTAGAGGGCCTGGAGGCCGAGGTTCCTGGTCAGGTCGTCCCAGTGCACCGGCTCGCGCATCAGGTCGGCGAAGGACAGCCAGTGGTGGGAGAAGAGGTAGGGGTGCAGGGCGTGCAACTGGGGGATCTGGTCGAGGATCTGCACCGTGATCAGCAGGCCCACCGTGGTCGCCATCGCCGCGACGCCGCTGTTGGTCAGCGTGGAGACGAACAGGCCGAGGGCCGCCACTCCGGTCAGTGACGCGGCGACGACCAGGGCGGTCAGCAGGGCTCTGCCCAGGCCCTCGGCGAAGCCGATCCGGGTGCCGGAGAGGGTCGTGAGGTCGCCGAGCGGGAAGAGCAGCGCGCCGGTGATCAGGGCAGAGACCGCCACGACGAGGGTGGCGACCAGACAGAACGCCATGACCGTCGCGTACTTGGTGAGCAGCAGGCGGGTCCGGCCGGCGGGGGCGACGAGGAGGTAGCGCAGGGTGCCGGCGTTCGCCTCGCCGGCCAGGGCGTCGCCCGCGACGACCCCGATCGCCATCGGCAGGAAGAACGGCAGCGTGGCGGCGAGGGCCGTGAACACCAGGAACAGCCCGTTGTTGGTGATCTGGGAGATGAACGCCGGCCCGCCCCCGCCGCCCCCGGCCGACGAACCGTCACCGGTCTCCATCCGCACGGCGATGCCGACCAGGACCGGTACGGCCGCCAGCACACCGAGCAGGGCGAGGGTGCGCCAGCGCCGGAAGGTGGTGAGCAGTTCGCTGCGGAACAGGCCGGCGGACCACAGCGGGTTCGGCCTGCGGAGCGCCGCGTCAGCCCGCGACATCGAATCCCTCCCCGGTCAGCGCCACGAACGCGTCCTCCAGCGAGGCCCGTTCGACTCCGAAGCCGCGCACTCGGACGCCGGCGTTCACCAGCGCCGCGCTGACCTCGGCGAGGTCGCGCTCGGGTGCCTCGCCGGTCACCCGTTCCTCTTCCACGACGACATCGGCGACCCCCTGCTCCTTGAGCACCCGGGCCGCCTCCGCCGGGTCCGGTGTGGTCACCACCAGCCGCCCCCGGGCGCCCGCGGCCAGGTCGGCGACCGGGCCCTGGGTGATCAGCCTGCCCCGGGCCATCACGGCGGCGTGCGTGCACACCTGCTCGATCTCGTCGAGCAGGTGGGAGGAGAGGAAGACGGTGGTGCCGTCGGAGGCCAGTTCGCGCACGAGGGTGCGGATCTCCCGCATGCCCTGCGGGTCGAGGCCGTTGGTCGGCTCGTCCAGGACGAGCAGATGGCGCGGCTGGAGCAGGGCCGCCGCGAGGCCCAGGCGCTGCTTCATGCCGAGGGAGTACGCCTTCGCCTTCTTGCCGGCGGCGGCCGTCAGGCCCACCCGGTCCAGTGCGGCGGCGACACGGGCGCGCCGGGTGCGCGGATCGGCGGTCGGGTCGGCGGCGTCGTAGCGGAGCAGGTTGTCGCGGCCGGAGAGGAAGCCGTAGAGGGCCGGGCCCTCGATGAGGGCGCCGACGTGGGGCAGCACGGCGCGCGCGGAGCGGGGCATGGGGCGCCCCAGGACGCGCGCCGTGCCGGAGGTCGGCTCGATCAGGCCCATCAGCATGCGGATGGTGGTGGTCTTGCCGGAGCCGTTGGGGCCGAGGAAGCCGAAGACGCTGCCCTCCGGGACGGTCAGGTGCAGACCGTCGACGGCGAGCTGTCCGCCGCGGTAGCGCTTGGTGAGCGCCCGGGTGACGATGACTCCGTCACCCGGGTGCGCGCCGTCCGGCTCCCTGGCGGGCGCCTCGTCCATCGGCTCCCTCGTCCCTGTCACGTCGTAAGGTCCCGGGGCCTTACTTCCCCGCGTCGGCCGCCTTCACGAGCGCGTCCTTGGTGACGGCGCCGACATAGACCGTGCCGTCCTCGGTGACCAGGGCGTTGATCAGGCGGGTGCTGAACACCGTGCCGGTGCCGAAGTCGCCCTTGACGCGGTCGCCGAGCGAGTCCATGAAGCCGCCGAGGTCACCGCCGGCGTCACCGGTGGGCAGGCCGCCCGGGGCGCCGCCGTCGAAGGTGGCGATGGTGTTCCAGCCCTTGCCGAGCGTCTTCATCCCGTCGAGACCCTTGGCCAGGTCCTCCTCGGACTTCGGGGCCCGCTCCGGCTTCCCGGAGTGCTCCCGGCCGTCTCCGAGCGCGCCTTCCTCGGTCACCTTCGCGCCCTTGGGCGGGGTGAACTCGAACGTCGAGGCGGCCGGCTTGCCGAAGTCGACCTTGGTGAAGCCGACGTCCACGACGGCCGCGCCGCCGCTCGACGGGGTGAGGGTGAACTTCAGCGGCATGCCGGTCTCGTAATCGACGGCGATGCTGATCGCGCCCACCGTGGAGCCGGACTGCTTCGGCTCGACGACCAGCTTGTAGGCGTCCCGGCCGGCCACCTGGGCGGTGCCGTCGACGGTCACGGACGTGGTGTCGTCGACCGCCTTCAGCGCCTCCTCGGCGAAGTCCTCCGGGGTGGCGGGGGGCTGCCGCTCACGGTCCTCGCCGGAGGCGTCGACCGTGCCGTGGTAGACCTCGTTGGACCCGCTGTCGTAGCCCCAGACGTCCTCGCCGTCGTGGATCAGGCTGTACTCGGCGGCGTCCTCCAGGATCGACACCTTCTGCCGGTCCGGGCCGTCGGCCGCGATCCTCAGCGTGTGCGTGCCGGACGCCAGTTCGGTGAGCTTGGCGGACGGGTCGGCAGAGGAGCCGCCGTCACCGCCCTGCTCCGCCGCGCCGGACATCAGGCCGCTCTCCAGGCCGCCGAGGTCCGGCAGCCCGAGGTCCGTGGTGATCTTCACGGTGCCGGACAGCTGCTCCACGTCCGACTTCGCGATCTTCTCGATGAGCTGCGCGGCGGTGATCTCCGGCAGGTCGGGGTCGCCGGAGCTGGCGATCGCGGGGACGAGCCCGATGGTCGCGGCCGCCACCCCCATCACCGTGACCGGGACGACGTACCGCGCGGCCCTGCGCCGCCTCGTGCGCGGTTCGCCGGCCTCTCCCGCGGTGGTCGTGTGGTCGGATTCGTACGGTGCCATGTGTGCCCTCCGTCGTCGGCGGCGGCTTCCGTCTCGTGTCCACGCACCAGTCTCGCCCTGAGCCGCCATTCTCACCCGAACCGGTGAGAAGTGGTGTTGTCCGTCGTGGTCCATCCGACCAAATCCGGCGGGCGGACGCGTCAGACCCCGGGCTCAACTCCGTGTACTGCTGGGGTATGACACGGAGGGTGGTTCCCTCCCCCGCCCCGTAGGGGTCGAGGGGGGACGGCGGACTCAGCCCGCGCGGTGCACCACCGCGTCGCACAGCTCCACCAGGGCCGCCTTGGCCTCGCACTCGCGCAGCGGGGCCAGCGCCGCGCGCGCCTCCTCGGCGTAGCGGACGGTGTCCCGGCGGGCCTGCTCCAGCGCGGGGTGGGCGCGCAGCAGGCGCAGCGCCTCGGCGTGCCGGGTGTCGTCGGTGAGGTCGGAGTCGAGCAACTCGCACAGGGCGACGTCCTCGGGCAGCCCCAGCCGGGCCGCCCGCTCGCGCAGGCGCAGCACGGGCAGGGTGGCGATGCCCTCGCGCAGGTCGGTGCCGGGGGTCTTGCCGGACTCGTGGGTGTCGGAGGCGATGTCGAGGACGTCGTCGGCGAGCTGGAAGGCGACGCCGAGGCGCTCGCCGTACTGGGTGAGCACGTCCACCACCGTCTCGTCGGCGCCGGACATCATCGCGCCGAACCGGCAGGAGACGGCGACCAGCGAGCCGGTCTTGCCCCCGAGCACGTCCAGGTAGTGGTCGACCGGGTCACGGCCGTCCTGCGGTCCCGCGGTCTCCAGGATCTGCCCGGTGACCAGCCGCTCGAACGCCTCGGCCTGCACCCGCACCGCCTCCGGGCCGAGGTCGGCCAGGATGTGCGAGGCCCGGGCGAAGAGGAAGTCGCCGGTGAGGACCGCGACGGAGTTGCCCCAGCGGGTGTTGGCGCTGTCCACGCCGCGCCGCACGTCGGCCTCGTCCATCACGTCGTCGTGGTACAGCGTGGCCAGGTGGGTCAGCTCCACCACCACGGCGGAGGGCACCACGCCGGGCGCGTAGGGGTCGCCGAACTGGGCGGCGAGCATCACGAGCAGCGGGCGGAACCGCTTGCCGCCGGCCCGCACCAGGTGCTGGGCGGCGCCCGTGATGAAGGGGACCTCACTCTTGGTGGCCTCGATCAGCCCTTCCTCGACAGCCGTCATTCCGGCCTGGACATCGGCTTCCAGAGCCTGGTCCCGCACGCTCAGCCCGAACGGCCCGACGACGGTCACGAGGGGTCTCCTGTCTGCTGGTGTCCACTGGCGATCACACGGAATGTCGATAGGTCGCTGCCCTCACTCAAGTCAGCGTATCCGGTCACGTTTCGATCACCACCGGCACCCGGGGTTACAGGCAGGGCGGTACGGGGCCGGGGGCGGGGTGTTCGCGACCGGGTCGACGGCAGTGGACATTCCCTCCCTTTGGCGGACGTACCGGCACCCACATCACCCCGTCCGGACGTGCGTCCGATTTACCTCTCTTGGTCACCGAATTCCCGTTGGCGGCAAATGCTCTCGCATTCCCCGGCCAGTGAAGTGAGTCACGCGCCGCCCGTGGAGCCCGCCACGCCCGCAGTCCGGCGTGCTCCCTTCCCCTGAACGGGAGTTGACCCTCCGTGAGCACAAAGGATCAAGCACCCCAAATCACCCGTTCGAAGATCAAACGGCTGCTTGTGTGACGCCCTCACTTGTTCCCCCCATCCGCTCTCGCATACGTTCCGGGCCTGCCGGGCGGACGCCGAATCCTGCCACCGCCCGCACCACACCCATCGACGAACTCACGCACGGCAGGAGCGGGGGACCCAGGTAAGTCGCCGCACCGGGCATCGCACCGGGACGGCTCGGGGTGAAGCCATGCCCGCAGGGGCACGGCCGGGCACTCTCCCGCCCGAACCCGACAGCTCACCTCGCAGGCGTAGGAGAGGAACCCAGACATGCCCGCTTCCGGTCAGCCCCGCTTCGGCCGTCGCCGCCTCGCCCGCTCCCTCGCCGTCGCCGGTGCCGGCGTCGCCGTGGTCGCCCTCCCGCTGTTCGGCGCCACCGGTGCCGCCGCGGCCACCACGACGTCCACCACCACTGCCTCGGCCACGGCGTACCCGGACACCCTCGACGGCTGGATCCGCGAGTCGCTGGACGTGATGGCGCAGCACGGCATCCCGGGCTCCTACGAGAGCATCCACCGCAACATCATGCGCGAGTCCTCCGGCAACCCCGCCGCCATCAACCTGTGGGACTCCAACGCCGCCAAGGGCACCCCGTCCAAGGGCCTGCTCCAGGTCATCGACCCGACCTTCCAGGCCTACCACGTGCCCGGCACCGCCTTCGACCCGTTCGACCCGGTCGCGAACATCACGGCGGCCTGCAACTACGCCGCCGACCGCTACGGCTCCATCGACAACGTCTTCGGCGCGTACTGAGCCGACCGCTGACGGCCCAGCACGGCCGCACCACCGAACAGTCGCTCGAGGACGACGGCCACGCCGTCGTCCTCGTTCGACGTGGTGATCTCGTCGGCCACCGCCTTCAGCTCGGGGTGCGCGCCCGCCATGGCGACACCGTGCGCCGCCCAGTCGAACATGGGGATGTCGTTCGGCATGTCGCCGAAGGCGACCGTCCGCTGCGGGCTCAGCCCCAGGTGCTCGGCGGCCAGCGCGAGGCCGGTCGCCTTCGTCACCCCGCACGGCTGGAGCTCCACGGTCCCCGGCCCCGACATGGTGACCGTGGCCAGGGAACCGACCACCGACCGCGCCGCCGCCGCCAACGCGTCGTCGGACAGCAGCGGGTGGCGCAGCAGCACCTTGCTGATCGGCCGCTCCCACAGCTCGCCGCGCCGCTCTACCCGCACGGCGGGCAGCGTCGGGTGCGGCATCAGATAGCCCGGCTCGATCAGCGTCAGCCCGTCGACACCGTCCTGGTCGACCGCGGCGTACACCTCCCCCACCTCGGCCTCGATCTTGCCGACCGCGGTCTCCGCCAGTTCCCGGTCCAGCCGGACGGACCACAGCATCCGGTGCGCGCCGGCGTCGTACACCTGCGCGCCCTGCCCGCACACCGCGAGCCCCGTGCACCCGAGCTGGTCGAGGAGCGGCCGCACCCTGGGGACCGGGCGGCCCGTCACCACGAGGTGCTGGGCACCGGTCTGCGCCACCCGCGCGAGCGCGGCGAGTGACCGGTCGGACACGGTGTCGTCGCCGCGCAGCAGCGTCCCGTCCAGGTCGGTGGCGATGAGCGAACAATCGGTGGGTGCGGCCATGATCAGAGAATACGGACCACGCGCCCCTCCGATTCACCGTGCCCGGTTCCGCTCGCTTCGGTGCGATTCCCCTTCCGTAGTCGCCGGGTAGAGACCGGTTCCGGCCTCTTTCACCGTTTGGCGAGAACATCGGGCATCTTTCACCGTTGGGCGAGAGCATCGGCCGCTGTCTACCGTCCGCCCGGGATGGGGCGGTACCTTCCCAACAGTCCAGGGGGACTTGACCGGGCGGCCAGGTGAGCAGTGGACGCGTGCGCGCGCTGAGCCCGAGGAGCGCGGCGAGGGGGAACGGGAGCGCCGGCGGGAACCGCGCGCCCCGGCGGACGCGCCGCGCAGCCCCTTCATGGAACCGGAGTTCACCACCGCCGTGGGCCGGGTGCGGCCACGGGCCCGGGTGGCGGTGCTGTACGAGGGGGCCGAGCCGACGGCTTTCCTGCCCCACGAGCGGGAAGCCCTGCATGTCCGCCTCGCGCCCGCGCACTCGCCGCCCGCGAGCCACCTCCGGCACCGGCTCCCACACCGGCTCCGGAACTCCGCTCTGCACAAGACCGCCGTCCGGCCCGTAACGTGTGGCACGGCCACGGACACGTGGAGCACCCGCGCACACGAAAGCGAGGCAGCACCCGATGCCCCCCTTCGATGTCCCCGAGGGCGACCCCTTCGGCCCGCACAACCTGCCGTACGGCGTCTTCTCGCCCCCCGGCTCGTCGGAGCGGACCGTCGGCGTCCGGCTCGGCGACCACGTCCTCGACGCCGGCGCCGCGGCGCACGCCCTGGGCTCCCCCTACGCCTCCCTGCTCGCCCGCCCGACCCTCAACCCGCTGCTGGCGGCGGGCCGTACGGCCTGGTCGGACGTGCGGCGGGCGCTCACCGCCTGGGTGACCGTCCCCGCGCACCGGGAGACCGTCGAGCCGCTGTTCCACCCGCTGTCCGAGGTGACCCTGCACCTGCCCTTCGAGGTCGCCGACTACGTCGACTTCTACGCCTCCGAGAACCACGCCCGGAACGTCGGCCGCATGTTCCGCCCCGACGCCGCCGACTCCCTGACGCCCAACTGGAAGCACCTGCCGATCGGTTACCACGGCCGGTCCGGCACGGTCGTGGTGTCCGGCACCGATGTCGTCCGTCCCTCCGGCCAGCGCAAGGCGCCCGCCGACGCCGCCCCGGTGTTCGGGCCGTCCGTCCGGCTGGACATCGAGGCGGAGGTCGGCTTCGTGGTCGGGACCCCGTCCGAGCGGGGCCGGCCGGTGGCGCTCGGCGACTGGCGCGACCACGTCTTCGGCCTCTGCCTCCTCAACGACTGGTCCGCCCGCGACGTCCAGGCCTGGGAGTACGTGCCCCTCGGCCCGTTCCTCGGCAAGTCCTTCGCCACCTCGGTGTCGGCCTGGATCACCCCGCTGGACGCGCTGGACGAGGCCCGCGTGGCCCCGCCGGAGCGCACCCACGAGCTGCTGCCGTACCTGGACGACAGCGGCGAGGAACCCGGCGGCTACGACCTGCGCATCACCGTGACCATCAACGGCCACGACGTCTCCGAGTGCCCCTTCTCCACCATGTACTGGACGGCCGCCCAGCAGCTCGCCCACATGACCGTCAACGGCGCGTCCCTGCGCACCGGCGACCTCTACGGCTCCGGCACGGTCAGCGGCCCCACCGAGCGGGAGCGCGGCTCGCTGCTGGAGCTGACGTGGAACGGCCGTGACCCGCTCGAACTCCCCGACGGCAAGCGGACCTTCCTGGAGGACGGCGACGTGGTGACGCTGTCCGCCTGGGCGCCCGGCCCGGACGGCGTGCGCGTGGGCCTCGGCGAGGTCACGGGACGGGTGGTCCCCGCGCCCTGACCCGTCCGGCCCTGTCCGATCTCCGACGACCCCTGACCCGCACCGCCCTTCGCCGCCATAATGGGCGTCGGGCGGTGCGCGCTTACCCCCGCCGCGCCCCCTCCGCACGACCCGCACGCCCCCGAGCCGCCCCTTCCGACAGGAACCGGAGCCCGTGGCATGACCGTCTGCCTGCTCCTGCTGAGCGTTGTCGCCGTGACGGCCGCCGTGCCCGTCCCCCGGGCGCTGACCCGGGCGAAGTGGCCGGAACGGGAGCCGGTGGTCGCCCTGTGGGTGTGGCAGTGCCTGGTCGCCACCGTCCTGCTGTGCTGTCTTACGGCGCTCGCGCTGGGCGCCGCGGCCGTCTTCGGCACCGTCCGCGCCCAGCTCTTCGCCCCGGCGCCGCCCGCGGTGACCGCGGCCTACGACCTGTCCGCCGCCTCGCCCTGGACCGTCGTCCTCACCGTGCTGCTGGCCTGCGGTGCGGCCTGGACGACGGCGATGCTCGGACGCGAGTTGGTCGAGGCGCGCCGCCGCCGCGCCCAGGCCCGGGCGCACCTGCGGGAGCGCGCCCCCGACCTGCCCGCCGGTCTCCCCGCCGCCCGCGGCCCCCTGCTGGTGCTGGAGGACGAGTACCCGGACGCCTGGTGGATGCCCGGCAGCCCGCCCCAGCTGATCGTCACCACCGGTGCGCTGCGGCGCCTCACCGACCACCAGGTCGACGCCGTCCTCACCCACGAGCGGGGCCACGCCCGCGCCCGCCACGACTGGCTCCTGCACCTCTCCACGGCCCTGGCCACCGGCTTCCCCCGCATCCCGCTGTTCGCCCACTTCTGCGACCAGACCCACCGCCTGGTGGAGCTGTCCGCCGACGACACGGCCTCTCGCCGCTGCGGCCACCTGACCACGGCCCTGGCGCTGATCGAGCTGAACCAGCACCGGGGCGTGCTGTCCTGCTCCTCCAGCCACCGTCTGCTCGGCGAGCGCGTCGACCGCCTGCTGGAGCCGCCGCCCCGCCTCGGCCGCCGTGACCGTGCCCTGACGACCGCCGCCGCGGCGCTGGTCCCGTTCGTCCCGCTGCTGATCACCTTCGCGCCGGGGCTGAACGCCCTGCCCCGGTGATCACCTGGCCGCGCGGCGCCCCGGCCTCCGCCCGAGGCGCGCTCGCCTACATCCAGTCGTCGGGCTCCGGCTCCTCGTCCGGCCAGTCGTCCGGGCCGTCCTGACGGGTGGGCCCGGCGTCCCCCGGCGCCGTCGTCCCGACGTCCGGGCCGTCCTGACGGATGGACCCGGCGTCCCCCGGCGCCGCCATCCCGGCCAGCACCGCCACCACGCCCTCCCCGTACGTCGCCAGCTTCTTCTCCCCCACCCCGCTGATCCCGCCGAGCTCGGCCACCGACGTGGGCCACGCCGTGGCGATCTCCCGGAGGGTGGCGTCGTGGAAGATGACGTACGCCGGGACGCCCTGCTCGCGGGCCTGCTCGCCGCGCCAGGCGCGCAGCGCCTCGAACGCGGGCTGGAGCTCTTCCGGCAGCTCGGCCGCCACGGCCTTGGCCCTGCGTTCGCCCCGGCCGCCCGTACTCCGCGCCGCGGCGGGCTTCTTCGGCTCCTTGCGCAGCGGCACCTCACGCTCCCTGCGCAGCACCGCCCCGCTCGCCTCGGTGAGCACCAGCGTGCCGTACTCCCCCTCGACGGCGAGCAGTCCCTGGGCGAGCAGCTGACGCACCACGCCCCGCCACTCGGCCTCGCTCAGCTCCTCACCGATGCCGAACACCGAGAGCTGGTCGTGGTCGAACTGGATGACCTTGGCCGTGCGCCGCCCCAGCAGGATGTCCACGATCTGCACCGCGCCGAACTTCTGCCCGCGCTCGCGCTGCAGCCGCACCACCGTCGACAGCACCTTCTGCGCCGCGACGGTCCCGTCCCAGGTCTCCGGCGGGATCAGGCAGGTGTCGCAGTTGCCGCAGCCCTCCGCGCCGGGTTCCTGGCCGAAGTAGGCGAGGAGCTGCCCGCGCCGGCACCGCACGGTCTCGCACAGCGCCAGCATCGCGTCCAGGTGCCCGGCCGCCCGCCGCCGGAAGGTCTCGTCGCCCTCCCCGGACTGGATGAGCTTGCGCTGCTGCACGACGTCGCCCAGCCCGTAGGCCATCCAGGCCGTGGACGGCAGTCCGTCCCGCCCCGCTCGGCCGGTCTCCTGGTAGTAGCCCTCCACCGACTTGGGCAGGTCGAGGTGGGCGACGAAGCGGACGTCCGGCTTGTCGATGCCCATGCCGAAGGCGATGGTCGCCACCACGACCAGCCCTTCCTCCCGGAGGAACCGCGACTGGTGCGCGGCGCGTGTCCCCGCGTCGAGGCCCGCGTGGTACGGCACCGCCTCGACGCCGTTGCGCGAGAGGAACTCGGCGGTCTTGTCCACGGAGTTGCGCGAGAGGCAGTACACGATGCCCGCGTCCCCGGCGTGCTCCTCGCGCAGGAAGGTCAGCAGCTGCTTCTTCGGGTCGGCCTTGGGCACGATCCGGTACTGGATGTTGGGCCGGTCGAAGCTGGCCACGAAGTGCCGGGCCTCCGGCATCCTCAGGCGGTCGGTGATCTCCCGGTGCGTGGCGTGCGTGGCGGTGGCCGTGAGCGCGATGCGGGGCACCTCGGGCCACCGCTCGCCCAGCACGGACAGGGTGAGGTAGTCCGGCCGGAAGTCGTGCCCCCACTGGGACACGCAGTGCGCCTCGTCGATCGCGAAGACGGAGATCTTGCCGCGCGAGAGCAGGTCGAGGCTGCTGTCCAGCCGCAGCCGCTCCGGCGCGAGGTAGAGCAGGTCCAGCTCGCCGGCGAGGAACTCCGCCTCGACGGTCCGCCGCTCGTCGAAGTCCTGCGTGGAGTTCATGAACCCGGCGCGCACGCCCAGCGCGCGCAGCGCGTCCACCTGGTCCTGCATCAGGGCGATCAGCGGGGAGACGACCACTCCCGTTCCCGGTCTGACCAGGGCCGGGATCTGGTAGCACAGCGACTTGCCGCCGCCGGTCGGCATGAGCACGACGGCGTCGCCGCCCGCGATCACATGGTCGACGACCGCTTCCTGCTCGCCCCGGAAGGCCTCGAATCCGAAGACCCGGTGCAGCACCGCGAGCGCCTCACCGTCCGTCACTGCCATCCCGGCGACACCGTCCGTCCCTGCATCGTCCCATCCCCCGTGCGTCGTACCTCGACCACTGCGTCCACGATAGGCGCCCGCACCGACAGCCCCGGAGTTATCCACAGGCTCGTGGGAAACGACGGCGGCCCGGCCCCCTGCATGGGGTGCCGGGCCGCCCGCTCGGTCCGCGGCGCGCGGTGTCAGCGCACGAACACCCCCGCGTCGCCGGCCAGCTCCAGGAAGTACTGCGGCGCCACACCGAGCACCACCGTGACCGCCACGCCGACCGCGATCGCCGTCATCGTCAGCGGTGACGGCACCGCGACGGTCGGGCCCTCGGGACGCGGCTCGCTGAAGAACATCAGGACGATGACGCGGATGTAGAAGAACGCCGCGATGGCCGACGAGATCACGCCGATGACGACCAGCGGGGCGGCGCCGCCCTCCGCCGCCGCCTTGAACACGGCGAACTTCCCGGAGAAGCCGGAGGTCAGCGGGATGCCCGCGAAGGCCAGCAGGAACACCGCGAACACCGCCGCCACCAGCGGGGAGCGCCGGCCGAGCCCCGCCCACTTCGACAGGTGGGTCGCCTCGCCGCCGGCGTCCCGCACCAGCGTGACCACCGCGAACGCGCCGATCGTCACGAACGAGTAGGCCGCCAGGTAGAACAGCACGGACGAGATGCCCGACGGCGTGGCCGCGATGACACCCGCGAGGATGAAGCCGGCGTGCGCGATCGACGAGTACGCCAGCAGCCGCTTGATGTCGGTCTGGGTGATCGCGACGATCGCACCGGCCAGCATGGTGACGATGGCGACGCCCCACATGACCGGACGCCAGTCCCAGCGCAGGCCGGGCAGCACCACGTACAGGATGCGCAGCAGCGCGCCGAACGCCGCCACCTTGGTCGCCGCCGCCATGAAGCCCGTCACCGGCGTCGGGGCTCCCTGGTACACGTCGGGCGTCCACATGTGGAAGGGCACGGCGCCGACCTTGAACAGCAGGCCCATGACCACCAGCGCGGCGCCGGTCAGCAGCAGCGCGTCGTTGCCCGTGGTGGCGGCGAGCGCCGGGGTGATCTCGGGGACGGTGCCCTCGACGACCTGCGCGATCGTCGCGTACGACATCGAGCCCGCGTAGCCGTACAGCAGGGCGATGCCGAACAGCATGAACGCGGAGGCGAACGCGCCGAGCAGGAAGTACTTGACCGCCGCCTCCTGCGACATCAGCCGCTTGCGGCGGGCCAGCGCGCACATCAGGTACAGCGGCAGCGAGAGGACCTCGAGCGCCACGAACAGCGTCAGCAGGTCGTTGGCGGCCGGGAAGACCAGCATGCCGGCGACCGCGAAGAGCAGCAGCGGGAACACCTCGGTGGTGGTGAACCCGGCCTTGACGGCCTTCTTCTCGCTGTCGCTGCCCGGTACGGCCGCGGCCTGCGCGGCGAAGGAGTCGACGCGGTTGCCGTGCACCTCCGGATCGAGCCGGCGCTCGGCGAAGGTGAACAGGCCGACCAGGGCGGTCAGCAGGATGGTGCCCTGGAGGAACAGGGCCGGTCCGTCGACGGCGATGGCGCCCATCGCCGCGATGCCCGCCTTGGTCGTGGCGTACCCGTTCGCGGCGAGCGCCACGACCGCGGCGAACGCGGCGGCGAGCGCGACCACCGATACGAACATTTGTACGTAATAGCGGAATTTCCGTGGTACGAACGCCTCGACCGCGATCCCGACGATCGCCGCGCCCACGACGATCAGCGTGGGGGCGAGCTGCCCGTACTCGATCTTCGGCGCGTCGATCTTCGTGATCGGGTCGGCCGCGGCCACCGTTGTCCACAGGCTGTGGACGGCTGCTGTTGCGCTCACTTGGCCGCCTCCACCTCGGGCCGGGGGTCCTTCTTCTGTACGTCGGACATGGTGTGCTCCACCGCCGGGTTCACGACGTCCGTGAGGGGCTTGGGGTAGACGCCCAGGAAGACCAGCAGCACGACCAGCGGCGCCACCACGGCGATCTCCCGCACCCGCAGATCGGGCATGGCCGAGACCTCGGGCTTCACCGGGCCGGTCATCGTCCGCTGGTAGAGGACGAGGACGTACAGCGCGGCGAGGACGATGCCGAAGGTCGCGACGATCCCGATCACCGGGTACCGCGTGAACGTGCCGACCAGCACCAGGAACTCACTGACGAAGGGCGCGAGCCCCGGCAGCGAGAGGGTCGCCAGGCCGCCGATCAGGAACGTCCCGGCGAGCACCGGGGCGACCTTCTGCACCCCGCCGTAGTCGGCGATGAGCCGCGAACCGCGCCGCGAGATGAGGAATCCGGCGATCAGCATCAGCACGGCCGTCGAGATGCCGTGGTTGACCATGTAGAGCGTCGCGCCGGACTGGCCCTGGCTGGTCATGGCGAAGATGCCCATGATGATGAAGCCGAAGTGCGAGATCGACGCGTACGCGATCAGCCGCTTGATGTCGCGCTGGCCGACCGCGAGCAGCGCCCCGTAGATGATGCTGACGACCGCGAGGACGAGGACGACCGGCGTCGCCCACGTGCTGGCCTCCGGGAACAGCCCGAGGCAGAAGCGGAGCATCGCGAAGGTGCCCACCTTGTCGACGACCGCCGTGATCAGCACGGCCACCGGCGCGGTGGACTCCTGCATGGCGTTGGGCAGCCAGGTGTGCAGCGGCCACAGCGGCGCCTTCACCGCGAAGGCGAAGAAGAAGCCGAGGAACAGCCAGCGTTCGGTGTTCGTCGACATCTCCAGCTCGCCGCTGGCCCGCGCCGCGGCGATCTCCGGCAGCGAGAAGTTCCCGGCGGCCACGTACAGCCCGATCACCGCGGCCAGCATGATCAGACCGCCGGCGAGGTTGTAGAGGAGGAACTTCACCGCCGCGTACGACCGCTGGGTCGCCGCCTTCTCCTCACCGTGCTCGTGGGCCCGGTCCCCGAAGCCGCCGATGAGGAAGTACATCGGGATCAGCATGGCTTCGAAGAAGATGTAGAAGAGGAAGACGTCGGTGGCCTCGAAGGAGAGGATCACCATCGCCTCGACGGCCAGGATCAGGGCGAAGAAGCCCTGCGTCGGCCGCCACCGCCTGCTCCCCGTCTCCAGGGGGTCGGCGTCGTGCCAGCCCGCCAGGACGATGAACGGGATCAGCAGGGCGGTCAGCGCGATCAGCGCCACCGCGATGCCGTCCACGCCCAGCTCGTACCGGACGCCGAAGTCCGCGATCCAGGCGTGGGACTCGGTGAGCTGGTAGCGGTCGCCGCCCGGGTCGAACCGCACCAGGACGGTGATCGCCAGGGCGAGCGTGGCGAGCGAGAACAGCAGGGCCAGCCACTTGGCGGCCGTGCGTTTCGCGGCCGGTACGGCGGCCGTGGCGATCGCCCCGATGGCCGGGAGCGCCGCCGTCGCTGTCAGCAGAGGAAAGGACATCGGTATCAGACCGCCCTCATCAGCAGGGTCGCGGCGACGAGGACCGCGGCGCCGCCGAACATCGAGACCGCGTAGGAGCGCGCGAAGCCGTTCTGCAGCCTGCGCATCCGCCCGGACAGGCCGCCCATGGAGGCCGCCGTGCCGTTGACGACCCCGTCGACCAGGGTGTGGTCCACGTACACCAGCGAGCGGGTGAGGTGCTCACCGCCGCGGACCAGGACCACGTGGTTGAAGTCGTCCTGGAGCAGGTCGCGCCGGGCGGCCCGGGTGAGCAGCGACCCGCGCGGGGCGACGGCCGGCACCGGACGGCGCCCGTACTGGGCCCAGGCGACCGCCACGCCGATGACCATCACGGCGACCGTGGACAGCGTCACCGTCAGGGCGCTGACCGGCGGGTGGCCGTGGGCGTACCCGGTGACGGGCTCCAGCCAGTGCGCGAAGCGGTCGCCGATGCTGAAGAAGGCACCGCCCGCGACCGATCCGACGGCCAGCACGATCATCGGGATCGTCATGGACCTCGGCGACTCGTGCGGGTGCGGCGGCTCGTACGTGCCGCGCGTCTCGGCGGCCGGCTCCACGCCGGGGGCGGCCGGGGACGGCGTCGGCGCGTTGCGCCAGCGCTCCTCGCCGAAGAACGTCATCAGCATCACGCGCGTCATGTAGTACGCGGTGATGGCCGCGCCCAGCAGGGCGCAGGCGCCGAGGATCCAGCCCTCGGTGCCGCCCTTGGCGAACGCCGCCTCGATGATCTTGTCCTTGGAGAAGAAGCCGGACAGCCCCGGGAAGCCGATGATCGCGAGGTAGCCGAGGCCGAAGGTGACGAAGGTGACCGGCATGTACTTCCTGAGGCCGCCGTAACGGCGCATGTCCACCTCGTCGTTCATGCCGTGCATCACCGAGCCGGCGCCGAGGAAGAGACCGGCCTTGAAGAAGCCGTGCGTCACCAGGTGCATGATCGCAAAGACGTAGCCGATCGGGCCGAGGCCCGCGGCCAGCACCATGTAGCCGATCTGCGACATGGTCGAGCCGGCCAGGGCCTTCTTGATGTCGTCCTTCGCGCAACCGACGATCGCACCGAACAGCAGCGTGACCGCGCCGACGATGGTGACCACCAGCTGCGCGTCCGGGGCGCCGTTGAAGACGGCCGCCGAGCGGACGATCAGGTACACGCCCGCCGTCACCATGGTCGCGGCGTGGATCAGGGCCGAGACCGGGGTCGGGCCCTCCATCGCGTCCCCGAGCCAGGACTGCAGCGGCACCTGGGCGGACTTGCCGCACGCGGCGAGCAGCAGCATCAGGGCGATGGCGGTGAGCTTGCCCTCGCCCGCCTCACCGGCGAGAGAGGCCTCCCCCGCGCCGCCGAGCACCGGCCCGAAGGCGAAGGTGCCGAACCAGAGGAACATCAGCATGATCGCGATGGACAGGCCCATGTCGCCGACGCGGTTGACCAGGAAGGCCTTCTTCGCGGCCGTGGCGGCGCTGGGCTTGTGCTGCCAGAAGCCGATCAGCAGGTAGGAGGCGAGACCGACGCCCTCCCAGCCGACGTACAGCAGCAGGTAGTTGTCGGCGAGGACGAGGATCAGCATCGCCGCGAGGAACAGGTTCAGATAGCCGAAGAAGCGGCGGCGCCGCTCGTCGTGCTCCATGTACCCGACGGAGTACAGGTGGATCAGCGAGCCGACGCCGGTGATCAGCAGGACGAAGGTCATCGACAGCTGGTCGAGCCGGAAGGCGACGTCGGCCTGGAAGCCCTCCACCGGGATCCAGCTGAACAGGTGCTGCGTGACGGTGCGTTCACCGGCGTCCTTGCCCAGCAGGTCGGTGAAGAGCACCAGGCCGAGCGCGAAGGAGACGGCCGCGAGCAGCGTGCCGATCCAGTGGCCGACGGCGTCAAGACGGCGTCCGCCGCACAGCAGGACCACCGCTCCGAGCAGGGGCGCCGCCACCAGCAGCGCAATCAGGTTCTCCACGATTCAGCAGCCCCTCACAGCTTCATCAGGCTGGCGTCGTCGACCGAGGCCGAGTGGCGGGAACGGAACAGGGACACGATGATCGCCAGCCCGACCACGACCTCCGCGGCGGCCACGACCATCGTGAAGAACGCGATGACCTGCCCGTCGAGGTTGCCGTGCATCCGGGAGAAGGCGACGAAGGCGAGGTTGCAGGCGTTGAGCATGAGCTCGACGCACATGAACACGACGATCGCGTTGCGCCTGATCAGCACACCCGTGGCGCCGATCGTGAACAGCAGCGCGGCCAGGTACAGGTAGTTGACGGGATTCACTTCGACGCCTCCTCGGCCCGCTTGAACGTCGGCGGATCGATCGCCTTGCGCTCCAGGCGTTCCTCCGCGCGCTGCTCCATCGCCCGCAGGTCGTTGATGGCCTCCTGCGACACGTCGCGGACCTGGCCGCGGTCGCGCAGCGTCTTGCTGACGGTGAGGTCCGAGGGGGTGCCGTCGGGCAGCAGGCCCGCGATGTCCACGGCGTTGTGCCGGGCGTAGACGCCGGGCGCCGGCAGCGGCGGCAGGTACTTGCCGTCGCGCACCCGCTGCTCGGCCAGCTCCCGCTGGGTCCTGGCCCGCTCGGTGCGCTCCCGGTGGGTGAGCACCATGGCGCCGACGGCGGCCGTGATGAGCAGGGCGCCGGTGATCTCGAAGGCGAAGACGTACTTGGTGAACAACAGGGCCGCGAGGCCCTCCACGTTGCCGCCCGCGTTCGCCTCGCCGATGCCGCTGAACTCGTTCAGCGAGGCGTTGCCGATCCCGCCGACCAGCAGGACGCCGAAGCCGAGACCGCACAGCAGGGCCAGCCAGCGCTGGCCCTTGATGGTCTCCTTCAGGGAGTCGGCCGCGGTGACACCGACCAGCATCACGACGAACAGGAACAGCATCATGATCGCGCCGGTGTAGACGACGATCTGGACGACGCCCAGGAAATAGGCGCCGTTGGCCAGGTAGAACACCGCGAGGATGATCATGGTTCCGGCGAGGCAGAGCGCGCTGTGCACGGCCCGCCGCATGAACACGGTGCACAGGGCGCCGATCACGGCGACCGTGCCCAGGATCCAGAACTGGACGGCCTCTCCGGTGGAGGTGCCGGCGGAGAGAGTCACCGCGGCGGCGAGCTGACCGGTCATCGCCCGACCACCTTCCCCGACGCCGGTTCCTCCGGCCCGAAGGTCGAGTCGGCCTCCTGGACCACCTCGCCCTCCGAGTGGGCGGCCTGCTGCTCCGTGCCGGGCGCGGCCTCGGTCACCAGGCCCCGGTAGTAGTCCTGTTCGTCGGTGCCCGGGTACATGGCGTGCGGGGAATCGACCATCCCCTCCTCCAGACCGGCGAGCAACTGCTCCTTGGTGTAGATGAGGTTGGCGCGGCTGGAGTCGGCCAGCTCGAACTCGTTGGTCATCGTCAGCGCGCGCGTGGGGCACGCCTCGATGCACAGGCCGCACAGGATGCAGCGGGCGTAGTTGATCTGGTAGACGCGCCCGTAGCGCTCACCGGGCGAGTAGCGCTCCTCGTCGGTGTTGTCCGCGCCCTCGACGTAGATCGCGTCGGCGGGGCAGGCCCAGGCGCACAGTTCACAGCCGACGCACTTCTCCAGTCCGTCCGGATGGCGGTTGAGCTGGTGCCGTCCGTGGAAGCGGGGAGCGGTGGTCTTCTGCTGCTCCGGGTACTGCTCGGTCAGCCGCTTCTTGAACATGGCCTTGAAGGTCACGCCGAAGCCGGCCACGGGGTTCAGGAAACCGGGCTTGGTGTCCTTGGGTTCCTCAGCCATCGGACGCCTCCTTTCCATCCGTAGATCCGCCCGGAGATTCGTCACTCCGGGTCTCGGGACCGCCGCTGGCGATCAGCTCCCGCTCCCGGCTCGGACGCCGGCGCGGTACGGGCGGCAGCTCCTGGCCCGGCAGCGGCGGCACGGGGAACCCGCCCGCCATGGGGTCGAAGGCCGGTTCCTCGCCGGGCCGTTCGGCCTCCTTGCCCTTGCCCTTGCCGCGGAACATGTCGGCGACGAAGGAGAGCAGCAGCAGGGTGAGGACGCCCCCGGCGATGTAGAGGGCGATGTCGGCGAAGTCGTACTTCTCGTTGCGCAGCGCCCGCACGGTGGCGACCGCCATCAGCCACACCAGGGCGACCGGGATGAGGACCTTCCAGCCGAGCTTCATCAGCTGGTCGTAGCGCACCCGCGGGAGCGTGCCGCGCAGCCAGACGAAGCAGAACAGCAGCGTCAGGAGCTTGCCGGTGAACCAGAGCATCGGCCACCAGCCGTGGTTCGCGCCCTCCCAGAAGGTGCTGACCGGCCACGGGGCCCGCCAGCCGCCCAGGAAGAGGGTCACGGCGACGGCCGAGACGGTCACCATGTTGATGTACTCGGCGAGCATGAACATCGCGAACTTGATCGACGAGTACTCGGTGTTGAAGCCGCCGACCAGGTCGCCCTCGGACTCCGGCATGTCGAAGGGGGCGCGGTTGACCTCGCCGACCATCGTCACGATGTAGATGAGGAAGGAGACCGGCAGCAGCAGGATGTACCAGCGGTCGGCCTGCTGCTCGACGATCGTCGACGTCGACATCGACCCCGAGTAGAGGAACACGGAGGCGAACGCGGCGCCCATGGCGATCTCGTAGGAGATCATCTGGGCGCAGGAGCGCAGACCGCCGAGGAGCGGGTAGGTGGAGCCGGAGCTCCAGCCCGCCAGGACGATGCCGTAGATGCCGACCGAGGCGACCGCGAGGATGTACAGCATCGCGATCGGCAGGTCGGTGAGCTGCATCGTGGTGCGCTGGCCGAAGATCGAGATCTCGTTGCCGGCCGGCCCGAAGGGGATCACGGCGAACGCCATGAAGGCCGGGATGGCCGCGACGACCGGCGCGAGGACGTAGACGACCTTGTCCGCGCGCTTGACGACGACGTCTTCCTTCAGCATCAGCTTCACGCCGTCGGCGAGCGACTGGAGCATGCCCCAGGGGCCGTGCCGGTTGGGGCCGATGCGCAGCTGCATCCAGGCGACGACCTTGCGCTCCATGACGATGGAGAGCAGCACGGTCACCATCAGGAAGGCGAAGCAGAACACCGCCTTGACGACGATCAGCCACCAGGGGTCGCGGCCGAACATCGAGAGGTCTTCAGCGGCGAGGTACGGGCTCATGCCTCCACCTCCTGGGGGGCCTCACCGGCGAGCGTCGCCGGGCCGATACGGACGAGGGAGCCGGGCAGGGCCCCGGTGCCGGAGGCCACGCCGCCGCCCACGGAGTTCAGGGGCAGCCAGACCACCCGGTCGGGCATCTCGGTGACGGCCAGCGGCAGTTCGACGGTCCCGGCGGTGCCGGTCACAGCCAGCAGTTCGCCTTCCTCGACGCCGACCTCGGCGGCCGTGGCGGCCGACAGGCGGGCGCGGGCCGCGTGCCGGGTGCCGGCCAGCGCCTCGTCGCCCCGTTGCAGCAGGCCCTGGTCGAGCAGCAGCCGGTGTCCGGCGAGCACGGCCTCCCCGGCGGCGGGCCGGGGCAGTCCGCCCGCGGTCTCCAGCGGGTCGGTGGCCCGGGGTCCGTCCCAGGCGCCGAGCCGGTCGAGCTCCGTGCGGATGGTGCGCAGGTCCGGCAGGCCCAGGTGGACGTCCATGGCGTCGGCGAGCATCTGCAGCACGCGCGCGTCGGTGGGCGCGACCGGGCGGGTCATCTGGTCGGGCTTGAGCGCCGCCTCGAAGAGACGGACCCTGCCTTCCCAGTTGAGGAAGGTGCCGGCCTTCTCGGCGACCGCGGCGACGGGCAGCACCACGTCGGCGAGTGCGGTGACCTCGCTGGGGCGCAGCTCCAGCGAGACGACGAACCCGGCCTCGGCGAGCGCGGCCCGTGCGCGGTGGGGGTCGGGCAGGTCGGCGACCTCCACGCCCGCGACCAGCAGCGCCTGGAGCTCGCCGCGGGCCGCGGCCTCGACGATCTCCGAGGTGTCGCGGCCGTAGCGGTGCGGCAGTTCGGCGACGCCCCAGGCGGCGGCGACCTCCTGCCGTGCGCGCGGGTCGGTCGCCGGGCGGCCGCCCGGCAGCAGCGCGGGCAGCGCGCCCGCCTCCAGCGCGCCGCGCTCCCCGGCCCGGCGCGGGATCCACACCAGGCGGGCGCCGGTGGCGGTGGCGAACCGGACGGCCGCGGTGAGCCCGCCCCGTACGGCCGCCAGCCGCTCGCCCACGACGACGACCGCGCCCTCGGTGCGCAGCGCCTCGGCGGCCGCGGCCCCGTCGCCCTCCAGGCCGACGCCGCCGGCCAGCGCGTCCAGCCATTCGGTCTCGGTGCCGGGGGCGGCCGGCAACAGGGTGCCGCCGGCCTTCTCCAGCCCGCGCGTGGCGTGCGTGGCCAGGGCGAAGGTCCGCTGCCCGTGTCCCCGCCAGGCCTTGCGCAGCCGTAGGAAGACCCCGGGCGCCTCCTCCTCGGACTCGAACCCGACCAGCAGCACGGCGGGCGCCTTCTCCAGGAAGGTGTAGGTGACGCCCGTGCGGTCGAGGTCACGGCCGCGACCCGCGACCCGGGCGGCGAGGAAGTCGGCCTCCTCGGCGCTGTGCACGCGCGCCCGGAAGTCGATGTCGTTGGTGTCGAGCGCCACCCGCGCGAACTTGCTGTACGCGTAGGCGTCCTCGACGGTGAGCCGGCCGCCGGTCAGCACACCGGTGCGGCCCCGCGAGGCGAGCAGCCCCTGGGCCGCGATCTGCAGCGCGTCGGGCCAGGACGCGGGCTCCAGGTCACCCTCGGCGTTGCGCACCAGGGGCTTGTCGAGGCGGTCCCGCTGCTGCGCGTACCGGAAGCCGAAGCGGCCCTTGTCGCAGATCCACTCCTCGTTGACCTCGGGGTCGTCGGCGGCGAGCCGCCGCATGACCTTGCCGCGCCGGTGGTCGGTGCGGGTGGCGCAGCCGCCGGAGCAGTGCTCGCACACCGACGGCGAGGAGATCAGGTCGAAGGGGCGGGAGCGGAACCGGTAGGCGGCCGAGGTGAGCGCGCCGACCGGGCAGATCTGGATGGTGTTGCCGGAGAAGTACGACTCGAAGGGGTCGCCCTCGCCGGTGCCGATCTGCTGGAGCGCGCCCCGCTCGACCATCTCGATCATCGGGTCGCCGGCGATCTGGTTGGAGAACCGGGTGCAGCGGGCGCAGAGGACGCACCGCTCGCGGTCGAGCAGCACCTGCGTGGAGATCGGTACGGGCTTGTCGTAGGTGCGCTTCTTGCCGTCGAAGCGGGACTCGGCGTGGCCGTGCGACATGGCCTGGTTCTGCAGCGGGCACTCGCCGCCCTTGTCGCAGACCGGGCAGTCCAGCGGGTGGTTGATGAGCAGGAGCTCCATCACACCCTTCTGGGCCTTCTCGGCGACCGGCGAGGTGAGGTGGGTCTTCACCACCATCCCGTCGGTGCAGGTGATGGTGCACGAGGCCATGGGCTTGCGCTGGCCCTCGACCTCGACGATGCACTGGCGGCAGGCGCCAGCCGGGTCGAGGAGCGGGTGGTCGCAGAACCGGGGGATCTCGATGCCGAGTGTCTCGGCGGCCCGGATGACCAGGGTGCCCTTGGGCACGCTGATCTCGGCGCCGTCGATGGTCAGGGTGACGAGGTCCTCGGGCGGGAGGGCCGCCTCTCCCCCTCCGGAGGGGGCGTTGGTGGTCACCGTCATGCGTGCACCTCCGTACGGTCGGCCCAGGCCGTCGACTTGGCCGGGTCGAAGGGGCAGCCACGGCCCGTGATGTGCTGCTCGTACTCCTCGCGGAAGTACTTGAGCGAGGAGAAGATCGGTGAGGCTGCGCCGTCGCCGAGGGCGCAGAAGGCCTTGCCGTTGATGTTGTCGGCGATGTCGTTCAGCTTGTCGAGGTCGGCCATCTGTCCCTTGCCGGCCTCGATGTCCCGCATCAGCTGGACGAGCCAGTACGTGCCCTCGCGGCAGGGCGTGCACTTGCCGCAGGACTCGTGGGCGTAGAACTCGGTCCAGCGGGTGACGGCGCGCACGACGCAGGTCGTCTCGTCGAAGCACTGCAGCGCCTTCGTGCCGAGCATGGAACCCGCGGCGCCGACCCCTTCGTAGTCGAGGGGGACATCGAGGTGCTCGTCGGTGAACATCGGGGTGGAGGAACCGCCCGGCGTCCAGAACTTCAGCCGGTGGCCCGGACGCATCCCGCCGCTCATCTCCAGCAGCTGGCGCAGGGTGATGCCGAGGGGCGCCTCGTACTGGCCGGGGCTCGCGACGTGGCCGCTGAGGGAGTAGAGCGTGAAGCCGGGCGACTTCTCGCTCCCCATGGAGCGGAACCACTCCTTGCCCCGGTTCATGATGGCGGGGACCGACGCGATCGACTCGACGTTGTTCACCACGGTGGGGCACGCGTAGAGGCCCGCGACTGCGGGGAAGGGGGGACGGAGCCGTGGTTGGCCCCGGCGGCCTTCGAGCGAGTCGAGCAGCGCGGTCTCCTCACCGCAGATGTACGCGCCGGCGCCCGCGTGCACGGTGAGTTCGAGGTCGAGTCCGCTGCCCAGGATGTTCTCGCCGAGCAGGCCCGCCGCGTAGGCCTCGCGGACGGCCTCGTGCAGCCGCCGCAGCACGGGCACGACCTCACCGCGCAGATAGATGAAGGCGTGCGACGACCTGATGGCGTAGCAGGCGATGACGATGCCCTCGATGAGGCTGTGCGGGTTCGCGAAGAGCAGCGGGATGTCCTTGCACGTCCCGGGTTCCGACTCGTCGGCGTTGACCACCAGGTAGTGGGGCTTGCCGTCCCCCTGGGGGATGAACTGCCACTTCATCCCGGTCGGGAATCCGGCGCCGCCGCGGCCGCGCAGACCGGACTCCTTGACGTACGCGATGACGTCGTCCGGCGACATGGCGAGCGCCTTGCGGAGCCCCTCGTAACCGTCGTGCCTCTGGTAGACGTCCAGCGTCCAGGACCTGTCCTCGTCCCAGAAGGCCGACAGCACGGGTGCGAGCAGCTTCTCCGGGCTCATGTCCTTGAGTTCGGGTGCCAAGGTCATCACTCCCCCTCCTCGGCGACGGGACCCGACGGGTGCTGCGGGTCGGAGGCCGACGTTTCCTCCGGCGCGTCGTGCGAGCTGAGGTGCTCGGTGGGCGACGGCTCGTGCGGCGGGGTGTCCCGGGGTGCCTCACCGCGCGGGTGGACGACGCGCGCGGGCGCGGTCTCCCCCTTGGCCAGCTTCAGGCCGATCAGGGAGGCGGGTCCGGCGCTGCCGGTGGCCTCGACGGCTCCCTCGCGCTTGTCGGGGAAGCCGGCCAGGATGCGGGCGGTCTCCTTGAAGGTGCACAGGGGCGCCCCGCGGGTGGGCGCGACCGGGCGGCCGGCGCGCAGGTCGTCGACCATGCGCTTGGCGCTCTCGGGGGTCTGGTTGTCGAAGAACTCCCAGTTCACCATCACCACGGGGGCGAAGTCGCAGGCCGCGTTGCACTCGATGTGCTCCAGGGTGACCTTGCCGTCGTCGGTGGTCCCGCCGTTGCCGACGCCCAGGTGTTCCTGGAGCTCCTCGAAGATCGCGTCCCCGCCCATGACGGCGCACAGGGTGTTGGTGCACACCCCGACCTGGTAGTCGCCGCTCGGCCGGCGCCGGTACATGGTGTAGAAGGTGGCGACCGCGGTCACCTCGGCCGTGGTCAGCCCCAGCATGTCCGCGCAGAACCGCATCCCGGTGCGCGTGACGTGCCCCTCCTCCGCCTGCACGAGGTGCAGCAGCGGCAGGAGGGCGGACCGGGAGTCCGGGTAGCGGGCGATGACCTCGCGCGCGTCGGTCTCCAGGCGGGCCCGGACGTCGTCCGGGTAGGCGGGTGCGGGCAGTTCGGGCATGCCCAGGCTGACGCCCCGCTCGGACCGCTCGGAAGATGAGGTGGTCACCGGTCGACGCCTCCCATCACGGGGTCGATGGACGCGACGGCGACGATGACGTCGGCGACCTGGCCGCCCTCGCACATCGCCGCCATGGCCTGCAGGTTGGTGAAGGACGGGTCGCGGAAGTGGACCCGGTGGGGGCGGGTGCCGCCGTCGGAGACGACGTGCACGCCGAGCTCGCCCTTGGGCGACTCGACCGCCGCGTACGCCTGGCCCGGCGGGACCCGGAATCCCTCGGTGACCAGTTTGAAGTGGTGGATCAGGGCTTCCATGGAGGTGCCCATGATCTGCTTGATGTGGTCGAGGGAGTTGCCCAGTCCGTCCGGTCCCAGGGCGAGCTGGGCGGGCCAGGCGATCTTCTTGTCGGCGACCATCACCGGTCCGGGCTGGAGCCGGTCCAGGCACTGCTCGACGATGTGCAGCGACTGGCGCATCTCCTCCAGCCGGATCAGGAAGCGGCCGTAGGAGTCGCAGGTGTCGGCGGTCGGGACCTCGAAGTCGTAGGTCTCGTACCCGCAGTACGGCTGCGTCTTGCGCAGGTCGTGGGGCAGGCCGGTGGAGCGCAGCACGGGTCCGGTGGCGCCGAGGGCCATGCAGCCGGCCAGGTCCAGGTGGCCGACGTCCTGCATGCGGGCCTTGAAGATGGGGTTGCCGGTGGCGAGCTTGTCGTACTCCGGCAGGTTCTTGCGCATCTTCTTCACGAACTCGCGGATCCGGTCCACCGCGCCGGGCGGCAGGTCCTGGGCGAGTCCGCCGGGGCGGATGAACGCGTGGTTCATCCGCAGGCCCGTGATCAGCTCGAAGATGTCGAGGACGAGTTCACGGTCGCGGAAGCCGTAGATCATGATCGTGGTGGCGCCGAGCTCCATGCCTCCGGTGGCGATGCACACCAGGTGGGAGGAGAGCCGGTTCAGCTCCATCAGGAGCACCCGGATGACCGAGGCGCGGTCGGGCACCTGGTCCTCGATGCCGAGGAGCTTCTCCACCGCGAGGCAGTACGCCGTCTCGTTGAAGAACGGCGTCAGGTAGTCCATGCGCGTCACGAACGTGGTGCCCTGGGTCCACGTGCGGTACTCGAGGTTCTTCTCGATGCCGGTGTGGAGGTAGCCGATGCCGCAGCGGGCCTCGGTGACCGTCTCGCCGTCGATCTCCAGGATCAGGCGGAGCACTCCGTGGGTGGACGGGTGCTGGGGGCCCATGTTGACGACGATGCGCTCGTCGTCGGCGCGGGCCGCGCTCTCGACGACCTCGTCCCAGTCGCCGCCGGTGACGGTGTAGACGGTGCCCTCGGTGGTCTCGCGAGGGGATGCGTTGGTCATCGCTGCCTCCCGAAGGGAGTCGTTGAGGGGTGGTGGCCGGGAGACGGGTGGGCACTCACGAGTACGACCTCCGCTGGTCCGGAGCCGGGATCTGGGCGCCCTTGTACTCGACGGGGATGCCGCCGAGGGGGTAGTCCTTGCGCTGCGGGAAGCCCTGCCAGTCGTCCGGCATCATGATCCTGGTCAGGGCCGGGTGGCCGTCGAAGACGATGCCGAAGAAGTCGTACGTCTCGCGCTCGTGCCAGTCGTTCGTCGGGTAGACGGAGAACAGCGACGGGATGTGCGGGTCGCTGTCGGGGGCGCTGACCTCGAGCCGGATCAGCCGGTTGTGGGTGATCGAGCGCAGGTGGTAGACGGCGTGCAGCTCGCGGCCCTTGTCGTTCGGGTAGTGCACGCCGCTGACGCCGGTGCACAGCTCGAAGCGCAGGGCGGGGTCGTCGCGCAGCGTCTTCGCGACCCGGACGAGGTGCTCGCGCTCGATGTGGAAGGTGAGTTCGCCGCGGTCGACGACCGTCTTCTCGATGGCGTTCGCGGGGAGCAGGTCCTGCTCCTCCAGCGCGCCCTCGAGCTCGTCGGCGACCTCGTCGAACCAGCCGCCGTAGGGGCGGGTCGCCGGTCCTGGCAGCCGGACCGAGCGGACCAGCCCGCCGTAACCGGAGGTGTCGCCGCCGTTGTCGGCGCCGAACATGCCGCGCTGGACGCGGATCTCCTCGCCGCCCTGGCCGCGCTGGCCGGGGAGGTTCTCCGCGGAGAGGTCCTTCTCCGGGTTGACGCCGTCACCCGCGGTGCCGTTCGCGTCGCTCATCGCAGCAGCCCCTTCATCTCGATCGTGGGCAGGGCCTTGAGCGCCGCTTCCTCCGCCTCGCGGGCCGCCTCCTCGGCGTTCACGCCGAGCTTGGAGCTCTGGATCTTCTGGTGGAGCTTGAGGATCGCGTCCAGCAGCATCTCGGGGCGGGGCGGGCAGCCGGGGAGGTAGATGTCGACCGGTACGACGTGGTCGACGCCCTGGACGATCGCGTAGTTGTTGAACATGCCGCCCGAGGAGGCGCAGACCCCCATGGAGATCACCCACTTGGGGTTCGGCATCTGGTCGTAGACCTGCCGCAGCACCGGCGCCATCTTCTGGCTGACCCGCCCGGCGACGATCATGAGGTCCGCCTGCCGCGGCGAGCCGCGGAAGACCTCCATGCCGAAGCGCGCCAGGTCGTAGCGGCCGGCGCCGGTGGTCATCATCTCGATGGCACAGCAGGCGAGGCCGAACGTGGCGGGGAAGACGGACGACTTGCGCACCCAGCCCGCGGCCTGCTCGACGGTGGTCAGCAGGAATCCGCTCGGCAGCTTTTCTTCGAGTCCCATGACTAGTGGCCCCTCAGTCCCATTCCAGGCCGCCGCGCCGCCATACGTACGCGTACGCGACGAAGACGGTGAGCACGAAGAGCAGCATCTCCACGAGCCCGAAGATCCCCAGGGCGTCGAAGCTGACGGCCCAGGGGTAGAGGAAGACGATCTCGATATCGAAGATGATGAAGAGCATCGCCGTCAGGTAGTACTTGATGGGGAAGCGCCCGCCGCCGGCCGGCGTGGGGGTCGGCTCGATTCCGCACTCGTAGGCTTCGAGCTTGGCGCGGTTGTACCGCTTCGGACCGATCAGCGTGGCCATGACCACGGAGAAGATCGCAAAGCCTGCCCCGAGGGCTCCCAGTACGAGGATGGGCGCATACGCGTTCACCGCTCCTCGCTCCTCTCAGTCGGCATTGACTGCTGGCGTTTGTGCGGCGGGCTCCGTCAGCCCCAACTGCCCCACGAACCACGCCCGCCCCGGCGAAGATCGAGAACATGTGAAGCAGGTCACAAGCCCAACCGCTCCGCATCCTATGCCCGAGCGTCTGTGATCTGCGACACGGGGTATTCCACAACCTTTGTGATCTCCACCACCTGACGAACGATCATGAAGTCGGATGAGCGGTGATCTTCATACGTCAAGCGTTCGCGCGATCACCAAAGGTGACATTTTGACTGGTCAGCGCAGCTCAGAGGGCCCGTCTCCCTATCAAGAGGCTTCCCGTGCATGCAAATTGGCGCTGGACTTGATGTCTTGATAGAGGACCGTTCACACGTCGGAGGGGCGCCGGGGCGGGATGTGGACGTGTGCACGCGTTCACGAAGTCGCGGCGTCACGAACCGGCCACACACGGTCAACACCGGGGCGGGAGTCCGCCGGGTCCGCCGGACGCGACGGACGCGGCAATCGTTCCGTGACGTGCGTCACGTTCATGAGAGGCCGATGAGAGGAGGGGTTGGCCAACCATCCCGACCGGTGGTAGGCGCGGAGCAATTCGGACGTAACGATGAAAGTACGTGATCACGGGCCGATCACGGGCGCCCGCAATGTCCGTTGTGGCGTCAATAAAGAGCCAGACGCCAGGTTTTCCGGGCCCGGATTGAACAACTGTGGCGGAGCACACGTTTCTTGAAGATATGAAGCAGCCCCTGGTACCGGTTGTTCCCATGTCCCACACCGCTCACATACGCAGCCACCGGAAACCCCGCCGTACCGCGTCGTCCACGATGGCGATGCGGGCCGGAGTTGCCGGTGGCGTCCTCAGCACCCTGGCAGTGGCCGGCGCGTCGGGTTCGGCGAACGCCGCCGAGCCGGTGGCGCAGACCCTCGAACTGCCCACCCTGACGGCCGACCTGGCCGCGCAGGTCGCCCAGTCCGCGGACGCCACCCAGCAGGCCGCCGCGAACTACCAGCTGCGGGCCGAGCGTGACGCGGCCGCCGCCCAGGCCGCCCAGCAGGCCAAGGCGGACCTGGTCGAGGCCAAGGAGAAGGCCGAGGCGAAGAAGAAGGCCGCGGAGGAGGCCCGCAAGGCCGCCGCCGAGCGTGCGTCGCGCGACGCCGGGCGCACCGCCCTGGCCACCGCCACGACCGCCACGACCGCGTCCGCGCCGGCCAGCGGCAGCGTCGGAGCCGTCATCGCCTTCCTCAAGGCGCAGGTGGGCGACGCCTACGTCATGGGCGCCACCGGCCCCAACGCGTGGGACTGCTCGAGCCTGGTGCAGGCCGCGTTCAAGCAGGTCGGCGTGGACCTGCCGCGCGTCTCGCAGGACCAGTCGACGGTCGGCACCGACATCCCGCTGTCGCAGATCCAGGTCGGCGACATCCTGTACTGGGGCGGCAAGGGCTCCGCGTACCACACGGGTGTCTACATCGGTAACGGCCAGTACCTGGACGCGGCCAACCCGTCCAAGGGCGTCGTCATCCAGGACCTCTCCGGCTACCCGGCCTCGGGCGCCGTGCGCGTGCTCTGAGCCGCGCCCGTACGGACTGAAGGGCCGCTGCCACCCGGCGGCGGCCCTCCCGCGTCGACCGCACCCCCGCGGTCCGCGTCCACGTCCCGGCACACCAGGGCGAGATCACCCGATTGCCCGAATCGTCGCCTCCGTGCGACGCGTCGACGGCACTCCCCTGCCCCGACGGTGCCCCCTGAAGCCCCGTGACGGCCCCTCACGGGTCCCCGCGCGCACGCAGACGGCCGGAGTCCGCACTCGGGACCCCGGCCGCCCACAGCGCCGTTCACGGCGTCGGCGTCAGGCGACCGCGCCGCCGTCCTGCCGTGCGCGCCGGCGCAGCAGCACGACGACGCCCGCGCCGAGGCCCAGCGCCAGCAGCGCCGCGCCGCCGATCAGCGTCATGCCCCCGGCGCCGGTGAGTGCCAGACCGCCCCCGGTGTCGTCACCCGTGACGTCACCGGACGAGCCGTTCGTGCCGGACGAGCCGTTCGTCCCGGAGTCGCCCTCCCCGCCGGACCCGGGCGGGGTGGAGCCGCCCGACGTGCCCCCGTCGTCCCCGTCGCCCGTGCCGCCGTCGCCCGTGCCCCCGTCCGTCGCGCCGTCGGCGCCGTTGAGCACGATCCAGGCCGAGTTGTTGGTGTGGTCGGAGTCGAAGGGGTTGTCCCACTCGGGCAGCGCCACCTTGCCCCGGGCGCCCTCGACGACCCGGTCGACGCGCAGCTCGAACGGGAAGTCCAGCGCGGCGTTCTCCAGCAGCGGGGTGCTCACCCAGCAGAGGTAGCCCTGCACACCCTCGTCGATGGTGGCCGCCCCGCAGCCCTTGGGCACCGAGGTGACGGTCGCCCCCTCGGGGACGGCCACGGTGAACCCGAGGGGCTCACCGCCGGAGCGCAGGGCGCTGATCCAGGCGGGACCGTTGTTGCGGAAGCCGATCCTCGCCGTGACGGTGTCGCCCGCCCCGGCGGTCCCCGAGGAACCGGTCAGTTCCAGGTCGTAGGTGTTGGTCGTGGGCAGGTCCACGTCCGCGTACCGGGAGTAGTCCGCGGGGTTGGCGGAGGAGAGCTTCCTCAGCGTCAGGTCCCCGCCGGTGCCCGGCCGGTAGTCCTTGGCGGCGCGCAGCGCGGCCGCTTCGTCCGGGGCGAGGGCGGTGAAGGAGTAGGTGAAGACGTCGTGCAGCGCGAAGTCGGCGGTCTTCACCTTCAGCGGCCCGGCCAGCGCGTAGGCGGTGCCCGCGTCGATGCGGTCGGGGAAGGTGCAGAGGGCGTCGGTGCCCTGGCGCAGCAGGGGCCCGGTGGTCACCTCGGCGTAGGCGCAGTTGCCGTAGGAGTCGGGGAAGGACACCCCGCGCGAGCCGTGGAAGCGCAGCACCGCGCCCTCGGCGGGCATGCTGCCGGCGTTGCGCAGGCCCACGGGCGCCTCGTAGGTGCCGCCCGCCCGGAGGCCGTCCGGCACCGACAGCGTGCGGTTGAGGAACTCGGGGCCGCCGACGAGCACGTCGATGGTGAGCGGCGTGAACTCCAGTCCCTCGCCCTCACCGGTGACGGTGATGCTGCCGAGGTCCCCGGCCTCGCTGTCCTCGCCGATGTCGAGCCGGATGCCGCCGACCCTGTTGTACCGGTCGCCCGCGTACAGTTCGCTGCCCGAGCAGACGGCGACCGGGCCGTCGGCCTCGCACGGGAGCTTCACCTTCGCCACGCCCGCCAGTGCGCTCGCGTCGATGCGGATCGTGTAGTCCCCGGTGAACACGGGCGGGATGACGCCGTCGCCCTCGAACGGCTCGCCCGGGGCGTTCAGCCGGAGGTCGACCTGCGGTTCCGAGGGATCGCCGTTGTCGGAGTGGAGCGACAGGTCGACCCGGTCCTCGCCGGTGATCGTCACGGGCAGGGGCGCGTCGGCCGCGTGGGCGGTGCCCGCCGCACCGGCCGCGATCAGACTCGTGGCGGCCACCAGCCCCAGGGCTCTGAGCGGCCCGAGGCGCCGGTTTGCCTGCTGTGTCATGGAAGGCTCTTTCGTCGAACGGGACGTGCCCGGCTGGGTACGTCCCGTTCGACGGCCGCCGTGGACGATCAGTTGCCCACGGAAGTGTCACGCGGTGATCACGGTCACGCATACCTCGCGGTCACAGCGGACAACGGCGGACACACCGCCTCACGCCTTCGGTGCCACCTTGCTCAGCCCGTTGATGATGCGGTCCATCGCGTCGCCGCCCGTGGGGTCGGTCAGGTTGGCGAGCAGCTTCAGGGTGAAGCGCATCAGCATCGGGTGGGTCAGTCCGCGCTGGGCGGCGATCTGCATGACCTTCGGGTTGCCGATCAGCTTCACGAAGGCGCGGCCGAGGGTGTAGTAGCCGCCGTAGGTGTCCTTGAGCACGCGCGGGTAGCGCTGGAGCGCGATCTCCCGCTGGGCCGGGGTGGCCCGCGCGTGCGCCTGGACGATCACGTCGGCGGCGATCTGCCCGGACTCCATGGCGTAGGCGATGCCCTCGCCGTTGAACGGGTTGACCAGACCGCCGGCGTCGCCGACGAGCAGCAGTCCGCGCGTGTAGTGCGGCTGGCGGTTGAAGGCCATGGGGAGCGCGGCGCCGCGGATCGGGCCGGTCATGTTGTCCGGGGTGTAGCCCCAGTCCTCCGGCATGGACGCGCACCAGGCCTTGAGGACCTCACGCCAGTCCAGCTCCTTGAAGGAGTCGGAGGTGTTGAGCACGCCGAGGCCGACGTTGCTGGTCCCGTCGCCCATGCCGAAGATCCAGCCGTAGCCGGGCAGCAGCCGGTCCTGCGGCCCGCGGCGGTCCCACAGCTCCAGCCACGACTCCAGGTAGTCGTCGTCGTGGCGGGGCGAGGTGAAGTACGTACGCACGGCGACGCCCATCGGCCGGTCCTCGCGCCGGTGCAGGCCCATCGCCAGGGACAGCCGGGTGGAGTTGCCGTCGGCGGCCACCACCAGCGGGGCGTGGAAGGTGACTTCCCGCTTGTCCTCGCCGAGCTTGGCCTTCACGCCCGTGATGCGCCCGGTCCGGTCGTCGATGACGGGCGCGCCCACGTTGCAGCGCTCGTACAGCCGGGCGCCGGCCTTCTGGGCCTGCCGGGCGAGCTGCTCGTCGAAGTCGTCGCGCTTGCGGACCAGACCGTAGTCGGGGAAGGAGGCCAGATCCGGCCAGTCGAGCTGGAGGCGGACGCCGCCGCCGATGATGCGCAGGCCCTTGTTGCGCAGCCAGCCGGCCTCCTCGGAGATGTCGATGCCCATCGACACCAGCTGCTTGACGGCGCGCGGGGTGAGGCCGTCGCCGCACACCTTCTCGCGCGGGAACTCGGTCTTCTCCAGCAGGAGCACGTCGAGTCCGGACCGGGCCAGGTGGTAGGCGGTGGTGGAGCCGGCTGGCCCCGCGCCGACGACGATCACATCGGCGGTGTTGTCGGAGAGGGGCTCGGTCACGGCGGGATCTCCCCAAGTTCGAAATCTGCGTGCCGACCGGCACTGGACACGGGCAGTCTATTCAGCGGCATTGATCACCCGGCTGAAGGGCTGCCCCGTGAACCGAGCTCTCCCCGCTGTACGGCTGCGTGTTCCCACCCATGAGGACGCCTTCACCTGGCACCGGATCTTCGACGACCCGGACGTGATGGAGTTCCACGGCGGCAAGGCGGCGGACCTGTCGGTCTACGAGGAACTCACCGCCCGCCAGCGCCGGCACGACGCCCAGCTCGGCTTCTGCCTGTGGACCATGACCGACGCGTCCGGGCAGGTCATCGGCTTCACCGGCGCCCAGCCGTGGGAGCGCGACTGGGGCCCGACGGGCGAGATCGAGATCGGCTGGCGGCTCGGGCGGGAGCACTGGGGCAAGGGCTACGCCACCGCCGCGGCCCGGGAGACCCTGCAGCGGGTGGGCGCGGCGGGCGTGACGGGCGTGGTGGCGATGGTGGACGCCCGCAACGCCCGTTCCGTGGCGGTCACCCGGCGGCTCGGGATGCGCCTCGCCGAGACCTTCATGACCCCGGTCTCACGGCGCGAGGCCCACTGCTACCGCCTCGGCCTCCGGACCGACACCCCGCCCGGCCACTCCCGGTGACCCATCGCTACGGAACGCCAGGCGCCGCTTCCGGCGGATACCGCACCGGACCACCGTGCCGGTACCGCTGGGGGTGACGTCCGTGCGAGTGACACCCGGGGGACCCGGGCCCCCCGGAGTGCGTGTGTGCCGGGCCTGGTCGCACCGATGGCCGTGGACGCGCGCGAATCGGCCCGCGCGCGGGGCCCGTTCGTGCACGCCCCGGACCGGCCGGACGTCCGGCACGCCGTCGCCGATCAGCTGCCCTTGAAGCCCCGGTGCAGCGCCACCACGCCGCCCGTCAGGTTTCGCCACGCCACCCGCGACCAGCCGGCGCCCTTCAGCCGGTCGGCCAGCCCGGGCTGGTCGGGCCAGGCGCGGATGGACTCGGCGAGGTAGACGTACGCGTCCGGGTTGGACGACACCGAGCGGGCGACCGGCTGCAGCGCGCGCATCAGGTACTCGGTGTAGACCGTGCGGAACGGCGCCCACGTCGGATGCGAGAACTCGCAGATGACGATCCGTCCGCCGGGCCGCGTCACCCGGTGCATCTCGCGCAGCGCCGCGTCGGTGTCCTGCACGTTGCGCAGCCCGAAGGAGATGGTGACGGCGTCGAAGACGTCGTCCTTGAAGGGCAGCCGGGTCGCGTCGCCCGCGGTGTACGGCAGCCAGGCGTGGTTGCGCTTGCCCACCCGCAGCATGCCGAGGGAGAAGTCGCAGGGCACCACGTAGGCGCCGCTGCGGGCGAAGGGCATCGACGACGTGCCCGTGCCGGCCGCCAGGTCCAGGACCTTCTGCGCGGGCCGGGCGTCGACGGCCCTGGCGACCTCCTTGCGCCATCGCCGGTCCTGCCCGAGGGACAGCACGTCGTTGGTCAGGTCGTACCGTTCCGCGACGTCGTCGAACATCGAGGCGACTTCGTGCGGCTGCTTGTCCAGGGATGCGCGGGTCACGGGCCCATTCTTGCAGCCCTCCACCGGCCCGTCCCCGGCGGCGTCCCGTCCCGCGCCCGGACCGGTCAGCGCCGCCGGTACACCAGGCGGCCGCCCACGACGGTGGCCACGCACGTGGACGCGCCGTCCCGCACGAGGGCGTCCCGGTCGGGCACGTCGAACACCGCGAACCGCGCGGGTCTCCCGGCGCCGAGGCCCGGCAGCAGCACGAGGGGCACCGGGGAGAGCGCCGGGGGCCCGGGCAGTGCGGCCGGACGCCCCGCCAGGGCGAGCCCGGCCCTGCGCACCGCGTCCAGGGCCTCGCGGCTGCGCAGTTCACCGGCGACCGCGACCGTCCCGTGCGCCAGCATGCGCTGTACTCCGCGGCGTGCGCTGGCGGCCCGCGCGGACGGTCCGGCGCCGAGGAGTGCCCGCGCCCGCTCCCCGAACACCGGCTCGGTACCGAGCCGGTCCGCCTCTCGCGGGTCGGGGTGGTACGCCTGCTCCAGCAGTTCCGGACCGTACGGGTTGAGCAGTCCGGGCGTCAGGATGCCGGGCCACCTCCGCGGTCGGGCGCCCGGATGACCGGCGGCCAGCTGTTCGTACGGACCGACGGCGGCGATGTGCGCGCCGTCGACCACGACGGCGGCCTCGGGCGAGGCGTCGGCGGTGTGAAGGGTCAGCACGGGGACGTCAGTTGGCGGACAGGAGCTTCAGCTCCGGGTGGGCCGTGCCGCCCTCGATGGCGGTGGAGGAGATGTGGGAGACGACCCGGTCGTCGACCGGGTCGTTCGCCGGGTCGTCGTGCACGACGAGGTGCTCGTACGTCGTCGACCGCTGGGCCGGGACGCGGCCCGCCCTGCGGATCAGGTCGATGATCTCCAGCCGGTTGGAGCGGTGCCTGGCGCCGGCGGAGGAGACCACGTTCTCCTCCAGCATGATCGAGCCGAGGTCGTCCGCGCCGTAGTGCAGCGAGAGCTGGCCGACCTCCTTGCCGGTGGTCAGCCAGGAACCCTGGATGTGGGCGACGTTGTCCATGAAGAGCCGGGCGATGGCGATCATCCGCAGGTACTCGAAGAGGGTGGCCTGCGTGCGGCCCTTCAGGTGGTTGTTCTCGGGCTGGTAGGTGTACGGGATGAACGCGCGGAAGCCGCCCGTGCGGTCCTGCACGTCCCGGATCATCCGCAGGTGCTCGATGCGCTCGGCGTTGGTCTCGCCGGTGCCCATCAGCATGGTGGACGTGGACTCGACGCCGAGGCCGTGCGCGATCTCCATGATCTCCAGCCACCGCTCGCCGGACTCCTTCAGCGGAGCGATGGCCTTGCGCGGGCGCGCGGGCAGCAGCTCCGCGCCGGCACCGGCGAAGGAGTCGAGCCCGGCCGCGTGGATCCGGGTGATGGCCTCCTCGACCGGCACCTTCGAGATCCGGGCCATGTGCTCGACCTCGCTCGCCCCCAGGCTGTGGATGACGAGCTGCGGGAACTCCTTCTTGATGGCGGAGAAGTGCTCCTCGTAGTACTCGACGCCGTAGTCCGGGTGGTGGCCGCCCTGGAACATGATCTGCGTGCCGCCGAGTTCGACGGTCTCCGCGCAGCGCCGCAGGATGTCGTCGAGGTCGCGGGTCCAGCCCTTCGCCCTGTCCTTCGGGGCCGCGTAGAAGGCGCAGAACTTGCACGCCGTGACGCACACGTTCGTGTAGTTGATGTTCCGCTCGATGATGTACGTCGCGATGTGCTCCGTACCGGCGTACCGGCGCCGGCGTACGGCGTCGGCGGCGGCGCCCAGCGCGTGCAGCGGGGCGTCGCGGTAGAGGTCGAGGGCCTCTTCCGGAGTGATCCGCCCACCGGCGGCGGCACGGTCGAGGACGGTCTGAAGCTCGGCCTTCTCGGTCACCGGCGTCCCTTTCGCAAGGTTCACAAGGGTTGTGGACGGACCGATCCAGCCTACGTCAGCCGCCCGTGACGCCCGGCGTCAGGCCGCGTACGCCCCCATCAGCAGCCCCACGAAGGCGCCGCCGATCAGGAACGGACCGAACGGGACGGCGGTCTTGCGTCCTGCCTTCCCGGCGACGACCAGCGCACCCCCGTACAGCGCACCGGACAGGAACCCGGCGAGGGTGCCGAGCATCACCGCCGGCCAGCCGTACCAGCCGAGGACGGCGCCCGCGCCGAGCGCGAGCTTCACGTCGCCGAATCCCATGCCGCCCGGGTTGATCCGGTACAGCACGTAGTAGCCGGCGCCCAGCGCGAGGGAGCCCAGCAGGGCCGTCGTCCACGCTCCGGCGTGCTCCGGGAGGAGAGCGGTGACGCCCAGCAGGGCCAGGGCGGCCGCCGCGAACGGCAGGGTGAGCGGGTCGGGCAGCCGCCGCACCCGGAAGTCGACCACCGCGAGCAGCACCCCGACGGGGGCCAGCAGCAGCCAGACGGCCAGCTCGGGCCGGGTGCCGGTGGCGGCGGCGAGGACGGCGCAGACCAGGGCGGTGACGACGACGGAGGCGGCACCCGGTCCGTACGGCGGTCCCGCGCACGGCTCGCACCGCGGGCGTCCGAGCCATCCGCTCATCGCGTGCCCCGCCGGACACGCCGCACGCCAGGGCTCGTCCGGGGGGACGGAGAACCGGTAGGCCGCCCGGGGCAGCACCGCGCCCGCCACCGCGCCCCACAGCGCGGCGAAGGCGACCAGCGAGACGTACAGGCCGTCGCTCATCCGGCCACCGGCGGGACGGTGGCGGTGCGGGGGCGGTGGTGTCGCGGCATGGGGAGCGTCCTGGGGCGAGGGGAGGGGGCTCTGTCGGGCCCTCAGATCCTAGGGACTTCCCCGGGCGCGAAAAAGGGCACCGGATCCGCCCTGGATCCGGTGCCGGTGAGGCCGCGGGGCCGTCAGTACAGCGTGGCGTGCAGGTGGCCGTCCACCGAGACGCCCTGGGCCGAGACCGAGGCGCCCATGCCCGCGGTGATGCCGAGGTTGCCGGCCTCGACGTGGACGCCGAGGGCGCCCGGCGCGGCGTGGACGCCGAGTTCGAAGGCGGCGCCCGCGCCCGCCTGGCCGCCGGCGACGGCGTCCAGGTCGGCGTCGGAGAGCTCGGCGGTGTGGATGTGGGGGGCGAGGTGCATGGGGCGCGTTTCCCTTCGGAGGACCGGATCACGTGGGGGGGAGACCCGATCAAAGCACGGGCGGGAAAGGGCGGCCAGCCGGTCGTCCGCCGCGCGGCACGCGGCCGGTCCGGCGCGTTCACGACCCTGACACGACGGTCACCCACCGGCCCCGGTTCTTCACGCGGACCGGCCCTCCCCCACCCCTGCCGGACCCCTCCCGGCGGCCCGGGAGGGGTCCGGCAGGGGTGGGGCGCGAAAGCTGTGCAGATCCGCGGAAGGTTCCGGGCAGCCCCGCCCCGGGAGGCCGTCGCCGACCGGGGCGAGCAGGACCGTGCGGGGTTCCTGGTCGCGGACGCCGCGGTTGTCCCGCGCTCCGGCAGCGCAGTGCGGTGGCGCCCGGGCCTCAGGGCCCCAGCAGTTCCACCTCGACGTCCGCGGGGAAACCCGTCGTCGGCCCCACCCGGCGGGCGAACTCCGCGACCGCCTCCAGCTGCGGGGCGCCGAAGCTGAAGTCGAGGGTGGTGAAGTACTGGGCCAGGGTCCGCTCGTCGAAGGCCTCCCAGCGGGCCGCCTGCTCGGCGACCTTGTCGACCTCCTCCAGGGAGACGTTGCGGGAGGTGAGGAAGGCCTCGTGCACCTTGCGGGTGATGACCGGCTCGCGCTCGGCGTAGTCGCGCCGGGCCGCCCAGATCGCGAAGACGAACGGCAGGCCCGTCCACTCCTTCCACAGGGCGCCCAGGTCGTGCACGTCCAGGCCGTAGCGGGGGCCGTCGACCATGTTGGCGCGCAGGGCCGCGTCCCCGATGAGGACGGCCGCCTCGGCCTCCTGCATCATCAGGCTCAGGTCGGGCGGACAGGTGTAGTAGTCGGGCTGGACGCCGTACCGCTCGGCCAGGAGGAGCTGGGCGAGGCGCACGGAGGTGCGGGAGGTCGACCCGAGGGCGACCCGGGCGCCGTCGAGCCGGTCCAGCGGGACCTGCGAGACGATCACGCAGGACATCACCGGGCCGTCGCAGCCCACGGCGATGTCGGGGAAGGCGACGAGGCGGTCCGCGTGCTTGAGGTACTCGACGAGGGTGATGGGCCCGATGTCGAGGTCGCCCTGCACCAGCTTCTCGCTGAGCTTCTCAGGGGTGTCCTTCGTCAGCTCGAAGTCGAGGAGCGTGCCCGTTCTCGCGAGCCCCCAGTACAGGGGCAGGCAGTTCAGGAACTGGATGTGGCCGACGCGCGGCCGGGTGCGAGGATTGTCCACATCCCGAGGCTAGCCCTCACCCGGACCGCGAAACCCTTCACCCCCTTGTTCACCTTTGAACGACCTTGAGAAGGGGTGCGGACGGGGCCCGCAAACATTCGAGTGACGTGATCTTGACCTCTGTTGCATCGGGCCTCCTGCGTGCTAGGCTCATCGCAAGTTGCAGTTTGGTTTCCCTTGCAGTACAGAGCCTGCGGAGCATGTGACCGCGGGCTCTCGTCGTTCTCAGACGGATGCAGTTGTGCGGAATTGGTCTTCACACTTGCTGGTTCTGGAGCAGGGCAACCCTTTGGGCCCAAGGAGGGCTTATGGCTACCGGAACCGTGAAGTGGTTCAACGCCGAAAAGGGCTTTGGTTTCATCGCCCAGGAAGGCGGCGGCCCCGACGTCTTCGTCCACTACTCCGCGATCAACGCGAGCGGCTTCCGCTCGCTCGAGGAGAACCAGCAGGTGTCCTTCGACGTCACGCAGGGCCCGAAGGGCCCGCAGGCGGAGAACGTCACCCCGGTCTGATCCTCCGATCCGGGAACGACTAGCAGTACCCAAGGAGCCCCGCGCCGTCAGGCGACGGGGCTCCTGCCTTTCCGCCCGGCCGGCCGCGCCTCACCCGTCCGGCCCCATTTCCCGGTCCGTTGTGCGCCCGGACCCGCCGGGCACGTGGGCCCGCCCCGTCCCGGCCGGCGGCACCGTCGGCGTGTCGTTCACCCGGTCGCCGCGCACCCGCGACCGGGGACGGAGGCCCCCCATGAGGCAGGGCCACGGTGCCGGCCGGGGCTGTCGGCGGCGGCGGATGGGGTCCCCGCCCATGACACCCACCGACGCTCACCACACGGCCGCGACCCGTACCTTCTACGACGCCATCGCCGAGGACTACGCCGCCGAGTTCCACGACGTCCTCGCCCGCCTGCCCCTGGACCGGGCGCTCATGGCCGCTTTCGCCGAGCTGGCCGGCAAGGGCGGCCAGGTGGCCGACCTGGGCTGCGGCCCGGGGCGGGTGACCGCCCACCTGGCCTCCCTCGGCCTCCCTCGGCCTCTCCGTCCTCGGCGTGGACCTGTCGGAGTCCATGCTCGCGATCGCCCGCCGCGAGAACCCGGGCCTGCGCTTCGAGCAGGGTGCGATGCAGCGCCTGGACCTCCCCGACGGCTCCCTCGACGGCGTCGTCTCCTACTACTCCACCATCCACACCCCCGAGGACGAGCTGCCCGCCCTCTACGCCGAGTTCCGCCGGGTGCTGGCCCCCGGCGGCCACCTCCTGCTCGCCTTCCAGGCCGGCGACGAACCGCGCCGGTACGAGAGCGCCTTCGGCCACCGGGTCGCCCTCGACTTCCGGCGCATGCGTCCGGAACGCGTCGCCGCGCTCCTGGAAGCGGCCGGCTTCACCGTCGTCCAGCACTCGGTGCGCGCGGCCGACACCGCACACGGTGAGACGACCCCCCACGCCTTCCTCATCGCCCGCACGCCGGCCTGACCTACCCGTACAGCCCCTCCACCTCCTGCGCGAAGTCCCGCAGGATCGCCTCCCGGCGGAGCTTCATCGACGGGGTCAGGTGGCCCGCCTCCTCGGTGAAGTCCACCGGGAGGACGGTGAAGCGGCGGATGGACTCCGGGCGGGAGAGCATCCTGTTGGCCTCGTCGACGGCGCGCTGGACGATCGCCAGCAACTCCTCGTCGTCGGCGACGAGCTCCGGCGGGACCGGGTGCCTGCCGTTCATGCGGCGCCAGTGGGCGATGCCGTCGGGGTCGAGGGTGACCAGCGCCGAGACGTACGGGCGGTTGTCGCCGAGCACCATGACCTGGGAGATCAGGGGGTGGGAGCGGAGCCAGTTCTCCAGCGGGGCGGGGGCGATGCTCTTGCCGCCCGCGGTGATGATCAGCTCCTTCTTGCGGCCGGTGATGGTGAGGTAGCCCTCGTCGTCCAGTTCACCGATGTCACCCGTGGGGAGCCAGCCGTCGGGGGCGGCGGGGGCGACGCCGCCCGCCTGGGAGTCCCAGTAGCCGCGCAGCACGTGTTCGCCGCCGAGCAGGATCTCGCCGTCGGCCGCGATGCGGACGCGGGTGCCGGGCAGCGGCCAGCCCACCGTGCCCAGGCGGGGTTTGAGCGGGGGTGTCACCGTCGAGGCTCCGGTGGTCTCCGTCAGGCCGTACCCCTCGAAGATCTCGATGCCGGCGCCGGCGTAGAAGGCGCCGAGGCGGCGGCCGAGCGGGGAGCCGCCGCAGATGGCGTAGCGGACCTTGCCGCCCATGGCGTTGCGGATCCTGCGGTAGACCAGCGGGTCGTAGAGGGCGCGGGCGGCCTTCAGGGAGCGGGAGGGGCCGGGCCCCGAACCGGTCTGCCTCTCCTCGACGGCCTCGCCGTAGCGGCGGGCCACCGACACCGCGCGGTCGAAGGTCGCGGCCCGTCCGCCCGACTCGGCTTTCGCGCGGGCGGAGTTGAAGACCTTCTCCAGCATGTACGGGATGGTCAGCAGGCAGGTCGGACGGAAGCTCGCCAGGTCCGGCAGCAGGTCCTGGGGGGCCAGGCTCGGCGCGTGGCCGAGCCGGACCCGGGCGCGCACGCAGGCGACGGCGACCATCCGGCCGAAGACGTGCGACATGGGCAGGAAGAGCAGCACGGAGGCTTCTTCGCTGGTCCGGGCCTTGAAGATGGGGTAGAGCAGCTCGATGGCGTTGTCCACCTCGGCGAAGAAGTTGCCGTGGGTGAGGGCGCAGCCCTTGGGGCGGCCGGTGGTGCCCGAGGTGTAGACGAGGGTGGCGAGGGTGTCGGGGACCAGCATGCCCCGGCGCACCTCGACCTCGGCGTCGGGCAGGTGCGTACCCGCTTCCGCGAGCGCGTCGACGTGCCCCTTCTCCATGGTCCACACCCGTCGCAGGTCGGGCAGGTGCGGGAGTTCGGGGCCGAGGGCGGCGGCCTGGCCGGTCGTCTCGGTGATCAGTGCGACGGCGCCGGAGTCGTGCAGGATCCAGCGGGTCTGGAAGACGGACGAGGTGGGGTAGACGGGGACGGTGACCAGGCCGGCCGCCCAGGCGGCGAAGTCGAGGACGGTCCACTCGTAGACGGTGCGCGCCATGACGGCGATCCGGTCCCCCGGTACCAGCCCTTCGGCGATCAGGCCCTTCGCGACGGCCAGGACCTCGGCGGCGAATCCCCTCGCCGTCACGTCCTGCCAGCCGTCGGCCGTCTTCCGGCTGAGCACCACCGCGTCGGGTGCCGTGCGCGCGTTGTCGAAGGGCAGGTCGGCGAGCGATCCGTGCCGCACCGGTGGGGCGAACGCCGCCACGGACACCTCCCGCACGACTCCGTCCAGCCGCCGGATCTCGGGCTCGACCGGGACGGGCGCTCCGTAGACGTCGTCGTCGAGAGCGGTGGAGGAATGCGCGGGTGACACGGGCGGCTCCTGGGGGCGTGCAGTGCGACTGCTCGGTGCCACGACGTACGTGCCTCGCACGCCGAGGCGCTCATCGGTGGCTTCCGGCGAGGGGGGCGGCACCGGTCGGTGCCGGGATCGTACGGCGGTGACGTGGGGAGTCTGTGCGGGTCCAGGGGTGGTACGGAGCCGGGGCTGTGCAGTGTCGGGGGGCGCGTGAGGTCACCCCCGTACGCCCGCGCGCCCCGGGGGGCTCACGGGCGTTCCAGGATCGCCGTCACCCCCTGCCCGCCGGCCGCGCAGACGGAGATCAGGCCCCGGCCCGGGGCGTCCCGTTCGGCGAGGAGGGCGGCGAGCGTCGCCACGATGCGGGCGCCCGTGGCGGCGAAGGGGTGGCCGGTGGCCAGGGAGGAGCCGGCCACGTTCAGGCGGGCGCGGTCGACGGGCGCCAGACCCCGCTTCTCCCAGGCCGCGAGCGTGGCCAGCACCTGGGAGGCGAACGCCTCGTGCACCTCGATCAGGTCGAAGTCCGCCATGCCGAGGCCGGCCCGTTCCAGCATGCGCGGGACCGCGTACGCGGGCGCCATCAGCAGGCCGTCCTCGCCGTCGGCGACGTCCCCGTGCACGAAGTCCACGGCGGCCGTCTCGTGCGCGGTGAGGTAGGCGAGCGGTTCCACGCCGCGTTCCCCGGCCCACTCCTCGCTCGCCAGCAGAACGAGGGCGGCGCCGTCGGTGAGCGGGGTCGAATTGCCCGCCGTCATGGTCGGATCGGGCCGGTCGAGGCCGAACACGGGTTTCAGCGCGGCGAGTTTCTCCACTGTGGAGCCGGGGCGCAGGTTCTGGTCGCGGTCCAGGCCCCGGAACGGCACCACCAGGTCCTTCAGCAGGCCGCGTTCGTACGCCGCCGCCAGTCGCTGGTGGCTGGCCGCCGCCAGTTCGTCCTGGGCCTCGCGGGTGATGCCCCAGGCGCGGGCGGTGACCGCCGCGTGCTCGCCCATGGACAGGCCGGTGCGCGGCTCGGCGTTGCGCGGGATGTCGGGGACGAGGTGCCCGGGCCGCGCCTTCGCCAGCGCCTTGAGCCGGGCGCCGAGGGACGTGGCGCGCCGCGCCTCCAGCAGCGCCTTGCGCAGGTCGTCGTTGACGCCGAGGGGCGCGTCGCTCGCGGTGTCGGCGCCGCCGGCGATCGCGGCCTCGGTCTGGCCGAGGGCGATCTTGTTGGCGGCGGCCACGACCGCCTGGAGGCCGGTGCCGCAGGCCTGCTGGATGTCGTAGGCGGGGGTGCGGGAGTCGAGCCGGGAGCCGAGGACGGTCTCCCGGGCGAGGTTGAAGTCACGGCTGTGCTTGAGGACCGCTCCGGCGACGAACTCCCCGACCGCGCCGGGTGCTTGCAGTTCGTACCGCTCGACCAGGCCGTCCAGCGCGGCGGTGAGCATCTCCTGGTTGGAGGCGGTGGCGTAGGGGCCGTCCGACCGGGCGAAGGGGACACGGCTGCCGCCGATGACCGCGACGCGCCGGACGGCGGCCGGCTTCAGGGTGCTCATCTCGACCTGCTCCTCACCGGTGACATAGGATTACCTCCGGTAACCTTACTCCAGAGTAAGGCAGCTGGGAGCAAGCAGGGCAAGGACCGCACGCACGGAGGAACCCCCATGGCCGACCGCTACCTGAGCTTCACGGGCACCCCGCCCGGCCGCTTCCTGACGCGCCGCCTGGGCCTCCCCCAGCCCGCGCCGCTGCGCCGCTGGTCGCCCGACCGGCCGTCCCTGGACGGAGGACTGCTCCACCTCACGGCCGGGAAGTCCGACCTCGGCCTCGGCCCCGTGCTCGCCCGCACCGGGCTCGCCTCCGACGACGCCACCGGCCGGCCCGCCGCGGTGGTCCTGGACGCCAGCGGGGTGCGCGACATCGAAGGGCTCGCCGAGGTGCACGCGGCGCTGCATCCCGTCCTGCGGTCGGTCGCCCCGAGCGGCAGGATCGTGGTGCTCGGCGCCCCCCTCGACCCGGCCGACCACCATCAGGCCGCCGCCCAGCAGGCGTTGGAGGGCTTCACCCGCTCCCTCGGCAAGGAGACCGGCGGGGGCAGGACCGTGAACCTGGTCCGCCTCACCGACGCCGACGCCGCCGAGTCGACCCTCCGCTTCCTGCTCTCCCCCAAGTCGGCCTACGTCAGCGGCCAGGTGATCGGGACCGGCACGCACGAGCCGGCCGCCCCGCACGACGCCGACCGCCCCCTCGCCGGCCGCACCGCCCTGGTCACCGGCGCCGCCCGGGGCATCGGCGAGGCGGTCGCCGAGACCCTGGCCCGCGACGGCGCCCGGGTGGTCGTCCTCGACGTGCCCCGGGCCGAACAGGACGCCCGCCGCGTCGCCGAACGGCTCGACGGCATCGCGCTCCCCCTCGACATCACCACCGCCGACGCGGGCGCCCGGATCGCCGACGCCCTCCCCGACGGCCTGGACGTGCTGGTCCACAACGCCGGCGTCACCCGCGACCGCCGCCTGGTCAACATGCCCGCCGAGCGGTGGAGTTCGGTGCTGGAGGTCAACCTGGCGAGCGTGCTGCGCACGACCGACGCGCTGCTCGCCGCCGGGGCCCTGAAGCGCGGCGGGCGGATCGTGGCTACGGCCTCCATCGCGGGCATCGCCGGGAACGCCGGGCAGACCAACTACGGGGCGTCCAAGGCCGGGATCACCGGCCTGGTCCGCTCCCTCGCACCGCACGCGCACGCCGCGCACGGCGTGACGGTGAACGCGGTGGCGCCCGGCTTCATCGAGACGAAGATGACGGCCGCCGTCCCGCTGCTCATCCGTGAGGCGGGACGCCGGATGAACTCCCTCGCGCAGGGCGGACTGCCCTCCGACGTCGCCGAGACCACCGCCTGGCTCGCCCACCCCGCCTCCGGCGCGGTGAACGGACAGGTCGTACGGGTCTGCGGCCAGAGCCTGCTGGGGGCGTGAGCACGCCATGACGCCCGCATCCCCGCCCACGCTGGAACTCTCCGGGCCGCCCGCCCTCGCGCCGCTGCTCACCCGGGGCGCCCTGCTGTCGCCCCTCAAGCGGCCACGCGCCGGCACCGGACACCCCCGCACCCGGCTCGTGCTGCCCGGCCTGCGCGTGGACCCCGGCCGGCTCGCCGCCTACGAGCGGGTGTGCGGCTTCCCCACCGGCGCGGACGCGCTGCCGGTCACGTACCCGCACGTGCTGGGCTTCCCGCTCGCCATGCGGCTGATGAGCGCACGCGACTTCCCGCTGCCCCTGCTCGGCCTGGTCCACACGTCGATAGGGATCACCCGGCACCGCGCCACACCGTCCGCCGACACCTACGACCTGGCGGTGCACGTCGACGGCCTGACCCCGCACCGGTGTGGCACGCAGGCCGCCGTGGTCACCGCGCTGCTCTCCGGCGGGGAGGTCGTGTGGGAGTCACGGAGCACCTATCTGGCCCGGCACCGGGTCCCCGCCGAACACACCGGGGACCCGGCCGCCCCGGCCGGAGCACCGCGGGACCGCACGCCCCTGCCCGCCCTCGCGGAGTGGAAGCTGCCCGGTGACCTCGGCCGGCGCTACGGAGCCGCGTCCGGCGACCGCAACCCCATCCACCTGTACCCGTTCACCGCCCGCCTCTTCGGCTTCCCCCGCGCCATCGCACACGGCATGTGGACCGTCGCCCGCTGCCTCGCCGCCCACGGCATCCCGGACACGGCGGAGATCCGGGCGGACTTCAGGAAGCCTGTGCCGCTGCCCGCCGCGGTGACGTACGCGGCGCACGGCGGACGCTTCGAACTGCGCGGATCCGGCGACCGCCTTCACGTCACCGGCGAGGTCCGCCCGGCCTGAACGTCGGAGGCGTCGCCGTCCTCGGGCGGGGACCAGCGGCGGCCGGCCATCAGGTCGCCCAGCCCCGCCCAGGCGAAGTTCATCAAGGTGGCCGCCGACTGCCGTGCCGTGACACCGGACGTGGTGTTGGCCCAGTCGGCGAGCGACTCGGCGGCCCCGACCAGGGCCTCCGCGAGCCCGGAGACCTCCCGCTCGGGGAAGTCGGGGTCGCGGTGGGCCTCCCGGGCGGCGACGAGGATGAGCTGCGTCACGAACGCCACGATCTCCGCGCGCATCGCGGCGACCTCGGCGGCGAACACCTCGCCGTGCGTGCGCGCCTGGAGGTGCAGCACCGCCCAGCCGTCGGGGTGCCGGGCGGTGTGCGTGAAGAACGCCGTGAGGCCCGACCAGAGCTGGCGGTCCGCCGGCAGCTCCGGCCGGGCACCCGCGCGGACCGCCTCGGTGAGGGCCCGCGCCTCCCGCCGGATGCAGGCGGTGAACAGGTCCTCCTTGGAGTTCAGGTACAGGTACACCAACGGCTTGGACACGCCCGCCAGTTCGGCGATCTCGTCCATCGACGCCGCCATGTACCCCCGCTGTCCGAAGGTCCGTACGGCTGCGTCCAGCATCTGCTGTTCACGGACCGCACGCGGCATCCGCTTCGTCTTCACGGCACCCATGGGACAACAGAGTACGGTCCCTCCGCTACCGCGGGTCGTGGCCGCCGTCGTCCGCCCGCCCCACCAGGTCACCGAGGCCCGGCCGGTCACCCGCCGTCAGCCGCGGCAGCAGCTGCGCGGTGAACAGCGTGGACAGCGCCGAGGTGTCGGTGCCGCCGTCGGTGCGCACCACCACCGGCTGCGGGGCCTTCCCCGCGAGTCCGGCGCCCACCTCCAGACGGCGGCGCGCCAGCTCGTACTGGAGCACCGCCCGGTTGTCCCGGTAGGCCTTGGCCAGGGCGCGCTGGGCGCGGGCCTCGTTCTCGGCGGCGATCAGGCCGCTGCGGCCGCGGGTCTCGATCTCGAACCGCACCCGCTGCGCCTCGGTCTCCTGCCGCTCCAGCAGCTGCGCGACCTCCTCACGGGCCCGGTTCAGGGCGGCCTTCACCTCGACGATCCGGGCGTCGCGCACCTTCTTGGCCCGCTCGATGTCCATGCCGAGGCTGTCGATGCGCCGCTTGCGGGTCAGGCCCCACTCCTGCTCGTAGGCGGTGCGCTCCTTGGCGATCCGCTCCCGGGTGGCCAGGTGCTGCTGGTACTGCGTCGGCAGCTGCACATCGGGGATGTTGCAGCCGGTGACGCGCACGCCGTAGCCGGAGAGCTGCCGGTTGAGGAGTTCCTGCATGTCGGCCACGTCCGATCCGCGCAGGTCGTAGGCGCGCTCGGTGCGCATCTGCCGGGCCCGCTGCCGGATCGCGTCCTGCACGGCGCTGGAGAGCACCAGGTCGAAGTTGCCCGCGCCGATGGTGCGGACGAACAGCACCGCGTCGGTGATGCGGAACTTCAGGAAGAACTCGATCGAGCGCAGCGGCACGTTCTCCCGCGTGGGGCAGGCCATGACCGGCGCCGAGTACGGGATCTCGGTGGCCGTGTCGACGACGAAGTCGACCCGCGACCAGGGGTGCCACAGGTAGTGCCGGCCGGCGTCGAGCGTGCGGGTGACCGCCCCGTAGCGGGTCAGCACCCCGTGGGTGCCCTGCTCGATCTCGACGATCGAGGAGCGCCACCACCACAGCGCGCCGATCAGCAGCAGCACCGCGCCGCCCGTGTAGGCGAGGCCGGCGAGCGCGCCGTAGGCGACGTCGGCCGCACCGTCGGAGCCGGCCTCCTTCAGCGTCAGCATCACGCCCGTCAGCAGGGTGTACGCGCCGAGCCACAGCGGCAGCATCCACCACAGCCGCTGCCGGTGACGGGGGATGATCACGGGGATGAGGGTGTCGGCCTCGCCGCCGCGCAGCAGCCGGGCGATGTCGCTCCAGGGGGCGACGGCCTCGGAGATGACCGAACGACGGTGGTAACGGGCGGAGCTCACTGCTGGGCCTCCTCGGCGGACTCGGACACGTCTGCGGCCGCGGTGGCCACGGGCTCCTCGCCCGCCCCCGCGCCCTCGGGCATCTGCGGCACCGTCGGCCGCTCGGCCGCCAGCAGCGCGCCGATCTCCTCCTCGCGGGCGGCGATCCGCGCCGACACCTCCGTGAGCCGGCCGCGTACGGCGGCCATGTCCGCGTCGCTGAACAGCTCCGCCCCGCGCTCGCCGACCAGTTCCCTGGCCAGTTCGAGGAAGTCGATGCCGGCCGCGCCGGTGGCGTCCACGCCGCCGATGCGCACCAGCCGGGGCAGGTGGTCGGCGACCTGCTCCAGGGTGTCGAGCACCTGCTGCTGGTAGCGGTACTCGAGGATCTCCGGGGCCTGCGCCGCGGTCACCGCGCGGATGTCGAGGGCCTGCGCCTCCAGCAGCGCCGCGTTGGCCTTGGCCTCCGACTCGGCCTGGACGTAGCGCTGGCGGGCCAGGGCCTCGGCGCGGTTGGTCTCGCGCTCCACGGCGGTGTCCATCTGCGCCTGGTACTGGGCGATGTCCGCCTGGATCGCGGAGAGCGTCTCCTGGCTGGAGGCGAGCTCCCGGGTCAGGTCGCCCTCGTCCTGCTCCTTGCGCAGCTGGAGCGCGTACTCGTGGGTGTACGCCTCCTTGGCCATGCGCACCATCTCGGGCGCGGCCAGGTCCATGCGGTAGCGCCGGTCGGACGGCTCGGCGTGGGTGATGTTGGCGTTGGTCAGCTCCACGGCGGGACGGAACTGCTGGTTGAGCTGCTCCAGCAGACGGCCGCTGTCCTCCCCCACCATGTCGTAGATACCGGCCGCCTCCTGCTCGTAGATCAGGCTGCGGATGGTCTCGCTGACCGCGTTGCCGAGCTTCTCCTCGAAGCCGCGCACGGCGCCGAGGGTGTAGACGAACTCGACCGGGTCGCTGATCCGGAACTGGATGAACAGGTCGATGGACGCCTTCACCCCGCCCTTGGTCGGGGCCTCGCGCACCGGCGCGTTGAAGGGGTACTCGCGGGTGGTGTTGACGATGTACGACACCCGCTTCCACGGGCTCAGCAGGGTGACCCGGCCGGGTCCGACGACCTTCTCCAGCTTGCCGAACCGGGTGATCATCGCCTGGCAGCCGTCCGGCACCATGACCAGGCCCTGCCGCCACCACACGAACGCGACGGCGGCCAGCGCGATGATCCAGTAGTGGAGTCCGAACAGCGGGTTCGTGAGCCCGTCACCGCCGGTCGCCGACACCACCGAGGTGCCCACGACTCCGATCACCAGCAGCGACAGCACCGGCAGCATGGACAGCAGCGAGCGGCCCTTCGGCATCACCATGGGGCAGATGGCGTGCACCACCTCGCCGTTCTCGCGCAGCTGCTCGCTGCGGCCGAGCGCCTCACCGGCCTCGTCCAGCGGCACCGTCTTCTGCCGCATCACGGTGTCGACGGAACTGCCGTCCTGTTCCCGGGCCGCCGGGAAGTCGGCGGGGTCCATGCCCTCGCCCTCGGCGGCCCGGTGTTCCCCCTGCTCACCGCCCGCGCGTCCGCCACCGCCGACGCGGCGGCGCAGCTCGTCCTGGGCCGCCGCGCGCGGATCGGCGCCGGAGGCGACCGCCCCGACGACGTTGCGTAGGCCCTGCGCCCGCGTACGTGCCACGGGTTCCCCCTTCGCGTGTGGTGCTGATCCGCTGGTCCCTGCCGGATCACCTCTGTGACTGATGTGGTTCCGGTGATTCCACACCATGGCGGGAACAGCGGTAAGGGGCGCTCCCAGCAACGGTCACCTGCCGGTGGTTGCCGGGAAACGCCCCTTCGCCCGGGGTGCGGGGGCCGTCAGGCCGCCGCGGGCACCCGCTGCGGCTCGTCGGCGGGGGTCTCGTCCACCGGGGAGGAGTGGACGGAGTCGTACGCCGTGCGGTCGAGCAGTCCCTCACGGGCGGAGACGATCACGGGGATGAGGGCCTGTCCGGCGACGTTGGTCGCGGTGCGGATCATGTCCACGATCGGGTCGATGGCCAGGAGCAGGCCCACGCCCTCCATGGGCAGGCCCAGGGTGGAGAGGGTGAGGGTCAGCATGACCGTGGCGCCGGTGAGGCCGGCCGTGGCGGCGGAGCCCACGACCGAGACGAAGGCGATCAGCAGGTAGTCGCCGACGCCCAGCTGGATGCCGAAGATCTGCGCGACGAAGATCGCGGCGATGGCCGGGTAGACGGCGGCGCAGCCGTCCATCTTGGTCGTCGCCCCGAACGGGACGGCGAAGGACGCGTACTCCTTCGGCACGCCGAGACGCTCGGTGACCTTCTGCGTCAGCGGCATGGTGCCGACGGACGAGCGGGAGACGAAGGCCAGCTGGATCGCGGGCCAGGCACCCTTGAAGAACTGCAGGGGGTTGGCCTTGCCGACGGTCGCCAGCAGAGCCGGGTAGACGCCGAAGAGGACGATGAGGCAGCCGATGTAGATGTCGGCGGTGAAGGTGGCGTACTTGCCGATGAGGTCCCAGCCGTAGGTGGCGATGGCGTTGCCGATGAGGCCCACCGTGCCGAGAGGGGCGAGGCGGATGACCCACCACAGGGCCTTCTGGAGGAGTTCGAGGACGGACTCGCTCAGGGTGAGGATCGGCTGGGCCTTCTCGCCGAGCTGGAGGGCGGCGACGCCGGCGACGGCGGCCATGAAGACGATCTGCAGGACGTTCAGCTCGGTGAACGGCGTGATGACGTCGGTCGGCACGATGCCGGTGAGGAAGTCGATCCAGGAGCCGGTCTTCTCCGGTGCCGCGCCGTCCGCCGGGGTGAGGCCGGTGCCGGCACCCGGGTTGGTGACGAGGCCGATGACCAGGCCGATCGCCACCGCGATCAGCGAGGTGATCATGAACCAGAGGAGGGTGCGCGACGCCAGCCGGGCGGCGTTGTTGACCTTCCGCAGGTTGGTGATGGAGACGAGGATCGCGAAGAAGACCAGCGGGGCGACGGCGAGCTTCAGCAGGCCGACGAAGGTGCCGCCGACCTTCTCCAGGGTGGTGACCAGCCAGGAGACGTCCTGGCTGCGGGCGAGCCAGCCGAGCAGGACACCCAGGACGAGGCCGGCGAGTATCTGGGCCCAGAAGGGCGCGCGTAGGGGCAGCTTGGACTGCGTGTTCGTGGACACGGAGATGCTCCGGTAAGGGGACGCGTGGGGAATGTGGCGTGGACTGGGGGCGCGGCAGGGCCGTCAGCGACGACAGGTCGCGGAGGTGACCCGGCAGAGGTCCACGTGCAGGCGCGCCACGAGCGGAACACTCCGGGGCGTGGGGAACACGGCTGCTGACTTCACCAGAAGACCGTAACACCTGGGCTTTGGGATCCTCAAAGCCTTACTTTGACAGGAGCGAGCCCGGATGCGCCCATACAACGCAAAGCACCCCGGGTTTCCAGGGGATGGGCGGAACCCGGGGTGCCGACGTGCGGTGCGCGGCTGTGACGGACGTTACGAGGTCCGCTCCTGCGTCCGGCCCTGCGCGCGGGCGGAGTCGTCGGCGGCGTCCTCCTGGTTGCGGTCGGCCTCCAGCTTGGCCTTGGCGCGGTCCACCCGCCGCACGATGCCCTCCGAGGCGCGGTCCCGCTCCTTGCGGAGCGCGACGAGACTGATCGGGGCGGAGATCAGCATCGCGAGCAGGATGATCCACAGGCCGTTGGAGTCGCCGAGGCCGCGCGGGGCGAGGCCGGAGTAGACGAGACCCCAGACGACCACGAGGCAGCCCACGAAGATCCCCAGGCGCATCAGCGTGTAGCGGAGCATCTCATCCACTTCTTCCCTGCGTATGGTCGAAACGCCCCAAAGGGACGTCCGTCCAGTGAAGCACGGCCGGGCGTCGATCTTTCAGCGGGGTACGTGTCTCACGTGAGCGGCAGCAGCATGACGATGTCGTCCCGGTCGTCGCCGGGGGCCACGCGGATGGCGCCCGGGACCCGGCCGACCTCCTTGTAGCCGCAGGAGGCGTAGAAGCGCTCCAGGCCGAGGCCGCCGCGGCAGGTGAGCCGGATCGCCTCGATGCCGTCGAGGCCGCGGGCGGCCTCCTCGGCGGCGGCGAGCAGGTCGCGGCCGTAGCCCCTGCCCTGGTGGCGGGGGTGGACCATCACCGTGTAGAGCCAGATCCAGTGGGTCATCAGACGGTGGGTGTTGAAGGTGAGGAACGCCGTGGCGGCCACCCGCCCCTCCTCGTCGTGCCCGACGAGGAGCCGGGAGCGCTCCTCGGTCATGGACACCAGCTGCCGCACCAGGCCCGGCCGGATCTCGTCCGTCGTCACGGGCGGCACGAACCCGACCGCGCCGCCCGCGTTGGTGACGTCGGCCCACAGATCGAGGATGCCGTCACGGAGCTCGGGGGTGACCACGGGATCGAAGGTGAAGGTAAGGGGCATAGGGCGACTATAGCTATTACCTCCGCGCTCGCGCAGCGCAATCCGGCGTGGCACCGGGCGCCCTCCGGCCGACATGCGAAGGGCCGGGTGGCACGGGCCGGAGGCACAAGCGCGGGAGCCCCCGGCGGCGGGGCCGAAGGGGCGGCCCCCTCAGACGCGCATCGGCTGCGGTGCCTCCCGGCGCGCCGGGTCGGGACCGTCGTACTCGCGGATGATCTCGTAGCGCGTGTTCCGCTCCACGGGCCGGAACCCGGCGTCCCTGATCAGGTCCAGCAGGTCCTCCCGCGTCAGCTTGTTCGGCGTACCGAAGTTGTCCGCGTCGTGCGTGATCTTGTACTCGACGACCGAGCCGTCCATGTCGTCCGCACCGTGCTGGAGGGCGAGCTGCGCCGTCTGCACCCCGTGCATCACCCAGAACACCTTGATGTGGGGCACGTTGTCGAACAGCAGCCGCGACACCGCGAACGTCTTCAGCGCCTCCGCCCCGGTCGCCATCTGCGTCCGCGCCTGGAGCCGGTTGCGCACCTTGCCGTCCTTCATGTCCACGAAGTCGTGCTGGTAGCGCAGCGGGATGAAGACCTGGAAGCCGCCGGTCTCGTCCTGGAGCTCACGCAGCCGCAGGACGTGGTCCACCCGGTGGCGGGGCTCCTCGATGTGCCCGTACAGCATGGTGCTCGGGGTCTTGAGCCCCTTCTCGTGCGCCAGCCGGTGGATGCGCGACCAGTCCTCCCAGTGGGTGCGGTGGTCGACGATGTGCTGCCGCACCTCCCAGTCGAAGATCTCCGCGCCGCCGCCGGTGAGGGACTCCAGACCGGCGTCGATCAGCTCGTCGAGGATCTCCGAGGCGGACATGCCGGAGATGGTCTCGAAGTGGTGGATCTCGGTGGCGGTGAACGCCTTGAGCGAGACGTCCGGCAGCGCGGCCTTCAACTCCCGCAGCGAGCGCGGGTAGTAGCGCCACGGCAGGTTGGGATGCAGTCCGTTGACGATGTGCAGCTCGGTGAGGTTCTCCGACTCCATCGCCTTGGCGAGCTTCACCGCCTCCTCGATACGCATCGTGTAGGCGTCCTTCTCCCCCGGCTTGCGCTGGAAGGAGCAGTAGGCGCAGGAGGCGGTGCACACGTTGGTCATGTTGAGGTGGCGGTTGACGTTGAAGTGCACGACGTCGCCGTTGAGCCGCGTCCGCACCTCGTGCGCCAGCCCGCCCAGCCAGGCCAGGTCGTCCGACTCGTACAGCGCGATGCCGTCCTCACGGGTCAGGCGTTCGCCCGCCCTGACCTTCTCCTCCAGCTCGCGCTTGAGCCCGACGTCCATGCCGTCCCTCTTTCCCTCGACCTTTGCGACCTCTTCAGACAGGCCCGTCAACCGTACTCCCCCACCTTTCGGGCGGGGGGACCCCCGAACGACGCTCCGCGCCTCCTCCTACTGCGCCTCTTCGGGCAGCTCACCGACGCGGTTCTCCCACTTGGTGGAGAGCACGATCGTGGTCCGGGTCCGGGAGACGCCCTTGGTGCCGGACAGCCGGCGGATGATCTTCTCCAGGCCGTCCACGTCGCTCGCCCGCACCTTGAGCATGAAGGAGTCGTCACCGGCGATGAACCAGCAGTCCTCGATCTCCCCGAGGTCCTTCAGCCGCTGCGCCACGTCCTCGTGGTCGGCGGCGTCGGAGAGCGAGATGCCGATCAGGGCGGTGACGCCGAGACCGAGCGAGGCGGAGTCCACGGTGGCGCGGTAACCGGTGATGACACCGGCCGCCTCCAGCCGGTTGATGCGGTCGGTGACGCTGGGTCCCGACAGGCCGACGAGGCGCCCCAGCTCCGCGTAGGAGGCCCGGCCGTTCTCCCTCAGGGCCTGGATGAGCTGCCTGTCCACCGCGTCCATTCGAATCGAGCCTTCCACTGAAGAGGTACGAACGTTGCTGAAAAGGGTGGTACGTGAAGGGGTGGTGCGTGCCGTGCTGCCGTGCCGTGGTGACGTACCGCCGCGCCGTGGTGACGTGCCGGCCCGGGTCAGTCGGCGCGGGATCCGCCGCCGAGCTCGCCCTTCCAGCGGCGGTAGAGCCCGTGCTCCACACCCGCCGCGTCGAGTACGCGTCCGGCGACGAAGTCCACCAGGTCCTGGATGTGCGTCGCGCCCGCGTAGAAGGCGGGTGAGGCGGGCACCACGGCGGCGCCCGCGTCGTCCAGCGTCACCAGGTGCCGCAGGGTCTGGCCGTTCAGCGGGGTCTCCCGCACGGCGACGACCAGCGTGCGTCCCTCCTTCAGGGTGACGCTCGCCGCCCGCTGCAGCAGGTCCTTGGACAGGCCGAGCGCCACCCCGGCCACACAGGCCGTGGAGGCGGGCACGATGAGCATGCCCTTGCTCGGATACGACCCCGAGGACGGGCCGGCCGCGAGGTCACCGGCGGCCCAGTGCCGGACGCCGTCGAGGTCGACGGTGAACGTGTCCGGCTTTCCGTCCGCGCCCCGGGACAGCCATTCCCGCAGGTCGTCGCGCCAGTGGGCGTCACGGAAGGAGATGCCGGTCTCGTCGAGCAGGGTGAGCCGCGAGGCCCGGCTGACGACGAGGTCGACGCTCTCGCCGGCGGCGAGCAGCGCCCGCAGCACCGAGGCGGCATACGGGGTGCCGGAGGCGCCGGACACCCCTACGATCCAAGGCGTACGCCGCGTCTCTCCTGGCTTGACTGGGTTCACGACACCGAGCCTATCGGGAGTCACAGGGTGGGAACCGGGCAAGGGGTGCCGGGCGTTCTTCCAGGAGAACGGACCGACGGCGGGGGGTGGATGATGTCGGGTTCGCGTCCGCAGTGGTCGCAGGGCGACCGGATCGGGACCGCGGCCAAGCTGATGGCGGGCTGGGTGGCCCTGCTGTGGCTGCTCGAAGTGATCGACACGGCCACCGGGCACGCCCTGGACGACTACGGCATCGTGCCGCGCGTCCCGTCCGAGCTGGTCGACATCCTCCCGGCGGCGTTCCTGCACTTCGGCTTCGCCCATGTCGCCGCCAACAGCGTGCCGCTGCTGGTCCTGGGCTTCCTTGCGGCCCTCGGGGGCATCCGCCGGTTCCTCGCCGTCTGCGCCCTGATCGTCGTGGCCGACGGTCTGGGGGTGTGGCTCATATCCCCGGCGGACAGCAACACCGCGGGCGCCTCCGGCCTGATCTTCGGCCTCTTCGGTTTCCTGCTGGTCAGCGGCTTCGTCGAGCGCCGCCCCTGGGGCGTGATCGTGGGGGTGCTGATCGCCGCGGTCTGGGGCGGCTCGATCCTGGCGGGCCTCGCCCCGACCCAGTCCGGCGTCAGCTGGCAGGGCCATCTGATCGGCCTGGTGGCGGGCGTGACGGCGGCGTTCCTCTTCCGCCGCCCGCGCGAATCCCGGCACCTGCCGGTCTGACGCTCCCGCTCCCGGCCCTACACCGTCAGTCCGCGCACCAGCAGGTCCAGCAGCGCGCAGACGAACAGCGCGATCCCGATGAAACCGTTGACGCTGAAGAACGCCCGGTTCAGCCGGGTCAGGTCGGTGGGGCGGACGATGGTGTGCTCGTAGACGAAGGCCCCGGCGACGATCAGCAGGCCCAGCCAGAAGAAGGCACCGGCGTCGGTGAGGAGGGCGTACCAGACGAACAGGGCCGTGGTCACGGCGTGGCAGGCGCGGGCGCCCCGGATCGCGGCCGGGATGCCGAAGCGGGCCGGGACGGACTTCACGCCGGTCTCGCGGTCGGCCTCGACGTCCTGGCAGGCGTAGATCAGGTCGAAGCCGCCGATCCAGATGCCGACCGCCAGACCGAGCACCACCGCGTCCCAGGACCAGGACCCGGTGACCGCCAGCCAGCCGCCGACCGGCCCCATGGCCTGGGCGAGTCCGAGGATCGCCTGCGGGAAGTCGGTGAACCGCTTGCCGTACGGATACACCACCATCGGGATCACGGCGACGGGCGCGAGGGCCAGACAGAGGGGGTTGAGCAGCGCCGCCGCGCCCAGGAAGACGGCGAGGGCGACCAGCGCGCCGGTCCAGGCGTGCTTGACCGACATCGCGCCGGTGACCAGTTCGCGGTGCGCGGTGCGCGGGTTACGGGCGTCGATCTCGCGGTCGATGATCCGGTTGGCGGCCATCGCGAAGGTGCGCAGCCCGACCATGGCGACGGTGACCAGGAGCAGCTCGCCCCAGTGGATGCTCCTGTCCCACTCGTACATCGCGGTGAGCGCGGCGATGTAGGCGAAGGGCAGCGCGAACACCGAGTGCTCGATCATGACGAGGCGCAGGAACGCCCTGACGCGCCCCGGCTGGGGTGCGGGGCCCGGACCCACGACCCCGTCGGCGGTGGTCATCATGCGAGGCTCCCGAGGAACGTGTCGAGGTCGGCCAGCAGCGCGGCGACGGGCTGCGCGCCCGTCTTCACGGCCGGCGCCGTGCCGGAGTCGTCGGGCGGGGTGAGGTGCGCGGTGAAGACGTACGCGTCGGTGCCGGACGGGCGGCCGTCCAGCCGCAGCACCGCGCCGCCGTCGACCGTGAAGGGCTTGCCCGCGGCGGCGGCGAGCTCCTCGCGGAGCCGCCGCGCGAACTCGGCGGGTTCCGCGTCCCGCACGCCGGGCAGTTCGAAGCCGTCGCCCTCGCCGCCCTGCTCGAAGAGGACCGCCCAGGTGTCACCGGAGCCGGCGAGCTCCTCGGGCGTGACGCCCGCCTCCTCGGCCGCCCGGCGGACCCCCTCGTCGGCCGGGTCCAGCTCGGGGCGCACGAGGGCCACGTAGTCGGTGTCGGTGCCGATGAAGAGCGCCGGGCTGCCCTCGGCGTCGGGACTCACAGTCCGTACTCCTTCCAGCGGCGGTCGACCTTCGCCGCCGTGTCGGGGTCGGACTCCACCATGTCGGGCCAGCCCCCGTCGCGCGTATACCCCTCCTCGGGCCACTTCTTCGTCGCGTCGATGCCCGCCTTGCCGCCCCAGAACTGCTGGTAGGAGGAGTGGTCGAGATGGTCGACGGGGCCTTCGACGACGGTGAGGTCACGGGCGTAGTCGGTGTTGCCGAGGGCCCGCCAGGACACCTCGTGCAGATCGTGGACGTCGCAGTCGGAGTCCACGACCACGATCAGCTTGGTCAACGACATCATGTGGGCGCCCCAGATGGCGTGCATCACCTTCTGCGCGTGTTTGGGGTACTTCTTGTCGATCGAGACGATCGCGCAGTTGTGGAAGCCGCCCGACTCGGGCAGGTGGTAGTCCACGATGTCCGGCACGATGATCTTCAGCAGCGGCAGGAAGAACCGCTCGGTCGCCCGTCCCAGCGGCCCGTCCTCGGTCGGCGGCCGGCCGACCACGATCGACTGGAGCAGCGGACGCTTCCGCATCGTCACGCAGTCGATCTTCAGCGCGGGGAACGGCTCCTGCGGGGTGTAGAAGCCGGTGTGGTCGCCGTAGGGCCCCTCGGGGAGCATCTCGCCGGGCTCCAGCCAGCCCTCGATGACGACCTCGGCCTGCGCCGGCACCTGCAGCGGGACGGTCTTGCAGTCGACCATCTCGATCCGCTTGCCCTGCACGAACCCCGCGAACAGGTACTCGTCGATGTCCCCGGGGAGGGGGGCGGTGGAGGCGTACGTCACCGCCGGCGGGCAGCCGAACGCGATGGCGACGGGCAGCCGCTCTCCGCGTCGCGCGGCCACCTGGTAGTGGTTGCGGCTGTCCTTGTGGATCTGCCAGTGCATGCCGATGGTGCGCTTGTCGTGCCGCTGGAGCCGGTACAGGCCCAGGTTCCGGATGCCGGTCTCCGGGTCCTTGGTGTGGGTCAGCCCCAGGTTGAAGAACGAGCCGCCGTCCTTCGGCCAGGTGAACAGCGCCGGAAGCTGCTCCAGATCCACGTCGTCACCCGTGAGCACGACCTCCTGCACGGGCGCGTCGCCGGACTTCACCTTCTTCGGCGGGACGTGCGTCATCGCACCGAGCTTCCCGAAGGCCTCGCGCACGCCGACGAAACCCTGCGGCAGCTCGGGCCTGAGCAGCCCGCCGATCTTGTCGCTGATGTCCGCGTACGACGTCAGCCCGAGCGCCTTCAGCAGGCGGCGGTCGGTGCCGTACACGTTCATGGCGAGGGGCATGCCCGAGCCGCGCACGTTCTCGAAGAGCAGGGCGGGACCGCCGGCCTTGTTCACCCGGTCGACGATCTCACCGACCTCCAGGTGCGGGTCGACTTCGGCCTTGATGCGCTTGAGGTCGCCCTCGCGCTCCAGCGCCCTGAGCAGGGAGCGAAGATCGTCGTAAGCCATGGGGTCAAGTATCCCCGAGCGGTTACCCTGGCCCTGTACCGCCCACCGCTTTCGCTGCTTTCGCTGGAGAGGCCCCATGTTGCGGGTGCTGATGTTCCTCGTGCCCCTGGCACTGAGCGTGTACGCGTTCATCGACTGCATCAGTACGAAGGACGAGGACATCCGTCACATGCCCAAGCCGTTGTGGGCGATCCTGGTCCTGCTGTTCCCGCTGGTCGGGTCGATCTCCTGGCTCATCGCCGGCAAGAAGCGCCACCCCGTGGGCGCGGGCGGCTCCGCGTGGGGCGGCGGCCGCCGCCAGTGGGTGGCGCCGGACGACAACCCCGAGTTCCTGAAGTCGCTGGACGACGACAAGGACAAGGACGACAAGCCGGGGGACGGCGATCGCGGCGGGTCCGCCTGACCGCCGCCGCCCGCGTCAGCCCCCGTCAGCTCCTGGCCCAGCGCTGACCCGCCGACCCGTCGCACTCCCGCGCCATGATCATGCCGCTCGGCCGGGCATGGTCCAGGCACTTTCCGGTCTTGGTGAGGACCACGGTGCCGCCCGCACCGAGACGCCACTCCTGGGCGTCGTCCGCGCCGCAGGTCGCGCTGTGCATGGATCCGTAGGCGGACAGGCAATTGCCGGTCGTCTGCTGGACGATCCGGTAGGCGCCGGACGCCGTGCTCCGCAGGCTCCAGCGGGCCGTCCCGGCAGTGCAGCTGCCCCCGGAGACATAGCCGTACCCGGGTCCGCCGGAGGCGGTGAGGCACTGTCCGCTCCCCCCGTTGCGCAGGGTGGATCCGCCCGTCGACGGCGCCTCGGCCCGCCCGTCCGGGGCCGCGTCGTCCCCTCCGCCGCCGCCCGCGTCCGCGCCGTCGTCCGGTGCGGATCCGCCGCCGCCCTGCACGCCGGCGTCCTGGTCGTCCGCGCCGGCGCCCGGCGCTCCTGGGGTGGTCGCCGACTCCCCGGATCCGGACTCCGGCTCCTTCTCCGAGGAGGACGGTGACGGCTTCGCGGATCCGCCGGCCGTTCCCGACGGGGTCGCGGTCGCGGAGACCGTGGCCGACGAGGAGGCGGGGGGAGGTCCGGCCGCGTCGCTGGCGTCGGTGATGTGGGGCAGGAGGGTGAAGGCGAGGGTCGTTCCCGTCACGACGACCACCACGGGGACGAACACGGGCAGGACACGGGTGCGGCGGCGCTCCTTCCGGGACGCCTCAGGCTTCTCCGCCTCCTTCGCCCGCTCCTTCTCCTGCTCCGGCCCGGGGGCCGGCTGCCGCGGCGGCGGCTCGGGGAGCGTGAGATCACCGGCGTCCGGGACCGCCGCCGCGAACGCGGCCCGTGCGGCCAGCTGCTCCGTGACGGCCGACGGCCACAGGGGCGGGGCGAACGGACCGTGCCGGTCGGCGATGCCGACCAGCTCCGCGGCGGTGGGCCGGCCCTCGTAGTCCTTGTCCAGGCAGGCCGCGACGACCTCGGCGAGCTCCGGGTCCACCTCCCGGACGGCGTCGAGGTCGGGTTGCTCGTGCACGATCCGGTACAGCACGCCGTGCCCGGACTCGTCACCGAACGGCGGCCGGCCGCTCGCCGCGTACGCGAGGACCGAGCCGAGCGCGAAGACGTCGACGGCCCCGGTCGACCTGCGTGCTCCCGACGCCTGCTCGGGGGACATGTAGGCGGGGGTGCCCACCACCATGTTGGTGACGGTGATGGTGCTCTGCTCGGCGGCGCGGGCCACGCCGAAGTCGATGAGGGCGAGGCCGTCCAGGGTGAGCATGACGTTGGACGGCTTGATGTCCCGGTGCACCATGCCCAGCGCGTGGACGTCGGTGAGGCCGGCCGCGGCCTCACGCAGCAGCAGCCACAGTGCCTCGGCGGGAAGGGGCCCTCCGTGGACCTCGAGCGCCTCGCGCAGGGTGAGGCCGGGGACGTAGGCGGTGGCGAACCACGGCGGGCGGGCGGTGCGGTCGCCCGCGAGGAGCGGGGCGGTGGCGTGCTCGGGTAAGCGGGCCAGGTTGTCCAGCTCGTGTCCGAAGCGGCGCAGGAAGTCCTTGTCCTCGGCCACGATGGACGGCAGCAGCTGTTTGACCGCGGCGTACCGGCCCTCGTGCACGCCGAGGTAGACGCGGCCCATGCCGCCGGCTCCGAGCCGCCCGACGAGCGGGATCGGCCCGATCCGTCGTGGGTCCTCGTCCTCCAGCGGCTCGGCGCCGCTTCCGCCCAGCTCGATCACGCGTGCCCCGTATTCGTCTTCCGTCGGCTCACCACCCGTGGCGGTCCACCCGCTCCCCCGCGACGGGCGGACCGCACGCCGGCAGGGGTCAGTCTGAACCAGCGCGGGCTAGGATTGGAAGGGAATTCTAGAAATTCACTCCAGAAAAACCGGAAGGTACAGCGACCGCGCGATGAGCCCCAAGCAGCACCGTGGTGAGGTCACCGCCGAACAGCTCCTGGACGCGGCGCTGCGGGTCTACGGCGAGTCGGGCGAACAGGGTCTCACCGTGAGCGCGGTGACCGGGGCGAGCGGTGTCAGTCCCGGCAGCCTCTACCACCACTTCGGCAGCATGGACGGCCTGTTGACGGCTCTGCTGATGCGCTGGCTGGAGCGGCTGCTGGTGGAGATGGTCACGGCGCTGGAGCGGTCGGACTCCGCCCGCACCGGCATCGAGGCCCTCGTGCGGGCGTACCTGTCGTTCATCCGGGACCACCGCGAGGCGGGCCTCCTCCTGCACTCCTCCCGCGCCGACGAGATCGGCATGCGGCAGGCGAAGCAGCTCCGCGACGCCCAGGAGGCCCGGCTCACCCCGCTCACCGCGTGGGTGAGCGGGCACGTCGCGTCGGGAGAGGTCGCGCCCCTGCCGCTGTCGCTCCTGGAGTCACTCATCCTCGGCCCGGTGGTCGGCGTGAGCCGCCGCTGGCTGACCCTCGGTGACGTCGACCTCGACGAGGCGACGGAGGTCCTGCCGGACCGGATCTGGCGGTCGGTCAGCGCGGCCGCGGAGTGAGCGCGGCCCGGCCGCATCACTCCTCGGCGAAGATCTCCCCGGCCTCCGGGACGACGACGGCCCGGCCGAGCCAACGACGGAGGACGTCGAGGTCGGCGCACTCCGTGATGCGTCCGCGGACGTCGTCCGGCACGTCGAGACCGCGCTGCTCCAGAACGACCAGGATGTCCTCGGCACGACCTTCGGCTCGGGCTTCGGCGCGGGCTTCTTCCCGGATCTCTTCGACGAGGTAGGACTTGTAGAAGGAGAGGTCCACGGCCACCAGGTTCCTCCAGAGGTGCTTGGCCGGGTACTTGCCCAGGCCCTGTGCGGTGAATTCGACGATGGGGTCCGCGATGTCTTCGGGCACGTCCCGCAGTGCGGTGGAGAGGGCCTTCAGTATCGCATTGACGGCGGGTTCGGCCGCGTGTGTGATGGCCGCCAGGCTGGCCAGGACGAGGTCGGCGCGGGCCTCGTCCGGGTCGGTGATCACGGGCATGTTGTGCGGTCCTGCGACCACGGGACGCAGGGTGAGGGTGGGCATCTGGGGCGGTCCGCTGCTGACGGCCCGCTGGGCCCACTTCGCCGTGGCGTGGTCCTGGCAGACGACGAGGAGGGCGGTGGGCAGCCGGTACTTCGTCCACAGGTAGGCGGTGTAGTACGCCCAGCTCGCCGGCTTGTCCGGGTCCCTTTTCCTCTGAGCCTCGATGGCCAGCAGGAAGTCACCCTGCTCCGCGGTCTCGAACTTCAGCAGCGTGTCGACCCGGCGTTCGACGAGGCTGGTCTCGGTGAGGTCGGTCGGCAGGGGCGTGGCCCCGACCGGTCTGGGGAGGTCGACTCCGAGGAAGCGCGAAACCCGGCTGAACAGCCCGGGGTCGTGCTGGAAGATGCGGTGCATCGCCTCGTGGGGCGGCTTGACCATCGGTTTCCTTGCTCTCAACTGACACAGCCGACATATGTCTTCGGCATGTGCGTAGAACGTAGGGAAACCGGGCCCTTGTGGAGTCCCGAACCGGCGATGTTCACCCAGGCGAGTGAGCCGCCGGGTCAGCGCAGGCGGGAGGAGGAGAGGATCGACAGCAGGTGGGCCGGGACCATCACCCAGGTGATGACGGCGAGCGCACCGAGCGCCCAGCGGGTCGGGTCGATGCTGTCGGTCAGCGCGTCGGCGACGGCGGCGACGAGGAGGACGAGCGACGCCTCGATGCCGTTGGTGACGCGGTGGATCTTGAACGCGGCGGCGACGCGGCGGACCGTGGCCACTCCCTGGGAGCGGGGGCGGGTCGACTCGTCGTCGGCGACCATCAGGCCCCTGCGGGCCCGGGCGACGTCCACCAGGTCGGTGGAGGCCTTGAGCAGGACGACGCCCAGGGCGGTGGCTATGCCGACCGACAGCCAGCCGCCGACGCCCGACTCGGCGGCCCGGTAGCCGGCTCCGGCCAGCAGGGCCGCGTCGGCGAGGTACGCGCCGAGCCGGTCGACGTAGATGCCGGTCGCGCTGTTCTGGCCCTTCCAGCGGGCGACCTCGCCGTCGACGCAGTCGAAGAGGAGGAAGAGCTGCATGAGGATCACGGCGAGGATCGCGCCGGTCAGGCCGGGGATCATCAGTGCGGCGCCGGAGGCCACGCCGCAGACCACCATGGTCCAGGTGAGCTGGTCGGGGGTGACCGGGGTGCGGACCAGGTGGCGGGTGGTGCGCAGGGAGATCTTCCGCATGTACAGCCGGCCGGCCCAGTGTTCGCCGTTGCGGCTCTCCATCTTGGCCTGCGGCTGGCAGACCTCTCGCAGCTCCTCCAGTGCCGGAGCACCCATGACGTTCCTCCCAGGCCCAACTGCCGCGCGTGCGGCGACGATCGGGCCAGGGTACAGAGGGGGTGCCGTGCGTCCGACGGGGGGCGGGGCCGGGAGGTTCCCGCCCCCGCCGCCCCTTCCCGTCCCGTCTCCGGGGGCTTTGCCCCCGGACTCCCTTCCGGCCCTGAACGGGCCTCGCCCTCAAACGCCGGACGGGCTGGGAATCAGCCCCTCCGGCGTTGCGGGAGCGGGGTGTGGGGCGGGGCAACCCCGGGCCCGTCCCCCGTGTGTCAGAAGCCCGCCGCGTGCAGCGCGCCCAGGCCGACGTCCGCGTAGGAGTGCTTGCCGGAGACGAAGATGTTGACGCCGTAGTAGTTGAACAGCCAGCAGCCGAACGCCGCCAGGGCGAGGTAGGCGGCCTTGCGGCCCTTCCAGCCGGCGGTGGCGCGGGCGTGCAGGTAACCGGCGTAGGCGACCCAGGTGATGAAGGACCAGGTCTCCTTGGGGTCCCAGCCCCAGTAGCGGCCCCACGCGTCACCCGCCCAGATCGCGCCCGCGATGATCGTGAACGTCCACAGCGGGAACACGGCCGCGTTGACGCGGTAGGCGAACTTGTCCAGGGAGGCGGCCGCAGGCAGTCGCTCCAGGAACGAGGTCGCGAAGCTGCCGGGCCTGCCGCCGTTCGCCAGCTTGTTCTCGTACGCGTCCTTGAACAGGTACATGATCGTGGCGAACGCGCCGACGTAGAACACCGCGCCGCACAGGATCGCCGTGGAGACGTGGATGTACAGCCAGTACGAGTGGAGGGCGGGGACGAGCTGGTCGCTCTCGGTGTACAGCACGGTGACGGCGAGACCGAGGTCGAGGAGGACCGAGGTGGTGAGGAACAGGCCGAGCCAGCGGACGTTCTTCTTCAGCGCGAGGAGCAGCAGGTAGACGCCCACCGCGGTGGTGGAGAACGTGATGTTGAACTCGTACATGTTGCCCCACGGCGCCCGCTCCACGGACAGCGCGCGGGTGAGCACGCCGCCGAAGGCGAGGGCGAAGGCGAGCACGGTGAGGGAGATGGCGATCCGCCCGTAGAGGTCGCCCTTCTCGTCCCCGCCGTGCGCTCCCGGCCCGTCGGGCACGTCGCGCGAGCCCGTCGCGGCGCGGACGACGACCTTCGGCCGCTCCAGCACGGCGGTGCCGCCGGACCGCTTCACGGTGACGGCCGGGGCTGCCGTCTTCGCCGCCGTCCCGGGGGTCAGGGCCGCGGCCGTGCGGGCGACCTTGCTGCGGCTGCCGAGGAGCCATTCGCCGATGTACGCGAAGAAGGCGAGGGTGTAGACCGCCATCGCGGAGTAGATCAGCACGTTGCTGATCTCCGCGAGGCTCTCGTTGGTCGCGGCGGCGAGAGTCACTGCTGCTCAGCCCCTTCGGCAGGCACGGCATCGGGATCGGGATCGGGATCGGTTGACGCGGAGGTCCGGGCGGACGTCTCGTCCGGGCCGGGGGCCGGGACGCCCGGGGCCTCGTCGTACAGGAGTCCGGCGAGTTCGCCGAGTTCCTCGGGCACCTTGGCGGACTCGCTGCGGCCGAGGCCCGCCATCTCGACGACGGTGACCCCGTCGGGGCCCTCGACGGCGCGCACCCACACGCGCCGGCGCTGGATGAACAGGGAGCCGGCGAGTCCGGCGATCGCGACGACGGAGCCGCCGAGGGCCCAGCCGCCGCCCGGTTCCTGGACGATCTGGTAGCCGGCCCACTCCCTGATGTCCTTCTCGAAGGTGACGGAGCCGGCGCCGTTCGGGAGCGTCATGGTCTCGCCGGGCATGAGCAGCTGCTTGAACAGCTCGCCGTCGGCGTCCTTGAACTCCTTCATCTTGGTCTTGTCCATCTGGTACACGCTCTGCGGAATGCCGGAGTCGGCCTTCAGGTCGCCGTGGTAGGCGGACAGGGCGAGCACCGGATAGTCCAGCGCGGGGAACTGGGACAGCATCGTGCCGCTGGCGGAGCCGCCGAAGGTGGGCACGAAGAAGGCGTTGAAGCCGAGCTGTTCCTTCTCTCCCTGCGGGTTGCGGTAGCCGTCGAGGACCTTGACCACGCCGGAGGAGGTGACGTTGGCGTCGAGCGGCAGCAGCGGCACGGCGTCCTGGAAGACGACCTTGCCCTTGCCGTCGCGGACGGTCACGACGGGCGCGTAGCCGTGGCTGACGAGGTAGACCTTGGCGTCGCCGATCTCCAGCGGCTTGTTCACCTTGACGAGAGCCGTCTTCTCCTCGCCGTCGGCTCCCTCGGTGTAGGTGAGCTCCGTCTCGTACGTGCGCGGGGTGCCCTTGTTGGGGCCGCTGCGCTCGTAGGTGCCGGTGAACTCCTTCACGTGGAAGCTGAACGGCTCCAGGTCCTCGTTGGTGAACAGGTTGCCGGACTTGAAGTCGTCGTACTGCGTGAGCGTGTTGGCGAAGCCGTCGCCCTCGACGATCAGCTTGTTGCCCTCGGACTTGAAGAGCTGGCCCCAGGCGAAGGCGATCAGCATCACGATCAGCGCGATGTGGAAGAGCAGGTTGCCGACCTCGCGCAGGTAGCCCTTCTCGGCGGCGATCGCGTCACCGACGGCGTGGGCGCGGAAGCGGCGCTTCTCCAACAGGGCGAGGGCGCTCTCGCGCACCTGCCCGGGTGTGGCTCCGGTGCGCCAGGTGGTGTGGGCGGGCAGCCGGGTCAGGCGCCGGGGGGCGCCCGGCGGGCGGCCGCGCAGCTGGCCCACGAACTGCCAGGTGCGGGGCACGATGCAGCCGATGAGGGAGATGAACAGCAGGATGTAGATCGCGGAGAACCACACCGAGCTGTAGACGTTGAAGAGGCCGAGCTTGTCGTAGACCGGCGCGAGGATGTCGTGCTGCTCGCGGAAGTCGGCGACCTTGGTCTCGTCGATGCCGGTCTGCGGGATGAGCGAGCCGGGGATCGCGCCGAGGGACAGCAGCAGGAGCAGCAGCAGCGCGACCCGCATGGAGGTGAGCTGCCGCCAGAACCAGCGGACCCAGCCGATGACGCCCAGGGAGGGCAGGTTCGGCGGTTCCTCCTTGGGCGCGGTGGACAGCTGGGAGCCGGCGGCGCCCAGGTCCTGGTCGTCACCGGTCTTCGGGGTGTTGTCCGTCGTGGTGTCGCTCATCGGGTCAGATCCCCACCGTGAAGCCGTTGGACCAGGTCTGCATCTCCGCCACGAGGGCGTCCCACGCGCCGGTCAGCAGCAGCACACCGGTCACGATCATCATCGTGCCGCCGATGCGCATCACCCAGACGTAGTGCCGCTTGACCCAGTCGAAGGCGCCGAGCGCCTTGCGGAAGGCGACGGCGGCGAGCACGAAGGGGACGCCCAGCCCCAGACAGTACGCGACGGTCAGTATCGCGCCGCGTCCGGCGCTCTCCTGCTGGGCGGAGAGGGTGAGCACGGAGGCGAGGGTGGGGCCGATGCAGGGGGTCCAGCCGATGCCGAACAGGGCGCCGAGGAGGGGCGCGCCGGCCAGCCCGGCGGCGGGCCGCTTGTGGAAGCGGAACTCGCGCTGGGTGAGCCAGGGCATCAGGCCCATGAAGAAGACGCCCATGAGGATCATGAGGACGCCGAGCACCTTCGTCAGGACGCCCGACTGTTCCTGGAGGGTCTGCCCGAAGTAGCCGAAGAAGGCGCCGCCGGAGACGAACACGACGGTGAAGCCGGCGACGAAGAGGGCGGCGCCGGCGACCATCCGTCCGCGCCGGGCCTCGGCCAGGTCGGTGCCGGAGACGCCGGTGACGTAGGAGAGGTAGCCGGGGACGAGCGGCAGCACGCACGGCGAGAAGAAGGAGACGAGCCCGCCGAGCACGGCGATGGGCAGGGCGACCAGCAGGGCGCCGTTGAGCACGGTGCCGTTGTAGCCCGTCTCGGCGGCGAGGGTGTGCAGGGCCGTCACGTCACTTCTCCGCGACGACCGGCTGGAGCATCTTCAGCAGCCGCTTCTCGTCGAGGGCCGTCAGCGAGCGGGCCGCGATCTTCCCGTCCCGGTCCAGGACCAGGGTCGAGGGGACGGCCTGCGGGTTGAGGGTGCCCTTCTCGAAGCGGAGCATCAGCTTGCCCGTCGGGTCGTACAGACTCGGGTAGGGAATGCCGAAGTCCTCCTCGAAGGCGAGGGCGGCCGTGGTGCTGCCGTCACGCGTGTTGATGCCGACGAACTGCACCCCCTTGTCGGCGTAGTCCTTCGACACCTTGGCGAAGTACTTGGCCTCCGCGCGGCACGGGTTGCACCAGGAGCCCCACACGTTGAGGACGACGACCTTGCCCTTGTAGTCGGCGACGTCGAGCGGCTTGCCCTCGAGTGTCTTGCCGGACAGTTCGGGCGCGGCGGCGCGCCGGCCCGCGGCGGCCGTGGAGATGCCGTCCTCGCCGACCACGAAGTTGGTGTTGCCTCCGCCGCCCGACGTCCCGCCCGACCCGCACGCCGAGACGAGCAGTGCGGTCGCGGCGGCGCCCGCGGCCAGGGTGGCGCGGCGGCGGACGCGGGTGGCGCGGCGTGAGCTCTGCGGGGCTCGGTTCGAGCGCTGGGGGGCACGGCTGGCGGCACTCATGTGAAAAGTTTCGCATGCCCGTTCTGGGGATCTTGCGCACCCCCCTGCCCGGCCCCCTAGCGGGGGGAAACCCGCATATCAGGCGGCGTCGGGGGCGCCCGTCCCGGTGGTGCCCGCGGGCACCCTGGCGAACGCCGTCCAGCCGCCTGCGGGTTTCTGCCCCACGTCCAGGGTGCGCAGCCGCTCCAGCACCTCGGGCCGCTGTACGTCCAGCCAGTCGGTGAACTGCCGGAAGGAGACGAGCCTCACGTCGCCGCCCTTCTCCTTCTCGCGCGCGATGTGCTTCAGCGCCTGTTCCACGGCGTCCATGTAGATGCCGCCGTTCCACTGCTCGAAGTGGTTGCCGACGAAGAAGGGCGCCCGGTTCGACTCGTACGCCCGCTGGAAGCCGGATATGTAGGCACCGGCGGCCTGTTCGCGCCAGCCCGGGTAGTTGTGGGCGGGGGCCCTGGTGGTGTTGAGGGACTGGTTGGCGAGCATGTTGTAGTCCATCGACAGGACTTCGAAGGAACGTCCGGGAAAAGGTATCTGCTGGAGCGGCAGGTCCCATATGCCCTGCTTCTTCGCGGGCCAGACCTGCCGCCCGCCGGGCGAGGAGGCGTCGTAGCGCCAGCCGAGCGCGCGGGCGGTGGGCAGCAGCCGTTCCTGGCCGAGGAGACAGGGTGTACGGCCGCCGACGAGTTCCTTGTCGTAGTCGAAGGGCAGGGACTCCAGGTCGGTCCAGCCGGAGTTGGTGCGCCATTCCTTCACGAACGACGTGGCCTGCTCGATCTCGCTGCGCCACTGCCGCGACGTCCAGTTGCCGACGCTGCCGGAGCCGGCGCAGAAGTGGCCGTTGAAGTGGGTGCCGATCTCGTGGCCCTCGAGCCAGGCGCGGCGGAGGTTCTTCAGCGTGTCCTTGATGTGCCCGTCGGTGAGGTAGCCGATGTCGGAGGCGCCGCGCGGGTTGTTGGGCGGGTCGTAGAGCCGCTTCTTCGACTCGGGCAGCAGGTACACGCCGGAGAGGAAGAAGGTCATGGCCGCGCCGTGCTCCTTGGCGAGGTCCAGGAAGCGCGGGAAGAGCCCGTTGCCGACCTCGCCGGCCCCGTCCCAGGAGAAGACGACGAACTGCGGGGGTGTCTGACCCGGCTCCAGCGGCACCGGCCGCTCCGGCTGGTGGGGCTGCGCGCCGGTGAAGGAGGTGGAACCGTCACCGATGGGGCGGGCCATCCTCGCCGGCTCCGGCTCCGCCGTCCCGGTCCGGTCGCCTCCCCCGGAGCGGGAGGCGTCACCGGGAGTCGCGTCCGAGCCGCCGTGGCCGCCGCAGCCGGCCAGCGAGACGGCGGCAGCGGCACCGGCCCCCGCACCGAGCCCGAGCATTCCCCTGCGGGAGAGAGCGCGCACGGCGTCCCCCTTCGTCAGTCCTTCGGTGGTCACTGACTCAGAGGACCCGACGGAGAGAAGGGTTCCCGTCACGTGAGGAGGTTTCGCAACGACGTCCCGGGGGCCGTGACCTCCCGGGACCCACGTCCGTTGCGCACCCCTTGGCGCGCGGCTACGCCCCGAAGGCCTTGCCCTTGCCCTTCACCGGCTTGGCGCCCGCCAGCAGGTGCGCGGGAACGAGGTCGCGGGCCGGCTCGCTGTAGCCGACGGAGACGATCCTGTCCCCCCGGTAGGTGAACGTGGTCAGCGAGGCGAGGGTGCACTGCCGCTTGCGCGGGTCGTGCCACAGCCGCCGCTTCTCGACGTAGGACCGCACGATCCAGATCGGCAGCTGGTGGCTCACCAGCACCGCCTCGTGCCCCCGCGCCGCGTCCTTCGCCGCGTTCAGCGCGCCCATCATCCGGATGACCTGATCGACGTACGGCTCGCCCCAGGACGGCTTGAAGGGGTTGACGACGTGCTTCCAGTTGGCCGGGCGGCGCAGCGCGCCGTCGCCGATGCCGAAGGTCTTGCCCTGGAAGACGTTCTCCGCCTCGATCAGCCGCTCGTCGGTGGCGATGTCCAGGCCGTGCGCCTTGGCGATCGGCTCGGCCGTCTCCTGCGCCCGCTCCAGCGGGGAGGCGACGACATGGGTGATGTCGCGCGGCGCGAGGTGCTCACCCACCCGGTCGGCCATGCGCCGGCCCAGCTCGGAGAGGTGGTAGCCGGCCAGCCGGCCGTAGAGGACACCGTCGGGGTTGTCGACCTCGCCGTGCCGCATCAGGTGGACGACGGTGATGTCGTCGCCCTTGTCCGGGGCGCTCGTGCCGTGGGCGCTCATGCCGTGGCCTCCGCCGCCGCCCGGGCCGCCGCCGGGAGGGCGTCGGCGATGCGCTGCACGGCCCGCTCGTCGTGGGCCGTGGACACGAACCAGGACTCGAACGACGACGGCGGCAGGTAGACGCCGCTCGCCAGCAGCGAGTGGAAGAACGCGGTGAAGCGGAACGACTCCTGCGCCTTGGCGTCCTCGTAGTTCCGCACCGGCCGGTCGGTGAAGAACACCGAGAACATGCTGGAGGCGTTCTGCAGCGTGTGCGCGACGCCCTCCTTGCTCAGCGCCTCGGTGACGAGCGACTGGATCTGCGCCGAGACGGCGTTCACCTTCTCGTACGCGGCGTCGTCGAGCAGCCGCAGCTGGGCGAGGCCGGCGGCGGTGGCGACGGGGTTGCCGGAGAGGGTGCCGGCCTGGTAGACGGGCCCGGCGGGGGCGAGGTGCGCCATGACGTCGGCGCGCCCGCCGAAGGCCGCGGCCGGGAAGCCGCCGCCCATCACCTTGCCGAAGGTCATCAGGTCGGGCCGCACCCCGTCGACGCCGTACCACCCGGCGCGGCTGGTGCGGAAGCCCGTCATCACCTCGTCGGAGATGTACAGGGCGCCGTTCGCGGCGCACGCGTCCTTGAGCCCCTGGTTGAACCCGGGCAGCGGCGGTACGACGCCCATGTTGCCCGGCGACGCCTCGGTGATCACGCAGGCGATCTCACCGGGGTGCGCGGCGAACGCGGCGTGCACCGCGTCGAGGTCGTTGTACGGCAGCACGATCGTGTCGCCTGCCTGCGCGCCCGTCACGCCTGGCGTGTCGGGCAGCGCGAAGGTGGCCACCCCCGACCCGGCGGAGGCGAGCAGCGAGTCGACGTGCCCGTGGTAGCAGCCGGCGAACTTGACGACCTTGGTGCGCCGCGTGAACCCCCGGGCGAGCCGGATCGCCGACATGGTGGCCTCGGTCCCGCTGGAGACCAGCCGCACCTGCTCCAGCGGCTCGATCCGGGCGACCATCTCCTCGGCGAGCGCGACCTCGCCCTCACCGGGGGTGCCGAAGGACGTACCGCGTGCGACGGCCTCCTGGACGGCGGCGATCACCTCGGGGTGCGCGTGCCCGAGGATCATCGGACCCCACGAGCACACGAGGTCGACGTACTCGCGTCCGTCGGCGTCGGTGAGGTAGGGACCGGTTCCGGACACCATGAACCGGGGGGTGCCGCCGACGGCCCGGAAGGCACGCACCGGTGAGTTCACACCACCGGGAGTGACGGCCGCGGCACGATCGAACAGCGCCTGCGAGGCTTGGGCTTCGTACGAATATGGCAGTTCGCTCATGACCTGCGACTTCTCCGACCTTCTCCGACGTCCCGGGACTCTCGCCGGGCTGCGGGTGCGTGTGACGTGTTTCAGGGTAGGCCAGCGGCGGCCTTCGGCATCCGGCCCCCGATTCGCCGTGATCTGCGAAACTGTCGTCTGGTACACACAGCTCACACGGCCAGGGCGGCGAGGGGCCGCGGCCGTCCCCCGGACGAGATGTCCGACCGCACGTTTCGGCGGGCGGCCGTGGGGGAGGTCACTGTCACGATGATCGGGTTGCGCGGCGGGGCCCGCGCGCCCTAGAAAAGCAGTCGGGTGGAGATATGCATCGCGGTGGCGGACTGGGCGAGGGGACTGACGACCTGGGTCCTCGACGTGCCCGGCGGGGAAGGCACCGACGCGAGGCGGAGGAATCGGACGAGACACGCCGCACCCACGGCGAGCCGGAGCGGATCGGCCCCCTGAGCGGGCCGGGGAGCGGGAATGGTGGTCGGGTGGGGGTGACGTACAAGTACTTCGGCGCGCCGGACGGCGCCACCGCGGCCCGCGTCCCGATCTCGATGCGCCCCGAGGAGCTCGGCGGCGACGAGCTCGGCATGAACGGCATGTTCACCAAGATCAAGCCGGAGACCATGGCCGCGATGGTCCTCACGGGCATCGAGGGCGTCCCCCTGCACAAGGTCCCGCCCCTGGAGCTGGTCGTCCTGCACCCCGACTACGCGGTCGTGAAGCTCCCCATGACGGTCGTCGACCCCCTGCGCGGCATAGGCGAGGAAGCGGTCGGCGCGGCGGCGTTCATCTGGTCCACGGTCCCGGACCGCGGCGGCCCCCGCGACGCGTTCAACGTGTACCGACTACTGCACGAGTGGCAGGACTTCTCGCACCGGCTGCATGAGGCGGGGCATCAGCCGTACTGCCTGGTGTGGCCCTGAGTCCGGGTTTCGTGAGAGTCGGGCGAGGTCTTCGGGCCTCGCCCTTGTCCGTGCCGGAGCGGGGCCGTCAGGCGGCCGGGGCACAGGGACGGCACATCGGTTCCGCCGAGGGTGGTGATGTGCCCTGCGGCTCTCCGGTTGGCGAGGGCTCCGCGCCTGTTCAGGTTCTGCTGACGCGCGATCCGTCGGACCGCCTCGCGGGCGGGGCGGCCCACACCGACAAGGGTGGCGGAGGCAGGTCCGGTCCAGTCGCCGTAACCGAGTAGGTGCGGGCGGGGCTCACCAGCGGCGAGGGTCCCGGAGGTCGCGACGTGGCCGCGCGGGCCGCGCAGTCCGAGCGGGGCGAGGTGCCAGGGCGGGCCGGGCGCGGCGGCTCCGATCACGACGTCACGGGCGGCCCGGTGCGGGTACGCGCCGCCCGTCTACCATCAGCGGGCATGGACTGGCTGGAGCGGATCGCGAAGCTGAGGCAGTGGACCAGGAGCGGTACCCGCGCTCCGCACAAACCGCTGCTGCTCCTGTACGCCCTCGGCCGGTTCCACCACGACGCCGACGGTGACCTGCGCTACAGCGCCGTGGAACAGGACCTGCGGCACCTGCTGACCGAGTACGGCCCGCCGAACCGGACCACACCCGCCTACCCCTTCCACCACCTGGTCGGCGACGGTGTCTGGGAGGTCCGCACCGATCGCGGTCCGGGCAGTCCCGGCACCGGGGTGCGGGACCTCCGCGAGACGGGCGCCACCGGGCGGCTCGCGCCGGACCTGCGAGCGGCCCTGCGACGCGAACCGGACCTGCTGGACAGGATCACGCGACTGCTTCTCGACCAGCACTTCCCACCCTCCCTGCACGGAGAACTGCGCGAGGCCGTCGGCCTGGAACGGGAACCGGCTCGAGCCGAGCGGCTCTCGGCGGTGGTACGCAGGCAGCGGGACCCGCGGATGCGGGAACTGGTGCTGACCGCCTACGAGTACCGGTGCGCCTTCTGCGGCTACGACGGCAGGATCGGCGCGGTACCGGTCGGCCTGGAGGCCGCCCACGTGCGCTGGTGGGCGTTCGGCGGACCCGACGAGGTCGAGAACGGGCTGTGCCTGTGCTCGCTGCACCACAGGCTCTTCGACAAGGGCGTCCTCGGCGTGGGGGACGACCAGCGCGTCCTGGTCTCCCAACGCTTCGTCGGTCACAGCCCCGCCGCCCGCGAGCAGGTCACGGCCCTCGCGGGACGCCCGCTCATCGGCCCGCAGCCCGGCTCGCGCCCCGTCGCCTCCGTCCACCGCGACTGGCACGCCCGGCAGGTCTTCCACGGCGAACCCCGCCCTGCCGCGGCCGCCTGACCCCGCGGTGCCCGCGGCGGACGGGTGCGCGGGCAGGTCCGGCTCAGTCGAGCGCTCCGCCGACGTAGAGGACTCCGCCGACCGCCGGCAGGCCGCCCACGAGTCCGGAGACGAAACGGACGCAGGCGTCGCCGTACCCGCCGGTCGCGGTGCGGTCGCCCGCGTCCCCGTCTTCCCGTACCGGCGGTGCCCAATCGGGTCGGACGGCCTCCGCTCCGCCGCCACGTGACGCGCGCCACACCGTCCGGCCGGAACTCACCGGACGTGCCGTCCGACTGCCTGAACGATCCTCAGTTGCCGCTCACCACCGACGAACACCCGGAGTCCGTTGTGTCCCGTCCCAGCAAGGCGCGCACCGCACGCCGTCTCGCCACCGTCAGCGCGGTCCTCGCCACGGCCGTCGTCGCCGTCGCCGGACCGGCGTACGCCCATACGGAAGTCACGGGGAAGGACGCGCGCGCCCTCGCGCAGAACGTCACCCTGGACTTCCACGCCGCGTCCGAGTCCTCCTCCGCCGGCATCACCAAGCTGGAGGTGGTCCTCCCGGAGGGGCTCGTCCCCACCGACATCACCTACGAGCAGGGCCCGCAGGGCTGGAAGTTCGACACCACCAGCCGTGGCTGGACCGTCTCGGGCCCCGAACTGACCAAGGGCGAGGACGCCGCATTCTCGGTGACGGTCCGGCAGTTGCCCGACGCCAGGGAACTGGTCTTCAAGACGCTCCAGTCCTACGGTGACGGCCGCGTCGACCGCTGGGTCGAGCTCGAGGACTCGGGGGGCGACGGGCACGGGCACGGCCACCCCGCTCCGACGCTGAAGCTCGGCGCCGCCGAACCGGGGGCGAAGACGGTCGCCCCGAGCCCCACCGCAAAGGCCACGACGGCCGCGCCGGCCGGCGCCTCGGCGGGCGAGCGGCCGGATCCGGCGGACACGCCGTCCACGCGGCAGGCGGCCGGGGAGAACGCGGGCGAGGACGGCGGGGGGTCTCCCGCCGTGTGGATCGGTGCCGGTGCCGTGGCGCTGCTCGCGGCCGGCGGCGTGTGGTGGTCCAGGCGCCGCGGCACGCCGTCCGCGTGACGCGTTCCAGGGCGGGTGCGCCGGGGGCGCAGGCGCCACGGAGGCTCGGGGACACGGCCGGGTCCCCGAGCCTCCGTGACCGCCCGCCACGGCCGGCCCCCGGGTCCGTCAGGCCGCGGCGCCCGCCGGTTCGGCCCGCTCGGCGTCGTGCAGCGACCGGATGAGTGAGGAGCGGGCGCGGGCGACCCGGGAGCGGACCGTACCGACCGGGCAGTCGCTGAGCTCGGCCGCCTCCGCGTAGGGCAGCCCGAGGAGTTGCGTGAGGACGAACGCCTCGCGGCGTTCCGCGGGCAGCGCGTCCAGCAGGTCGGCGAGGGCGACGCCGTCGTCGAAGCCCGGCAGCCCGCGGGGCTGGGCGCCCTCGGCGGCCGCCTGCCAGTCGTCGGTGTCGGCGGGGCGGGGCCGGGCGGAGGCGTACCGGTAGCTGTCGATCACCGCGCGTCGGGCGATGGACAGCAGCCAGGTCCGGGCGGAGGAGCGCCCCTCGAAACGGTGCAGGCTGCCGAGGGCCCGCAGGAAGGTGTCCTGTGCCAGGTCCTCTGCGGCCTGGGGGTCGGCGCTGAGATAGGTGACGTAGTGGCGGACGTCTCGGTGCAGGGCACGGACGACGTTCTCCACGGCCGCCGGGTCGCCGCCGCGGGCGGCCAGCAGCCAGGCGGTCGTCGACTCGTCGACGGTGGGGGTGTCCTCACGTGTTCTCGCGGCGTGTCGCGTGTTCTCGGGTGCGACAGACAGGGCAGGACCGATCACCTGGTGTCCTTTTCGGGAATCCGGACCTCCGGCATGCGGACGTCCGGCATCCGGACCGGGGCGTGCGGGGCACGCGGCGGATCCGGTGTGGGCGGGGGGGGTGGCGGGCGTGCGCGCGCACGGCGGCGTACGCCCGTTGCCCGAGCCGTCCCGGCGCATCGTGGTGCCGGGGACGGGGTCGGGGAACCGGCTGTCTCAGAGGACAGCGGTCCCCGTGGGCGGGCCCCGAGAGGTGATCGTGCAGACGAGGAGCAGCCGGCGCGGCGTACGGTCGCTCCGGCCGCGGCGGGCGGGGACGTTCGGGTGGTGCGCGGGTGTGGGCGGGGCGAGCGGCAGCCGCAGCGGGGCGGCCAGCCATCCGGCGAGGGTCCGCAGGATGCGGAAGACCGCGCGTTCGCCGTGTGCGAGCCACAGGCCGCACAGGAGCGCGGCCAGCAGATGGGCGGCGAGCATGCCCGCGGAGGACATCCCCTCCGGCGAGTGTGTGGCGTGGGCGGTGTGGGCCGGGTGGCCCGCGTGCGCCGCCGAGGTCACGTGCTCCACGGGATGCGGTCCGGCGCCCGGCGACCCGGGCGTGGCCGACAGCTCCTGCGCGTACGAGAACCACAGGTGCAGTGCCGTCTGGGCGGCCGGCACGGCCAGGGAGACGAGGAGCAGCCCGCGCTCCCGGCCGGCCAGGCCCCATACCGCGCCGCCGACCACCGCCGTCGCGCTGCCGAGCGCCCACCACGGCACCGTGGCGCCGGACATCAGGCTGTGCCCCAGGGCGGCGAGCAGCACGCAGACGGCCGCGAACACCGCGGCCCGTGTCGTGCGGAAGCACCACCCAGCAGTCATGGCGGCTCATCCTCGCATTCCCGGCCCCGCCGTCCTGTGGGGTACGGAAACTTCCCCCGTCCGGCACTCAGCACTCTCGCGGTGATCCGCGTCACAGTAAAGAGGGCCTGCCCGGGGGGAGTGGGGCCCGGCCGCCGTCAGGACGGCGCTTCCCGGCCCCGGTTCAGGCGGGACGAGCCGGTCCCGAGACACCAGGGCGCTCGGCGACGACCGTGGACGGTTCGGGCGTCCGGTCCCTGCCCCAGGCGGCCAGTGGTTCGAGGGCGGTGTTGAGGCGCTTGCCGTCCTCGGTGAGGGAGTACTCGACGCGGGGCGGCACCTCCTCGTAGGAGACGCGGCGCACGATGCCGTCCGTCTCCATCTCGCGCAGGTGCGAGGCGAGCACCTTCTCGGTGATGCCGGGGAGCAGTCGGCGCAGTTCGCCGAAGCGGCGGTGGGGGTGCTCGTGGAGCGCCCAGAGGATCAGCACTTTCCACTTGCCGCCGATCACCTCCATCGCGGTGTCGATGCCGCAGACGTGGCCGTGCGGTGTGCCGGGCCGGTTCAGCGTGGTCATGCCTCACCCCTTCTACGTGCTCGCTCACCCCGGGGTAACCACCCACTCCGAAGTGCGTACTTGATCGCCTCCGGGCCTGGCTCCAGCCTATGCGGCATGGCACAGAACACCTTCCGGAAGACGTCCGTCACGCTGCTGGGCCTCGGCGCGATGGGCACCGCGCTGGCCCGCACCTGGCTCGCCGCCGGGCACCCGCTCACCGTCTTCAACCGCACCCCGGCCCGCTCCGCGCCGCTCGCCGCCGAGGGGGCGACGGTCGCGGGGAGCGCCGCCGCCGCCGTCGCGGCGAACACGCTGGTCGTCGTCTGCCTGCTGGACGACGCCTCGGTGGAGGAGACGCTGGCCGGCGCCGATCTGGCCGGCAAGGACCTGGTCAACCTGACCACCACCACACCGGGCGAGGCCCGTGCGCGCGCCACGTGGGCCCGTGCACGCGGCGCCCGCTACCTGGACGGCGGGATCATGGCCGTCCCTCCGATGATCGGCACGCCCGACAGCGGCGGATACGTCTTCTACAGCGGTTCGCGGGAGCTGTTCGAGCGGCACCGGGAGACGCTGGCCGTGCCCGCCGGCACCACCTATGTCGGCGAGGAGGCGGGCGGTGCGGCCCTGCACGACGTGGCCCTGCTCAGCGCCATGTACGGCATGTTCGCCGGGGCCGCGCACGCCTTCGCCCTGATCCGCGCGGCGGACGTCGACCCCGTCGCCTTCGCCCCGTTCCTCGCCGACTGGCTGGTCGCGATGGCCCCGGCCGTGCACGGGACCGCGGGCCGGCTGCGCAGCGGCGACCACACCGAGGGCGTCGTCTCCAGCCTCGCCATGCAGGTGGCCGGCACGCCGACCTTCCTGCGCACCGCCGAGGAGCAGGGCGTCAGCCCGGAACTGCTCGCGCCGTACTTCGCGTTGATGCGCCGCCGCCTGGCCGAGGGCGGTGGTGAGGAGGATCTGGCGGGCGTGATCGACCTGCTGGCACGCTGACCGGCGGCCCCGGCCGGGGGAGCGGGTTTCCGCCCGCGATGTCAGGGCGTGGGGGTGGCCTCCGGTGCCAGGCGGTGGGCCAGGTCGGCGGCGAACTCCTCGGCGCGGGCGAGCTGGGTGCGCAGGGTCTCCACCCGCTGCTGGGCGGCCCGCTCGAAGTCCCGGATGCGCTCCAGCAGGGCCTCCATCAGCTCGGGGGAGAGCGCGTCGCCCGAGTCCAGCCGGTCGGTGGCTTCGAGCAGGGAGCGCATCTCGTCGAGGGAGAAGCCGAGCGGCTTCATCCGGCGGATGACCATCAGCCGGGCCACGTCGGCCTCGGTGTAGAGGCGGAATCCGCCCTGGGAACGGGCGGACGGGATGACCAGGCCGGTCTCCTCGTAGTGCCGGATGGTGCGCAGCGAGAGCTCGGTCCGTGCGGCGACCTCGCCGATCTGCATGTGTGCGCTGCTCACGCGAAGTGCCGTCCTCGTCTCTCGCCGGGGCTGCGGGCAGCCGACACCGATCTCTACCCTAACGTTAGGGTAGAGTTGCCCGGGTCAGCCGTGTCGGGGCCGACGAAGCCCCCGGCGAAGACCATTGTCCACAGGAGAGAGCGTGCGCATGTCCGTGCTGCCCGGCGCCGCTGTCTGCCCGCCGTGACCCTTCGCCCGCCGGCGCCGCCGCTTCTCCGCACGCCTCGCCGCGCCGCTGCCCCCTGACGCCGGTCCGCCGCCCCCGGACTTCACGGACGGCCCCTCCGGCCCCCGTGTCCCGCATGCCTCCCCTGCCCTTCCCGCGCGCCCGCACCGATGCCGGGCATGCCCGAGCACGACAGGTTCACTTCGTCTTGTCCACTTCCGCTCTGTCCCCCTCCGCCTGGCTGCGCGGCTCCCGGCGCCCGTCCTGGCTCTCCGACCCGAAGGTGCTGCGCACCGAGGTGCTGGCCGGTCTCGTGGTGGCGCTGGCCCTGATTCCCGAGGCGATCTCCTTCTCGATCATCGCCGGGGTCGATCCGGCGGTCGGTCTGTTCGCCTCGTTCACGATGGCGGTGACCATCGCGTTCGTCGGTGGCCGCCGGGCCATGATCTCCGCCGCGACCGGTGCCGTCGCCCTGGTCATCGCACCGCTCAACCGTGACCACGGCTTCGGTTACCTGGTCGCGGCCGTCATCCTGGCCGGTGTCTTCCAGATCGCGCTCGGCGCGCTCGGGGTGGCGAAACTGATGCGGTTCGTGCCGCGCAGCGTCATGGTCGGGTTCGTCAACTCCCTGGCGATCCTCATCTTCATGGCGCAGGTGCCGGAGCTGATGGACGTGCCGTGGCCGGTCTATCCGCTGTTCGCCGCCGGGCTGGCGCTGCTGGTCCTCTTCCCGAAGGTCACCACCGTGGTCCCGGCACCGCTGGTGTCCATCGTGGTCCTCACCGTCCTCACGGTCGGCGCCGGGATCGCCGTGCCGACCGTGGGCGACAAGGGCGAGCTGCCGTCCTCGCTGCCGGTGCCCGGGCTGCCGGACGTGCCGTTCACCCTGGACACGCTCACCACGATCGCGCCCTACGCGCTCGCCATGGCCCTGGTCGGCCTGATGGAGTCGCTGATGACGGCCAAGCTGGTCGACGAGATCACCGACACCCACTCCTCCAAGACCCGCGAGTCCGTGGGCCAGGGCATCGCCAACGTCGTCACCGGCTTCTTCGGCGGCATGGGCGGCTGCGCGATGATCGGCCAGACCATGATCAACGTGCGGGTGTCCGGGGCCCGTACCCGGCTGTCGACGTTCCTGGCGGGCGCCTTCCTGATGGTGCTGTGCATCGCCTTCGGGCCGATCGTCTCCGACATCCCGATGGCGGCGCTGGTCGCGGTCATGGTCATGGTGTCGGTCGCCACGCTCGACTGGCACTCCGTCGCGCCGAAGACACTCCGGCGCATGCCGGCCGGTGAGACCACCGTCATGGTCGTCACCGTCGTGTGTGTGGTCGCCACCCACAACCTCGCCGTCGGTGTGGTCGTCGGATCGGTCACCGCGATGGTCGTCTTCGCCAAGCGGGTCGCCCACCTCGCCGAGGTCACCGCCGTCACCGACCCCGACGGCGGCACGGTGGTCTACCGGGTGACGGGTGAGCTGTTCTTCGCGTCGTCCAACGACCTGGTCGGACAGTTCGCCTACGCCACCGACCCCGACAAGGTGGTCGTCGACCTGTCCGCCGCGCACATCTGGGACGCCTCGTCGGTGGCCGCCCTGGACGCCATCGAGACCAAGTACGCCCAGCGCGGCAAGAAGGTCGAGATCGTCGGGCTGAACGAACCCAGCGCGCGGATCCACAGGACGCTCAGCGGCGAGCTCACCGGCGGTCACTGACCGGTCAGTTTTCGAGAAGCGGACGGGCCCGGGTCGCCCCTACCGTCGAAGGCATGAACTCCATCGACTCCGTGACCCTCGAGGTGGCCGACCCCGACGCCGCCGCACGCTTCTACGCCGACGCCTTCGCCCTGGACCCGGCGCGGGTGCGCGTGCGCGGCTCGGACGCCCCCTCCACCGGCTTCCGCGGGTTCACCCTCTCCCTCGTGGTGTCCCAGCCGGGCGACGTGGACGCCCTCCAGGCCGCCGCCCTCGACGCCGGCGCCACCACCCTGAAGCCCGCCTCGAAGTCGCTGTGGGGCTATGGCGGTGTCGTCCAGGCCCCCGACGGCACGGTCTGGCAGCTCGCGACCTCCTCGAAGAAGGACACCGGCCCGGCCACCCGGGACGTGGACGAGATCGTGCTCCTGCTGGGCGTCGAGGACGTCAAGGCGAGCAAGCAGTTCTACGTCGAGCGGGGCCTGACCGTGGGCAAGAGCTTCGGCGGCAAGTACGTCGAGTTCACCACCGCCCCCGACACCGTCAAGCTGTCGCTGTACAAGCGCCGCGGCCTGGCCAAGGTGGCCGGTGTGTCCCCGGACGGCACGGGATCGCACCGCCTCACGGTCACCAGCCCCGCCGGCCCGTTCACCGACCCGGACGGCTTCGCCTGGGAGGCGGCCGACCGGTGACCGGCATTCGTACAACCTTCACCTAATGGTGCGTGTCTAGGTGTAGGCGGCACGTACCACGCCGCACCGAAGTCAGGAGCACCATATGTCCAGCAATGCGCTGATGACCTTCAAGAGCCACATCGAGGGCAGGAACGCCGACGTGGCCATCTATCACGACCGGGTCGAGTGGGCGCGGGGCGGCATGAGCGCCAAGAAGCTCACGGCCGGCTTCCTGACCGGCGGCGCCTCGCTGCTGGCCACGGGGGTCCGCAGCTCCAAGGCCGGCAGCGAGATGATCCCGGTCAAGAGCATCTCCAGCGTGGTGACCAAGCGGGACGGTCTGCTGTACACCAAGGTGGTCGTGGTGGCTTCGGGCAACACGATCGATTTCCGGGTGCCGCACGACTCCGCCCCCGGCATCAAGGCACTGCTCACCGACTTGGTGCTCGGCAAGGTCCCCGCCCCCGACCAGGCGCCTCCCGCCGCTCACCCGGTTCAGCCTGCCGCCCCCACGCCGCAGGCGAGTACGCCCGTCGAGCAGTTGCGACAGCTGGCGGAACTGCGGGACGCGGGCATCCTCTCTGAGGAGGAGTTCACGGCAAAGAAGGCCGAGATCCTCGCCCGCATGTGAGGTACGTCGGGGCACTCGGTCCGCCGCGTTGTCCGCTGCCCGCGCACGGCGCGGTCCACCGCCGGCGGTTGTCTCAGAAGCCGAACACCTGCGTCCACGTCCAGTCGTTCTGCGTCACGCCGACGCCGAGGGACTTCAGGGAGCAGTTGAGGATGTTGGCGCGGTGGCCCTCGGAGTTCATCCAGGCGTCCATGACGCTCGCGGCGGAACTCTGCCCCCTGGCGATGTTCTCCGCGCCGGGGCTCGGGTGGCCCTGGGCCTTGGCGCGGTCGACGAAGCTGCTGCCGTTCTGCCCGGTGTGGGAGAAGTAGTTGTGGGCGGACATGTCCTCGCTGTGCAGCTGGGCCGCCCTGGCGAGCCGGTCGTCGGCCTTCACGGGGCCGCAGCCCGCCTTGGCGCGCTCGGTGTTGGTGAGGCTCAGGACCTGGGCGGCGGGGCCTCCGGCAGGGGGAGCGGCAGGGGCCTTGGGCTCGGGCTGCGCGGGCGGCTTCGCGGGTGCCGTGGTGCGTGCGGGGGCGGCCTTCGTCTCGGACGTGTCCGGGCCGGGCGTGGCGCTGGGCTTCGGCTTCGTGGCGGACGCACTGGGCGAGGGGGAGGACGAGGCGGAAGGGGAGGTGGAGGACGCCTCGGCGGACGGGGCGGTGGACCCCGGGGTGGGCAGGGACGAGTCCGGGGCGCTCTCGGCGGCCGCCCGCACCCGGTCCGTGTCGCCGTCCGGGGTCAGGACGGCTATCGCGGATATCGTGCCGCCGGTGACCAGCAGCGCGGCGGCCACCGCCGCGACGGTCCTGCCGCGCCGCCTGCGCTGACGGCTGCGGGCGCGCAGGTGCGTGCGGTGGCCCACCACGGGACCGGCTTCCGGGCTCGCGGAGGGGTCGGAGCCGGACGCGGGTCCGGTGCCGTCGCCGTACGCCGTCCCCCGGCCGCCCCGCGCATCGCCGGCCCCCGCCCGCGCACCGCCGTCCCCGTCCGGCCAGGTCCCGCCCGGCCCCGCGGACAGCACCCCCGTCTCGCCCGCACCGGGCGCCGTGCCCCACCCGTCGGCTCCCGTCGCCTCCCCGGCGAAGGACACCGGCGTCGCGTCCGCCGTGCCGGCGCCGAAGACGGTGAACAGGGCGGACGCGGCGAGCAGGCCGGCGCCCACCGGGACCAGGCCCAGGCCGACCAGCAGCCCCTCCGCAGGAACGAGCCCCGACTCCAAGCCCGCGCACACCGTGCAGTCCCGGACGTGGCGGGCGACCCGCTTGCGCCACAGGGCCGAGGGGGCGCCGTCCCAGGACGCGACCACGTCGTCGAGGAGGACGCAGCGCGGGTGCGCGGCCAGCGCCCGCACCACCAGCCGGGCCGTCTCCAGCTGAGCCTTCATCCGCTGCACCCGCACCGCCGTGTGCTGCGGGGACAGCTCCATCGCGGCCGCCACCTCGGCCCGGGTCAGCTCGCCCGCCGCCTCCAGCCACCACAGCGACAGCAGCGCCTGGTCGTCGGGGTCCAGCCAGCGGGTGGCCTCGGCGGCCTCCCGCCGCTGGCCCTCCAGGCCGAGCCGCACGATCGTCAGGTCCACGAAGTCGGCGCCCGGGTCGGCGACGTCGTACGCGTCGTGCAGCGCCGAACTGGGCGGCGCCGTACGGTGATCGCGCCAGTGGTGGCGGAGCTGGTTCATGGTGATGGCGACCAGCCAGGACCGGAAACCGGCGGGATCCTTCAGCGAACCCAGCGCGGCGAGGGCGCGCAGCATGGTCTCCTGCACCACGTCGTCGACGTCGGGGTGCCCGTTCAGGGCCCGGCCCACGATGTTGTAGACCAACGGGAGGTAGGCGGCGACGAGTTCGTCCTGGGCGCGCATGTCGCCACGCCGTGCCGCCTCGACCGTCTCCCTGCCGCATCCGCTGCTCGCTGCCACGCTCGTCCACACTCCTTCTCGGTCCTGGACCGTACTGTCCTGGCCCTGTCACCTCAGGAGAGCCGCCGCCCCGGGCCGGATAACGGAAAGCGGGGAACCATCCCGAGGGGGCCTCATTCCAGTACGTGCCGCAGGTAGGCGCCCGGGTCGGCCAGGTAGCGGCGCCAGTGGTCGACCAGGGCGAGGTGGTCCCAGGTGGTGCGGCGCATGCCGTGGTCGCCGACCTCGACGATGTCCGCGCCGGGGAGCGCGGTCAGCAGGGGCGAGTGGGTGGCGCAGATCACCTGTGCGCCGGCACGGGTCAGCTGGTCGATGTGACCGATCAGTTCGAGGCAGGAGGAGAAGGAAAGGGCCGCTTCCGGCTCGTCCAGCACATACAGGCCGGGGCGCAGGAACTTGCCGCGGAACGCGGCGAGGAAGCCCTCGCCGTGGCTGCGCGCGTCGGGGTCGAGCCCTTCCCGGCCGAGGGCGTCCAGGGCCGTCTCGGCACGCAGGAAGAAGCCCTGGCGGGCGGACCAGGAGGCCATCATCCGGCGGCCCCCGGGGGCGGCGTCGAAGCGGATGCGTTCACCGAGGACGGACTTGGTGCGGTGGCTGGCGTAGCGCCACTCGTGGGAGCCGCCCCAGGGGTCCAGGCCGAAGCCCTCGGCGAGGGCCTCGACGAGGGTGGACTTGCCCGAGCCGTTCTCCCCGACGACGAAAGTCACCGGAGCGGTGAACCGCAGTCCGTCGCCGAGGAGTTCACGCACACAGGGGACCGACCAGGGCCACTCCCCCTCGTCGCGGGAGCCCTGGTGTGCGTACGCACGTTCGATGATCACGGGCCCGAGTGTCCCATGGGGGCGGGCCCGGGGTCAGGTGTCCACGCGGAACGCCGTCGGTGTCCCGCCCCTCACTTCGTGCCGACGGTCCGCAGCACCGTCAGCACCAGCGCCCGCGCCACCCGCACCGTCTCGCGCAGGGAGACGTGCTCGCGTGCGCTGTGGGCGACCGCGATGTCCCCGGGGCCGTACTGCAGCGTCGGGATGCCCGCCCCGGTGTAGTGCCGCAGGTCGCTGCCGTAGGTGGCCCCGCGCAGCCTCGGCCGGGAGCCGCCGCCGTCCGTCGCCTCGGCGTGCGCGGTCCCGACCGTGTCCGCGAGGGCGTGCCCCTCGGGCAGCCGGCCGCTCGCGAACTGTCCGCCCGGCCAGCTCACCGTCGCCGGGTGGTCCCGCAGCCAGGGGTCGGCGGCGCACGCCTCGGCCACGCACCGCTCCAGCGCGGCCCGCGCCCGCGCCGGGTCCTCGCCGAGCCGTACCCCGAACCGGCCCTCGGCGACCAGCAGATCGGGCACGCTGCTCGCCCAGTCCCCGGCCCGCAGCGTGCCCACGGACAGGCCGTAGGGGATCGGGTACTCGGCGAGCAGCGGGTCCGGGTCACGGTTCCGCTCGGTCTCCAGCGCGACCAGCGCCCGGTGCAGCGGCAGGTACGCGTCGACGGCGCTCACGCCCTGCTCCCGCGCACTGCCGTGCGCCGCCTTTCCGGGCACGGAGAGGCGGAAGGTCAGCGCGCCCGCGTTGGCGGTGATCAGGGTGCCCGCGGTGGGCTCCGCTATGACGCACGCGTCGCCGCCGTGACCACGCCGCAGGGTGCCGAAGGCACCGATGCCGCCGTCCTCCTCGCCGACCACGAAGTGCGCGGCGACCCGGCCGCGCAGCCGTGTCCCGGACGTGCGTATCGCGGCCAGCGCGGCGAGGTGCGCCGCGAGCCCCGCCTTCATGTCGCACGCCCCGCGCCCGTGCACCAGGTCCCCGGTCACCCGGGGCGCGAACGGATCCCCGTCCCACGCCCCGAGGTCACCCGGCGGTACGACGTCGACGTGGCCCTGGAGGATGAGCGTCGGCCCGTCGCCACCGTCGGGGGTGGTGCCGACCAGCCCCCACGCCTCGTCCCGGGGCGCCTCGGTGCCCGGGAAGTCCGGGTCGGCGCGGAGTGCGGGCAGGTCCAGCGGCCACAGGTCGACATCGAGGCCGAGCCACTCCAGCCGCCCGGCCAGCTGGTGCTGGAGTTCCGACTCGGCGGCGCTCCCCGTCACGCTCGGCACCGCGATCAGCTCCAGCAGCGTCCGCCCCAGCGCCTCCTCGTCGACCGCCGCCAGCGCGGCCGCCTCGGCATCCGTCAGCATGTGTCGCCCTCCCCTCGCACGGGGACGACGTCCGACCGCCCCCCATGCATACCTGCGCAGCCGGAGCACCCGCTACGCCTGCCGCACCACTGCCCGCGGGTGCGGATGCCGATGCGGAAGGGGACGTCGATGCGGAAGGTGACGTCGATGCGGAAGCGACCGCCGTCGCCGTCGCGGCACGGCTGCCCCCGGACCGCTCACGGCCCCGGCCCGGCCCCCGCCCCACCGCCCACCGTGAAGCCGGTGACCGTCCCGCCACCCTCGCGGTGGTGGGCGTACGGGGCGCCGCCGTGGGCGAGGGCCACCTCGCGGACGATGGACAGGCCGAGCCCCGACCCGGGCAGGGACCGGGCGTCGGCGGCCCGGTAGAAGCGGTCGAACACGCGGGTCAGGTCGTCCTCGGCGATCCCCGGCCCCCGGTCGCGCACCTCGACGCGCACCGTGCCCGGACGGGCCGGGCCCGAGACCCGGATCTCGACCGGCGAGCGGCCCTCCCGGTCGAACTTGACCGCGTTCTCGACCAGGTTGGACAGCGCCCGCGTCAGCATCACCGGCCGTCCGTGGGTCGTGGTGTCGCCGCTCGCGCCGACCACGATCTCCCGCCCGGTGCGCCGCCGGGCCAGTCCCGCCACGTCCTCGGCGATGTCCGCGAGGTCGACCCGCTGCGGCGGCTCGGTGGAGGACTGCCCGGCCGCCAGCTCGACCAGCTCGTTGACGAGGTCGGTCAGTTCGCGGGCCTCCTGGGTGAGATCGGCGACGAGTTCCTCACGGGTGCCGGGCGGCAGCTCGTCGATGCGGCGCAGCAGCGAGATGTTGGTGCGCAGCGAGGTGAGCGGGGTGCGCAGTTCGTGCCCGGCGTCCTGCACCAGCCGGCGCTGGTCCTCCTCGGACTGGGCCAGCCGGCCCAGCATCCGGTCGAAGGCGCGGCCGAGGCGCCCCACCTCGTCGTTGCCGGCGACGGGCACCTGGATGCCGAGGCGCCGGGTGCGGGCGACGACCTCGGCGGCGTCGGTCAGGACGACGAGGCGGCGGGTGATGCGGCGGGCCAGCCACCAGCCGAACAGCCCGGCGGCGACCACGACCGCCGCCATCAGGACGAGCGTGCGCCGCTGGAGGGCGCGCAGCAGGTCCTCGGTGTCGCTGAACTCCTGCGCCACCTGCACCGCGCCCCGCTCACCGCCCAGCGAGACGGTCGCCACCCGGTAGACGTCGTCGCCGACGTCGACGCCCGCGTGCACGACCACCCGTCCCGCCGCGGCGGCCCCGGCGATCCGGCGGTCGGCGTCGACGACCGGCAGCCCGGGGTCGCCCGGGTCGAAGACGCTGCCGTCGGGGCCGAGCACCTGGACGTCGGTCCGCGCGGGCCGCACCAGGTCGTGGCCGGGCGCGGCGGAGGAGAAGTCGAGCGGTGTCATCCGGTTGTCCCGGACCTCGCTCCGCAGGTCCTGCACGACCTCGTCGAACACGGACTGCTGGTCCACCCGCACCAGCCGGGCCGCGGCGTTGTACGACAGGATGCCGACCAGCACGGTGACGGTGGCGGTGACCGCCGCGAACGCCACCGCGAACGTCGTCCCCAGCGACAGCAGCCGCAGCCTCCTGCGCGGAACGGGCCCCGGCGTCCCGTGCGCGCGGCCGTCCGTCCCGTACGCGCGGCCGTCCGTCCCGTACGCGCCGTCCACGGGCACTCAGCCCTCCCGCAGCACGTAACCCACCCCGCGCACCGTGTGGATCAGCTGGGGCGCGCCGGGCTCGTCGAGTTTGCGGCGCAGGTAGCCGACGTAGACGGCGAGGTTCTTGGAGCCGGGGCCGAAGTCGTAGCCCCAGATGCGGTCGTAGATCGTGGCGTGTTCGAGGACGACGCCCGCGTGGCGGATCAGCAGCTCCAGCAGCTCGAACTCGGTGCGGGTCAGTTCCAGCTCCCGCCCGCCCCGCCAGGCCCGGCGAGCCTGCGGGTCCATGCGCAGCCCGGCCGCCTCGACGAACCGTCGGGAGGGCCCCGGCCTCGGCTCCGGTACGGGCTCCGGTGCGGGCGCCGGCGGGGCGGGCGCCGCGCGGCGCAGCAGGGCGCGCAGCCGGGCGAAGACCTCCTCGACGTCGAACGGCTTGACGACGTAGTCGTCGGCGCCCGCGTCCAGTCCCGCGATCCGGTCGGCGGTCTCCACCAGCGCGGTCAGCATCAGCACCGGCGTGCGGTCGCCCTCGGCGCGCAGCACCCGGCACACCTGCAGCCCGTCGATGCCGGGCATCATCACGTCCAGCACCAGGACGTCGGGCCGGCTGCGGTGGACCTGCGCGAGGGCCTCGACCCCGTCGGCGACGGCCGTGACCCGGTAGCCCTCCAGGGTCAGGGCGCGCTCCAGCGCGTTGCGGATGGCGCGGTCGTCTTCGGCGAGCAGAACGGTGTGCGGCACGCGCCCAGTGTGCCAACCGCCCACGTGCCGCGGCCCCGGTGGAGGGCACCGGGGCCGGCTTCTTACTCGTATCTCACCCGGCGGGCCGCAGCGCCGCCAGACGCTCCTCGAAGGGGGTGACCTCCTCGAAGGAGTCCCGCCGGGGCTGCGGGCGGGTGGCGGCCAGACCCGCTGTCAGCCCGGCCAGCTCGCCGGCCGCCCGCTCGATGCGCCCGTCCAGGCCCTCCGCGCCCCAGTCCTCGGAGGCCGCGTAGACGCCGGTCGGGACGACGACGGCCCGCAGGTAGGAGAAGAGCGGACGCAGCGCGTGGTCCAGCACCAGCGAGTGCCGGGCGCTGCCGCCGGTCGCGGCGATCAGCACCGGCTTCCCGGCGAGGGCGTCGGGGTCGGTGACGCTCAGCGCGTCGAAGAACGACTTGAACAGCCCGCTGTACGACGCCGAGAACACCGGGGTGACCACGATCAGCCCGTCGGCGCCCGTCACCGCGTCGAACGCGTCGGACAGCGCCCCGCCGGGGAAGCCGCTGGTGAAGGTGTGCGCGATCTCCACGGCGAGGTCGCGCAGCTCGATCACCCGGACCTCCGCGTCCCCGGCCGCCGGGGCGGCGGCCGCGGCCAGCCGGTCACCGAGCAGCCGTGTGGAGGACGGCACGCTCAGTCCGGCCGATACGACGACGAGCCTCATGCCCGTGCTCCTTCCTTCCGCCGGGCGGTGGCCAGCAGCGAACTGTGGGTCGGCGCGTCCGGCACGTCCGCCGGACGGTTCTTGGCGAACTCCTCGCGCAGTACCGGCACGACCTCCTCGCCGAGCAGGTCGAGCTGTTCCAGCACGGTCTTCAGCGGCAGGCCGGCGTGGTCCATCAGGAACAGCTGGCGCTGGTAGTCACCGGCGTAGTCGCGGAACGCCAGCGTCTTCTCGATGACCTGCTGCGGGGAGCCGACGGTCAGCGGGGTCTGCGCGGTGAACTCCTCCAGCGAGGGCCCGTGCCCGTAGACCGGCGCGACGTCGAAGTAGGGGCGGAACTCGCGCACCGCGTCCTGCGAGTTCTTCCGCATGAACACCTGGCCGCCGAGGCCGACGATCGCCTGCTCGGGCGTGCCGTGCCCGTAGTGGGCGTACCGGTTGCGGTACAGCTCGATCATGCGCCTGGTGTGGTCGGCCGGCCAGAAGATGTTGTTGTGGAAGAAGCCGTCGCCGTAGTACGCGGCCTGCTCGGCGATCTCCGGCGAGCGGATGGAGCCGTGCCAGACGAACGGCGGCACGTCGTCCAGCGGGCGGGGCGTGGAGGTGAAGCCCTGCAGCGGGGTGCGGAACGTGCCCTCCCAGTCGACGACGTCCTCGCGCCACAGGCGGTGCAGCAGGGCGTAGTTCTCGATCGCGAGGTTGATGCCCTGGCGGATGTCCTTGCCGAACCAGGGATAGACCGGGCCGGTGTTGCCGCGGCCCATCATGAGGTCCATCCGGCCGTCGGCCAGGTGCTGGAGCATCGCGAAGTCCTCGGCGATCTTCACCGGGTCGTTGGTGGTGATCAGGGTGGTCGAGGTGGAGAGGACGAGCTTCTCCGTGCGGGCCGCGATGTAGCCGAGCATGGTGGTGGGCGAGGACGGCACGAACGGCGGGTTGTGGTGCTCGCCGGTGGCGAAGACGTCCAGGCCCACCTCCTCGGCCTTCAGCGCGATGGCGACCATGGCCTTGATGCGCTCACGCTCGGTCGGCGTGCGCCCCGTGGTCGGGTCGGGAGTGACATCCCCGACCGAGAAGATCCCGAACTGCATGCCCGCTCACCCTCCAGATTGTTGACGGTTCAACTATACCCCTGGAACGACACCCCGCCCCTCGCTATTCCCCCGCACCGAGCGCCCCCGTCCCCGACGCGGAGCGCCCCCGCCCCCGATGCCGACGCCGAGCGCCCCCGCCACCCCCGACACCGGGTACCCCCGACGGCGCTCCTACGGCACCAGCACCAGCCGCCCCCGCGCCCCGCCCTCCGCCAGTCGCACGTGCGCCTTCACCGCGTCGGCCAGCGCATACGTGCCCCCGACCCGCGGCGTCAGCACCCCCTCGTCCACCAGCCGCACCAGCTCCGCCAGCCGCGCCCCGTCGGGGACCACCTCGACGGCGGCCACCCGCACCCCGCACCCGCCCGCCGGCTCCGCCCGCGGGATCAAACCGGCGTACGCACCCCCGTCCCGCACCCACGCCGGCGCCCGCTCGCCGGGCACCGCCGCGTCCAGTACGGCGTCGAAGCACCCCGCCTCCGCCTCGCCGCCCGTGCAGCGCGCGGCACCGCACTCGGCGGCCGGCCACCTGTCAGCTGCGTCAACAACGCTTCAGGTCCATACAGCCAGGCGGCCGACCGGACCGCCGCCCTACCCGGCCTCCCCGGCCCGCAGCCGCGCCGCCTGCCGCGCACCGTAGTCCGTCGTGCGCCTCAGGTGATCGATGAACAGGGCGAGCTCGGAGTCGTCCAGGTCGTCGAAGAACGCGACCCAGCCGCCCCCGAGGCGCTCCCACACCCGCTCGAACTCCGCGGCCTTCTCCGGTACCGGCGCCACCAGCACCAGGCGCCGGTCCGCCGCGTCCCGTTCCCGGGCCACATAGCCCGCCCGCTCCAGCCGGTCCACCAGCCGCGTCGCCGACCCGGTCGTCAGCCCCGTCAGCTCCGCGATCCTCCCGGTCGTCACCGGACCGCCCTCCAGCGTCAGGAGGTTCAGACACTGCAGGTCCGTGGGATGCAGCCCCAGATGGTCGGCGAGCGCCTGGTTGAACAACGCCTGCGACGCCATGTACCGCCGGGACACCACGGCCAGCTCCGCCATCAGCCGCGGCCGCGCGCTCACCGGCATGCCCGTACCTCCCCGTCCGTCGGATGTACCGCATGTATCCCCGCCGCGGCCCCCACCAGGCGCCCTCCAACAGGTGACACGCGCCCCGCGTGCGAAGCTGCCGACATGCTGATCCTCCGCTCCGCCGCCCTGTTCGTCCTCGCCGCGCTGCTGGAGATCGGCGGCGCGTGGCTGGTCTGGCAGGGCGTACGGGAGAACCGCGGCTGGATGTGGGCGGCCGGCGGCGTCCTCGCCCTCGGCGCCTACGGCTTCGTCGCGACCTTCCAGCCCGACGCCCACTTCGGCCGCGTCCTCGCCGCCTACGGCGGCATCTTCGTCGCCGGCTCGATCCTGTGGGGCGTGGTCGCCGACGGCTACCGCCCGGACCGCTGGGACATCACCGGCGCCCTGGTCTGCCTCGCGGGCATGGCCGTGATCATGTACGCCCCGCGCAACGGCTGACCCCCCGCCCATCACCCCCGCTTATGCTGACCGGGCACGGCCCCGACCGCCCGAGGAGCAGCCCCATGGCCACCGCCGCACCGCCCGCCGCGTCCCGTATCGCCGTCGTCACGGGCGCGAGCAGCGGAATCGGCGCCGCCACGGCACGCCGGCTCGCCGCGGCCGGCTACCGCGTCGTCCTCACCGCCCGCCGCAAGGACCGCATCGAGGCCCTCGCCGAGGAGATCACCGCCGCCGGCCACGCCGCCACGGCCTACCCCCTCGACGTCACCGACCGCGCGGCCGTCGACGAGTTCGCCACCGCCTTCAAGACCATCGGCGTCCTCGTCAACAACGCCGGCGGCGCGCTCGGCCTCGACCCGGTCGCCACCGGTGACCCGGACGACTGGCGCACCATGTACGAGACCAACGTCCTCGGCACCCTCCACCTCACCCAGGCCCTGCTCCCCAAGCTGGACGCGAGCGGTGACGGCACGGTCGTGGTCGTCTCCTCCACCGCCGCCCACTCCACCTACGAGGGCGGCGCGGGCTACGTCGCCGCCAAGCACGGCGCCCACGTCCTCGCCGAGACCCTCCGCCTGGAGATCGTCGGCCGCCCGGTCCGCGTCATCGAGATCGCGCCCGGCATGGTCAGGACGGAGGAGTTCGCCCTCACCCGCTTCGGCGGCGACACCGAGCGGGCCGAGAAGGTCTACCAGGGCGTGCCCGACCCCCTCACGGCGGACGACGTCGCCGACACCATCACCTGGGCGGTGACCCGCCCTCCCCACGTCAACATCGACCTCCTGGTCGTCCGCCCCCGCGCCCAGGCGTCCAACTCCAAGGTGCACCGGGAGGCGTGACGTCGGCCCCGGGAACCGACCCGAACAAGTCCGGTAACCCGCAGGGGTGAACGCCATCGATCACCCGGCCGGGGCAGAAACATTCGATCTAGGTTGAACGCCGAGTCAAGGAACGGCCCTCGGCCAGGACTGCCGTCCGGGCCGGGGGCCTCACCGTCAGGAAGGCACCACTTCCATGGTCGAACAGGGCCTCAGCGCGCCCGCCCGCCGTTTCATGGATCTCGAAGACCCCGATTATGCCTACATGTTCGGCTTCCTCCAGGCCGATGGCCACCTGCACCAGGGCACGGGGCAGAAGGGACGCCTGTCGGTCGAGATCAACGCGCGGGACGTGCACATCCTCCATGAATTCCAGCGCCTGACCCCGTATCACAGCTCCATCAGAGAGCGGGTCCGCGCCACGAACTTCACCGAACAGCACCGCTCGGCCATCTGGACCGTGTGTTCCCTCGAAGCCCGTACCACCGTCAATGAACTGGGTATCCCGTACGGCAAGAAGTCACTGCTCATCCGGCCACCCAACGTCGACTTCCGCCACCGCGACTACATCCGGGGAATCATCGACGCCGACGGTTCTCTCGGCTGGACGGCCGAGGGATTCCCGTACTTCTCCCTGACGTCGGCCAGCACCGATCTCGCCGCGTACGTGATCCGCTTCGCGAAGGAGATCACGGGCGCGGAGCGCACCCTCCGCCGCAACACCCGTGACCAGGTCTACGTCCTCACCTACTTCAAGGAGCAGGCACAGCGGCTCGCCGAGCACCTCTACTACCCCGGCAGCCTCTCTCTGGACCACAAGAGGGCCAACGCTGCTTCGATTCAGAGCTGGACCCGGCCCGCCGACATGAGGATCGCCCCTCCCCGCCGCCGGTGGACCCCGGAGGACGACCACGAACTGCTCCGGCTCGGCGATCCGACGGCCGCGGCCGCCGTCCTCGGCCGCACCCGGCAAAGCTGCTTCATGCGCTTGTGGCGCCTCCGCACCGGCCAGGTGATGACGCCCGCCGTCTGACACAGGAATCGAGGGCGCCGCCGGCCCGGCGCCACACCGACCTCAGCCCTTCACACAAATGACCTGCTTGAGCTTGGCCACGACCTCCACGAGGTCCCTCTGCTGCTCGATCACCTTCTCGATCGGCTTGTACGCGCCCGGGATCTCGTCCACGACACCGGAGTCCTTGCGGCACTCCACGCCCCGCGTCTGCTCCTCCAGGTCCCACGTCGTGAAGCGCTTCTTGGCCGCGTTCCGGCTCATCTTCCGGCCGGCGCCGTGCGAGGCCGAGTTGAACGAGGCCGCATTCCCGAGACCCTTCACGATGTACGAACCGGTGCCCATCGAGCCCGGGATGATCCCGAACTCCCCCGAGCCGGCCCGAATCGCGCCCTTACGGGTCACCAGGAGGTCCATCCCCTCGTACCGCTCCTCCGCCACGTAGTTGTGGTGGCAGGAGATCACCGGGTCGAAGGTGACCTTCGCCTTCCTGAACTCCTTGCGGACGACCTCCTGGAAGAGTGCCATCATGATCGCGCGGTTGTACTTCGCGTACTCCTGTGCCCAGAAGAGGTCGTGCCGATAGGCCGCCATCTGCGGGGTGTCAGCGACGAAGACCGCGAGGTCCCGGTCGACGAGCCCCTGATTGTGGGGCAGCTTCTGGGCCACGCCGATGTGGTGCTCGGCGAGCTCCTTGCCGATATTGCGGGACCCGGAGTGGAGCATGAGCCAGACAGAACCGGATGTATCGACGCAAAGCTCCACGAAATGGTTGCCCTGGCCTAGGGTGCCCATCTGCAACGCCGCCCGAACGCGCCGGAACTTCACCGCATCCGCCACCCCGTCGAACCGCGACCAGAAGTAGTCCCAGCCCCCGGTCGGGAACCGGTACAGCCGCGCCGGGTCGACCTCCTCGCGGTGCATGCCCCGCCCGACCGGGATCGCCTGTTCGATCTTCGACCGGACGCGGGACAGGTCACCCGGCAAGTCGTCGGCCGTCAGAGAAGTCCTCACCGCGGACATACCACAGCCGATGTCCACGCCGACCGCCGCCGGGCACACCGCATCCCTCATGGCGATCACCGAGCCCACCGTCGCGCCCTTGCCGTAATGCACGTCCGGCATGACCGCCAGACCCATGACCCACGGCAGCGTCGCCACGTTCCGCAGCTGCTGCATAGCGCCGCCCTCCACCGTCGCCGGATCGGCCCACATCCGGATCGGCACCTTCGCGCCCGGCATCTCGACGTACGACATAACGCCCTCATTCCCCCGGAAGACAAACAGAAGTCCGTGAAGCGCAATACCGGTGCCAAGGTCGACGAAAAGGGATGACGGACCGGCGTCCACGGCAGTGCGTGCGATACACATTGTCTGTGAAGGGCGCCCCCCTGCGGCAAGCGATTAACCAGCGGGGACACTGGGAGGGCCCGGCGGGCACCGGCCCGCCCCCACCGTCGAGAGGAGCCCGGCCGTGCAGCGGAGGGCGTACGTACCCGGCGTCGCCGCGCTCCTGGCGGCCGTGCTGGCCGGCTGCACCGGCAGCTCGGACGACGGCGGACCGTCGGACAACTCCAACCCGGGCACCGCCGGTTCGGCCTCCCCGGCGGCCCAGCCCGGCCGGTACGCCACACTGCCCGAGCCGTGCGGCGTGGTCGACCCCAGGACGCTCGGCGAACTCCTGCCCGGCATCGGGGAGATGGCCGACGAGACCAGGCGCGAGAAGGCGTACGGGGGCGAGGCGACGCTCACCTACGACACCGACCGCAAGGTGGGCTGCCGTTGGAAGGTGGAGTCGGCCGAGGCCACCAACCACCTGCTGGTCGACTTCGAACGGGTCGTCTCCTACGACAACGCGGTCAGCGACGACGCCCAGGCCGAGGAGCTCTTCGCGACCAGGCAGTCGGCGGCCGAACTGCCCGAGCCGGTGGTGACGACGACGGGCTCCCCCTCACCCTCCACGTCCGCCTCCCCCTCCGCGTCCTCCTCCACCGGCCCGTCCGCGGACGCCGGTTCGTCCCCGCCCTCGTCCGCCTCGCCCTCCGTCGCCCCGACCGACCTCCAGCCCCGTCTGCTGGAGGACCTCGGCGACGAGGCGTTCCTCGACGACGAGCTCGACAGCGCCGGTTCGACCGCCCAGCAGCGCACGGTGACTGTGGCGTTCCGCACGTCCAACGTGGTGGTGACCGTCGAGTACGCGGAGCAGCCGATGACCGTGGGCGCGGTCCCGGACAGCAAGGAAATGCAGGACAGGGCACGGAAACTGGCCGCGGAGCTGGCCGAGTCGCTGGGCGGCTGAACCTCGTTCACACCCTCGTCACCGCCCGGCGCGAAGCAGGCGAAGAAGGACCGCAGGGGTGACTCAGCGCGTACCGTGACCCCTCGGACCCGATCCGACCGCAGGGAACACGAGCGTCATGAGTGAAGGAACCATGCAGCGACGAGCACAGCGAGAGCAGCAGTCCGGTCAGAGAGTGAAGCGTCTTCGCCGCGTCCTTGTCTGCGCGGCTGCCGTCCCGGTGATGCTGGGCGCCGCCGGCTGCTCCTCGGACTCCGGCTCCGACGACGGCAAGGACAAGGTATCCGGGGCGTCCGCCTCGAAGTCCGCGAGCCCTTCGCCGACGGTGCAGGCGGCGGCGTACAAGACGCTTCCCGAGGCGTGCGGGGTGCTGTCGAAGAAGACCCTGGAGGACCTGGCCCCTCAGGCGAAGTCCGGCAAGGAGGGCGGTTCGGACGACGTCTCGACCCGTGCCAGCTGCTCCTGGAACAGCCTGGACAACAACGGGGTGAAGGGGTCGCAGTTCCGCTGGCTGAACGTGTCGTTGCTGCGTTTCGACTCCGACACCACCCGGGGTGCGGGCGACAAGCTGGCCAAGGAGTACTACGCCAAGCAGGTGCGGGACGCCCAGGCGACCGAGGGCGCGCAGGGCACGAAGGCGGAGCCGGTCGCCGGGACCGGTGACGAGGCCACCGCGGTGCGTTACGACCTGAAGAAGAAGGAAGGCACCTTCAAGCAGCAGACGGTGGTGGTCCGCGTGGAGAACGTGGTCGTCACCCTCGACTACAACGGTGCCGGTCTGGCCGGGGACAAGGCTCCGGCCGCCGACGATCTGATGAAGGACGCCCAGAAGGCGGCCAAGGAGGCCGTGACGTCGGTCACCAAGGCCAACGGCCCCGGTGGGGACGCCGGTTCGCCGTCGAAGTCCGCGTCCCAGGCGCCGTCCGCCTCCGCCTCGGGGGCCGCTTCCGACAAGGGCTGAGCCCTCCGGAGGAGAACCGGCCACCCGTCTCCCGCACACATGTGCCACTCTGTTGCGCGCAACAACACGCACTGGGAGGGGAGTACGGGTGGCCGCGCCCATTCAGCTGACACGGACGCACCGGGTTCTCATCGGCGTGGTCGTCTTCGGTGCCGTGATCATCGCCGGGATCGGCTTCGCCGGTTCGTACGCGGCGGTGCGGGAACTGGCCCTGCAGAAGGGCTTCGGGAACTTCAGTTACGTCTTCCCGATCGGCATCGACGCCGGTATCTGCGTCCTGCTGGCGCTGGACCTGCTGCTGACCTGGATCCGCATCCCCTTCCCGCTGCTGCGGCAGACGGCGTGGCTGCTGACGGCGGCGACGATCGCCTTCAACGGCGCGGCGGCGTGGCCCGACCCGCTCGGTGTGGGCATGCACGGGGTGATCCCCATCCTGTTCGTCGTCTCGGTGGAGGCGGCGCGGCACGCGATCGGCCGGATCGCCGACATCACCGCCGACAAGCACATGGAGGGCGTCCGGCTGACCCGCTGGATGCTGTCGCCGGTGCCGACGTTCCTGCTGTGGCGGCGGATGAAGCTGTGGGAGCTGCGTTCCTACGAGCAGGTGATCAAGCTGGAGCAGGAGCGGCTGGTCTACCAGGCCCGTCTGCGTTCGCGCTTCGGGCGCTCCTGGCGTCGCAAGGCCCCGGTGGAGTCCCTGATGCCGCTGCGGCTCGCCAAGTACGGCGTCCCCCTGGCCGAGACGGCCCCGGCGGGCCTCGCGGCGGCGGGCATAGAGCCCGCGCTCATCCCCCCGGCCCCGGAGGTCCGGGAGATATCCGCCGCTCCCCGCCCCGAGGTCACCGCCGGCCATGCCGTGGAAGCGGCCCCGGGCGGGGCACGGACGGGCGACGGTGGTGCCCCCCGGGCGGTGCAGGCGCCGGCGGAGGCGTCTCCCGGCGAGCAGCGCCCGGAGAGCCGGGGCGATCGGGGCCCCGGCTTCCCGGAGGGCACCGGCCAGGACCAGAACCAGTGGCTGCACGCCCGTGATCCCCGCACGGTCGAGTACCACGGCGGCTACGACCCCACCTACGACCCGGACGAGGAGTACGCCCGCTGGTACGCCGAGCAGCAGCAGGCCGAGCAGTACCAGGACCAGTACCAGGAGGAGCCCCCGCTCCGGGAGCCGTCTCCGGAGGAGACCGGCAGCTTCCCCATCCCCGTCGTCCCCGGCGGCCGCACCCGCGAGCTCGGTGAGGGCGGCGGCACCCCGGTCACCGACCCGGACGAGGAGGCGTACTACCAGGTGTTCCGTCAGTCGATCGACGGCAGCTACCCGACTCCCCGCGTCCTCGGCGACAACATCGAGGCGACCTACGGCACGACGCTGAGCCCGAGCGCGCTGAAGGCCCTCGCCGAGCGCTTCCAGGCGCGCCACGGGGCGGAGATGGAAGAGGACCACATCGCGTAGCCGTGGCGGCGGACCGCCAACGGCGGAGGGGCCCGCGATGCCGACGGCATCGCGGGCCCCTCCGCCCTTACGGCTGGCGTCTACTCCCCGAGGAGGGCCCGCACCCGCTCCTGCCCGACGGCGAGCAGCAGCGTGGGCAGCCGGGGGCCCGTGTCCCGCCCCACCAGCAGGTGGTACAGCAGCGCGAAGAACGACCGCTGGGCGGTCTTGATCTCCGGCGGCAGCTCCTTGGGCGTGGCGTCGGCGGAGAAGCCCGCCTGGACCTTGGGCACTCCGTAGACGAGGTGGGTGAGCCCGTCCAGGGACCAGTTGTCGGCGAGTCCGTCGAGCAGCAGCCGCAGCGACTGCTGTCCCTGCTCGTCGAGCGACTTCAGCAGCTCGGCGTCGGGCTCGGCGCGGACGATGGTGCGCTGATCGGCGGGGACGTGGGTGTTGACCCACGCCTCGGCCTTGTCGTACCGGGGCCGGGCCTCGTCGAGGGAGCCGAGCGGGTTCGACGGGTCCAGGTCGCTGAGGATGCGCAGCGCCTGGTCCTCGTGGCCGCCGGTGATGTCGGCGACCGAGGCGAGCGTGCGGTAGGGCAGCGGCCGGGTCGTCCTTGGCAGTTCGCCGCTCGCGGTGCGTACCGCGCGGGAGTGCGCGGCGACGTCGGCGGGCAGGGCGCTGCCGTCGGCGACCTTGGCGTCGAGGCGGTCCCACTCGTCGTAGAGCCGCTGGATCTCCTGGTCGAAGGCGATCTTGAAGGACTGGTTGGGCCGGCGGCGGGCGTACAGCCAGCGCAGCAGCTGCGGCTCCATGATCTTCAGCGCGTCGCCCGGGACGGGCACCCCGCCCTTCGACGAGGACATCTTCGCCATGCCGCTGATGCCGACGAACGCGTACATCGGCCCGATGGGCCGCTCGCCGCCGAAGATGCCGACGATCTGCCCGCCGACCTGGAACGACGAGCCGGGGGACGAGTGGTCGACCCCGCTGGGCTCGAAGATCACGCCCTCGTACGCCCACCGCATGGGCCAGTCGACCTTCCAGACCAGCTTGCCGCGGTTGAACTCGTTCAGCCGGACCGTCTCCGAGAAGCCGCACACCGTGCAGGCGTAGGTCAGTTCGGTGGAGTCGTCGTCGTAGGAGGTGACGGTGGTGAAGTCCTTCTCGCAATTGCCGCAGTACGGCTTGTACGGGAAGTACCCGGCCGAACCCGAGCTGCCGTCGTCCTCGGCGGCGGCGCCGGAGCCCTCGGCGGCCTCCAGCTCGGCCTCGTCGACGGGCTTCTGCTGCTTCTTCGCCGGTGCCTTCTTGGTGCGGTACTGGTCGAGGATCGCGTCGATGTCACCGCGGTGCTTCATGGCGTGCAGGATCCGCTCGCGGTAGGCACCGGAGGTGTACTGCTCCGTCTGGCTGATCCCGTCGAACTCCACGCCCATCGCGGCCAGCGACTCGACCATGGCGGCCTTGAAGTGCTCGGCCCAGTTCGGGTGGGCGGAGCCCTCGGGCGCGGGGACGGAGGTCAGCGGCTTGCCGATGTGCTCGGACCACGACTCGTCGACTCCGGGGACCCCGGCCGGGACCTTGCGGTACCGGTCGTAGTCGTCCCAGGAGATCAGGTGCCGGACCTGGTGGCCGCGGCGGCGGATCTCGTCGGCTACGAGGTGGGGGGTCATGACCTCGCGGAGGTTGCCCAGGTGGATCGGGCCGGAGGGGGAGAGGCCGGACGCGACGACGACGGGTTTGCCCGGGGCCCGGCGCTCCGACTCCTCGATGACCTCATCCGCGAAACGGGAGACCCAGTCGGTGGTCTCGGTGCTCTGAGCCACGATCGGCACGTCCTTCTTTCTGCTGGAGCAGCCGGCACGGTCGCACGGCTGACCGCTCCATTCTCCCAGTAACGGCGGCGACGGCGAAAACGCCTTTTCACCGGCTCGTCCAGGGGCGCGGGCCGTGCCGGTGTGCGGCTCCGCGGGGCGCGGGCGCGGCCGGCTCCCACCGCTCCGCGGCCGAGAAAACCGCTTTACCCCTCATGGGATACTGACCGTGTCTATCTGAACCCACGAGGAGAACGGCACCCACCCTTATGGCCTCGGTCACACCGCTCACCGATCTCGTCAACCAGCAGCTCGCATCCGCCCTCTCGGTCACCCAGCCGGAGGCGGACCCGCTGCTGCGACGAAGCGACCGGGCGGACTTCCAGGCCAACGGCATCCTCGCGCTGGCCAAGAAGGCGAAGGCGAACCCGCGGGAGCTGGCCGCCGAGGTCGTGGCGCGCATCACCACCGGTGAGCTGATCGAGGACGTCGAGGTCTCCGGCCCCGGCTTCCTCAACATCACCGTCGCCGACCGGGCGATCACCGCGAACCTCGCCGCGCGGCTCGCGGACGGTGAGCGCCTCGGCGTGCCGCTGAAGGCGGACGCGGGCGTCACGGTCGTCGACTACGCCCAGCCGAACGTGGCGAAGGAGATGCACGTCGGCCACCTGCGGTCGGCGGTCATCGGCGACGCGCTGCGCGCCATGCTCGACTTCACCGGCGAGAAGACGATCGGCCGGCACCACATCGGCGACTGGGGCACCCAGTTCGGCATGCTCATCCAGTACCTGTTCGAGCACCCGGGCGAGCTGGCCCCCGCGGCCGACGTCGACGGCGAGCAGGCCATGAGCAATCTGAACCGCGTCTACAAGGCCTCGCGTGCGCTCTTCGACGCGGACGAGGAGTTCAAGGAGCGGGCCCGGGGGCGGGTCGTCGCCCTCCAGTCCGGTGACAAGGAGACGCTCGAACTGTGGCAGCAGTTCGTGGACGAGTCGAAGGTGTACTTCTACTCCGTCTTCGAGAAGCTCGACATGGAGATCCGCGACGAGGAGATCGTCGGGGAGTCCGCGTACAACGAGGGCATGCCCGAGACGGCCCGGCTCCTGGAGGAGATGGGCGTCGCGGAGCGCTCCGAGGGCGCGCTGGTGGTGTTCTTCGACGACATCCGCGGCAAGGACGACCAGCGGGTCCCGCTGATCGTGCAGAAGGCCGACGGCGGCTTCGGCTACGCGGCCTCCGACCTGACGGCGATCCGCAACCGGGTCGTCGACCTGCACGCCACCACGCTGCTCTACGTCGTCGACGTGCGTCAGTCGCTGCACTTCCGGATGGTCTTCGAGACGGCCCGCAGGGCCGGCTGGCTGAACGACGGCGTCACCGCGCACAACATGGGCTACGGCACGGTGCTCGGCGCGGACGGCAAGCCGTTCAAGACGCGTGAGGGCGAGACGGTACGTCTGGAGGACCTGCTGGACGAGGCGGTGCAGCGGGCCGCGGAGGTCGTCCGGGAGAAGGCCCGGGACCTCACCGAGGACGAGATCCGGGAGCGGGCCGCGCAGGTCGGCATCGGGGCCGTGAAGTACGCGGACCTGTCGACGTCGCCGAACCGCGACTACAAGTTCGACCTGGACCAGATGGTCTCGCTCAACGGCGACACCTCCGTCTACCTCCAGTACGCCTACGCCCGTATCCAGTCCATCCTGCGCAAGGCCGGCGAGGTCCGCCCCGCCGCCCACCCGGAGCTGGAGCTGCACGAGGCGGAGCGCGCGCTGGGCCTGCACCTGGACGCGTTCGGCGACACGGTCTTCGAGGCGGCCGCGGAGTACGCGCCGCACAAGCTGGCCGCGTACCTGTACCAGTTGGCGTCGCTGTACACGTCCTTCTACGACAAGTGCCCGGTGCTGAAGGCCGATTCGCCGGAGCAGGTGGCCAACCGCCTCTTCCTGTGCGACCTCACGGCCCGCACGCTCCACCGGGGTATGGCGCTGCTGGGCATCCGGACGCCCGAGCGGCTCTGACCGTCCGAGGACGCACCGGGTGAGCCCGGAGGGCACGACCGGCTACCAGGTCGTGCCCTCCGGCACCCACTCCTCGCCGCCGAGCGGGAACTCGTACGCCGGGCGTCCGTTGTTGCCGCTGGTGCGGAAGGGGCGGCCCTTGTCGTCCACGGTGAGGGTGCCGCTGCGGGAGCCGCTGGACCACTTCAGCTCCAGGTACCAGCTCACGTCGTAGGCGGAGGCGTCGGCGGTGATGTAGTAGACCTCGGGGTCCGACTCGCTCACCGAGAACGGGAAGTTCCGCTGCCCGGCCTCCGGGGTGACGACGGGACGTGCGGCGTCGAGGGCGACGGTGAAGGACCGGGTGGGCACGTTGCCGCCGCAGCCCACACCGGGGTAGCCCATCGCGAAGTCGTTCCAGGCGAGCGGCGACCGCTTGCCCGCCACCCGCACGGCCAGCCCCTCCACGACCACCGTCTCCTCCCCGGTCCCCTGGACGGTGAGCCGCACGAACTGCTCCCCCGACGAGACGGCCCCGAACGAGCTGACCCACGCCGTCGCGTCCGGCTCCTCGGGCGGCGGTTTCACCTCGCCCGCCGGTCTGTTGATCAGATACCGCTGCGAGCAGGGGCTCTGCCACGCGTACGGTTCGGTCCGCACGGTCAGCGGCACGGCACTCCCGTCACTGTCACCCGTCGGGGCGGCGGAGGCCGTGGCCGGGGTGCGTGGTGTCTCCCTGGTCTTCGCGGAGGGGGACGCCGAGGACGAGACGGAAGCGGTGGCGGAGGCGGAGGCGGAGGGTGACGCGGCGGCGTCCTTGTTCCCGCCCGCCCCGGCGGCGCCGAGGGTCGCGGATGCCGCCGGGTCCTTCCGGTCGCCACCGCCCGCGTCGCCCCCGTCCGGCAGACCCAGGGCGAGCGTGACCCCGCCGAGCACGGCGGCCACGGCGATCCCCGCGAGGACGGCGGTACGGGTGCGGCGGGTGCGGGTGCGGGTGCGGGGGCGGGCCTCACCGGCGCCGGTGACCTGCGGGATCCCGGCCTGCCCGGTCTCCGCCCGCGGGTTCCCCGCTTCCGGCGTCCCGGCTTCCGGGCTTCCGTCTCCCGGCGCCCCGACACGGCGCGCACCGTCTTCCGGCACCCCGGCACCCGGAGTCCCCGCTCCCGGGGACTCCTCGTCCGCGGCCCCGGCACGGGGCGCCCCGACGTTCGGAGCCCCGCCTTCCGAGGCCCCGTCTCCCGCGGCGCAGGCATGGGACGTCCCGGCCTCCCGGAGCCCCGCCTCCCGATGCTCCGTCTCCCGGGTCTCCGCGGTCTCCGCCTGCGGGTCCTCGGGCTCGGCCCGTCCCGCCGCCGACCGCCCAGCCGCCGGGAGGCTGTCGCCGTGCCCCTCCCGGACGCCCGCGTCCGCCGCCGGCTCCCCGGGCCGTACCGGTTCCCCGAAGCGTGCCGGGTCCCCGGGCCGCGCCGGTCCCCCGGCAGATGCCGAGGGGCCCGGGCCCACCGCGCCCCCGGCGGACGCCGTCCCCTTCCTCCCCCGCAACGCGTCGGCGAGCACCCACCGGCGGTGCAGCTCGACCAGCTCCCCGGGGCCCGCCTTGCACAGCCGGGCCAGCCGTTCCACCGGGGCGTAGTCCGCCGGCACGGCGTCCCCGTTGCAGTACCGGTGCAGCGTCGACGTGCTCATGTGGAGCCGTCTGGCGAGCACCCCGTAGCTCAGCCCCGACCGCTCCTTCAACTGCCGCAGCAGCGCCGCGAACTGCGCCGCAGGCATGTCCTCCGACACCGTGACTCCCTCCCCCGCGTCCCATTCCACCGTTCCAGGGGACGGTCGTTTCCCCTGGTCACAACGGTGTGGGCGTTCCAGCGTCCCGGATCCCCCGCCAGGTGTGGCGGCCGGGACGGATCTCCCCGCAAGCTCTGGTCATCCAAGCACGCCGCTCCCGGCAACCGGTCGAGCGACGCCGCCAACCCCTCCCCGACGACAAGGAATTCGCCATGCGCACCTCCCGCCTCCGCCTGCTCGCCGCCGCCGGAATCACCCTCGCCACCCTGTCCCTGACGGCCTGCCAGGACGGCACGGGCACAAAGGACGAGGGCGCGTCCCAGCCGAACGCGACGGCGCCCACGAGCACGCCCACCAACCCGTCCTCGAAGCCCTCAACGGACGGCACCCCGTCCAACGACCCGTCCCAGGCCGGCGGTGGCACGGGCGCTGACAAGGCCTCCGGCAGCAGCTCGGGCAACGGCAACGGCTCCGGCTCCGGCTCCGGCTCCGGCTCCGGCAAGGAGAAGGGCACGAGCCAGGGGAAGGGTTCCGACGACGGCCCCCGGACCTTCGCCGCCTGCAACGGCTCCAACACCACCGTCACCGCCCAGCCGGTCCCCCGCCCCCTCAACCACATGCTGATCACGGTCAAGAACACCGGATCCAAGCTGTGCGACCTCACCTACTACCCGGTGCTCCGCTTCGACGAGATGCAGTGGGTGCCGCAGCCGGTCGAGGAGAGCAAGCCGCAGGCCGTGGTGAGTCTCAACCCGGGCGAGTCGGCGTACGCGGGTGTGCTCCTGTCGGCCGCCGACGGCAGCGGCGACGGCGGCACCACCGGTCACCGGCTCACCGTCGGCTTCCAGGGCCGCACCCCGGGCAGCGACGGCGGGCCGTCCGCGATCCCGTCCCTGCCGGCCAAGGGCGTGTACTACGACAGCTCGCTGGCGGTGACGTACTGGCAGCAGTCGATGGACGACGCGCTCACCTACTGAGCGGCGCTCAGCTTCTGGGCCGCTTCGGTGGCCCAGTAGGTGAGGATGTTGCGCGCGCCAGCCCGCTTGATGCCGGTGAGCGTCTCCAGGATCGCCCGGTCCCGGTCGATCCAGCCCTTCTCGGCGGCGGCCTCGATCATCGAGTACTCACCGGAGATCTGGTACGCCGCCACCGGCACGTCCACCGTGTCCGCGACCCGCGCGAGAATGTCCAGATAGGGGCCCGCCGGCTTCACCATCACCATGTCGGCGCCCTCCTCCAGGTCGAGCGCCAGCTCCCGCAGCGACTCGCGGACGTTCGCCGGGTCCTGCTGGTAGGTCTTGCGGTCGCCCTGGAGCGAGGAGGCGACGGCCTCGCGGAACGGCCCGTAGAAGGCGGAGGCGTACTTGGCGGTGTACGCCAGGATCGCCACGTCCTCCCGCCCGATCTGGTCGAGGGCGTCGCGGATGACGCCGATCTGCCCATCCATCATCCCGCTCGGCCCGACCACGTGCGCGCCCGCGTCGGCCTGGACCTGCGCCATCTCGGCGTACCGCTCGAGCGTGGCGTCGTTGTCGACGCGCCCCTGCTCGTCCAGCACTCCGCAGTGCCCGTGGTCCGTCGTCTCGTCGAGGCACAGGTCGGACATGACGAGCAGGTCGTCCCCGACCTCGGCCCGCACGTCCCGCAGGGCGATCTGGAGGATCCCGTCCGGGTCGGTCCCCGGCGTGCCGAGGGCGTCCTTCTTGGACTCCTCCGGCACACCGAACAGCATGATCCCGGAGACCCCGGCCGCCACCGCCTCCGCGGCGGCCTTCTTCAGGCTGTCCCGCGTGTGCTGCACGACCCCCGGCATCGCCGCGATCGGCACCGGTTCGTCCGCGCCCTCGCGCACGAAGGCGGGGAGGATGAAGTCGGCGGGGTGCAGCCTGGTCTCGGCGACCATGCGCCGCATGGCGGGAGTGGTACGCAGACGCCGCGGCCGCGCGCCGGGGAAGGATCCGTACGTCGTCATACCACCTACGCTACGCCCGCGCCGCCCCTGCCTTTACCGACGGGGAGTCGGCCGTCGCACTCGGTGCGGGTACCGTTCACCCCCGTCGCGAACACGCAAACGAGAGGACCACACCGTGCAGAGCGCCGCCGTGACGGCCGAGGGCGACCGCATCCGCTGGGTCGAACTGCCCGGCCGGGACCCGGCCCGCGTCTACGTCCACGGCCTGGGGGCCACCTCCCCCGCCTACTTCACGGCGACCGCCGTCCACCCCCTCCTCGCCGGGCACCGCTCGCTCCTGGTGGACCTCCTCGGCCACGGCCACAGCGACCGCCCCACCTCGTTCGCCTACACCCTTCAGGACCACGCCGACACCCTCGCCGCCACCCTGCGCGCCGCGGGCGTCAGGGGCGCCGAGGTCGTCGCGCACAGCATGGGCGGCTCCGTCGCCGTCGTCCTCGCCGCCCGGCACCCCGAACTGGTGTCCCGGCTCGTCCTGGTCGACGCCAACCTCGACCCGCTCCCCCGCACCCCCGGCGCGTCCGGCAGCAGCGGCATCGCCGCGTACACGGAGGAGGAGTTCGTCTCCGGCGGCTGGCGCGAGGTCCGCGACCGGGCGGGCGCGCACTGGTGGTCGACGATGCGCCTGGCGGGCCTGGAGGCCCTGCACCGCAGCGCGTCCCACCTGGTCGCCGGAACCGTCCCGACGATGCGCGAGCTGCTGCTCGACCTGCCGCTCCCCCGCGCGTTCCTCTACCCCGAGGCCGACGGCCCCTTCCCCGGCGCGGCCGAACTGACCGCCGCGGGAGTGTCCTTGACCGCGGTCCCCGACTGCGGCCACAACATCATGCTGGACAACCCGGAGGCGTTCACCCGGGCGGTGGCCGAAGCGCTCGTCTGACGCCGGCCGGTGCGCCGTCAGTTCAGGGTGTACTCGCACAGGTGCTTGCCCTCGACACCGCCCTGGCCCTCTTGCCCTCGCCGCCCACTTCGACGGTGATCGTGCGCTGATCCCGTCTCCCGGCGGGCTTTTGGACCTCTCGAGCCGCTCCCTTTTGGCTCTGCCCTCCGGTCCATCACCGCATCAGGCTGGGAGGACCACCGACCTCCCGGAGGGTTCACTTGAGTCCCGCTTTCCTTCTGACCACGCTGGTCGTGGTCGTCACCCCCGGCACCGGCGTGGTGTACACCCTCGCCGCCGGGCTGTCCCACGGCCGCCGGGCCGGTGTGGTCGCCGCGCTCGGCAGCACCCTAGGTGTCGTGCCGCACCTACTGGCGACGATCACCGGCCTCGCCGCGCTCCTGCACACCAGCGCCGTCGCCTACGCGGTGGTGAAGTACCTCGGTGTCGCCTATCTGCTGTACATGGCGTGGGCGACGCTGCGCGACAAGGACGCGCTGACCGTCACGGCGGACGCCGAACCGCAGCCGGCGCTCCGCGTGATCACCTCCGGCGTGCTCCTCAACCTCCTGAACCCGAAACTGACCATGTTCTTCGTCGCGTTCCTCCCCCAGTTCGTCCCCTCCGGCACGCCCGGTTCCACCGGCCTCATGCTCCGACTCGGCGCCGTGTTCATGGCCCTGACCTTCATCGTCTTCGCCGCGTACGGCATGCTCGCCGCGGCCGTGCGCGACCGTCTGTCGCTCCGGCCCCGGATCATGACGGCCGTCCGCCACGTCTTCGCGGTCTGCTTCGTGGGCCTGAGCGCCCGGATGGCGGTGGCCTGAGATGCGCTTCCGGCACACCGACGCCCTCTGGTCCGACCACCCCCGCCTCGCGGCGGGCGCGCTGTACACCACCGGCGTCGACGAGGCGGCCGACGTCGGCCCGAGCGTCGCCGACTACACCGCCCGCGCCCGAACCCGGCTGGCGGGCGCCTCCGAGGGCCAGTTTCCCGAAGTGCTGGCGTGGCGGCGGGCGTTCGCCCGGATGGGACTGAAGCCGACGCAGTACCGCTGCGCCTCGGAGTCACTCCTGCGGCGCCTCCGCAAGGAGGGCACCCTGCCCCGCATCCACCCGGTGGTCGACGTGTGCAACGCGATCTCCGCCGCCCACGCGGTCCCGGTCGCCGTCCTCGACGCCGACCGCATCACCGGACCCCTGCTCGAAGTGCGGTACGCCCACGGCGACGAGGAGTACACGACCTTCGGCGGCGACCTGGAACACCCCGCACCCGGCGAGGTGACGTACGCCGACTCCGCCGGGCACGCGCACGCCCGCCGCTGGACCAACCGGCAGAGCGGCCACTCCGCGGTGAGCGAGGGCACCGACCGGATCCTCGTGGTGACGGAGGCCCTGCACGACGGCGGCACGGACACCGTCGCGGAGGTGCTGGAGACGATCGCCCGGGAACTCACCGCACACTGGCCGACCACCCCCATGACGGCCCTCCTCACCTCCGCCGCACCGGAGTTCACCCTCACGGACCAGCCGCTGTCCGACACCCGGGCGCCTTGATGCGCCGTGGCACCATGGGTGCGGTGAGCGAGAGGAACGCGGCGACGAGCGGCCCGGCGGCGCCCGGCTCCGACTTCCTCCAGCTGCGCCCTGACGACGCCCCCACGGGCGGCAAGGCGGACTGGCTGGCCCAGCGACTGCGGCAGGCGATCACCGACCGCCGGCTGACCGTCGGCAGCAGGCTGCCGGCCACCCGGGTGCTCGCCGCCGAACTGCGCGTCTCCCGGGGCGTGGTCACCGAGGCGTACCGGCGGCTCGCGGAGGACGGCCACGTCGAGGGCCGCCGGCGCGGCGGCACCGTCGTCGTCGCGACACCCCCCGCCCACCTGCCCCCGGCCGGTCACGCACCACCGCCGCACTCCCCCTTCACCGGCGAACCGGGCGCCGACGCCTTCGACGCGCTGCGCGCCGCCGACGCCCGCATCGACCTCACCCCCGGCCGGCCCGACCTCTCCGCGTTCCCGCGCACGGCCTGGCTCCGCGCCGAACGGGCCGTCCTCGCCGAGCTGTCCGCCACGGACCTCGGCTACGGCGATCCTCGCGGTGCCCCACGGCTGCGCCGCGCCGTCGCCGACTGGCTGGCCCGCAGCCGCGGCATCCGGGTCGAGCCGGACGGCATCCTGGTCGTCGCCGGTACCGCGCAGGCCCTCACCCTGCTGAACCCCGTCCTGCTGGCGGACGGCGTCACCGGTGTGGCGGTGGAGGACCCCGGCTCGCTCGGCACCCGCCAGCACCTGCGCCACGGCGGTCTGACCACCCCGCCCGTGCCGGTCGACGCCCACGGCATACGCGTCGACGCGCTGCGCGCCACCGGAGCCGACGCCGTCCTCCTCACCCCCGCCCACCAGTTCCCCACCGGCGTCGTGACCAGCGGCGAGCGCCGCCGCGAGCTGCTGCGCTGGGCGGCGGACGGGGGGCTGATCCTGGAGGACGACTACGACGCCGAGCACCGCTACGACCGCCCGCCGGTGCCCGCCCTGCGCTCGCTCCTCGCCGACCGGCTCTGCTACATGGGCAGCGTCTCCAAACTGCTCGCCCCCGCCCTGCGCATCGGCTGGCTCCTCCCCCCGCCCCGCCACCTCCGTGCCCTGACGGACGCCAAACGCTTCGCCGACCTGGGCAACGCCGTCCTCCCCCAGCTCGTCCTGGCCCGACTGATGGAATCGGGCCAACTGGAGCGGCACCTGCGGCTGCTCCGCGCCCGCCACATCCGCCGCCGCGACGCCATGATCGAAGCCGTCGGGCTCCACCTTCCGGGCGCGGTCGTCCACGGAGCGGCGGCCGGCCTGCACCTGACGGTCACCTACGCACCGGACGTGCCCGACACCGAACTCGCCGCCGCGGCCCTCACCCATGGCGTGAAATGCCACCCCCTGTCCTGGCACCGTCAACTCCCGGGCCGCCCCGGCCTCGTCCTCGGCTACGCGGCGGACCCACCCGGGGCGATCACCGAGGGCATCGCCCTCCTGGGCCGGGCCCTGCGCGAACTGACCTGACGGCCGGGTGTCGGTACCGCCGGATACGGTGCCCGCGTGAACCGGACGACCCATGACGACCGCACCCTGCCCCCCGCCCTCGCCGACCTGGCCCGCACGGAGATCGACTACGCCGGCGGCGAGGGCATCGACACCCTCTGCCGCTGACCTCACCACGAGCGGCCCGGCCCTTGGGGTCCGGTACGGCAGCACCCCCGTCCGGGTGAACGGCACGTGCACAGTCCAGCGCAAGCACCTAGCGTGACGTGCGACAACTCTCCGCACTCGCATCCCCTGGGAGCTCTGTGTGCAGAAACTTCCGATACGTCACCCGAAGGCGCCACGCCGACGCCGCATGGCGGTGACGGCCGTCAGCGGCATCGCGGCCGGCTGCACCCTCCTCTGCCCCGCACCCGCGGCCCTCGCCCGGCCCGCACCCACCGCCCCGTCTCCCGCCGCGCTGACCGCCCCGCCACCGGCCCCGGCCAAGCCAGGTGGCCCGACCTCTACCGCGCCAGTCTGGACGGCATCGAACAGGCCGCGCGCTCCCACGGACTCCCGTCGGGCGACGACGGACACTGGATCTTCGCCGGTACGGCGATCCGCGCCCCCGCCCCGGCCGCGAACACCTCGGCCTCGCCCCCCGCCGACCCCCACCTGGCCCGTTTCAAGAGCCAGTTGGGGCGGTCCGGGTACGTGTCCCAGTCCGGCACCGAGGCCGTGTTCGACCTGAACCGCAGGTACTGCGAGGGCGCCCTGTTCAGCGGCATGTGGCCGAACCCCCAGTCGCCCTACATCGTCACCAACCTGCCGGAGGTGCCGGGGCAGAAGGCCAACACCAATCCCCCCGTCACCTGGCGCATGCGCGAGGACGAAGCCGTCGTCCTGATCGGCACGACCCCGCCGCCGGAGGCCTACTTCTCCTTCGACCTCACCATGGTGCGGGGGTCCCTGAACACCGGCCCGGTCCTGTGGCCCGCCGTCGGCGACCCGGTCAACAGGGGAACCGTGAAGACCGCCGGCCCCACCCCCTTCGGCCGGCCGTTCGCCCTCGTGGTCACGGGGCACGAACGCACGCGGGCCGAGGTGCACGAGATGCTGGCCGCCTCCGGGCTCGGCGGCGCGATCAACGACGCGACCGTCCCCCCGGCCATGTTCCGCCTGGGCCTCGGCGAGGACGCCGACCAGTTCCTGCTCGGCATCCGCACGGCCGCGCCCGAGCCCGGCTTCGAGAAGGCGCTCGACGCCTACCGCGACGCGCCCCCGCTCCAGATCCTGCGGGTACGGCCGAAGGGCGCCTCCGCCGACCAGACGAAACCGGTGTACGCCCCCGCCCCGCTGCCCGTCCCCCGGCTGCGCGTCGCCGGTACCGGCGCCACCGAGCTCGACCTCAACCCCACGCTGCAGGAACTGCGTCAGCGGATCATCGACGCCCACCCGGGTTTCGAGGCACGCGACGTGGCGATGGAACGCGGATTCGAGCAGTCGTACCCGGGGCTGCAGTCCAACAAGGTGATCGATCCCCCCACACCCGGGATCGGCGCCCTGTCCAACGACGCCGACGACCCGCTGAGCCCGGCCTTCAGCCTGCCCGACGGCTCCTTCGTCGTCGCCTACGGCACCAACCACGTGGCCACCCGGCAGGCGAGCTACTCCAGCATCTCCCTCTACGCCGACGAGGAGGCCGCCGTCTCGGTGGCCGCCAGGAACCACCGCGACCTGCGGGGCAGCGCGCGTGACTACCTCCCCGACAGCCCGGACGCGGACAAGCTCTACGCGTGGACCTTCAGCCGGGCCGGCAAGGCCGGCCCGACCGGGCCGCACGTCACCGAGCTCCCGTCCGCCGGCACGGACTTCTGCGCCCAGTACGGCGCCGACCGGCCCGTCGACATGAGCACCATGCAGGCGGTGGCACGCGCCTACATGCAGCCCGAGACCCTCACCCACCCGGCCCTCTCCTCGCTCCTCCTGGACCGTCTGCTGGTCTTCACGCCCAAGCAGAAGTCCACGTAGGACGCGGCCCCGAGGCACGGAGCCGTCAACGGCCGGCGCCGAGACGGAGCGCCCCCCGGACGGGCTGCTCCGTCTCGTCCGGCCGACCGGCTCGGGCCGTCGACCGACGCCTCCCTGTCCTGGCCACCGCTCCCGCGGCCGGACGACCGGGGTCACCGGGCCTCGGAACCGCCGCATCGCCCGTCACGGACGGCGGTCAGGCCGCACGCGCCGCCCCGCTCGCTGCCGCCGGTCCATGGCGGCAGTCGCGGCAGAGGCCTGGTTCCGGAGCACGGAAGACCCGGTCACAGCCGTCACAGTCCTGGAAGGGGGACGGGCGGTGGCCCCCCGGCATGGGCGGGGGAGGTTCCGGGGCTGCGGGAAGCGGCGGGGGCAGCAGTTCACGCAGGCGGTAGGCGAGCACACCCGCCGGGTGCTTCATGACGACGGGCAGGTCGGCGGTCAGGGTGTGGCGCAACGCGGCGACATTGACGCCCCGTTCGAGCCAGTCGACGACGGCCGGGGCCAGCCGGCGCACCTCACGCAGCGACAGTGTGAGGCGCTCGTCGGCACGGCGCAGACCGGCGAGCAGCGCGACCGCCTTCTCGTGCGGCGGTCCGGAGGAAGCCGACTCGTGCGGCGGCATCACGGGGGCGGCGGAGACGGGCGCCTCAGGTACCGGCACCGGCGCGTCCGGGACCGTGGGGGCCGTCGGACCGGCCGGGACCACCGGCTCGGCGGCGGCTTGATCGTCCTCCTGAGGTGTCTCGCCGCCTACTGCCTCCACCGTGTGACGGGTGCGGGCGCGACCTGCTCCCGCACGCCGGCCCACCGGCCGCACGGGCTCCGCGACGGCGGCGGACGGCACCTCCAGCGGTGTGTGGTGGGCGTACGTCCGCGTCACCAGCCGCCCGTCCTCCGTGTGCTCACGGACCCGCCGCAGATATCCGTGCGCCTCCAGCTCCCGCAGGGCGAAGGCGATCCGGTCCCGCCCTTCGGGGAAGCGCTCGGCGAGACTGCGGATGTCGACCGGGGTGCTCTCGGGCACCGAGAGGATGTGCGTCGCGAGTCCGATCGCGGTCAGCGACAACTGACGGTGCTGGGCGAGGTGGTTGCCGACGACCACGTACTGCCCGGATAGGCACGTACGTACGTGGGTGACACCGGACGGGGTGGCGGATCGCGGAACACCCTGGATCGGGCGCGGGGCAGCACTAGTCTTCTGTTCAGCCATGGGGAAGGGTTTGCTTCCTCTGTGGTCAGGCCCTCGCCCGGGAGTCCTACGTCCCGGCGGGGGCCGACGTCTGTACGGGGTCAAGTGAGCGCCGAGTTGATCCGGCCCTCCGAGCTGAGAGTGCCCGCCCTCACCACCGCCGCGCCAGCCAGTTCGACGCGTTTCACCCGGCCGAGTGATCAACACGAGGTTTGGTCGGGTTGGTTGGTATTTACCCTGGGTACTTAGGTCTTTTTACGGCCCGCAGCCCCGTCGGCCGACCCACCGGAGCCCGTCCCACCCGGCCCCGGCGCACCGCCGTGCGTGCCGGGCACGGCACGGATGTCACCGCGCATGCCTCCGTCTGTAACAGGCTTGTCCGGACCCGCCGTCGAGCGAAACGGCGAGCGGGCGGGACGTCTCTTGCGGGGTGCGACGGCCGCGCTGACGGCCCGTCACACACACAACCCCACCGACACCGAGGAAGACACCATGCGCGTCACCAAGCTCACCATCGCCGCCCTGGCCGCCGTCGCGGGCCTCTCGCTCACCGCCTGCGAGAACGGCGACGACATCGCCGCGGACCCCAAGCCGGCCACCTCGGCCCCCGCCGCGAACGGCGACGCGGGCCAGGAGCAGGGTCAGAAGCAGGGTCAGGAGGGCGGCACGGTCGCCGGAACCGGGAACAACGAGGACGGCAAGACCGACACGTGCCGCACCGACGAACTGGACGTCACGGCGACGGACGCCACCATCGACGGCGACACCGACGGCACCGTCGCGGTGACGTTCACCAACGGCGGCGGCCGGGACTGCGCGATCTCGGGCTACGCGGGCGTCGACCTGAAGACCAGCGCGGGCTCCCTCTCCGCCGAGCGCACCGGCGAGGAGGCCCCCTCGGTCGTCCTGAAGGACGGCGAGAAGGTGTCCTTCGCCGTCGTCTACCCGGTCAACGACTCCGGCGGCTCCGGCGTCCGCGTCACGGGCCTGGTCGTCACCCCGCCGGACGAGACGAAGTCGGTGACCCTCGACTGGCCGGGCGGCTCCTCCCTGCCGGTCACGGACGGCTCCGGCACCCCGGTGAAGGTCGGCCCGATCGGCAGCGCGGGGCAGGGCGGCTGAACATTCCGGACGCCGTCCAGGTGACCTGGGCTGCCCCGCCGGTGTCGTCTGCCCATATCAACAGTCGCGGCGGCCTCGTTCCGCAGCAAGGAAGACATGCTCGCGGCCATCACACTTCTGACTGGCGTCCTTTGTTACCCGGCTCCGGCCCTCGGAGCGGCAGCAAGCACCAGGCGCCCCAGCTCGCGGACACCGGCGGCCTGAGCGTGTGAGCGGTTCAGCTCTTCGACGATCGCCCGCATGCTGGGGCGGTCCCGGACTTCGGCCGGTGTCACGCGAAAGGCTGCCAGCAGGCTTTGGGCAGTCGGCTCGGGCTTCCCCCACTGCCACCATGCACGGGCCATGTCGGTGTGCAGACGTCCTTTGCGCTCCGCCGTGGTGAATTGCTCGGGGCGAAGCTGTCCGCCCGCCCTGATCGCGGCTCCCGCATCACCGAGCGCCCAGTGGACACCTACTTGGTACAACTGCACGGAGGCGGGTGTGATGGCGAAGAGGCGACCGGCCAGCGGAACGGCGGGCAGATCTCGGGCTGCCCGGGCGGCATCCTCGATCATCGACAACGCTTCGTCGCGGTTTCCCGCACGAGCCGCTGTGTAGGACGTGGTGCAGAGCAACTGCGCATAGGCGGCCGCTTGAGCCTGGGTGTGCAGACCGGTCGCCTCCACGACAGACGCTGCCCTGAGGACCAGCCGCTGCGCCGTGTCCGCCTGATTCTGGTGGCGCAGCACGATGGCCAGTTCGCGGGCCGCAGCCGCCGAAACCAGCGGCGACCCGGAGAGGTCGGCGTAGAGACCCGCTCTGTCGGCGGTGAGCCGCGCTTGGTCGTACCGCCCGATCTTCACCAGTACCTGCGCCGTCAGTGAGTAGCAGGCGGACAGACGCGCGTAGTCGATGTCGGCACGCTCACGGATACGGGCGTGGGCCGTGGCGAGCAAGTCAGGCAGGGCCTTGAGTAGATCGCCGTACCGGCCTGTGTCGAACAGGGCACGCGCACGAGCCAGGCGCACGTCCAGCGGCACCGATGAACCCGAGGGCGCAGGCAGGTCGGCGAGCGCCGATTCCACCCCGAGCAGGAGGGACGTGGGGGCGGCCAACCCGGCCGCTGCGAGCAGCGTTCGGCGTCGCATCGGGTCCTCCTCGATGTGGCGTGGACCGTTCGGCGCAACATTAGTGGCTCGTGGGCCCGTGAGGCCCAGTGCCGCTCCCAGGATGTGCGGTGGTACACCGACCTCACACGCAGCCCGCTGTAACAGACGCAGATCACTGACGCGGCCGGACTTCTCCAGGCGCGAGACGGTCGACGCCGAACAGCCGAGGCGACGCCCCAGATCCGCCTGGCGCCACCCGCGTAGGGCCCGACCAAGTCGGATCAACCCACCAGGGTCACTCATCTCCATCAGTGACCGCACCCTGGACGAGTTCCACACCGGGTCGATGGTGCGCTGCATCGCGCCTCCCCCATGACAGGAGCAGGACCGTCTGTCCACGGTAGGGGCTTCGCACCGGCACGCCCAGTGCGTGTGCACGTCGTGCACACCGCGTGCGGGGCACGGTCGTTGCGGACGCTCCTCGCCTACGACGTGATGCCGTGATGTTGCGCCCCGCCGAAAGGGAGCGGGTACGCGGTACACGGGAGGAGAGCCACGATGGCCACAGCCCTGGAGATTGACCGGACGGTTCCCGCGACACGGGACCCCAGGATGTACGTGGAGCCAGAGGTCTGGCAGCGGGAGATCCAGCTCCTGATGCGTGATCACCCCTTCGACGAGGTCATGGCCGAGCGCCTGTTCGCCGCTGCCGTCTCGTACCTGATCACGGCGATGGAGAAGTGGGGCCAAGGGCTGGAGATGTGCTGCGGTCGCCTGGTCGACATCGCCGTCCACGTCTTCATCCTGGACACGAAGAACTACCGCGAGTTCTGCGCCCGGCACTTCGGCGGCCGGTTCCTGGAACACATCCCGGAGATCGAGTTCAAGTACGACGGCTCGGTGGAGCGCACGGCCCACATCATCGCGGAGAACGGCTTCCCGGTGGACTGGAAGCTGTGGGAGCGCGACTTCGCCAAGTGCGGCCCGTGCAGGCCGGGCGAGAACTGCCACTGATCGAGCACGACCTGAGGTCCGGGCGCCCACCACGGGTGCCCGGGCCCCCGTTCGTGTCTTCGTGGCGTGTCGCGTGTGGGCCGCGGCTACGGTGCTCGGGCACCGTGCCCGCTCCCCTCAAGGACGCCCATGCTCCGTACGTCACACGATCCCGTCTTCTTCTGGGACCGCTACAAGCCGGACCGTGACGGACCGGCGCCGCCTCCCGAAGTAACGGCTTTCGAGTGGACGCAGTACGAAGGTCACGGCCCCGGAGCCGAACTGCTCGGCCGGCCGCGCACCGCGCTCGAACTGGGAGCGGCCGAGTGCCGGGAGGCGTCCTGGCTGGCGCGCCGTGGGGTACGCGTCACTGCACTGGACCTCTCCCCGGTGCAGGTCGAGCGGGCACGCAGGTGGTGGAAGGACGTCCCCGCCCTGACGATCGAAGAAGGAGAGGCCTGCTCCTTCCTCCGGGGCGACGACCAGACGTACGACGCCGTCTACTCGATCTGGGGCGCGGTGTGGTTCACCGACCCGGACGAACTGTTCCCCCTGGTGGCCGAGCGACTGTTGCCTGGCGGGGTGTTCGCCTTCTCGCACGGTGAGACGCCCCAGCACGCCACTGGCTGCCAACCCATGTACGGGAAGGGCCCTGAAGGCAGGGAGATGACCGTGGACCGCTGGTGTCATCCTCCCGAGACGTGGGCCGCCATCGCACACAAGCATGGCTTCGTCGACGTCGAGGCGCGGTGCCTTACCGCGCCCACCGGCCAAGCACTGGGCACGATCATCGTCGAAGCCCGGCTGCCTGACCGGGCAGACCACGCCACGTCCTCTCGCTAAAGGGGAACTCCGTGCCACCGTCTTCCTACTCGGCGAACGGGCGATGCCGTCTCTGTGGTAGCGCCATACAGATAGACGTACGGAGCGGAAAGGTCTATCCCCATCGGCGTGCTGACGCCCGAACGCAATGCTCCGAGTCCGGCAAGCCCCGTTATCGCCCCGGGGCGCCGACAGAGCTGCTGCACGAGTTGAAGCCGTCTGTCATCACCAGACGCCCGCCCCGGCCGGTCAGCACGATCCTGGAGGTGCCAGTTCCCAGGCCGGCGTGGGTCCCGTCGCTGGACGACGCCGACGCTCCGGTGATCACCTTGCCCGCTCATGGCCGTCTGGGTTACTGGGTCCCGGGACACGGGTGGCAGAAGCACGAGGAGTTCGTGCATCGTCACGTCCATGGCCGCGCCCGGCCGGAATGGGACCACGGCGGTGGCTCCTGGTCCCTCGCCACCCGTCACTTCATCGAGCTCGCCGGCGTACTGGTCAAGCAGTACGGCCGCATACTCCTCGGACGCGAGTACAACAGCTCGGAGAGATGCAACCCGAGGTGCATGAACGCTTCCGGCTACGAGTGCACCTGCTCTTGCCTGGCACGTAATCACGGCCGCGGCGGGTGGATGTCCGGATGGCGCATCACCGCAGAGACGACCAGCCTGGTCCACGGACGCCACTGGAGTTGGACCGTGCTGACGCGATCCTCCTCGAACCCTCGCAGTTGACACGCAATCCGTCACTGGCCGAGGTCCAGCTCCGCCCACACGGTTTTCCCCGGCGCCGGGCCCCTTCGTACGCCCCAGCGGTCGGCCAGCTCCTCGACCAGCAGCAGGCCGTAACCGGACTCGGCAGGTTCAGCCCCGGCGAGTGTCCGTGCCCGCGTGGGCACGCACTCGCCCCGAGTGTCGGTGACCTCGATGCGGAGGGTGACGGACGCTGTGACGGTGAGGCCGAGCCGGAAACCGCGGCCCGAAACACGACCGTGCACGACGGCATTCGTAGCGAGTTCAGCGACGATCAACCGAGCCGGGTCGAGTGGCAGCCCCCAGGAGCGCAGTTGCTCGGTGGCGAGCAAGCGCGCGAGGCGGGCGCCTCGTCGGGTGGCGGAGAGCGGCACCGTGAACTGGTGGAGCGGGGTGCTCGGTGCGGTGATTTCCTGACTCATGTCACACAGGGTGTTTGTGCGTGCGTAGCCTGTGAAGACGGGCGGCCCGTGCGACCAGTGGCTGTCCGTGAGGTGTCCGGTTTCCGTCCGGGCTGCCCGGGATGACCGGGCGCGGGCGGCCGGAGTTGGTCCGGGGAAGGGCGCGCGACGGGAGGCGGCGAGCATGAGTGAGTGGGAAGCGGGGCTGGACGACGAAGAGGCCGGGGCCGTGATGCGCACGGTCACACGGCAGCTGAAGCTGTGGCGGGAGGCGGCCGGCCTTACGCAGGCGGAGTTCGGGGCGGCGATCGGGTACGGGGAGGAGCTGGTCTCCTGCGTGGAGCGGGGGCGGCGGATTCCCCGGCCGGAGTACTTGGACGCGGCGGACGAGGTCCTGAGCGCGGGCGGGAAGATCGCCGCGATGAAGAAGGACGTGGCGGAGGTCCGGTACCCGAAGAAGGTACGGGACTTGAAGAACCTGGAGGCGGAGGCCACCGAGCTGTGCGCCTACAACAACACCGTCATCCACGGGTTGTTGCAGACGGAAGGGTACGTGCGCGCGTCGGTCGCGACCCGACGACCTCCGTTCACGGAAGACGAGTTCGAGCGGCATGTGGCAGCCCGTTTGGCCCGGCAGGACATCCTGACCGAGACCGCTCCGCTGCGCCTCTTCAACTTCGTCCAATGCGAGTCCACGCTCCGTCGTCCCATCGGTGGCAGGATGGTGATGCGAAGGCAGCTCGAACGCTTGCTGGAAGTGGGGCAGTTGAGAAACGTTGATCTGCAAGTCCTGCCCCTGGACCGCGAGGACAACGCCGGACTGGCAGGCTCGTTCAGGCTGCTGCGGCTACGAGATGGCGGCACGGTGGGGCACAACGAAGTCCAGCTCGTCAGCCGTTTGATCACCGATCCCAAGGAAGTCCAAGTGCTGGACATCCGCTACGGGACCATCCGGGCGCAGGCTCTCACCCCCCGGGAGTCGCTGGCCTTCATCGAGAAAGTGCTGGGAGAAGAATGATCCACAAGACCTCAAGCGAAGACGCCACGGCTCCCGAGTGGATAAAGAGCAGCTACAGCACACCCGACGGCCCCGACTGCGTCGAGGTGGCGGCGGCCCCTGACCACGTCCTCGTCCGTGACTCCAAGGACCCGGACGGCCACCGCCTTGCCCTCACCCCCACCACCTGGGCCGCCTTCCTGCCGTACGCGTCCGAGCACTGACGTAGCGAACACAAGTGGCCCGCACCCGGATGCACGGGTGCGGGCAACGGACCACGTCTGCGTGTCAGTCGGCGGCCGGGGCCACCGCAGCTCGAGGGCTCAATCGCAGGGCGGTACCGGGGACCTGAGACCGAGCCACTGATCGGCGTCCCAGGCCCGGAACCGCTCCACTTCGGTGAATCCCAGCCTTGCGGCGAGGCGCATCGAGCGGACGTTGGCGGTCTGGGTGGCGAGCACCACCGGCTCACCCGGCAGGACACTGTCGAGCCAGTCCAGTGCCGCCGCGCACGCCTCGGTGGCATAACCGCATCCCCACGCCCGCGGCAGGAACAGGTAGCCGAGATCGACCTTCCCCACGGCAGCCGGGCGAAGGTGTTCCGCTGCTCTCCTGAGCAGGATGTGGCCGATCATCTCCCTGCCGAGCTCGACGACGAGACTCCCGGGCGCCCGCCCGGGCACCTCGGGCATCTCGCGCTCCAGCTCGTCACGCGGCCGGGGACCGCCGAGATAGGTGTGCGTCTCCGGCGAGGCTTGCAGCTCGATGAACGCCGCGCGGTCCCGGGCCTCGGACCCACGCAGCACGAGCCGCTCGGTGGTGATCGGTAAGGGCGGCCACGCGACAGGTCCGAGGTCATCCATGTCAGCCAGCCAATCAGCGGCCCCACCAGCGATCAAGACGCGCGGTCCTTCTGGCTTTCCCTCCCCCCGGGATGCCTCGGAGGGCCGGGGCGACTCGCATCGTGCCGGCGACCGGCACGGCGATCAACCGGACAACACCCTGCGCGCCGAGTGCCTGAACACGGCAGCGGGAAGTGTTGACGCATTCATCGTGGTAGGCATGCACGGTGACCGGACACCTCCCGCTGGACGAGCAACTCGCCGCCCTGCAAGTCGCCCTGTCCCGCAACGAGACGCTCCTCCAGGTGCTCGACCGGACCGCGGCGATGGGCCTGCCCGGCTGGTACCTGACAGCGGGCTGCCTCTTCCAGACCGTGTGGAACGTCGTCACGGGCCGGCCTCCCACCGAGGGGATCAAGGACTACGACGTCTTCTACTTCGACGACCGCGACCTGTCCTGGGAGGCGGAGGACGCGGTGATCCGTGCCGCGGCCACGGTCTTCGCGGACCTCCCGGCCGAGGTCGAGGTCCGCAATGAGGCCCGCGTCCACCTCTGGTACGAACAGAAGTTCGGCGTCCCGTCTCCCCCGTACACCTCCACCGAGGCGGCGATCGACAGTTTCGCCGCGACCACCTGCTGCCTGGGCGTGCGGCTGGAACCCGGTGGCCGGTGGCGCGTCTACGCGCCACACGGGCTCTCCGACGTGTTCGGGCTCGTCGTACGCCCCAATCCGGTCCTCGCGCCGCGTGCCGTGTACGAGGCCAAGGCGGCACGCTGGTGCCGGCAGTGGCCCGAGCTGACCGTGCTGGCGTGGCCTACGGCCTGAGTCAGAACAATTGGAGCGTTTCTCCAAGCTCGCGCGACCGGCCACCTGCGAGTTTCAGGCGGACCGATGGAGAACCGCTCCAATCGCCCCCTCGGCCGCCCGGCCACAGTCCCAACGCGCAGTGGCGGGGCGCGCCCTCACGGCACGCCCCGCCACCACCTCACGTGTACGACCGTTACGGCCCCGTCACGTCGTCGACCGCCGCCTGCGCGCCCCCGGGCGCCGCTCGCTCGGCCGTGTCACCGGGTCGCCCGCCTCGATCGCCGCCAGCCGGCGCCGCGTGCCGAAGTCGGCCAGGGCCTCCGCCAGCTTGTGGACCGACGGCTCGGGAGCCATCACGTCGACCCGCAGGCCGTGCTCCTCGGCGGTCTTCGCCGTGGCCGGGCCGATACAGGCGATCACCGTCACGTTGTGCGGCTTGCCCGCGATGCCGACCAGGTTCCGCACCGTCGACGACGACGTGAACAGCACCGCGTCGAAGCCGCCGCCCTTGATCGCCTCCCGGGTCTCCGCCGGGGGCGGCGACGCGCGGACCGTACGGTAGGCGGTCACGTCGTCCACCTCCCAGCCCAGCTCGATCAGCCCGGCGACCAGCGTCTCCGTGGCGATGTCGGCGCGCGGCAGGAAGACGCGGTCGATCGGGTCGAAGACCGGGTCGTAGGGCGGCCAGTCCTCCACCAGACCGCGGGCCGACTGCTCACCGCTCGGCACGAGGTCCGGCCGGACGCCGAAGTCGATCAGCGCCTGGGCGGTCTGCTCACCCACCGCGGCGACCTTGATGCCCGCGAAGGCACGCGCGTCGAGCCCGTACTCCTCGAACTTCTCCCGCACCGCCTTCACCGCGTTGACGGACGTGAAGGCGATCCACTCGTAGCGGCCCGTCACCAGGCCCTTGACCGCCCGCTCCATCTGCTGGGGCGTGCGCGGCGGCTCGACGGCGATCGTCGGCACCTCGTGCGGCACGGCCCCGTAGGACCGCAGCTGGTCGGAGAGCGACGCCGCCTGCTCCTTCGTGCGCGGCACGAGGACCTTCCAGCCGAACAGCGGCTTGGACTCGAACCACGCCAGCCGGTCGCGCTGGGCGGGGGCGGAACGCTCACCGACCACGGCTATCACTGGCCTTCCGCCCTCCGGGGAGGGCAGCACCTTCGCCTGCTTCAGGGTCTGCGCGATCGTGCCGAGCGTCGCCGTCCAGGAGCGCTGCCGGGTCGTCGTCCCGGCGACCGTCACCGTCATCGGCGTATCGGGCTTGCGACCGGCGGACACCAGTTCGCCTGCCGTGGCCGCCACGGAGTCCAGCGTGGTGGAGACGACCACCGTGCCGTCCGACGCGCCGACCTCCGTCCAGCACCGGTCGGACGCCGTGCGCGCGTCGACGAACCGCACGTCCGCGCCCTCGGCGTCACGCAGCGGCACACCGGCGTACGCGGGCACGCCGACCGCGGTGGCGATACCGGGCACGACCTCGAACGGCACCCCCGCCGAGGCGCACGCCAGCATCTCCTCGGCGGCGTACGCGTCGAGCCCGGGGTCACCGGACACCGCACGCACGACCCGCCTGCCGCCCCGCGCGGCCTCCATGACAAGATGTGCGGCATCCCGCACCGCGGGGACACTGGCGGGTGTTGACGCGCCGTCGACGACCGTCAGTTGGGGCGTGCCCGTGCCCGGAACCGACGCGTCGGCCTCCGTGTGCACCTCGGCGACGCCCTGCCTGGCGTGGGTGCGCACGACCTCGAGCACATCGTGCTCGGCGACGAGGACGTCCGCGTTCGCCAGCGCCTCCACGGCGCGCAGAGTCAGCAGTCCCGGATCCCCGGGTCCGGCACCGAGGAAGGTGACGTGCCCGTGTTCGGGAGGGGCGGGAAGGGTGGTGGGGCTCACTGTGCTCGCTCCCCCATCAGACCGGCCGCGCCCTGCGCCAGCATCTCGGCGGCGAGTCCGCGACCGAGCGCCATCGCCGCCTCGTGCGTCCCGGGCACGGGACCGGTGGTGGACAGCTGCACCAGGGTGGCACCGTCGGTCGAACCGACGACGCCCCGCAGGCGCATTTCCTTGACAGACTGCCCGCCGGTCAGGAGATCGGCCAGCGCCCCCACGGGTGCGCTGCAGCCGGCCTCCAGGGCGGCGAGCAGTGACCGCTCGGCCGTCACGGCGACCCGCGTGAACGGGTCGTCGAGCTCGGCGAGCGCGGCGATGAGTTCCGCGTTGTCCGCGGTGGTCTCGACCGCCAGTGCTCCCTGGCCGGGAGCGGGCAGAATCGTGTCGACCGACAGGAAGTCGGTCACCTCGTCGCTGCGGCCGACCCGGTTCAGCCCGGCGGCCGCCAGCACCACGGCATCCAGTTCGCCCTGGTGGACGTACCCGATGCGGGTGTCGACGTTGCCCCGGATCGGGACGGTCTCGAAGTCCATGCCGTGGCTGCGCGCGTACGCGTTCAGCTGTGCCATGCGGCGCGGCGAGCCGGTGCCGATGCGGGCGCCGCGCGGCAGGTCGGTGAGCTTCAGCGCGTCGCGCGTCACCAGCACGTCGCGCGGGTCCTCGCGCACCGGGGTGGCCGCCACGACCAGTTCGTCGGGCTGCGTGGTCGGCAGGTCCTTCAGCGAGTGCACCGCGAAGTCCACCTCGCCGCGTGCCAGCGCCTCCCGCAGCGCGGCCACGAACACACCCGTGCCGCCGATCTGCGCGAGGTGCTCGCGCGAGACGTCGCCGTACGTGGTGATCTCGACGAGCTCGACGGGCCGTCCGGTCACCTGGCTCACGGCATCCGCCACCTGCCCGGACTGGGCCATGGCGAGCTTGCTCCGCCGTGTCCCCAGCCTCAGTGCCTTCTCAGTCATCCCGGCCCTCGGTTCCTTGCGTCTCGCTTCTCGGTGCTTTCCTCGGCGCGGGAGACGGAGGCCACCGTCTCGGGGTCGAGGTCGAACAGGGTGCGCAGCGCGTCGGCGTACCCGGCTCCGCCGGGCTCGGCCGCGAGCTGCTTGACCCGTACCGTCGGTGCGTGCAGCAGCTTGTCGACCACCCGCCGCACGGTCTGGGTGATCTCCGCGCGGTGCTTGTCGTCCAGGCCGGGCAGCCGCCCCTCCAGGCGGGCGATCTCTCCGGCCACCACGTCGGCCGCCATGGTGCGCAGGGCGACGACGGTCGGCGTGATGTGCGCCGCCCGCTGTGCCGCCCCGAACGCGGCGACCTCGTCGGAGACGATACGCCGCACCTGGTCCACATCGGCAGCCATCGGGGCGTCCGCGGAGGCTTCCGCGAGCGATTCGATGTCGACCAGCCGTACGCCGGCCAGCCGGTGCGCGGCCGCGTCGATGTCGCGCGGCATCGCGAGGTCCAGCAGGAACAGCACCGGTTCGGGGCGCGGCGGCTCCGCCACCGGTTCCGGGCGGCGACGCTCGGGGATCCGGCCGACCACGGACGCGGTCGCGGCGAGCGCGCCGATCAGGTCGGCGTCGGCCTCCGGGCCGCTCCGGCCCGCCGGGCGGCGGCCCGCGGTCGTGCCCGCGGCCCACGCGGCGTGCTGCTCCAGCGTCGCCGCGTCCATACCGGCGACCGCGGCCTCGCCCATCACGGAGAAGCCGGGCGGTACGGAGGCCAGGTCGAGCGGGCAGTTCTCGTCGGTGGCAGCGGCGGGCGGCAGCGGGGACTGCGCCGCGGACAGGGCCCGCTCCGCCTCCTCGTCGAGGTCGACGACGACCCGCTGCTGACCGGTGCGGCCCTCGACACCCGCCGCGACCGCGTCGCCCGTGAGGACCAGTCCGGTCGCGCCGGTGCAGGAGACGACGACGTCGGCACGTGTCAGCTCGGCCGGCACCGACGTCATCGGTACCGCGCGGGCCAGCACGTTCGTGTCGTCGCCCTCGGTCAGGATCTGCGCGAGCCGCTCCGCGCGGTCGGGCGTGCGGTTGGCGACGACGACCTCGGCCACGCCGGCCCGCGCGAGCGTCGCCGCGGCCAGCGAGGACATCGAGCCGGCACCGATGACCAGGGCCTTCTTGCCGTCGGCCCAGGTCTCCACGGGTGCACCGAGGGCGAGCTGTTCCAGGCCGAAGGTCACCAGGGACTGCCCGGCGCGGTCGATGCCGGTCTCGGAGTGGGCGCGCTTGCCGACCCGCAGCGCCTGCTGGAACAGGTCGTTCAGCAGCCGTCCGGCGGTGTGCAGCTCCTGCGCCCGGGCGAGCGAGTCCTTGATCTGGCCGAGGATCTGCCCCTCGCCCACGACCATCGAGTCCAGCCCGCAGGCCACCGAGAACAGGTGGTGGACGGCCCGGTCCTCGTAGTGCACATAGAGATAAGGAGTGAGCTCCTCCAGGCCGACCCCGCTGTGCTGGGCGAGCAGCGTGGACAGCTCGGCTACACCGGCGTGGAACTTGTCCACGTCGGCGTACAGCTCGATGCGGTTGCAGGTGGCGAGGACCGCGCCCTCGGTGGTGGGCTCCGTGGCGAGCGTGTCCTGCAGCAGCTTGGTCTGCGCGTCCGCACCCAGCGAGGCCCGCTCCAGCACGCTGACCGGAGCACTGCGGTGGCTCAGTCCGACGACGAGGAGACTCATGCCGGCATCACGGCGGGGACGTCCCCGTCGGGCCCCTGGTCGGTGGCGGAGTCCTTGCGGGCGGCGGCGGCCGGGGCGGCGGCGGTGTCCGACGCGGCCTCCTCGCCGGCCTTGCGCTGCTCGTGGAAGGCGAGGATCTGCAGCTCGATGGAGAGGTCCACCTTGCGCACGTCGACGCCCTCCGGCACGGACAGCACGGTCGGCGCGAAGTTCAGGATGGAGGTGACACCGGCGGCGACGAGACGGTCGCAGACCTGCTGGGCGGCGCCGGCGGGGGTCGCGATCACGCCGATCGACACGCCGTTGTCCGTGATGATCGACTCGAGTTCGTCGGTGTGCTGCACCGGGATGCCGGCGACGGGCTTCCCGGCCATCGCCGGGTCGGCGTCGATCAGCGCGGCGACCCGGAAACCACGGGACGCGAACCCGCCGTAGTTGGCGAGCGCGGCGCCGAGGTTGCCGATACCGACGATCACAACCGGCCAGTCCTGGGTCAGGCCGAGTTCACGGGAGATCTGGTACACGAGATACTCGACGTCGTAGCCGACACCCCTGGTCCCGTAGGAGCCCAGGTAGGAGAAGTCCTTGCGCAGCTTCGCGGAGTTGACGCCCGCGGCGGCCGCCAGCTCCTCCGAGGAGACCGTCGGCACCGAACGCTCGGAGAGCGCGGTGAGGGCTCGGAGGTACAGCGGAAGCCTGGCGACGGTGGCCTCGGGAATCCCTCGGCTACGGGTCGCCGGTCGGTGAGTTCGGCCAGTTGCCACGGTGCTCCTGCGGGTAGAGCGGGGCTTTTGGCGGTCATACGTCAGCTCATACGTCTCCGGACCGCCCCGTCGCATGCAGGCTATGTCTTTGTGAACGCGTGCACAAAGATGGTGTCCGATTTGCCCGGCCAACGTGACCGGGGTCACGCAACCCCGGCGCACTCGTAGGGAACCGGCGCGCGCGCACCATGGTTCCTTTTCTTTCGGGGGCAAAACCGCACACTCTCCTCTGTCAATCCCGCCCCCGAGACCAAGTCACCATCGATCCTAAGCGACTTTCCGCCAGATTGGACTGGCCGGTCAGTCACTCAGCGCCTTGCGCAGACGCCGCTCGTCCACCCGCCAGAAGGTGTGCTGCTCCCCGTCGACGAGCACGACCGGAATCTGCTCCCAGTACCTGTCGTACAGTTCCCGGTCCTCGGTGATGTCCTTCCGCTCCCACGGGACGCCGAGCTCCCCGCACACCTTCTCCACCACCACCTGCGCGTCGTCGCACAGATGGCAGCCGGGCTTGCGGACGAGGGTGACGAGCCGGTCCCGCGGAGCGGCCGGGGTGTTGCGGCGGAAGAGAGGGCTCATACGGGCCATTGTCTCCCCCTCCTTGACGACACGGACACGGAGAGTTCACGACGCTCCAACCTCTCGGCTCCGGAACATGCCCGCCGACTGGCTATGCTCACGCCATGGCCGCTCTCGGATGGCTCACCCCCCGTAGGCGCTCCGCCACGGCGCGGAGCGTGTTGGCAGGCGAGGCCTCGGCGGAGGCAGCACGGAAGTCCACCCAGGAGATTTCCGAACGCGAACCCGAATTCCCGGTACCGGGTGACGAACGGGCCGCCGCGTTCTTCGACCTGGACAACACGGTGATGCAGGGCGCGGCCCTGTTCCACTTCGGGCGCGGCCTGTACAAGCGGAAGTTCTTCGAGACCCGCGAGCTCGCCCGGTTCGCCTGGCAGCAGGCGTGGTTCCGGCTCGCCGGGGTCGAGGACCCCGAGCACATGCAGGAGGCCCGCGACTCGGCGCTCTCCATCGTCCAGGGCCACCGCGTCTCCGAGCTGCAGTCCATCGGCGAGGAGATCTACGACGAGTACATGGCCGAGCGGATCTGGCCGGGCACCCGGGCGCTCGCCCAGGCGCACCTCGACGCGGGACAGCGGGTGTGGCTGGTCACGGCGGCTCCGGTGGAGATCGCCACCGTGATCGCCCGCCGGCTGGGGCTGACCGGCGCGCTGGGCACGGTCGCCGAGTCGGTCGATGGCGTGTACACCGGCAAACTGGTGGGCGAACCGCTGCACGGCCCCGCCAAGGCGGAAGCGGTACGCGCCCTGGCGCTGGCCGAGGAGCTGGACCTGGGACGCTGCGCCGCCTACAGCGACTCGCACAACGACATCCCCATGCTGTCGCTGGTGGGCCACCCCTACGCCATCAACCCCGACTCCAAGCTCCGCAAGCACGCCCGCCGCATGGACTGGCGGCTGCGCGACTACCGCACCGGACGCAAGGCCGCCAAGGTCGGCATCCCCGCGGCGGCGGGCGTCGGCGCGGTCGCCGGCGGCACCGCGGCAGCCATCGCCCTCCACCGGAAGCGCCGCTGACCCCGCTCGGCCACGTGCCCGAACGATCTGACGGGCCGTCCGCTCTTCCCTCGGTGCCGGACCATGTGTTCCTGTGGCTCCTTACCCGGACCATGTGTTCCTGTGGCTCCTTACCCGGACCATGTGTTCCTGTGGCTCCTTACGGTGACCGGGTCCGAGCAGGGGGTGGACGTGCCCGCACGTGAACGCCGGTCACGCGGCGAGCTGATTCGGCAACGCGCCCAGGCGCATTTCGTGGGCCGACGCGCACAGCTGTCGCTCTTCACGGAGAACCTGGCGAAGGACCCGCTCGCCGAAGCCGATCCCGCGGACTTCCTGTTCCACGTCCGCGGAGTGGGCGGGGTGGGCAAGTCGACGCTGCTGCGCCAGTGGCGCGAAGCGGCGCGGCGGGCCGGCGCCGTGACCGCGGTGGTCGACGAGAACGACGTCCACGGCGTACCGCAGGCGTTGGCGGAACTGGCCCGTCAGCTGGCCGGCGAATCCGGCCCGATGAAGGGGTTCGACCGGGAGGTCGAGCAGTTCCGCCGGAACCAGGCGGCCGCTGCCGAACCCGTACCGGCGGACGGTGCCGGCCCGGCCGGGGGTGAGGCGTCGCTGTCGAGCCGGGTGATGGCCCAGGCCACCCTGGGGGCGGTGTCACTGATCCCGGGAGCCGGGATGGTGACGGCGATGGCGAGCCCCGAGTCCGCGGCGCAGGGGCTGGACCGGCTGCGGGGTGCCGGAGCACGCGGCCGTCGAGGGCGGGGGAGCGACGCGACCGGACTGAGCCGGGCGTTCGTCGGCGAACTGGACCGCATGGGCGGACAGCACCCGTGGGTGGTGCTGTTCCTCGACACCTGGGAACAGACGGGCCGCTACCTGGACCAGTGGCTGCGCGATCTGGTGCAGGACACCTACGGCCCGTTGCCGGCGAACGTGATGGTGGTGCTCGCCGGCCGTGACGAACTGTCGGAGCGGGAATGGGCGCCCCTGCGGGCCGTGGTGGTGGACCTGCCGCTGGAGGTGTTCACCGAGGCTGAGACGCGGGCGCTGCTGGCCGCGCGGGGAGTGACCGAGCCCACCGCGGTCGAGGCCGCGCTGGAACTGTCCATGGGGCTGCCGCTGCTGGTCGAGCTGCTGGCCCTGACCCGGCCCGCGACCGCCGGGGACATCCGGCAGGGCGGGGACGCCGTGGACGCGGTGGTCGAGCGCTTCGTCCAGTGGATCAGCGACCCGCGGGAGCGGGAGACGGTGCTCGCCTGCGCCCTCGCCCCGCAGCTGAACGAGGACGTGTTCGCCGCCGCCGCGCCGCAGGAGGGACGGGACCTGTGGGAGTGGCTGTGCGGGCAGCCCTTCGTCACCGGTCACGGCGACTTCAAGCAGTACCACGCCGTGGTACGCGCCAGCATGGTGCGCCACCAGCGCACCCACTCCCCCGAGCGCTGGGCCTCGGCCCACCGGCAGCTCGCCGACGCCCACGCCGCCTGGCGCGAGGACGCCGAGCAGCGCTTGCCGCGGACCAAGCGGTGGGGCGACCCCCGGTGGCGCCGTCACCACCTGGCCGAGACCTACCACCGGCTGTGCGCCCACCCCGCGGCCGGTCTGGAGAAGGCGCTGGAGGTGACCGCTCATGCCGCCGGACAGGACACGGCGGTCCTGCGGGAGTGGACCGACACGTACGAACAAGCGGCCCGCGACACGGGCGATCGCGCCCTCCTGTCCTGGGCAGAACGTTTCCAGGCCGCCGCCGCCGACGGCGACCCCGCCCTCGCCGTCCTGTCCACCCTGTCGGCCCACGGCGGGCTGACCCCCGCCGCCCGGGCATGGGTCCACACCCATCGTGGCCGGCGTCTCTTCCTCACCGACCGGGACGACGAAGCGCTCGCGGAGGTCGACCGCGCCCTCGCGATCGACCCCGGTCATTCCCGCGCCTGGGCCTACCGGGGGAGGATCCACGCCTGGCAGGACCGCACCGACCAGGCCGTCTCCGACCTGACGACCGCGCTGCACCTCGACCCCACGGACGCCTGGGCCCTCGCCGAGCGGGGAGAGGCCCACCGGGAGGCCGGCCGCTACGACGACGCGATCGCCGACCTGACCGCCGCACTCGCCCTCGACCCCACGGACGCCTGGACCCTCGCCGGCCGGGGCCAGGCCCACCGGGAGGCCGGCCGCTACGACGACGCCGTCACCGACCTCACCGCCGCACTCGCCCTCGACCCCACCCTCACCCGCGCCCTCACCGGCCGGGGCCAGGCCCACCGAGGGGCCGGCCGCTACGACGACGCCGTCACCGACCTCACCGCCGCCCTCGCCCTCAAGCCCGGGGACGGCTGGATCCTGGCGCAACGAGGAGTCACGCACTGGGCGGCGGGCCGCGACGAGGAAGCCGTCCACGACCTCACCGCCGCCCTGGACCTGGACCCCACGCTCGACTGGGTCCTCTCCTACCGGGGCAGGGCCTACGGATCGGCGGGCCGCTATGACGAAGCCGTCGCCGACTTCACCGCCGTTCTCGCCCTCGACCCCACACACGCCTGGGCCCTCGCCTCCCGGGGCCAGGCGCACGGATGGGCCGGCCGCCTCGACGACGCCGTCACCGACCTGACCGCCGCACTCGACCTGGACCCCACGCACGCCTGGGCCCTCGCCTGCCGGGGCGAAGTGCACCACCAGGCCGGCCGCCACGACGACGCCGTCGCCGACCTCACCGCCGCACTCGACCTCGCCCCCACCCTCGACTGGGCCCTGGCAGCACGGGGCGAAGTGCACCGGCAGGCGGGCCGCCACGACGACGCCGTCACCGACTTCACCGCCGCCCTCGACCTGGGATTCACCGACGCCCCGGTCTTCGTGCAACGGGGCCAGGCCCACCGGGCGGCCGGCCGCTACGACGACGCGATCGCCGACTTCACCGCCGCCCTCGACCTCGACCCCACCCTAGGCTGGACTCTCGCAGTCCGGGGTGAGGCCCACCGGCAGGCGGGCCGCCACGACGACGCCGTCACCGACTTCACCGCCGCTCTCGACCTCGACCCCACGGACGCCTGGACCCTCGCCTCCCGGGGCCAGGCCCATCGGGAGGCCGGCCGCCTCGACGACGCCGTCACCGACCTCACCGCCGCACTCGACCTGGACCCCACCCTCGACTGGGCCCTCGCAGCCCGGGGCGAAGTGCACCACCAGGCCGGCCGCTACGACGACGCGATCGCCGACTTCACCGCCGCCCTCGAGATCAGCCCCACGCACGCACTCGTCCTCGCACAGCGGGGCGACACCCATCAGCTGGCGGGTCACCTCGACGACGCCGTCGCCGACCTCACCGCCGCACTCGACCTGGACCCCACCCTCGGATGGACTCTCGCAGTCCGGGGTGAGGCCCACCGGCAGGCGGGCCGCCACGACGACGCCGTCACCGACTTCACCGCCGCCCTCGAACTCGACCCCACGGACGCCTGGGCCCTCGGGCAGCGAGGTATCGCCCACCGGCAGGCGGGCGACCTGGCGCTCGCCCGGCGGGACTTCGCCCAGGCCGCGGCGCTCGACGGGGAGGACCAGGGCCTGTTGTTCGAGACGCTGGTGCTGGACACGGTCGCATCGGGACTCGCGGCCTGCGAGGAGCGGTGGGCGGCGTTGCTCCGTACCCCGCAGGGGGACCCGAGGGACGACACGGCCGCGGTCTTCGGCCTCCTGCGGGTGCTGCTGCTCGAACCCGACCGGAGCGTGCCGGACGCCACGCGCACCTTCCTCGCGGCGCACCCGGAGCCCGACACCGTCAACGACCTGCTTCTGCACCTGCGCGAACTCGGCGGCGTCGGCGGGCCCCAGGCGGACCGCGCACGGCTCTGCCGTCAACTCATCCCGGAACTCCTGCGCGGTTGACGGCACCCCCGTGACCGGCCCCGACCAAATCCCCCGCCCCACCCGCAAACACCCCGAATCCAACTCCCGTACCCCGCAACCCCCCTGTTCAGTCACGTTGGCTGCACACGGCCACAACTCGCCCCGCTCCCACCCCCAATACGAAACCTTCCGATCAGCAACCGTTCACCAAACATCACTTGAACGAACGTCAACCGGTTACGGAAGCGACGTAATCGGCGATTTGAGCAACTCGGCGTAGCAGGCCCTGCACGAAGCGTTATTCTCCTCAGACGCAATCCGGGACCAACCCGTCGCTACGACGGGTGAACGGCCCCGCACTGCATGTACTGCACGTGATCGAAAGCTCTGCCTCTGGGAGTCCCGTGTACCCACACGTCGGGGTTGACGCCTCGGGCCTGGCTACGCTGCGCGCAACCGTCGCGACAGCCCGAGACATGCTGCGCGCCGCCGTCCCCACCGCGCACACCGTCCCGGCATTCGCCACCGCCCCCGCCGGCCCGTGCTACGCCCTCGCCGAGGGCATGGGCACCGCCGCCGTCGGCAGACGGGGGCGTGCGACCACCACCCGCCGCCCCGCCGCCGACAGCGACAGTGCCCGGATGATGGACCTCGTGGAGCGCGCCCAGGCCGGCGAGGCCGAAGCCTTCGGACGGCTCTACGACCAGTACAGCGACACCGTGTACCGGTACATCTACTACCGGGTCGGCGGAAAGGCGACCGCCGAGGACCTGACCAGCGAGACCTTTCTGCGGGCGCTGCGCCGCATCGGCACCTTCACCTGGCAGGGCCGCGACTTCGGCGCCTGGCTGGTGACCATCGCCCGCAACCTCGTCGCCGACCACTTCAAGTCCAGCCGCTTCCGCCTCGAGGTCACCACCGGGGAGATGCTCGACGCCAACGAGGTCGAGCGCTCCCCCGAGGATTCCGTTCTCGAGTCCCTGTCCAACGCCGCCCTCCTCGATGCCGTGCGACGGCTCAACCCCCAACAGCGGGAGTGCGTCACGCTCCGGTTCCTCCAGGGTCTGTCCGTCGCCGAGACCGCGCGCGCGATGGGCAAGAACGAGGGCGCCATCAAGACCCTCCAGTACCGGGCCGTCCGCACGCTCGCTCGGCTCCTCCCGGACGACGCCCGCTGACCGGACCGCGCGCCCCCGCCCGCCGGGCGGGGCACGCTCCGCGACAGCCAACTGACAGAACGTGAAACCCGGTTGACTTCCACATTCGGCCGCGCCACCTCCGTAACCCAAGTGCCGTGCCGCTCGTTGTGCGGGATACAGGCTCCCTGTGGTCACCCGCCGACCGACCGCGATCACCCGATCGTGTGGTCTTGGTCGGGGCGGGGAACCCTCAGGACCCCCTGGGGAGTCGACCGTCATGACGAGAGGAGGTGCCGCCAGTGATCGCGAACGTATCGGCGCACCGGCGGGCGAACGCCTTCGCCCAGGCCCTGGAGGAGCAGTCCGACCGGGGCGCGGCGGCCGAGCAGTCCGAAGGACCGGCACCGGCACCGGCCGCCGCGGAGCGCCAGCAGGCACGACTGCTCGCGCTGACCTCGGGCCTCGGCGCGCTGCCCAAGCCGGAACTGGACCCCGAGGTCAAGGTCGTACAGCGGGCCCAGCTGGTGGCCGCGTTCGAGGCCATGCTCCAGGAGGGCACCGCGGCGGGCGAGGCGACGGATCAGGCCCTACCCGAACAGCGTGCGCGCCGGGCCCGGGGCACGCACCGGGCGACCCCCCTGGGCAAGCTGCGGCCACGGTCACGGCTTGCCAAAGGACTCACCGCGGGCGGCCTCACCGTCGGCGTCGCCGCCGGCGCCTTCGGCGGAGTGGCCGTCGCCAGCTCCGACGCCCTGCCCGGCGACTCCCTCTACGGGCTCAAGCGCGGCATCGAGGACGTGAAACTCGGCCTCGCCGACGGCAGCGACGAGCGCGGCCGGGTCCACCTCGACCACGCCTCCACCCGGCTCGGCGAAGCCCGCCGGCTCATGGAACGCGACCGCGGCGGCCCCCTCGACCACGAATCACTCGGCGAGGTCCGCCGCGCCCTCTCCGGCATGCGGCACGACGCCTCCGAGGGCCACCGACTGCTGCGCGAGGCCTACGAGCGGAACCCGGACTCCCTGGGCCCCATGCAGGCGCTCTCCTCCTTCTCGCACGCACACCGCGCCACCTGGGGCACCCTGCGCGACCGGCTCCCGGTGCAACTGGGAGACGTCAGTCAGCAGGTCTCGTCGGTGTTCGACGCCATAGACGAAGACGTCGCCCCGCTGCGGTCCCTGCTCCCCCAGCCCCCGAGCGACAAGGCCCGCGACGGGACCCGGCACAGCGGCTCCGAGTCCACTCCAGGCGACACCACCGAGGCCGGTCCCTCGCAGTCCCCCGGCCCCGACGACGGCGGCACCGGCGGCAGCGGCTCCCGCAGCGCCGCCCCCTCCGGCTCCGCCGACACCGGCCGTGAGGACGAGGGACTGCTCGGCGGCAACACGGGCGGCCTGCTCGACCCGCCCCAGGAGAGCGGCACCCCCACCTCTCCGCCCACGGGCTCCGTCACTCGGTCCCCCGCCCCCGACGTCACGCTCCCGCCCCTCCTGCCCGGTCTCCTGCCGGGCCTGGGCATCGACGCCGAAGACGCGGAATAGCCGTGGGGGCGCCCCTCACCACGAGGGGCGCCCCCAGGGACGCACACAGACGGATCGACGTGCGGCCGGCCGCCTAGAAGAACACCGACCGCCGCTGCACCAGCAGTTTGTACAGCGTGTGCTGGATCTGTTCCCGGACCTGGTCGGTCAGGTTGAACATCAGCATCGGGTCCTCCGCCGCCTCCGGCGGATAGCCGTCCGTCGGGATCGGCTCACCGAACTGGATCGTCCACTTCGTCGGCAGCGGCACCGCCCCCAGCGGCCCCAGCCACGGAAACGTCGGCGTCAGCGGGAAGTACGGAAAGCCCAGCAACCGCGCCAGCGTCTTCGCGTTGCCGATCATCGGATAGATCTCCTCCGCGCCGACGATCGAGCACGGGATGATCGGAGCCCCCTGCCGCAGCGCGGTCGAGACGAACCCGCCCCGCCCGAACCGCTGCAGCTTGTACCGCTCACCGAAGGGCTTCCCGATGCCCTTGAACCCCTCCGGCATCACCCCCACCAGCTCCCCCCGGGCCAGCAGCCGCTCGGCGTCCTCCGCGCAGGCCAGGGTGTGCCCGAGCTTCCGGGCGAGCTCGTTGACCACCGGCAGCACGAACACCAGGTCCGCCGCGAGCAGCCGCAGATGACGGTCGGCCGGATGATGGTCGTGGACGGCGACCTGCATCATCAGACCGTCCACCGGCACCGTCCCCGAATGGTTGGCGACGATCAACGCGCCGCCCTCCGACGGGATGTTCTCGACGCCCTTCACCTCGACCCGGAAGTACTTCTCGTACAGCGGACGCAGCAGCGACATCAGCACCTGGTCGGTGAGCTCCTCGTCGTAACCGAAGTCGTCGACCTCGTAGTCACCGGTGAGCCGGCGGCGCAGGAAGGCCAGACCGCCCGCGACCCGCCGCTCCAGACCACCGCCGTCCCTCCCGGCGGCCGGCTCCTGGGGCTGCTCGTCCTCATCGGTCACCGGATCATCATCCGGCACGGACGCGACGCCCGGCAGGGGCTGGACCGCACCGACCGCCGCGGGCTGCCCGCCCCCCTGGCGCCGGCTGCCCGCACTTCGGCGGCGCGACGGGCGCTGAGCGCCACCCCCACGGGAACGGTGGTCGTCGTCGAACGGAATGACCTTGGCGTCCGCCATCGTTGCTGCGCTCCTCAGTTGGCGCTCTGCGTAGGGGAGTGTCCGCCGCCCGGCCGGGGCAGCGCGGCGATCCGGTCGACGGCCCCCGCCAGGGCCTCCGGCGGAAGCAGCCCGGGACCACGGCTGCGCACGAAGTCCGCAAACGTTTCAGCAGTCGAGTACTTCGGGGTGAAGCCCAGCGTCTCCCGCATCTGGTCCGTCGCCACCACCCGCCCGTGGGTGAGCAACCGGATCTGCTCGGGTGAGAAGTCCGTCATCCCCAGCGTACGCACCAGCGAGCCCACCCAGGTGACGGCGGGAAGCAGCAGCGGCACGGTGGGCCGGCCCAGCCGCCGCGCACACTGCGACAGCAGCAGCACACCGTCACCGGCGATGTTGAAGGTTCCGCTGTTGAGCGTGCCCCGCTCCGGTTCGTGCGAGCCGATCCGCAGCACCTCGATGACGTCGTCCTCGTGCACGAACTGCAGCCGGGGGTCGTAGCCCAGCACGGTCGGCAGCACCGGCAGCGAGAAGTACGCCGCCAGCGGACTGTCCGCGGCCGGACCCAGGATGTTCGCGAACCGCAGCACGCACACCGCGACGTCGGGGCGGCGCCGCGCGAAGCCGCGCACATACCCCTCGACCTCCACCGTGTCCTTGGCGAAGCCGCCGCTGGGCAGCGACTTGGCCGAGGTGGTCTCGGTGAAGACCGCCGGATCCCGGGGCGCCGAACCGTAGACGTTCGTACTGGACTTCACGACCAGCCGCTTGATGCTCGGCGACTTCTGGCAGGCACCCAGCAGCTGCATGGTGCCGATGACGTTGGTCTCCTTGAGCGCGGTCCGGCTGCCGCTGCCGAACGGCGTCCCCGTCACGTCGAGATGCACGACCGTGTCCGCACCCGATTCGGCGAGCACCCGCCCGATGCTGGGCTGCCGGATATCCGCCTGGACGAAGTCCGCGCCGCCCAGATGGTGCTCGGGCGGGACCGCGTCCACGCCGACGACCCGGTCCACCTCGGGATCCCGCTGGATCCGCCGGACGAACCGGCCCCCCAGCTGCCGGGCCACCCCGGTCACGAGCACGACCCTTCCCAAGATCAGCGCCTTCCTCTCGCCCTGCTCCCGACGGCCAACCTATCGGGTCGCCGTCGCTCTGCGGTGCCGACCAGATGCTTGAAGTGACGACGGCCCCGGACGTACGCACCCCGGGACCGGCCGCACCCACGCACGGACCGGCAGGGGAACGAGTGCCCCGGCCGCGCGGACGAAGCCCTCCGGACCCGGGCACGGCAGTGGCCCCCCACCGAACCGCGGTGGGGGGCCACTGGACACGCTTCCGCGCTGTCGCTTACTTCTTGTTGCGACGCTGAACGCGCGTGCGCTTGAGCAGCTTGCGGTGCTTCTTCTTAGCCATCCGCTTGCGCCGCTTCTTGATAACAGAGCCCACGACTACCCTCGCTCACTTCTCATCACTCGGTGTTTGGGCGCCATGGGCCCACACGACCTACGAGGGGCTAGCCTACCCGCCCGAGCGCTGAGGTCGTAATCGAGGTGACCGGAGAGGCCCGCGAGTGCCCTGTACGGGTCTCCCCGGCGCGCCGTCAGGCGGTTTCCACCCCCACGTAGCTCTCGCGGAGGTACTCGTGAACCGCTTGCTCCGGGACGCGGAACGACCGCCCCACCCGGATCGCGGGCAGATGACCGCTGTGCACCAGCCGGTACACGGTCATCTTCGACACTCGCATCACCGAGGCGACTTCCGCCACGGTAAGGAACTGAACCTCGTTCAGAGGCCTCTCGCCAGCTGCAGCCATGACACACCTGAACCTTCCGCACTCGACGGCCACCGGCTTCCCCTTCCGGTGACTCTTCGTCGTTGCGTGCTCACTCCCCAATGTAGGGGCGGGTGATGCGAGTGGGGAAGAGGTGCACCCATCGGCGGCCTACTGTGACAGACACGCTCGATTGAGTACGTAGCGGGCCAGTGGCAGGTAGTCATCGGATCGCACGCCGTCATCAAGTGGAACGGCCACCGAGACGACCCCCTCGGCCTCCCCGACGAACGGCGCCGGGTCGTTCACGTCCGCCGGCCCGACGGCCTCGAACCCCAGCTGACCTGCCCCGCAGACCCAGCCGTGATCGCCGATCACCAACTCGGGAAGCGGCCCGCCGGCGTCGGCCGCCGCGGCGAGCGCGGTCCGAACCGGGAGGGGGGAGTGCGTGTGTGCGCCCGGCTCACCACCGGAGCGCCGGGAGGTCGCGCTCCGGACGAGCCCGACTCCCCGTACGTAGTCGAGGTTGCACGTACGTAGACCGAACCGGGTCGTTATGTCGACACGGCGACCCTGCGCCGGAGTGAGGACAGCACATCCCGCCGCCGACAAACCGTCTGCCAGAGCGGCGTAGAAACCGAGCAGCCGGTGCGGATGACCCGTCCCGAGGAGCACCGGGACACCACGCTCCGCAGCCACCGCCAGCCGCTCCGCACAGGCGTCCAGCGCCGCCAGGGTGCGTCCGGGGTCGATCACATCATGGCCCGACACGCGCCCGGGGTCTGCCGGAACTCCGCACTTCTCCGCCATCAGCGCGACCAGGTCCCGTTCGCTCCATGCCCGTTCGGGATCCAGCCCGATCAGCAGCCGCGGATCCCGGGCCGCGAACAGCCGGTAACTGCGCAGGCTCTCCTCGCGGGTGGTGCCCACCACCCCGGCGATCCGGGCAGCCAGAAGATGCCCGCGGAGGCCGTCGGTGGTCAGCAGCACGCAAGCGATGCTGCGCCACGCGGACGCGGAGCGCGGCCGGAACGGGACCGACACCGCACGGTTGGCGTAACGGACAGCGGCGCCGGGCCGCTACGGCAGCAGCCCCCGCAGCGGGAACACCGCGCGCCGGGACGCGAGAATCGCCTGGTCGAGCCGGTCAGCCGGGTCGTATCCCTCGTCCCACGCGGCCCAGGACACGGGCCACCGCCCGTCCGTCATCCGCCGCGGCGCCGGCTGCCGGGTCCGGGCGTAGACCTGCTGCCGCCACTCCTCCGGGATCATCGCGGTGGGCTCCACGGGCCGCCCGGCGGCGATGCCCACCAGATGCGTCCAGGACCGGGGCACCACCTCCACCACCGCGTATCCGCCTCCGCCCAGCGCCACCCACCGCCCGTCGGCGTACTCGTGCGCCAGCTCGTGGCACGCCACCTGCACCGCCCGCTGCGCGTCCAGCGACACCGCCAGGTGAGCCAGCGGATCCTCGAAGTGCGTGTCGGCCCCGTGCTGGGTCACCAGCACCTGCGGCCGGAAGTCCGCGATCAGCTCCGGCACGACCGAGTGGAAGGCCCGCAGCCATCCCGCGTCCCCGGTGCCGGCCGGCAGGGCGACATTGACCGCTCCGCCCTCCGCGCTGCCCGCGCCCGTCTCCTCGGGCCACCCGGTCTGCGGGAACAGGGTCCGCGGATGCTCGTGCAGCGAGATCGTCAGGACCCGCGGGTCCTCCCAGAACGCCGCCTGCACCCCGTCCCCGTGATGGACGTCGACGTCGACGTACGCGATCCGTTCCGCGCCCAGCTCCAGCAGCCGGGCGATGGCGAGCGAGGCGTCGTTGTACACGCAGAAGCCGGAGGCGGCACCGGGCATGGCGTGGTGCAGCCCGCCGGCGAAGTTCACCGCGTGCAGCGCCTCACCCCGCCACACGGCCTCCGCGGCGCCCACGGACTGCCCGGCGATCAGTGCCGACACCTCGTGCATCCCGGCGAACGCGGGATCGTCCATCGTGCCGAGCCCGTACGACTGGTCGGCGGCGGCGGGGTCCGCCGACGCGGCCCGCACGGCCTCGATGTAGTCCTCCCGGTGGACCAGCCGCAGCGTCGAGGGCCCGGCCGCCTTCGCCGCGACCACCTTCACCTCACGGTCCAGGCCGAAGGCACCGACCAGACTCCGGGTCAGCGCGAGCCGGACCGGATCCATCGGATGCTCCCGGCCGAAGTCATAGCCCGTTACTGCCTCGTCCCACATCAGCTGTGCGCGGCCGCTCATGCCCGCCACCGTATCGGTCCGGTTCGGATGCGAACGACTTGGCGTACACCAGGGTCACCAGCACCAACACCATCGGCACCAGCATCGCCCCGCGGTAGCTCCACGCGTCGCCGAGCGCCCCGACCAGGGGCGAGCCGATCAGGAAACCCACGTAGTTGAAGACGTTCAGCCGCGCTATCGCCGCGTCCGAGGCGCCCGGGCCGCCCCGCTCGGCGGCCCGCCGCCCCGCCGCCGCGAAGGTCCCCGGCACCAGCACGCACAGTCCGAGCCCCAGCAGCGTGAACCCCAGCATCCCCACCCACGCACCGGGAGCCCCGGCCACCACGGCGAATCCCACCGCCGCCACCAGCGCCCCCGCCCGCACCACCGCCACGGCCCCGAACCGCCGGACCCCGACGTCCCCGAGGGTCCGCCCCAGCAGCGTGGTGACCATGTAGACGTTGTACGGAACGGTCGCCAGCTGCTCCGAACCGCCCAGCACGTCCTGGAGGTACTTCGCGCTCCAGTTGGAGACCGTCGAGTCCCCGATGTACGCCACGGTCATCACCAGACACAGCGGCAGCATCCAGGTGAGGCCCGCGGAAGCGCCGGCGCCCGCGCCCTTGGTCTCCTCCGGGACCGCCGGCCCGCCGCCCCTGTCGACGTACCAGCGGCTGCCGGCCAACGCGGCCGGCAGCAGCACCAGCACCACCGGCAGGTACGACACCCACAGCGCCACGTCCCCGCGCGCCCCCACCCACGCCAGCGACGCCCCGATGATCCCGCCCAGGCTGTAGGCGGCGTGGAAGCTGAGCATGATGCTCCGCCCGTACGCCCGTTGCAGGCTGACCCCGAGCATGTTCATCGACGCGTCCAGCGCCCCCACGGCCAGTCCGAACGCGGCCAGCGCCACGGCGAGCCCGGCCATGTGCCGCCCGGCGCCCACCGCCGGCAGCGCGAGCAGCACCACGGGCTGCGACCACCGCAGCACCCGGCTGGGCGGAACCCGTTTCACGAGCCGTTCCGTCGTCACGCTGCCGATGCCGGCGAGGATCGGAACCGCGGCGAGGAAGACGGGCAGCAGCGCGTCGGAGACCCCGTACCGGTCCTGGATGGCGGGGATCCGCGTCACGAGCAGAGCGAAGGCGACGCCCTGCACGAGGAAGCTGAACGCCAGCGAGGCCCTGCCGCGCCGCAGCACATCAGTCATGGCGGCGAGCGTAGGGCTCGGGGGTACCGGTGGGTAGATCCGGTCAAAGCTGAATCGGATTCAGTTCCGGGTGTGCAGCAGGCCGGTCAACTCCCGCATGTCGTCGAAGAGTCGTGTCGCTGCGGCCAGCTTCGCCGCCGGTGTCATCGCGGTGAACCCGTACACGTCCATGCCGGCCGCGACCGCCGCCCGCACGCCCAGGGGACTGTCCTCGACGACCACGCACCGCTCGGGTGCCACGCCCATCCGCTCGGCCGCGTACAGGAACAGGTCGGGTTCCGGCTTGCCCCGTCCCACGTCCTGCGAGCTGAAGATCCGCTCGTCGTCGAACCAGCGGTCGAGACCGGCGGTGCGGTGCCCCACCCGGATCCGCTCGTGGCTTCCTGAGGAGGCCACGCAGTACGGGACTCCGTCAGCGGTCAGCTTCTCCAGCACGTCCATGGCTCCGACGACCGGCTTCAACTCCCTTTCGAACGCGGCGAAGACCCGGGCGTGGAACACGTCGTCGAAGTCCGCCGGCAACCGCTGCCCGGTCCGCTCCTCGACGAGGTCGTGGACGCGGTGCATGGCGGAGCCCATGTAGTCCCGGATGGACTCCTCGTAGGAGGTCGGGTGCCCGAGCTCCGTGAGGTAGGCGGCCAGGTGCCGATTGGAGATCGGCTCACTGTCGACGAGGACACCGTCGTTGTCGAAAATGATGAGGTCATAGCGCATGCATCGACCTTAAACGCAGAAAGCCCCGTGCCAATGGCACGGGGCTTTCCCACAAATTGTTCGGCGGCGTCCTACTCTCCCACAGGGTCCCCCCTGCAGTACCATCGGCGCTGTAAGGCTTAGCTTCCGGGTTCGGAATGTAACCGGGCGTTT